>NZ_SMKX01000151.1 GCF_004349055.1 Kribbella antibiotica
GGGCGGGGTCAGGGGTGTCAAAGTTCTTTGCTGGTGCTTGTGAAAACTAGCACAAAGTCTGCACGCTCAGCAAAACGAGTCCCCTGCCGCTGTACAACCACACCTTATCGGTAGCCCACAGGCCCCAGTGGTCTGGTCCCCACCCGACTCCCCCGCAAGGCCGCGCAGCGCCCGGGAACGGAACAGAGGAACCGCTCCCGGCGCAGGCGGCACCCGTCGCGGCCGGGTACACCACGACCCTTTCAAGCACGCCTCTGGATCAACAGGTACAAACCCGTACAAACGCCTAGTTTCAGCAACCTGCAGGCCGCTGGATCAGACCTTCGCAAGCGGTTTGGCCGCGCGGCTGCGCGGGAGGCCGGTGGTGAGGACGACCGCGATGACAGCGATCGTCAGGACGATCAGGGCGGTCCACCAGGTGAGGACCAGGCCCAGGACCACGACACCGAAGGCGATCAGGACGGTCCAGAGGTACATGAGGAGGACTGCTCGGCGGTGGGAGTGGCCTCGTTGCATGAGGCGGTGGTGGAGGTGCTGCTTGTCCGCGGCGAACGGCGACTGGCCTGCTTTGGTACGGCGGATGTAGGCCATCGTCAGGTCCAGGGCCGGTATCGCGAGGACCGCGATCGGGAGGACCAGTGGCAGCAAGGCCGGGAGGAGGCTGGAACCGCCTACCTCGTACGGGACGGCGTACGGGTCCATTTGGCCGGTGAGGCTGATGGTGGAGGCTGCGAGCATCAGGCCGATGAGGAGGGCGCCGGAGTCGCCCATGAAGACCCTTGCCGGGAAGAAGTTGTGGGGCAGGAAGCCCAGGCAGGCGCCGGCCAGGGCGACGGTGATGAGGGTCGACGTGGTGGCGCGGTCCAGGTCCTGCTCGACGTTCAGCAGGTAGGAGTAGGTGAAGAACGCCAGGGCGCCGATCGCGGTGACGCCGGCGGCCAGGCCGTCGAGGCCGTCGACGAAGTTCACTGCATTGCAGGAGACGAGCAGGATGCCTGCGGTCAGTACGGCGAGGAGGGCGGCCGACGGTGAGATCACGCCGCCAGGCAAGGGCAGCCAGTACAGCTGGATGCCTTGGACAACCATCACGCCGACGGCGAGCACCTCGCCCGCGAGCTTGGTGATTGCGTCGAGTTCGTAGAGGTCGTCGATGACACCGACGGCGCAGATGACCGCGCCGCCGATCAGGATCGCGCGGCCGTCGTGCGCGACCTGCAGGCTGTCGCCGAGGAACGGGAGGCTGGAAGCGACCGCGAAGGCGGCGATCAGGCCGCCGAGGATCGAGACGCCGCCGAAGTACGGGATCGGGACCTTGTGGACGTCACGGGCGCGGACCTTGGCCACGGCGCCGTACCGCAAGGCGATCTTCCGCGCTACGCCGGTCAGCAGGAAGGTCGTGGCCATGGCCACGAAGAGGACCAGCAGGTACTCGCGCACTAGTCCGCAGGCCTCACATCAGGATTGACAGGCTTCTCGTCCTGCTTGGACGCTTCCACTGCAGTTTCGGTTGGCTTTTCGTCGGAGACGGTTCCGGCGGGCTTCTCCGCGGCCGGTACGGCGTCCGCTGCGGACTCGACCGGCTTCTCGTCGGCGGGCTTGTCCTCGGCCGGCTTCGCGTCGTCAGCCGGCTTGTCGGCCGCGACTGTCTCAGCCGGCTTGACGTCGTCCGCGACCGCCTCGACGGGATCGTCGGCGGCGGCTACCTCGGGAACTACCTCGCGGAGCTGAGCCAGGGAGAGCGCACCGAGGCGGACCACGCGGGGCGTTTCGGTGGTGATGTCGACGATGGTCGACGGCTCTCCCCCGGTCACCTCGCCGCCGTCCAGGTAGACGGCGACCGCATCGCCCAGCTGCTCCTCGGCGTCGTACACGTCCATCGCCGCGGGGCGGCCGCTCTTGTTGGCGGAGCTCACCGCCAGCGGGCCGGTGCGCGAGAGCAGCTCGCGGGTGTTCTCGTGGTCGGGGACGCGGAGGGCGACAGTGCCCTGCGTCTCGCCGAGGTCCCACATGAGCGATCCCTGCGCGTGGCAGATCACGGTCAGCGGACCCGGCCAGAACGTCTCGCACAGTTTGCGGCCGGCGTCAGGGATGTCGGTGGCGAGCGCGTCCAGCGACTCGACCACCGAGATCAGCACCGGCGGCGGCATGTCGCGGCCGCGCCCCTTGGCGTCCAGCAGACGCTGGACGGCGTCGGACTTGAAGGCGTCGGCGGCCAGGCCGTAGACGGTGTCGGTCGGCAGGACGACCAGGTCGCCGGCCTCGATGGCGTCCACGGCCGCCCGGTATGCCGGGGCCAGTTCGTCACCCGTGAAATCGAAGCGCTCACTCACGCACCGAATCGTGCCACTCACTCCCCTGTCCGCCTAAACCGGCCCACATCGCAGGCAAACCTGACAGGCAATTGTTAATTTCCCGGCAGACCGGGCCGGAACTCCTTAAGATCCCGGCCATGACTGTGACGGATAAGTTCCTCGAAGGGCTACCGAAGGCCGAGCTGCACGTCCACCACGTCGGCTCCGCCTCGCCGCGGATCGTCGCCGAGTTGGCGGCGCGGCACCCGGGCTCCCCTGTGCCGACCGACCCGGCCGCGCTGGTCGAGTACTTCCAGTTCACCGACTTCGCGAAGTTCATCGACGTCTACCTGACCGTCGTCGACCTGATCAAGACCCCGGAAGACGTCCGGCTGCTGACCTACGAGGTCGCCCGCGAGATGGCCGAGCAGAATCTCCGGTACGCCGAGCTGACCGTGACGCCGTACACGTCGATGATGCGCGGGATCGCGCCGGAGGCGTTCTGCGAGGCGATCGAGGACGCCCGGACCGCGGCCGAGAAGGAGCTCGGGATCACGCTCCGCTGGATCTTCGACATCCCCGGCGAGACCGGACTGGCCGGCGCCGACGAGACGCTGCGGGTCGCGACCAAGATCCGCCCCGACGGCCTGATCGGCTTCGGCCTCGGCGGTCCGGAGATCGGCGTACCGCGGCCGCAGTTCAAGCCGCACTTCGACGCCGCCATCGCCGCCGGGCTGCGCAGCCTGCCGCACGCCGGCGAGACGACCGGCCCGGAGACCATCTGGGACGCCCTGCGAGTACTGCGCGCCGAGCGGATCGGCCACGGTACGTCGGCCATGCAGGACCCGGCTCTCGTCGACTACCTCGGTGAGCACCGGATCCCGCTCGAGGTGAGCCCGACCTCCAACCTCGCCACGCAGGTGGTTGCGTCGTACGACCAGCACCCGCTGCAGGCCATGGTCGAGGCCGGACTGGTCGTCACGATCAACTCCGACGACCCGCCGATGTTTGGCACCACGCTGACCAACGAGTACGCCGTCGCTGCGGATCTGCTCGGTCTGGACAACGCAGGTGTCGGCGAGCTCGCCAAGACCGCCGTACGGGTGTCCTTCGCGGAGGACTCGCTGAAGGACACCCTGACGGCTGAGATCGACGCGTACGTCGCAGCGAACAGCTAGACGGTCTCGAAGTACCAGCGCTGGCAGGCGCCGCCGTGGAACGGCCAAATGATCACGTCGGCTCCTGCTGCGGCGCTGCAGCCCGCTACGTCGAGCGACTTGCCACTACCCACTCCCAGGAGCTGGTAGGCGCCATTCGACAGCGCACTGATCCGCCACTGCTGGCAGGTGGTGCCTAAGTAGTCCCAGAGCTGCACTGGCTTCGCATCGGTTGTCACACAACCGGCGACCTCCACAGCCTTGCCGGTGTTGCCGTCGATGATCTTGTAGATGTTGCCGTCCACCGCAGTGACCTGCCAGCGCTGGCAGGGGCTGCCGGCGACGCGGTCCCACATCCGTACGTCGGCTCCGTTCTGACTCTGGCAGTCGACGACATCCAGGTCCTTGCCGAGCTCGGAGCGGATTCGGTACGTCCCGTTCGGCAGGTTCACCGGCCGGAGCTTGAACTGCTGCGTCGCCGCACCGGTGAACGGCTGCTGCTCCAGCGAAGCCGGGTGAGCGCCCGCATCCGTCATGGCCAGCCCGGACAGCGTGTTGACGATGCCGTAGACGTCGCCGCCGAGCGGGTGCAGCGTCCAGCGCATCCCGTCCTGCCCACCGCAGTTGTACTGCAGCACCTTGGTGCCTGGCGTCGTACCGCTGTACGCGCTGTCTGCGCACTTGCCACTGTTGACGTTCTGCAGCTGCCAGCCGGTCTCGTAGAGGAAGCGCCACTGCTGGCTGGTCGCACCGCTGCGCGGACGGTGGCTCAGGTTCGCCAGGTTGTCCACCGAACCGTTGACGATATCGATCGCCTCGCCACTGGACGGACTGACGAACTCGTAGACCTGTCCATGCCGTGGGCCAGGCCGCGGGTCCGGGGTGGCGCTCTTGATCAGCCAGTCGCTGTTGGCAATGTTCCAGTGCGTTGCGAGGTAACTGCCGGCCGGCGGGCTGGTGTGGAAGTAGTCGTCCTTGTTGCAGTCCAGCAGCCGGTCGTTGTCCTTGTCGGCGCACACCACGCGGGTGTCCGAGCCGTAACACATCAGGTCGTACTCGTCGTTGCAGTGCCCGTTGTAGTGCGGAGCAGATGACTGTACGGCGCCCAGGTTGTGCCCGAGTTCGTGAGCAGCCGCATTGAAGCCCCAGCAGTTCGTGGACGCGTCCACGCGGGCGTACCCGGTGTTGCTGTTGTTCGCGTTGTCCAGCCCCGGACGGTCGTCGCCGTACATGGTCCCGACGCCGCACACCTTCTGCGCGTCCGCGTAGACCAGGTACTTGCGGGCGCTGTCCTTGTAGCCGAGGTTCTGCAGCGCCGTGACCATGGAGTTCCAGGTCTCCAGCCCACCGGTCGGTACGACGGCCTCCTTGACGCTGATCTGGCAGCCGCCGGACACCGCGTCAGTCACGTACCGGATGTGCCGGCTAGCCCCAGTCTGGAACGCACTGTCGTTGTACGCCGCATCAATCTCGTGCGACCACGCACGGAACGACGGTAGGAACAGCTGCAACCGACTCGCCTGCTGCGACTCCCGCGCGTACAGGACCTGTACCCGCTTCCCAGCGACGCCATTGCCGTCACAGACGATCGCATTGGCAGCCATAGTCGCGTCCGCGACCGCCTTGGGCAGCGGCTGCGCCTTCTCACTCAGATCAGCGTTAGGCAGCACCTCAGGGCCCCGCGTGCACTGGTCAGTGCCAGGCAGCACCAGCCGCTGGAGCCCCGCACAGAGCTCCGCCTCGGTCTTGGGCTGAGGACTGGGCGGTGCGGCTTGGGCGGGCGTCAGGAGCGGCGTACTGATTGCCAGCGCAACCGTCGCGGCCAGCACCCCCACTTTGGACAGCACGGACATCGTCGTTCGCTCCTCACCCGTGCCCGATCCGACTGTCAGCGGGCTGGCGACAGTGGGCGACGAACCGAACACGTCCCGCGCCATCCTGCGCCAAGACCCGCCGCAGAGCGAGGCCTTCGACCGTGATCGCAACGTTCACACACTGTCAGCCGCAGATCACTTTCCGGTCACCTGCCGGATTGGGCAGGTTTAGCCGGGGCCGGGAGGGTTACATGTGTTCGCGGGTGCAAGACAGTCGCCCGCCGCCTCCGCGCACAGTGCGCTCCCAGAAGGCAGTGTGTAATGACCAGCAGTCTGTACGACGCCGTAGACCGTGTCCGAGCGTTCTGGATGGTGAAGGGATCCCAGGCCGAGCTGGTGCTCGCGGGGATTCTCCTGGTACTCGCGGCAGCGGCGTTCGGAACGAACGCCCTCCTCTAGACTCTGCGGCCGGTCGCGAATCTGTTGCGGCCGGCCAGGTCCTTCTGGTCACGCACCTCGGTGAAGTCGCCCGTGGCAGCGAAGACGGCCGGGGCGGATTCACCCTGAACATCCGCGTGCTCACACGCGAACCAGCCGCCAGGCTTCAGCAAGCGGGCTGCCGTCACGCTGACCACCTTGATCTCATCCAGGCCGTCGTCACCCGACCAGAGAGCCAGCGCGGGGTCGTGGTCGCGGACCTCGGCGGTCACGGATTCCCAGGCCGTCAGCGGGATGTACGGCGGATTGCTGATGACCGCATCGACCAGACCATCAAGCTCGGGCAGCGCACCGTCGATGTCGCCCTCGTGCAGCGTGGCGCCGGTGCCAGCCAAGTTCCGGCGAGCCCACACGCACGCCTCGGCGGACAGCTCGACCGCGTGGACGGTAGCGTCCGGCCGCTCGGTCGCCACGGCGCCGGCGATCGCTCCGGAACCTGAGCAGAGGTCGACGACCAGCGGGGACTTCACGTCGGCGATCCGGTCCAGGATCCAGCCGACCATCACCTCGGTCTCCGGCCGCGGCACGAACACCCCCGGTCCGACGAACAGCTCGCGGTACCGGAAGGCCGCCGTACCGGTGAGGTGCTGGAGCGGCTCACGGGCCGCCCGCCGCGCGACCAGCTCGTCATACGTACGGCGTTCAGCGTCGGAAGGCTCACGCAGATTCAGCCGGGTCGAACCGGTGACGAAGGCGAGCAGCTCGGCCGCATCGAACTCCGGCGACGCGACCCCGGCCGCGCGGAGCTGATCCGCGGCCGCAGCGATCAGAGCCTTCACTTTTTGTCGACAGCCTCGAGACGTGCGGTCAGGTCGGCCTCGGTGAGCGCCTGGATGACCGGCGCGAGGTCCCCACCGAGCACCTGGTCGAGGTTGTGCGCCTTGTAACCGACGCGGTGGTCGGAGAACCGGTTCTCGGGGAAGTTGTAGGTGCGGACGCGCTCAGAGCGGTCCACAGTCCGGATCTGCGACCGGCGGGCGTCGGACGCCTCCTGATCGGCAGTCTCCTGTGCCGCAGCGAGCAGCCGGGACCGCAGCACGCGCATCGCCTGCTCGCGGTTCTGCAGCTGGGACTTCTCGTTCTGCATCGACACGACGATGCCGGTCGGCAGGTGCGTGATCCGGACGGCAGAGTCGGTCGTGTTGACGCTCTGCCCACCCGGACCGGACGAGCGGAACACGTCGATCCGCAGGTCGTTCAGGTCGATCTCGACATCGACGTCCTCGGCCTCCGGCAGCACCAGGACACCTGCCGCCGACGTGTGAATCCGCCCCTGCGACTCGGTCACCGGCACCCGCTGGACCCGGTGCACGCCACCCTCGAACTTCAACTTCGCGTACGGCGCCTCACCCGGCTCCGGCGTGCCTTTCGCCTTCACAGCGACCGTGATCGACTTGTACCCACCCAGATCGGAGTCGGCCGCGTCGATGATCTCGGTCTTCCAGTTCTGCGTCTCGGCGTACTTCAGGTACATCTTCAGCAGGTCCCCGGCGAACAGCGCCGACTCGTCGCCACCCTCACCGGCCTTGATCTCGAGGATCGCGTCCTTGTCGTCACTCGGGTCGCGCGGCACCAGCAGCATCTGCAGCTTCTCGGCCAGCTCGTCGCGCCGGTGCGCCAGTTTCACGGCCTCCTCGGCGAACGCCGAGTCCTCAGCCGCCAGCTCCTTGGCCGCCTCGATGTCATCCGCCGTCTGCAACCACTCGTCATACGTCCGTACGACGGGCGCCAGGCCGGCGTACCGCTTACCGACGCGTCGCGCGTTCGCCTGGTCGGAGTGCAGCTCCGGGTCGGACATCTGCCGTTCCAGCTCGGCGTACTCCGCCTTGAGCGTCTGGACCGCTTCGAACATTGCGCACTCCTCCTCTCGGGAACCCCTGGACAGACAAACCGCGCGCCGGTCCACCCCCGCAAGGGCAGACCGGCGCGCGGTAAGAAAACTACTTCTTGGCGTAGCGCTTCTCGAAGCGAGCGACCCGGCCGCCGGTGTCGAGGATCTTCTGCTTGCCGGTGTAGAACGGGTGGCACTGCGAGCACACGTCGGAGTGGATGGAACCGTTCTCCGCCGTCGAGCGCGTCTGGAAACTCGCGCCACAGGCACAGGTCACCGTGGTGTCCACGTACGTCGGGTGGATGTCGCTCTTCAAGACATTCTCCTAGGAATCAGATGGTCTGGGTCGTCCACGGACGTGAACGTGAACCAGAACCGACACACAAGTTTGCCATCAGACCCCTCAACCTGACGAATCGCCACGGAATTCCCAGGTGGATGGTCACTGATTGTGGTTGCCGCGATGCGAAGCGGAGTGATGTACTGACCGCCCCGAGCGCACTGGGAGGAGTCGTGGCACGGAGCGAGTTGTCCGGTCGAGCAGACGACCCTGAGCCGGCGAAGCCTATGGTCAGCGACACTCCCGAAGTCGTGGAGTCCGCTCCCCCGACGCCGCCTGACAAGGTCGAGCGACCCGACCCGTTCCCCGAGCTAACCGACCGGTATTCGCTGAAGGTGCGCCAACTGATGGCCGCCGACGACAGATTCACCCGGCTGGGCCCACTCCCGCAAGACTCACAGGACTCCACCCCCGAGCGTCCGAAAGCCACTCAGGACAACGAACCGCGGGCAGCCGATCCGGCCCCAAGCCCGGACCGGTCCGACAACCTCCCCGAACCGTTCCCAGAGCTAGCAGACCGGTTTTCGCTCAAGCTGCGCCAACAGATGGCCACCGACGACCGATTCACCCGGCTAGGCCCACTACCCCAAGACTCACAGGCCCCCGACCGCCCAGAGCCGCCGAAAGCCACTCGAGACGACGAACCGCGAGCAGCGGACCCGACCCCACAGCCGGACCGATCCGACAGCCTCCCCGAGCGGCCCAAAGACTCAGGCTCGACACCCCCCGAGCCCGAGACCTCAGATTCCCGCGAGCAGTCCGGCGAGCCCAAGGTGTCTCCCAGCGCCGCCGACGAGCCAAACCCGCTGGATTCCACCGGAGACCAGGTTGAACGAACCCACGAGTTCATCGAAGACGCGGAACCGGATGAGATGGCGCAGTACCGCCGCATTCGGGTGGCAGATGACATCGACGCCATCGTGACGAACTGTGAGTACCCCCGCGAGATCATCGAAGAGGCCAAGGACAACCTCTTCCTGCGCCAGCACGACGTAGCGGTAGCCCCAGGGCAGATCAGGCATGGCTACTTCACCCCGGCCCGAGAGATTGGTGACCTCTGGGAACTCGCCGCGTCCGGCGCGGACATGGATGCCGAACAGACGGCGATGTTCCGGTCGCTCCTGGCCCACGAGTACGTCGAATCGAAACTCATGGATGCAGGGCTCCCCTACCTTTCGGACGATCCAGGGGCATTCACCGCTGATGGTGTTACCCGCGTGACTGCGGAGTATCGATCGGCGCACCTTGTTGCGCCGCTGTCGATGCAACCGGAGAGGATCGACTTGCTCCGACTCTGGGATGGGAAACTGGAACTCCCGCGGAATGGCCTTCGGGTGGCAGAAGATCTGTCGAACCTTGACGAAGTGGTTCGGGTGGCGAAAGAAGGATTGGGATTGTGACCGAAACCGCAGCTCAACGATTGCTTGATCGTCTGCTGGCAGCACCGTGGAACGACCTCGACGCGGAAGAGCTACACACCATGTCGCGGGGCCGGCTGGCCAACGAGTTCTTTCGGCGGATGGCCGTCTGGGGTGACGTTCTCAAGATCGAGCAGGGCTGGCCATTCCTGAAACTGGCAGCAGCCTTCGACCCCGCGGTCCCAGACGCATCGGACTGGCTGGAGCGCGTCCAGAAAGGAACCGGGCGCGGCTTCGGCGGAGCCACGCGACACGTGATCGTGGACATGTTCCAGTGGGCCATGCTCGGCGAGCAACCTGCCCAGCGGTTCCCTCAGTTGGAAGACCCGTATGAACCTCTGACCAGGTTCTTCGAACGCGGCGGCGAGCTCATCACCATGCACGGCTCGGTCGAACTCATGGGCGCCACACTGCGATTCCTCCCCCGGGCGGAGCGCGCGGCACAGGCGCGGTTTGCGATTGACCTGGAGACCCTAGAGGCCTTGGACCGCGACGAGCAGCTCCGGATAAACGAAGAGCGAAGATCCAGAGGAACCGCCCAAGCCAAGCAAGACAACAACTAGCCATCGACGGTTGAACCCGATCCAGTTCGGGCAGCAAGAGAAGGACCCGGATTGTGACCGACACAGCAGCAGCTCACCGATTGCTGGACCGCCTGCTGGCAGCCGCCTGGGATGACTTCGACGCGGAAGAACTACACAACATGTCGCGGGCCAGGCTGGCCAACGAGTTCCTACGGCGAATGGCCGTCTGGGGTGACGTCCTCAACATCGAATACGGCTGGCCGCTACTGGATCTGGCGGTAGCCGTCGATCCTTCGGTCCCAGACGGGGCAGACTGGCTCACGCGTGCCGAAAAGGAATCCGGGCGTGAATTCGGCGGAACGACCCAAAGAGCGATCGTCGACATGTTCCAGTGGGCCCTCCTGGGCGACCAACCCGTAAAGAGATTCCCGCACCTGGACGACCCGTACGAACCGTTGCTGAGGTTCTTCGAGCGCAGCGGTGAACTGATCACGCTGAACGGGGCGGTCGAACTCATCGGCACCAGCGTACGGTTCCGCTCCCGGGCAGAACGCCTGGCACAGCCCCCGTTTGCTATCGACCTGGAGACCCTAGAGGGCCGAGATCGCGACGAGCAGGTCCGCATCGCAAAGATGCACGAAGAGCGCAGAGCCAGGCAAGCCACACGGGCCGAGCAGGCCGAGCAGGCCGAATAAACGACGAAGCCCAGGACCGTGCGCACGGTCCCGGGCTTCGCTTTGCTACTAACTCAGTCGCCGTTGGTGGAGCTGCTGCCGGTCGACGGGGTGGTCTTGTTGACCTGCATCAGGAACTCGATGTTCGACTTGCTCTCCTTGAGCTTGCCGATCAGGAGTTCCAGGGCGGCCTGGCCGTCGAGGGCGGAGAGCACTCGGCGGAGCTTCCAGACGACCTGGGTCTCCTCCTTCGACATCAGGAGCTCCTCGCGGCGGGTGCCGGAGGCGACGACGTCGATGGCGGGGAAGATGCGGCGGTCGGCGAACTCGCGGCGCAGCCGGAGTTCCATGTTGCCGGTGCCCTTGAACTCCTCGAAGATCACTTCGTCCATCTTCGAGCCGGTCTCGATCAGTGCGGTGGCGAGGATGGTCAGCGAGCCGCCGTCCTCGATGTTGCGGGCCGCACCGAAGAACCGCTTCGGCGGGTAGAGCGCCGAGGAGTCGACGCCACCGGACAGGATCCGGCCGCTGGCCGGGGCCGCGATGTTGTACGCGCGGCCGAGCCGGGTGATCGAGTCGAGCAGTACGACGACGTCGTGGCCGAGCTCGACCAGCCGCTTCGCGCGCTCGATGGCCAGCTCGGCGACCGTGGTGTGGTCGTCGGCCGGACGGTCGAAGGTGGAGGCGATGACCTCACCCTTGACCGTGCGCTGCATGTCGGTGACCTCTTCAGGCCGCTCGTCCACCAGCACGACCATGAGGTGGACCTCAGGGTTGTTCGTGGTGATCGCGTTCGCGAGCGCCTGCAGCACCATCGTCTTGCCGGCCTTGGGCGGCGAGACGATCAGGCCGCGCTGGCCCTTGCCGATCGGGCTGACGATGTCGACGATCCGCGTGGTCAGGATGCCGGGCTCGGTCTCCAGGCGGAGCCGCTCGGTCGCGTACAGCGGGGTCAGCTTGTTGAAGTCCTGACGCTGCTTGGCGATCTCCGGGTCCGACCCGTTGACGGTGTCGATCCGGACCAGCGGGTTGAACTTCTCCTTGCGCTCGCCCTCCTGCGGCTGCTTCACCGCACCGGTGATCGCGTCGCCCTTGCGCAGGCCGTAACGCTTGACCATCGACAGCGCGACGTACACGTCGTTCGGGCCGGGCAGGTAGCCGCTGGTCCGGACGAAGGCGTAGTTGTCGAGCACGTCAAGAATACCGGCGGCCGGCACCAGGACGTCGTCCTCGCTGATCGTCGGCTCCGGGTCGAAGCGCTCGCCACGACCACGGTTGCGGGCGTTGTCGCGGCCGCTGTCGCGACCCGGCTCCCGGCTTGATTCACGGCCCGGCTCGCGCCCGGACGTGACCGGCTGGCCGTCGCGGTTGCGCTCCCGGTCGCGGCCCCGGCGGCGACGACGACGGCTGTCGCCTTCCTCGCCACCCTGGTCCACGCGCTCCTGCTGACGGGCCTGGTCACGGCCGGCGTCGCGGTTGGCCTCGCGGCTCTGCTCCCGCCCCGCGTCACGGTTGGCGTCGCGACCCGCGTCACGGTTGGCCTCACGGGGAGCGTCACGGTTGGCCTCGCGCCCAGCATCACGGTTGGCCTCGCGGCCTGCATCGCGGTTGCCGTCACGGTTCTGGTTGTTGCGGTCCCGGTCGCGGCCCTGGTTGCGGTCGCGCCCCTGGGTCCGGTCGCGGCCCTCACGGCTCTGCTCGCGGTCGGCGGCCGGCTCGGTCCGCGCCTCGACGGCGGTGGATCCGTTCTGCGCAGCCACCTGTACGGCGGGTGCCTCGGCAACCGGGGCGCTCTCGACGACCGGCGCCTTGCGGGCGGCGGTCTTCGGCGCCTCGACGACCGGAGTCTCGTCGGCAGTCGCGGCGGCTGCTGCGCGGGACCGGCGACTGCCGCCCTCACGCTTGGCCGGAGCCGACTTCGTTGCGGGGGCGTCGGTGCTTTCATCCAGGGTCGGCTGGGTTGCCTTGGCCCGGGAACCACCCGCGGAGCCGCCCGGCTGGGCGGCCTTGATCGCCTCGATCAGCTGGCCCTTGCGCAGTGCGCCGGTGCCTTTGATGCCGAGCGTCCCGGCGAGCTGCTTGAGCTCGGGGAGCAGCATGCCCTCGAGGCCGCCACCAACCTTGCGGCGACGCGTCGCGGTGGTCGCCGCAGCGTCGGAGCCGGTGGCTTCAACAGTTTCTGTCACGTGGGGTCCTTCCACACGGATCGTCGAGGTGCGGACAGCACCATCGACCGTTTCAGCCCACGACCGAACGAATTGGCACGTGGGGTTGGTTCAAGAGACTCTCGCTCGATCTGAGTCCCCCCGGACATCCCCGGCGCAGGCGGCGCAAGATCACGTTCACTGGGGGTCGCCACACAACACAGGGTGCCGGGAGCACAGCCCGGACCGTGACGAGAGTTCACCGATCACCTGGGAGGGGATCGGGTGAGTCGAGACTAGCATCCCAAGGGGGCGTACGCCTGACTCACCGGGTACAACGCGTGTCAATTCGCGTCTGTTCCCGCCGTCACCCAGCCTCCATCGACCAGACCTGTACGCCGACTGGATCGATCCGCAGGTCGTGCCGTTCCCAGCCGTCGGGGGCGGGCGGGCAGGCCGCACTTCCGAGCACGATCACGGTCGGACCGGCCCCGCTGACCGTCGCCGCGAGCCCACTCCCCCGCAGTTTGTGCACGAGCGCCAGGCTCTCCGGCATCGCCGGCTCCCGGAACTCCTGATGCAGCCGGTCCTCGGTCGCCGTCAGCAGCAGATCCGGCCGCTGCGTCATCGCAACGACCAGCAGCGCAGCCTTCCCCGCATTCGCCGCAGCGTCACCATGCGGTACGGCGTTCGGCAGCAACCCACGCGCTTCTTTCGTCAGCACCCGGTTCGCCGGCACATAAACAACCGTGCCCAGACCCTCCGAAGGGTCCAGACGAACTGCCTTTCCACCTGGCTGATTAGACACAGGGCCGTCGAGCCAAGCAACCGTGAATCCGCCATAGACCGCCGCAGCCACGTTGTCCGGGTGACCTTCGAGCTCATTCGCCAACCGGAGCAGGCGCTCCCGATCCATCGGCTCACCGGCCAGCCCGAAGGCTGCGGCCAGCCCGCCGACAATCGCGGCCGATGACGAACCAAGCCCCCGCCCGTGCGGAATCCGGTTCTCGCAGCGCAGCGTGAAGCCCGGCAACGAGACCCCGAGCGCCTCGAGGCCGGTCCGGATCGACCGGACCACGAGGTGCGACTCATCGAGCGGTACGTCGTCCGCACCGGCCCCGGTCACGTGGACGGTGACGCCGGAACCGCCCGGGGTGACGACCAGTTCGTCGTACAGGCTGAGCGCGAGCCCGAAGGCATCGAACCCGGGCCCCAGGTTCGCACTTGTCGCGGGGACGCGGACGCGAACCTGGTCGCAGGAACGATCGCCCATCTCAGACGAGACCGGCGACGCGCGCGACAGCGTCGGTGTTCGCCGGCGTGACCGGGCTCTCGTCGACGCGAATGTGGTCGAGCGCGGTGTCGATGTCCTTGAGCCCATGACCGGTGACCGTGATCACCACGGTCGAGCCACCCTGGAGCCAGCCCTGCGACTTCGCATGCAGCAGACCGGCGGCTCCGGCCGCCGATGCGGGCTCGACGAAGACACCCTCATGCGCCGCGAGACCGCGCTGCGCGTCGAGGATCTGCTGGTCGGTGAGCATTTCAATGCGCCCGCCGGACTCGTCGCGGGCGTTCTCGGCCAGCGTCCAGGACGCCGGGTTGCCGACGCGGATCGCGGTCGCCACGGTGTCCGGCTTCTCGACGATCGCGCCGCGCACGATCGGCGCCGCGCCCTCGGCCTGGAAACCCCACATCTGCGGCTTCTTCGTGGCCAGCTTGTCCTTCGCGTACTCCTGGTAACCCTTCCAGTAGGCCGCGATGTTGCCCGCGTTGCCGACCGGGAGCAGGTGCAGATCCGGAGCGTCGCCGAGCGCGTCGACCACCTCGAACGCCGCGGTCTTCTGGCCCTCCAGCCGAACCGGGTTCACCGAGTTCACCAGCGCGACCGGGTAGTGCTTGCCGAGCTCCCGAACGATCCGCAGGCAGTCGTCGAAGCTGCCGTCGATCGAGACCAGCTTGGCCCCGTGGACAACAGCCTGCGCCAGCTTGCCCTTCGCAATCCGGCCGGCCGGGATCAGCACCAGCGGCAACATCCCAGCCCGTACGGCGTATGCCGCCGCCGAGGCCGAGGTGTTGCCGGTCGAGGCACAGACGACCGCCTTGTCGCCGGCCTGCGCGGCCAGCGAGATCGCCATCGTCATCCCGCGGTCCTTGAACGAGCCGGTCGGGTTGTTCCCCTCGACCTTCAGCCAGACCTCACAGTTGGTCTGCTCGCTCAGCCACTGCGCGGCCACCAGCGGCGTACCGCCCTCGCCGAGCGTGACCACGGGGGTGTCCGTCGAGACCGGCAAACGGTCGCGGTATTCCTCGATTACGCCACGCCACTGGTGTGCCATTGTTAGTCGCCTTCCACCCGCATCACACTGCTGACTTCACGAACGATGTCCATGTCGCGCAGGGCCTCCACGGTCGCGGACAACGCGGCGTCGGTCGCGCGGTGCGTGACGACCACCAGTTCGGCGTCACTGCCCCGGCCCTCTTGGCGGACGGTCTGGATCGACACGTCGTGCTCCGCGAAGGCCTGGGCCACTGCCGCGAGGACACCGGCCTTGTCGGCCACGTCCAGGGACACGTGGTAGCGGGTCACCGCGTCACCCACCGGACGGACGGCCCGCTGGGTGTACGACGACTCGCCGACCCCCGGCACGCCCTTGAGCCGGTTGCGCGCGGCGGACACGAGATCCCCGAGGACAGCGCTGGCCGTCGGGGCACCGCCGGCACCACGACCATAGAACATCAGCTCGCCGGCCGCTTTGGATTCCACGAAAACGGCGTTGTACGCATCGCGAACACTGGCCAACGGGTGGGTGAGCGGAATCATCGCCGGGTAGACCCGGGCGCTGACCGAATCCGTCGCCTCGTCCAGCTCACAGATCGCCAGCGACTTCACCACGCAGCCCATCTCGCGGGCCGAGGCGATGTCGGTCGCGGTCACCTCGGTGATGCCCTCGCGGTGCACGTCGGCGATCGAAACCCTGGTGTGGAAGGCCAAACTGGCCAGCAGTGCCGCCTTCGCGGCAGCGTCGAAGCCCTCGATGTCGGCGGTCGGGTCGGCCTCGGCATACCCGAGGGCCTGGGCCTCTTCGAGCGCCTCGTCGAACCCGGCGCCGGTGGACTCCATCTTGTCCAGGATGAAGTTCGTGGTGCCGTTGACGATGCCCATGACGCGGGTCACATCGTCACCGGCCAGCGACTCGCGCAGCGGCCGCAGGATCGGAATCGCACCGGCCACGGCAGCCTCGAAGTACAGGTCGCGCTGGTACTTCTCGGCAGCTGCGAAGAGCGTCGGGCCGTCCTCGGCCAGCAGCGCCTTGTTGGCCGTGACGACCGAGGCGCCGTTCTCCAGCGCGGTCAGGATGAGGCCGCGGGCGGGTTCGAGACCGCCGATCACCTCGATCACCAGATCGAGGTCGCCGCGCGACACCAGCGCCTGGGCGTCGGTCGTGATCAGGGACGGGTCGACGGCGATATCGCGCTCCCGGCCGGCCCGCCGTACGGCGATTCCGGCGATCTCCAGCCGGGCTCCGACGCGGGCGGCCAGGTCGTCGGCGCGCTCGGTCAGGATCCGCACCACCTCGGTGCCGACCACCCCACACCCGAGCAGGCCAACCTTGAGTGGCTTCTCGCTCATCCTTCGACTCCCATGTCCAGCAGCAGCAGGTCGTCCTCGGTCTCCCGACGCAGGACGACGCGCGTCTGACCGTCCTTGACCGCGATCACCGGTGGCCGCGGTACGTGGTTGTAGTTGCTCGCCATCGACCGGCAGTAAGCGCCCGTCCCCGGTACGGCGACCAGGTCGCCCGGGCCGACGTCACTCGGCAGGAACTCGTCCTTGACGACGATGTCGCCGGACTCGCAGTGCTTGCCGACGACCCGGGCCAGGGTCGGCGTGGCGTCGGAGTACCGATTGGCCAGCGTGCAGGAGTAGTCCGCGTCGTACAGCGCGGCGCGGATGTTGTCGCTCATCCCGCCGTCGACCGACACGTACGTGCGGGCCGCACCGTTGTCGAGGGCAACTTCCTTGACCGTGCCGACCGAGTAGACCGTGCACATCGCCGGGCCGACGATCGCGCGGCCGGGCTCGATCGAGACCTTGGGGATGTCGACGGAGTACGCGCGGCACTCGTGCTCGATGATCTTGCCCATCTCGGTGGCAAGCTGCGCCGGATCCGACGGGTCGTCCTGAGTCGTGTAGGCGATCCCGAATCCACCCCCGAGGTCGAGCTCCGGCATGTCGACGCCGAGCTCCTCGGAAACCCTTGCGTGTAAGGCGATCAAGCGCTTCGCGGCGATCTCGAAACCGGATGAGTCGAAGATCTGCGAACCGATGTGCGAGTGCAGGCCGAGCAGCTGCAGCTCGGGCGCTTCGTTGACCCGGGCAACGGCTTCCCAGGCCGCGCCGGAGGTGATCGAGAAGCCGAACTTCTGGTCCTCGTGCGCGGTCGCGATGTACTCGTGGGTGTGCGCCTCGACGCCCGCGGTGACCCGGACCATCACTGGCGCGACGATGCCGCGTTCCCGTGACAGCGCGATCAGCCGGTCGATCTCGTAGAGCGAGTCAGCGATGATCCGGCCGACCCCGGCGTCCAGCGCGCGGGCCAGCTCGGCCTCGGACTTGTTGTTGCCGTGGAACCCCAACCGCTTCGGGTCCGCACCGGCTTTGAGCGCAACCGCGAGCTCTCCCCCGCTACAGATGTCGAGGTTGAGCCCCTCCTCCATCACCCAGCGGACAACCGTCGTACTGAGGAAGGCCTTGCCGGCGTAGTAGACGTCGAAGTCCTTGAACGCGTGCTTGAACGCGCGAGCGCGGTTGCGGAAGTCTTCCTCGTCCAGCACGTACGCCGGACTGCCGTGCTCGGCGATCAGGTCGCGGACGTCAACGCCGCCGACGACCAGGGACCCTTCGGCGGTCTTCTTCGCCGTACCGGACCAGAGCTGCGGGACGAGGTCGTTGACATTGCCCGGGGCGCTCAGCCAGGGCGGCGCCCGATGGCCGGCCTGGGCGTGCAGCGCGCCCGCCTCGTGGGCCCTCACATCCGCTCCGGGGCGGAGACGCCGAGCAGGTCGAGCCCGTTGGCGAGCACAGTCCGGACCGCGGACACCAGTGTCAGTCGTGCCTTGTGCACCGGCTCCACCTCCTCGTCACCGCGGGGCAGGACCCGGCAGCTGTCGTAGAACTTGTGGAACGCGCCGGCGGTGTCCTCGAGGTAGCGGGCGACCCGGTGCGGCTCGCGCAGCTCGGCCGACGTCGCCACGATCCGCGGGAACTCGGCCAGCGCGCGCAGCAGGTCACCCTCGCGCTCGTGGCTGAGCAGACCGGGCTCGAACTCGTCCAGCTTGATGCCGAGCTCGTCGGCGTTGCGCAGGATCGAGGCCAGCCGGGCATGCGCGTACTGCACGTAGAAGACCGGGTTCTCGCTGGCCTGCTTGGTCATCTCCTCGATGTCCAGCGTCAGCGGCGAGTCGACCGGGTAGCGGCAGAGCGTGTAGCGCAGCGGGTCGACGCCACTCTCCTCGACCAGCTCGGCGAGCGTGACGATCGTGCCCGCCCGCTTCGACAGCTTCATCTCCTCGCCGTTCTTGAGGATCTTGACGAGCTGGCCGATCAGGATCTCGATGTTGTGCTCGGGGTCGTCCCCGGCGCAGGCCGCGATCGCCTTCAGCCGGTTCACGTAGCCGTGGTGGTCCGCGCCGAGCAGGTAGATGCAGACCTCGAAGCCGCGGTCGCGCTTGTTGACGTAGTAGGCCGCGTCCGAGGCGAAGTACGTCGGCTCGCCGTTGGTCCGGATCAGCACCCGGTCCTTGTCGTCGGTGAAGTCGGTCGTCCGCATCCAGAGCGCGTCATCGGCGTCGTACAGGTGGCCCTGCTCACGGAGCTTCTCGATCGCGTGGCCGACACCGTCCTGCTCGTGCAGGCTGCGCTCGGACATCCACACGTCGAACTTGGTCCGGAAGTGCTCCAGCTGGTCCTGCTGCTCCTTGAGCTGCCGCTCGTACCCGGCCTCACGGAACGCGACCGACTGCTCGCCGACCGGCAGCTCCAGGATCTCGGGCACCTCCGCGACGATCCGCGCGGCCAGCTCACCGATGTACTCACCGTGGTAGCCGTCCTCGGGGATCGGCTCGCCGTTCGCCGCCGCCTTCAGGCTCTCGCCGAACTTGTCCATCTGGTTGCCGCGGTCGTTGACATAGAACTCCCGCGTCACCTTCGCGCCCGCCGCGATCAGCACCCGCGCCAGCGCATCCCCAACCGCTGCCCACCGGGTGTGCCCCAGGTGCAGCGGCCCGGTCGGGTTGGCCGAGATGAACTCCAGGTTCACCGCGAGCCCGTTCAGCGTGTTGCTCGACCCGTACGCCGGACCTGCGTCCACGATCGACTGGGCGATCTTGCCCTGGGCGTCGGCGGCAACCCGCAGGTTCAGGAACCCCGGCCCCGCGATCGACACCTCGGTGATCGCCTCGTCGTCGGTCAGCTTGGCCGCCAGCAGCTCCGCGAACGCCCGCGGATTCATCCCCGCCCGCTTCCCCAGCTGCATCGCGACGTTGGTCGCGTAGTCCCCGTGCTCGGGGTTCTTGGGTCGCTCGACCTTCAGCTCACTAGGCAGCCCACCCTCGACGACGATGGTGCCGTCGGCGGCGAGCGCGGCCAGGGCCTGCAGGATCTTCTCAGCGAGCTGTTCCGGAGTCACCGCCCCAGCCTAATGGCGAACCGTCCAATGACTGGAACCACCATCCACAGCCCGGTACGAAGCTGTACTGATTCCTTCCCCACCCCACCGCCCCGGTCAGCGCTCGACACTCACCGTAATCTTCGCGCCACCGCTGAACGGGACGTCCCACGGCGCAGGCTGGCCGTCGACGGTGATCTTTAGGTTCCGGCAGGCATCCGCGAGGCATTTTTCGTCGTACTTGACGCCCCAGACGGTGAAGAACTGGGCGAGGGTCGGCTTCTCCTCGACGGTTTTGGCCTCGACGAAGATCAGGCCGCCGGTCGTGTGGGTGTGAACGGGAGCCTGTTCGGCGCGGACCTTGTCGACGCCGATCTCCGCGGGGATCGTCACCGGGACGCCGTCGATCAGGACCTTGAGTCGCAGGTTGTACGGCGCTGGTCCGGAGAAGTTCAAGGGAAGGCGCTCGAAGCCGGCCTTGTCGATGTAGGAGACGGCGTCACGCGGAGCGTCCCAGGGTGGAGCCGTGGTGCGGAGCTCGGCCGCGGCCGGCTTGGCGGGATTCACGCCACAGCCGGCCGCAACGATGCTCGTCAAGAGCAGAGCAACTGCCGTCAGAACTGCTCTCATGAAGAGTCAGATTAGTACTTCTCTGCCGGCATCATGATCCAGAGGGCGATGTAGATCAGAAACTGCGGCCCGGGGATCAAGCAGCTGATCAGGAAGATCAGGCGCATCGTGTTCGGGGTGGTGCCGAACCTACGGGCCAGTCCGGCGCAGACACCGCCGATCCAGCGACCGTTCGACGGGCGAACCAGGGAGCTAGCCATCAGAACCGACGTCCTTTCGTGGTTGGACTTACACCCACTATGACGCCAGTCCGGCCCGGTCCGATCCCGCCGCACCGAGGATCCAGGGTCGCCTCAGGGAGTGCCCCTACCCCTTTCGTCTAGCGCTGGAAGCGGTAGGTCTTGCTGTCGGTGGTGATGCAGACGCTCGGGGACAGCACGATCACGCGCAGCGTGCCGTCCGGCTCGAAGTAGTCGATGCCCTCCACCTCGAAGTTGCCGGTGCAACCACTCTTCAACGGCAACTGCCCGAGCGACGTCACATGGCCCGTCACGTCGGCGGAGCCGACCGGTCCGGTCAGATCCACCTGCAGCAGCGGCTTCGTCGTACCGAAAAGTGTTCCGGCCGGGTCATCAGACGCACACAGCAGCCTCGTCGCTGTCACGAAGTCACAGCCCTGTACGTCGCGCACCTGGCGGTCGAGGTTGATCTTCGAGGCGAGCGGCAGGTTCTGCGCCGGGTTGGTCGCGCCGACACCCGGCATCGGGAAGACGAGCAGGCGGTCCATCGTGCCCCACTCGCCATTCACCATCCAGCGCGCATCCGGCGACACCGCCGACCAACTGTTGTTCGATGCCTCCCATGACTCCAGCGCGTGCTTGTAGTTCGACCACGCACCCGTCGGCGACTGCACGCGGAACAGCTTCGCGCCCCGGTCATCCCGCTGATACGGCTCGACGTACCAGCCCTGCGCCGCACCCGGGTCGCCCACGTGGTTCCACCCCTGCACAAGCAGGTCGAACGGAACCGTCGCACTCCCCGTGTACCGGTACTGCGTCGTGCCGCCACGCGTCACCGTGGCAAGCCCCTGCCCCTCATCCAGCGGCCGGGCATTGTCCGACCCGACCAACCGCCAGCCGTCCACAGCATGAGCCTGTGCCGGCCACATCACGGCGACAAGCATGACCACGAAAGCAATCCCCAGTTTGCGCATGCCGGAGTTCTACCCCAATGCACCGCCCCCAATTCGGAGATGGCATGAACATGCTGCTAATGTTCACCTCGTTCCTGAGCCCCCGTAGCTCAGGGGATAGAGCACCGCCCTCCGGAGGCGGGTGCGCAGGTTCGAATCCTGCCGGGGGCGCGGTCGATCTGGGCGATTCATGCTGACGGAGAGCGTCAGCTTGGATCGCCCGCCGTGTTTTCTGGGGGCGGAGCCCCCAGACCCCGCCCCGGGAGGGCTCCGCC
>NZ_SMKX01000152.1 GCF_004349055.1 Kribbella antibiotica
CGCCCCGGGAGGGCTCCGCCCCCCGGACCCCCTGGGTTGTGGCTGGGGTTCGCTGCCGGGTTGCGGGTGGCCTGTGGTTGGGGGCTTCGCCGCTCGGGTCAGGTCGTCGTACCGGTGACTGTGCTGGCTGTTTTCGTGACGTAGTAGGTGACTTTGGTGCCGCTCCAGTAGTGGAACGTCAACGTCACCCGCGCGTTGTCCCTGACCGCGGTGAAGAAGTCCGGCGTCAGCGTGGTGACTCCGCCTGCGTAGTTGGGAGCGAAGGCGCGGTCGAACTCCTTGTACGACGTCCAGTCGTGGGGACCTGCGTTGGTGCCGTCGTCGTACTTGGCTTCCATCGTCGCCAGCAGGTCGCCGCGGAAGGCGGTCGGAAGGGTGAAGGCACTGGTCGTCCCCGTCGCGTTGCCGAGCACGGGCGCGTCGTACGTGATGAGGTTGATCCGCCAGGCCACGCCTTGGGAGAAGCGGGCCGACAAAATCGCGTTCGTGCCGTACTCCCGGGCCCCGCTCAACCTCGTCAGCAACGCCGCGGTCAGGGTGAGCTGGTCGCCCTGGATCGTGTAATCGGTTCCGCGTGCCAGTTCGGTGGTGCCGTGCCGCAGCCCCACGAACGAGGTGCCATTGAGGTTCAGGGTGATGGTTTTGGCGGTGATCGCGGTCGACTTGGCGCTGAACACCTGATCCGTGGACGCCGTACCGGAGCGGGTGGTCCAGCTCGACTTGAGCTGCGCAATGAGCTCAGGATCGCTCCACTGGAACGAGGTGCGGCCCAGGTGCTGGCCGTTGTCCCAGAGCATCGTGGTCAGCTGCTTGGCCCGCGCGTAGTGGCCCAGGTACTCGAAGAACTTCAGTTTTTCGCCCTGCTGGATGGTGCCGGTGTGGCGGTCGAAGCCGAGCAGGCCGTATTCGCCGAGGATCACCGGGATACCGCGGGCGACGAAGGTGGCGTGGACCCGGTCGAAGGAGTCGGTGAGATCTTTCTGGGCGGTAGCGTCGAAATGGGTGCCGCCGGCAACGTTCACACTGAACGGCCAGTAGCCGTAGTAGTGGACCGTCGCGATCAGGTTGGGGTCGTTGTAGCCCTGGATCGACGTCGCCAGCGCATCCAGCAGCACCTGGTCGGACGACGTATGCAGCGTCGGCAGAACCAGCAGCCGGGTCGCGTTGTTGCCGCCGGAGCGGCGCACGATGTCACGGAACGAGGTGTTCAGCTCATTGAGCAACTGCACCTCCTGCGCCTGGCCGGAGCTGCCAGCGAACTGCGGCTCGTTGACACTCTCGAGAGTCAGCTTGGACCCGAAGGGCTTGAAGGCTTCGGCCAGTTGCGTCCAGACCGCGTTGTACCGGGTCAGTACGCCGTCATGGTCGGTCGGCATGGTGTTGATCCACTGCCACGAATCGTGATGAAGGTTGATCATCACGTAGAGGCCGCGCGCGGTCGCCCAGCCCGCGACCTCCTTGACGCGGTCCAGGTACGCCGCCTCGATCGGATAGCCCGGCGCCGAACCCAGGTGCTGGCTCCACGTCACGGGGATGCGGATGCTCTTGAAGCCCTGCGCCTTCACCTGGTCCAGCAGAGCTTCCGTGACCCGCGGGTTACCCCAGGAGGTCTCGTCGCTGCCGGTGGAATCCAGTGTGTTGCCCAGGTTCCAGCCCGGCTGCATCGCCGCCACCGTGGCCATCGCGTCGGAGCTCGCGCTGCCAGTACACAGAACGCCGTTCAGCTCGAACGAGGTCGGCACCAGGTTCGGCTCCGTCCAGGTGCCGGTGAATCCGAAGGACACCTTCGCGTTCGTGCCGATCCTGGCGTTGTAGCCGGCATCCTTGGCCGTCGCCCGGCTTCCGGAGGTCGTGATGGTCGCGTTCCACGCCTGGGTGGAACGCTGTCCGGACGGCCACGTCCAGACCAACTGCCAGCCGTCGACCGGGGCGCCGAGGTTGGTCACGGCAACGTCGGCGTTGAAGCCGCCCTGCCACTGGCTCGTCACAGAGTACGAGACGCTGCACCCGCTCGCCGTCGGCGCAGCTGTGGCGTCGACCGCCGTCAGGCCGGCGGTGATGGTGGCGACCGCAGCCGCCAGGACGGCGGTCACTCTGACTATGAACGGTTTTCTTGATCGCATGAGGGACCTCGCAGCGTCGGGGCGGACGAAGAATGGGAGCGCTCCCAAGTTTGCCGAACTGTAACCGGCGGACATCCGCCCGTAAACAGCTCATGGCAAACTTCCGCCCCCGCCGCATCCGAAACGTTTAACGCCCTGTGCCAGAGCAGCGCAGATCCCTACGCTCCCGAGGAACCGCCCCTCGGAGGCTCATATGCGAAGTTGCTTCCTGCGAGTGATGACCGCCCTCGCCGTCCTGCTCACCGCCCTGATCAGCCCGCCGCCGCCGACCGCCTCAGCGGCGGCGGCCTTCAACTACGGCGAGGCGTTGCAGAAGGCCATCTGGTTCTACGACGCCCAACGCTCCGGCAAGTTGCCGGCGAACAATCGCGTCAATTGGCGCGCCGACTCGGCGCTGCAGGACGGCAGCGATGCCGGGCTCGATCTGACCGGCGGGTTCTACGACGCGGGCGACCACGTCAAGTTCGGGCTGCCGTTCGCGTTCAGTATGTCGATGCTGGCCTGGGGTGCGGTGGAGAACCGCGACGCGTACGTGGGCTCCGGCCAGCTCGATCCCCTGCTGGCGAACCTGCGCTGGGGCACCGACTGGATCATTAAGGCGCATCCGTCCCCGAACGTGGTCTATGGCCAGGTCGGCGCCGGCGACCCCGACCACGCCTGGTGGGGTTCCGCGGAAGTGATGCCGATGGCGCGTCCGTCGTACAAGGTGGATCCGTCGTGTCCCGGCTCGGACCTCGCCGGTGAGTACGCCGCCACGATGGCCTCGGCCTCGATGGTGTTCAAGAACTCCGACCCTGCGTACGCGGCGACTCTGGTGACGCACGCGAAGCAGCTCTACAGTTTCGCGGACACCTATCGCGGCAAGTACAGCGACTGCATCACCGACGCGGCCAAGTTCTACAACTCCTGGAGCGGCTATCAGGACGAGCTGGTCTGGGGCGCGATCTGGCTGTACCGCGCCACCGGTGACGCGGTCTACCTGACGAAGGCCAAGGCGGAGTACCAGAAGCTCTCGACCGAGTCGCAGACGTCCGAGCGGTCGTACCGGTGGACGATCGCCTGGGACGACAAGGCCTACGGCGCCTATGTGTTGATGGCCCGACTGACCGGTGAGCAGGCGTACGTCACCGACGCCAACAGGTGGCTGGACTACTGGACGACCGGCTACAACGGCAGCAGAGTCCGCTACTCCCCCGGCGGTCAGGCAGTGCTCGACACCTGGGGATCGCTGCGCTACTCGGCCAACACCGCGTTCGTCGCCTTGGTGTACTCCGACTGGCTCGCCACTCGGGACAGTGCACGCGCCAGGACTTATCACGACTTCGGTGCGCGGCAGATCGACTACGCACTCGGCGCCAACCCCCGCAACTCCAGCTATCTCATAGGCTTCGGCGCCAACCCACCACGCAACCCGCATCACCGCACCGCGCACGGATCCTGGAGCGACAGCATTCAGGAGCCGGCCATCAGCAGGCACACCCTGTACGGCGCTCTGGTCGGCGGCCCGAAGAGCAATGACGATGCATACGTCGACAGCCGCAGCGACTACGTGATGAACGAGGTCGCACTGGACTACAACGCCGGTTTCACCAGCGCACTGGCTCGGCTGTACCAGGAGTACGGCGGAAATCCCGTGGCGAACTTCCCAGCGGCGGAAACCCCGGACGGCCCCGAGCTGACAGTGCAGGCGTCGCTGAGCCAGTCGGGCGCACAGTTCAGTGAGATCAAGGCATTCGTGCTCAACAAGAGCGCCTGGCCCGCACGGACGTTCAGCGGAGCACTGCGCTACTACTTCACGCTGGATGGCACCACTACCCCCAGCCAGATCAGTGTGACCACCAACTACAACCAGTGCGGTACGGCGAGCGCTCCGATCCAGCACAGCGGTTCGACGTACTACGTGGAGATCCCCTGCACTGGCGTGAGCCCGGCCGGGCAGTCGGCGTTCCGCAAGGAGGTCCAGTTCCGCATCACCAGCTCGGGCACATGGGACCCGACCAACGACTGGTCCGCCGTCGGCCTAGGTACCGGCAACGCGGTCGCGCAGACAGACCGGATCGTGCTGCGCCAGGGCAGCAAGGTGGTCTGGGGTGTCGAGCCGAGCGGCACAGTCGACAGTGTGCCGCCGAGCACGCCCACTCAGCTCACAGCGTCGGCAGTGACCGGCAGTAGCGTCGTACTGAGCTGGGCCGCATCCACCGACAACGTGGGTGTGAGCGGCTACGACGTCCTCGCCGGCGCAACTGTCGTCGGCTCCACCACCACAACGAGCCGGCAGGTCACCGGCCTGACACCGGACACCTCGTACACGTTCTCCGTCCGGGCTAAAGATGCCTCCGGCAACCTATCGACCGGCTCCGCCCCAATCACCGTGCACACCACACAGACACCGGCGAGCACCCTGGCCGTGCAGCACAAGGGCTCGTCCGGCGCGACGTCCGGTCAGATCGGCGCAACCCTGCAGGCAACCAATCGCGGTACGACGAGTGTGGCCCTGTCCACCGTGTCGCTGCGGTACTGGTTCACCGGCGACGCTCCTTCGCCCACCTACCAGGTGTGGTGCGACTGGGCGCAGGTCGGCTGCGCCAATGTCGCAGCCAGGGTCGTCAAGCTGAGTACGCCCCGCACCGGGGCGGACGCCTACCTGGAGGTCACCTTCACCGCAGGCAGCCTCGCCCCCGGCGCAACCACCGGCGACCTGCAGTTCCGCGTGGCGAAGTCCGACTGGTCTGCCTTCAATCAGCTTGATGACCACAGCTACCGCGTCAGCAGCACCCTCACCGACTTCGACCGTGTCACCGGCTACTCCAACGGCACCCTCAGCTGGGGCGTCGAGCCCTGACAGATACCGACCGCTAGGCGACGCCGGCGTCGAGGAGCTGTTTCCAGATCTCGGATTGGTCGACGACCTCGACTTCGAGTTTTTCGGCCTTGGTGATCTTGGCGGCCCCGACGTCGGCGCCGGTGATGAGGTAGTCGGTACTGGCCGACACAGATGAGGCGATGGTGGCACCGGCTCGCTCACAGAGGCGTTGGAAGGCTGGGCGGCCTACTTTTTCGCCGGTGCGAGGGTCGGAGATGGAGCCAGTGACTACTACGGTTTTGCCGGCCAAGGGGGCGCCAGCTGCGACTACAGGTGGGAGGTCTTCGTCGCGGACGTCCAGGGAGACGCCCGCCGCGCGGAGGCGGTCGAGCTCTGGCTGTAGGCGGTTGAGGTGTTCGATGAGGGAGGAGGCAACCTTGGCGCCGATGTCGTCGACAGCCACCAGGCCTTCTTCGCCTGCTTCCATAACGGCTTCCAGGGAAGGGAATCCAGCCCGGCAGAGACGGGCGGCGGTGCCTTCTGAAGCCATCGGGATGGCTAGACCGATGAGGGCTCGACGGAGGCCTACCTGCTTGCTGGTTTCGATGGAGTCGATCATGCGGGTGGCGGAGACTTCGCCGACGCGGTCGAACTCGAGTAGGCGCTCTTTGGTGAGGGAGTAGAAGTCCGAGGGGTTTTCGAGATCGCCGGATTCGGCCAGGCGTTCGATCCAGACGCCACCGATCGCGTCGATGTCTGCTGCCGCGCGGGACGCCCAGTGGATGAGGCGGCGGACTGTCTGGGCTGGGCAGCCGGTGTAGGTGCAGAAGAGCTCGCGGCTGTTGCCCTGCTCGGTCAGCGGTTCTTCGCAAGACGGGCAGTGCGTGGGCGGCACGATGTCCTGCTCCGCGCCGGTACGACGGGATGCGTCGAGCACCCCGGCCACGAACGGAATGACGTCACCGGCTCGGCGGACCAGGACGGTGTCGCCGATCTTGATCCCGCGGGCCTTGATGACTTCCTGGTTGGCCAGGGTCGCGCGGGTGACTGTGGTGCCGCCGACGAAGACTGGCTCGAGCCAAGCGACCGGGGCGATTTTGCCGGTCTTGCCGACATCCCAGCGAACCTCAAGCAGGATCGTCGTCTTCTCCTCGGCCGCGAACTTGAACGCGAGCGCGCCACGCGGCGAGTTGGAGCGGGTCCCGGCCGCGGCATACGCGTCTCGATCGGCAAGCCGCAGTACGGCGCCGTCCAGGTCGTAGTCGAGTTCGTTGCGCTGCTGCTCGATGCCGGTGATCACTTCCTGGGCCGAGGCGGCGTCGGAGCAGTGCTTCATGTCGGCGGCGGTGAAGCCGAGTGTCTTGAGCCCGCGCTCCAGATCGGCCTCGGTGCTGTCCGGATCGGTCTGCAGGTCGAAGGCGAGGAACTGGAGCCGCCGCTCGGACACGGTGGCTGGGTCTTTCGCCCGCAGGGTGCCGGCCGCCGCGTTGCGCGGGTTGATGAGCGGCTTGTCGGGATGCGCTGCGTTGTAGGCCACGAAGGTCGACCTCAGCATCACCGCCTCACCCCGCACCTCGACGCGCCCCGGTGCGTCGATCTGATGCGGTACGCCGTCAGTCAGCGCTCGCACCAGCGGCGTCACGTCGTCACCCGTGGTGCCGTCGCCTCGGGTGATCGCGCGGGCGAATCGGCCGTCCTCGTAGACAAGAGCGAGTGACAGCCCGTCCAGCTTCGGCATCACCACGACCGGTTGCCCGGGGAACCTGCTGAAGAACGCCTCGACCTGCTCGGGTTTCGTCGACTTCTCCAGCGACAGCATCGGGCGCGAGTGCCGGATCGGGGCGTGCAGCACGGTCGGCGCGCCCACCTGATCCAGCGGGTTCGGCTCCGGTGTCAGCTCCGGGTTCGCGGCGATCAGGCTGCGCAGCTCGTCCTCGATCGCGTCGTAGTCCGCGTCCGCGACCACGGGCGAGCCCTGGTAGTACGCGTCGCGCAGCTCGACGATCCGGCCGGCCAGCTCCTGAATCCGTTCCTCAACGTTCACGGCACGGGACGTTACCGGTCGCCGGGGACAATTTCGTACCATCAGGCCCCGTACCATCATGCGCGTGAATTACAGCGGCGTGGTGGAAGCAGCGGACAACGTCTTCTTCGTCCAGGGATCTGCCGTCAACTGGGTGATCCTGCGCGACGGCTCGGACCTGACACTGATCGACGGTGGCTACCCCGGGGACGCCGACGCCGTGGAGGCATCGGTCCGAGCGATCGGCGGCCGCCCCGAAGACGTGCGAGCCATCCTGATCACGCACGCGCACGCTGACCACATGGGTGCCATCGGCCCCTTCCACACCCGCTACGGCACACCGACGTACGCGGATCCGGCCGAGGTCGGCCACGCGCACCGGGACTACCTGGATCAGCTGACACCGGCCAAGCTGGTCAAGAACCTCTGGCGGCCCGGTGTGCTCCCCTGGGCAGTCGGGATCATCCGGAACGGCGCTCTGCAGGACGTGACGGCTCCACATGTCCAGGCGTTCCCAACGGACGGTGCGCTTGACCTACCGGGCAAGCCCATCCCCGTGCCGACTCACGGTCACACTGCGGGCCACACCGCGTACTACGTGCCGTCAGCCGGCGTGGTGATCACAGGCGACGCTCTGGTCACCGGGCACAAGATCGTGTCGGCCACTGGTCCGCAGCTGATCCCGCCGCTGTTCCAGCACGGCGATCCGGCCAACCTGCTCACCGCGCTGAAGCCGCTTGTAGATCTGGACGGCGACGTCGTACTGCCCGGCCACGGCGGACTGCATCGCGGTCCGATCCGCGAGGCAGTCGCCGCGGTACACGCTTAGTCCTTGGGCTTGTGCTCGCGCCACTCGCGCTCGAACGGCAGCCGCCAGGCGCGCGGCGCGATGAGCTGGTGAATGGCGTTCGGGCCCCAGGTGCCGGGCTGGTACGTCTTGACCGCCGGCGGATCTTCCAGCAGGTGTGCGGACCGCTCCCAGAGTGACTCGATGCCCTCGGCTGTCGTGAAGAGCGTGTGGTCGCCCCGCATGGCGTCCAGGATCAGCCGCTCGTAGGCCTCCAGGACGTCACCGGCGCTCTTGGTCTCCTGCGTCGAGAACTGCATCGACAGCTTCTCCAGCCGCATCCCCGGCCCGGGCCGCTTGCCGTAGAACGACAGCGAGACCCGGGACGAATCGGCCAGGTCGAAGGTCAGGTGGTCCGGGCCCTCGGCGCCGAAACCGGTCGGGAACATCGTCTTCGGCGCCTCCTTGAAGGCGATCGAGATGATCCGCTGTCCCTGCGCCATCCGCTTGCCCGTCCGCAGGAAGAACGGCACGCCGGCCCAGCGCCAGTTGTCGATCTCGACCCTCAGCGCGATGAAGGTCTCGGTGTCGGAGTCCGGCGCGACCCCGTCCTCGTTGCGGTAGCCGGAGTACTGGCCGCGGACGACGTCGACCGCCTGGATCGGCAGCATCGACCGGAAGACCTTGTTCTTCTCCTCCGAGATCGCCCGCGGCTCCAGGGCGGTCGGCGGCTCCATCGCGACGAACGACATCACCTGCATCAGGTGCGTGACGACCATGTCCTTGAACGCGCCGGTCGGCTCGTAGAAGGTGGCGCGCTGGTCGAGCCCGAGCTCCTCGGGGATGTCGATCTGCACGTGGTCGATGTGGTTGCGGTTCCAGATCGGCTCGAACAGCCCGTTGGCGAACCGGAAGGCGAGGATGTTCAGCGCCGCCTCCTTGCCCAGGAAGTGGTCGATCCGGAAGACCTGCGACTCGTCGAAGGTCTCGTGGACGAAGTCGTTCAGCTTGATGGCGCTGGCCAGGTCGTCACCGAACGGCTTCTCCATCACCACCCGGGCCCGCTCGACCAGTCCGGCGTCACGGAGCATGGCGATCACTGCCTGGGCTGCCTTCGGCGGCACCGACAGGTAGTGCAGGCGGCGGGCATCCGGGCCGAGCAGCTCCTCCGCCCGGTTCACTGCCTCGGCCAGTGGCCCTGGACCGGCCAAGACCGGCACGTAGTCCAGCCGGCCGGCGAACTGCGCCCACTCGTCGTCACTCATCCGGTGCGTCCCGTACGTCTCCACCGCCTGGCGGGCGCGCTCGCGGAACTCGTCCGCGGTCAGGTCCTCGGTGGCCGAGCCGATGATGCGCACGTCGGGGGCGAACTTGGACTGCTGCAGGTACGCCAGACCGGGCAGGAGCTTGCGTTTGGCGAGGTCACCGGTGGCACCGAACAGCACGATGACATGCGGTGCCAGCGGCTCTTCGTCTCGTCGAGACGGCCGCGATCCGGGCGCCGGGTACGCGATGGTCTGGGTACGGTCAGGCATAGACGCAGTGTAGGTCGCGTCTGTTTCCGATCAGGTGGTTCGTCGGTGAACTGTTAGTACGTCGAGAACTCGGAGGACGACTGTGAAGTACCTGCTGATGATCGCCGGTGACGAGAGCGCCGCGGAGCACGCCAACGACGGCTGTGGCGGCTGGTCGGAGGAGATGGAGGCGCGGGGTGTCATCACCGGCGGAGCCGGGCTGCGGCCGCCCACCGAGGCGACCACTGTGCGAGTCCGGGACCACGAGCTGCTGCTGACCGACGGTCCGTTCGCGGAGACCAAGGAACAGATCGGTGGCTTCGTGCTGATCGACTGTGCCGACCTGGACGAGGCGATCGAGATCGCTGCCAAGCACCCGGCGGCCGGCTACGGCACGATCGAGATCCGTCCGGTGCTTTGACGTACGCCGAGGTCTTCCGGGCGGAGTGGGGACAGGTGGTCGCCACGCTGATCCGGATGACCGGGGACTGGGAGCTGGCCGAGGAGTGCGCCCAAGAGGCGTGTGCCGCGGCTCTCGAGCGCTGGCCACGCGACGGCGTACCGGACAAGCCGGGTGCCTGGTTGACCACCACTGCGCGCAACCGCGCGATCGACTGGCTGCGCCGCGAAGCAGTCGGTACGGCGAAGCTGCAGGAGGTGGCGGCCATGGCGTACGAACCCGAGAAGCCGGCGTACGACGTGCCGGACGATCGGCTGCGATTGATGTTCACCTGCTGCCACCCGGCGTTGGCGATGGAGGCCCGGGTCGCACTGACGCTGCGGACACTGGCAGGGCTCAGTACGGCGGAAATCGCGCGCGCGTTCCTCGTCGGTGAGCCCACTATGTCCAAGCGGCTCACGCGGGCGAAGCAGAAGATCCAGTACGCCGGAATTCCGTACCGCGTGCCACCGGCGCATCTCCTGCCCGAGCGGACTCCTGCCGTACTCGCGGTGCTCTACCTGCTCTTCAACGAGGGGTACTCCGATGTCGCCCGCAGCACTCTGACTGAGGAGGGCATTCGGCTAGCCAGACTGCTCGTTCAGCTCATGCCAGACGAGCCAGAGGCGGCCGGACTCCTTGCGCTGATGCTCTTACACGACTCCCGGCGAGAGACACGCCTCTCCCCCGACGGTGTCCTCGTGACGCTCGACGAACAAGACCGGACGAGCTGGAACGGTGAGCTGATCGCTGAGGCCGAAGACCTACTCGACCGCACTCTGCAGCGACGCGCTCCGGGGCCGTACCAGGTGCAGGCCGCAATAGCTGCATGTCATGCGACCGCCCGGACCGCAGCCGACACAGACTGGCCGCAGATCGCAGGCCTCTACGCACAGCTTCCCCAGACCCCGGTTGTCGCTCTCAATCGCGCAGTAGCAATCGGTATGGCGGACGGACCGGCTGTCGGACTCACACTGGTCGATCAGCTCGCGGCTGGGTCCCTCGTCGGCTACCACCTGCTCCCGGCCGCGCGGGCCGACTTCCTACGTCGACTCGACCGCCGTACCGATGCAGCCGCGGCGTACCAAGAGGCTGCCGAGTTGGCCACGACGGAGGCCGACCGGAGATACCTGGAGAAGCGACTGGCCGAGCTGTCTGTCCGGAGCTGACCACCCGTGGCAGGTGCCGGTGAGGTTGTCACCGGCACCGCTCAGGACCTGCTGTTGCTGGTCAGCGGACGGGACGCGTCAGTTCGGCGAGACTCGTGAGCTGACGACCCGCAGCGCTCCGGCCGGCCGCGGTCTGCCGGCGGAACAGGCGGCCGCCCAACCGGAGGAAGGCGGGTTTGCCGTCCGGTCCCGGGACGAAGTTGGCGCGGGTGTGTTCCGGTGTGCCGTCGAGCCCGAGCATTTGCACGTAGTCCCGACGGTAGAAGCCGAGGCGGAGGGCCGGCTGCCCATCAGCCGAGCCTAGAAGCTGCCCCTGGTCAGCCTTCAGGTCGAGACCGAACGAGCTCTCCACGCCGTCCATACCGACCTGGCTGGCAACGTAGGTGCCCTCGTACGACGCCAACTGGTTCGGCGGCAGCGGACGCAGTACGGCGGGCAGGTTGTGGACGCCGGCCAGCTCGGCCAGTGCCCAGTCGCCGCCGAACAGCTCTGCCGTCAACGCCGGACCACTCTCGGAGTTCGTCAGCACGGTGAGGGCGAAGTCGCGTTTCGGCACCATGAGGAAGCCGGAGTGCTGGCCGCTCCAGTCACCACCGTGCTGGATCACCTTCGGGCCCTCTGCGGTCGGACGGATCATCCAGCCGACGCCGACGCCGTCTATCTCGACGAACAGCGTGCCGCCCGGTCCGGGGTTGGACTGCATGGCCACTCGGGTCCGGTCGCGCAGCAACCGCGGGAATCCGTGGTGGCCGAGCTGGAACCGCGCATAGCGCAACTGGTCCTGCGCACTGGAGATCAGACCGCCGAACGAGTGCAGGCTGCGTGGCATCGCGTCGAACGACGGCTCGACGACCGGCTTCCCGTCGACGATGTTGTGCGACGCAGCAACGCTGAAGCCGCCCAGCTCGCTGCGGAAGAACCGGCTGTGTGCCAGACCGAGCGGGTCGATCAGCATCTGCCGGGTGGCTGTCTCGTACGGCTTCCGGGTGACGGCCTCGATGATCCGGCCGGCGACACCGATGGCTGCGTTGTTGTACGAGAACACCTCGCCCAGTGGCGTCAGCTGCGGTGCCGCCGACAGCCCTGCGACGTACCGGGCCAGTGCATCGTCGCCGTCACCGGTGTCGAGGAAGGTGTCGCCTCGCCAGCCGGCGGAGTGGTTCAGCAGTTGCCGCACAGTGACCCGAGGGCCGACAGTGGGATCGGCTGTGGCGAAGTCGGGCAGGTACGTCCGAACCGGCCGGTCCAGGTTCACGAGGCCGCGCTCAACCAGCTGCATGATCACCGTGGCGGTGAAGGTCTTGCTGGTGGAGCCGATCCGGAAGACCGTGTCCGCGGTCACCGGGGACGGGTTGTCGACGCTGGTGACGCCGAAACCGCGCGCGTACTCCCGGCCGCGGTACCAGACGCCCAGACCGACACCAGGGATCGCGTACTTCGCCATCCCGGCCTCGACCTTGTCGAACAGCCGCCCGACCGGTGCAGGCGTCGTACGGGATGGTTTTGTCGCGACGGGAGCGGTGGGGGCGGCGATGGCTGGAGAGGCAGCCAGAGCGCTGGCCGGTACGGCGACGGCTGCGGCGGCAAGCATGGTGCGCCGCGAGATCCCCGGGCGGTTCGGACTATCGGGCTGCTGGTGGTCGGACACGGCAGTCTCCTCGGTCGTAGGCGATTGATTCCACTAAGAGTATTATTTCCACACTTGGAATCAATAGGGGCAAACCATGACTGAACCCTCACCGTCGCGGGCCACCCCGCTGGCCGACCTCCTGCTGCACCCGATCCGCTGGCGCATCATCCAGCGGGTGCTCGGCCGCGAGGTGACCACCACCGACCTCAGACAGGACCTGCCCGACGTCCCGGCGACCACGCTCTACCGCCACGTGGCCGCGCTGATCGACGGCGGCGTACTGACGGTCGTCCGCGAGCGGCGGATCCGGGGCGCCGTGGAGCGGACGCTGACCGTCGACCAGTCCTCCGATGTCGCCCACATCGAGGAGGACGAGGCCCGCGCGATGACACCGGACCAGCACCGGCGCGCCCTCTTGCTGGTGCTCACCCAGCTCACCGCCGACTACGACCGGGTCGTCGAGCGCGGATACCTCGACAGCCGGCGCGAGCAGTTCGGCTACAACCAGATGTCGCTCTACGTCGACAGCGACGACCTGGACACCCTCCGCCGGGGGTTGCAGGCCCTGGTGGAGCCCTACCTCCGCGCCGCGCCCGGCAAGGACCGCATCACCTTGTCGACGGTCTCCCTGCCGGACACGTGATCCGCAGTCAGTAGGGTGTCGGCCGTGAGTATGACGAGGAATCCGGATCGGTTGGTCCTGTTCACGGACGCTGTCGTGGCGATCGCGGTCACCTTGCTGGTGCTGCCACTGGTCGAGGTGGTCACCGAGTCCAGGGCCGAGGGCCTGACCGCGCTCGAGGTGATCACCGACCACCGGGCCCAGATCTACTCGTTCCTGCTCAGCTTCGTGGTGATTTCGAGCTTCTGGCTCAATCACCACCGGGTGTTCGAGCACGTCCGCGCCTACACCCCGCTGCTGATTCGCATCAACCTGCTGTGGCTGCTGGCGATCGTGCTCCTGCCGTTCCCGACGGAGATCGTCGGCAGCTACCCGAGCACCCAGTTCACCGCCGGGATCTACACCGGGACGATTCTCGCCCTCAGCGCCTGCCAAACGGCGATGACCTGGCTGATCCAGGGCCATCCCCAACTGGAGAATGCGGAGGACCCGATCAGCCGTCGCGAGCTCAACAACTCCTTCCTGCTGACCGGGCTGACGCTGATCGCCTTCCTGCTGGCGGCCTTCGTCCCGGGCATCACCTTCTACGCCATGCTGCTGCTCCTGCTCTCACCAGTCCTGATGCGCATCTGGGACCGGCTGGGCAAGCGCGCTAGCTAAGGCCCGCCCAGAACGCGCAGTGGTGCTCAGCACCTTTGGTCTACTGGCGGCGCAAAAGGTAGGTGTCCATGATCCAGCCCTTGCGCTCGCGGGCCTCGGCGCGCACCTTCTCGATCTCCGCTGCGACCTCACGGACCGGACCGGCGATCAGCAGCTCATCCGGCGTACCGAGATAGGCACCCCAGTAGATGGTCGCGTCCTGATCGAGGTGTGCGGTGAACGAGGTGCGCGCATCGAGCATCACCACCACGTCGTCCACACCCTCCGGCCACTTCTTGGCCAGCCGGCGCCCGGTGGTGATCTGCACCGGCCGCCCTACCTGGTTGAGCGGAATGCGGTGCCGCGCGGCCAGTGTGGACACACTGCTGATGCCGGGGATCACCTCGATCTCGAACGACAGGTCACCGCGGTCCAGGATGTCGTCGAGGATGGCCAGCGTGCTGTCGTAGAGCGACGGGTCGCCCCACACCAGGAACGCGCCTACCTGGTCCGCACCGAGGTTCGCTGCAATCAGCTCCGCGCACACATCGGCCCGGCGGCGGCGCCAGTCGTCGACAGCCTCGACGTACGCCGCAGTGGAGCGGTCACGCTCGGGGTCCCGGCCGATGACGACCTGGTACTCCTTGCCAGTCGCATGCCGCTGCAGGATCTCGGTGCGCAAGTCGACCAACTCCTGCTTGACGTCGCCCTTGTCCAGCACGAAGAACACGTCGACCCGGTTCAGCGCCGCCACCGCCTGCAGCGTGAGCTGCTCCGGATCACCTGCTCCGATACCGATGACCACGATCTCCATGCGGGCATTAGATCATCCGGTCCGCTGCCTGCCACGTCGTACCGGCTGTGCATCGACCGGCTTGGCGAGCTGGCCGTCGGTGAGACTCTCCAGCGCCTCGACGAACGCCGTACGGCGATCTGCGGGCAGCGCGGCCAGGGTTTCGCGGTGCACGCGGTCGACGATCGCCTGCAGGAATGGCCATGATTCCAGATTATCTGCTGTCAGATGATCTCGATCCGGATCACTCCCCTTTGCCGCCGTCGATCAGCTCGCGGACGATGTCCAGGTGGCCGAGGTGCCGGGCGGACTCCTGGAGCACGTCAGCCACGAACCGCCCGATTCGGATCGGCCCGTGGTGGCCGGTCACGAACGCTGACCAGTCGACCGCTGCCAGCGTCTGCTGGGACAGCTCCCACTCCGCGTCGTACGCCGCAACGACTCCGGCGATTGTCTCGTCCGGGCCGACGCGGAACTCGTAGTCGTGGTCGTCGGACCGCCACAGCGAGGGCAGGTCATGACCGCCGATGGTGCGCTGGATGTGCTGCCGCTGGACGGCGGTCAGGTGCTTCACCAGGCCGAGCGGGTTCATCACCGGCGAGGTCGGGAGCGGCGTCGCCCGCGCCTGCTCCTCGGTCAGACCGTCCAGTTTGTTCACCACAGTGCTGTGGACGAACTGGAAGTACCCAACCACGGACTGCTGCAACGTCAGGTCGTCATCCGGCCAGGGCCGCTCTCTCAGTGCCATGCATTCAAGCCTCCCAGCCCGCACCGACAAGTCTTGGTGATGGCGAGAAAGCGACGAGCACGTCAGATCCCGCCGCAGTGTCGCAAATCCGCCGGTCCGGCGGGCGGGCGGCCGGTTTGCTGGATGCCATGACCATCGAACTGACCCGTACGCCGGCCACGCATCGGCTCGGGGTCGCCGCGCTGACGCTGGGAATCTTCACCATCGTCACCACCGAGATCCTGCCGGTTGGTCTGCTCACCCCGATCGGCGCGGAGTTCGGTCTGACCGCCGGCCGCACGGGCTGGCTGATGACCATGCCCGGTCTGGTCGCCGCAGTCGCCGCGCCAGTCATCACCGTGACCACCTCCCGCGTCGACCGTCGGCTGATGCTCTGCGCGCTGATGGCGTTGCTCGCGGCGGCTGGGTTCCTGGCGGCGGCCGCACCGTCGTACTGGCTTGAGCTGGTGGCCCGCTTCCTCGTCGGGCTGACCATCGGCGGCTTCTGGTCGATCGGCGCCGGACTGGCCCAACGACTCGTCCCTGCAGAGTGGACTGCCCGAGCGACCGCAGTGATCTTCTCCGCGGTTCCGCTTGGCACGGTGCTCGGCGTACCGGCCGGGACCTTCTTCGGAGAGCTGCTCGGCTGGCGTACGTCGTTTGCTGCGCTCGGTGTGCTGTCCCTGGTCGTGATGGTGATTCTCTACCTGGCAGTGCCTCCGCTACCGCCGCTGGAGGTGACTCGGCTGCCCGTACTGCGCGCTGCGCTCCTCCGCAGCCACAGGGCGTTGCTGGCCACCTGCCTGATCGTGATCGGCCACTTCGCGGCGTACACCTATGTCACGCCCTTCCTGCACTCGGAACACACCAGCGTGCTCCTGCTCGTGTACGGCGTTGCCGGACTGGCCGGCAACCTCGTCGCAGGTACGACGGCAGCCCGCAACCTCCGGCTGACCTTCGCCACCTGCGCCGGTCTGATGGCTGTTGCGATGCTGCTCCTGCCTCTCTTCGGGCACACGACGCTGGGAGCCGTTGTTCTGCTGGTGGTGTGGGGACTCGGCTACGGCGGTGTGCCCGTCTGCACGATGAGCATGTTCGCGGCGGCGGCTCCGCGGTCCCGCGAGGCCGCGACTGTGCTGTTCACCTCGTCATTCCAGGCCGTGCTATCGCTGGGTGCGCTGGTGGGTGGGGTGGTCGTGGACGCCTGGTCGGCCTCCAGCGCGATGGTCGTGGGTGGCGTGTGCGCTGCGATCACCGTGGGAGTCGTGACGTGGTTCAGAGCACAGGCGACCGACACGTAGCATCGCGGGTGTGGTGAGGACTTCAGCTGACAGGTGCCCGGGTGTGCTGGCAGTGCACCAAGCGGCTGACGGCGGTCTCGCCCGGATCCGCGTGCCCGGTGGATTGCTGAGCGTCACGCAGCTCGACGTACTGCGCTCTGCGTCGCTGGACCTCGGCGACGGGCGCCTTGAGCTCACGTCGCGCGGAAACCTCCAGATCCGCGCCCTGCGACCGGACGGGCCGCAGGAGCTGTCGGACCGCCTCTACCGGGCCGGGCTGCTCCCGTCACTGACGCATGAGCGGGTCCGTAACATCCTCGTCTCCCCTCTGTCCGGTCTCGACGGCCGGTACGACGTACTGCCGCTGGCTAGCGCCTTGGACCGGGCGCTGTGTGCGCATCCGGGACTGGCTGAGCTGCCAGGGCGGTTCCTGTTCGCGCTGGATGACGGGCGCGGAGACTTGGTGGACTCCGGAGCCGATGTCCTGGTCCAAGCCGTTGACTCCCGTACGGCGCTACTAAGCCTTGGTACGCGCGGTGTGCGCCTCGACTGGGGCGAGGTGGTCGAGGTGATGCTGGCCGCCGCCGCTGCGTTCCTGGAGGTTCGGGACGCGGCCGAGTGGCGGATCGCTGAGGTTGTCGATGGTGAGCGGCGCATCTTCGCGCAGCTCGGGCTGGAGCCGACTGATGAGCCTTTGGTGACCGGAGTGCCGGTTGAGGCTGGTGTGCATGGGTCTGCTCGCGTAGTGACCGTCCCGCTGGGCAGTCTGACTTCCGGGCAAGCTGCCGTCCTGGCGGAGCTTGCCGAGTGGATTCGGGTGACGCCATGGCGTTCGGTCGTGCTACCTGCGGTCGCCAGTGCGCCATTAGAGGCAGTCGGGTTGATCACAACACCGGACTCCGCGTGGAGCGGTGTGACAGCGTGTGCGGGGCAACCGGGATGTGCGAAGGCACTGGCGGATGTGCGCAGTGACGCCTGGCAGGTCATGCCTCGGCTGGTGCGGGACGGACGCCGGGTCCATTGGTCCGGTTGCGAACGCCGCTGCGGGAAGCCGGCAGGTGTCTTTGTCGACATACTTGCTGTTGGCAACGGGTATCTGGTCGACGGTGAGTTTAGGGAGACGTGGTGAGCGGGTTCGAGTACGTGCAGGACGGCGCGGAGATCTACCGGCGGTCGTTCGCAACGATCCGGTCCGAGGCTTCCCTGGACCACCTGCCTGCCGACGTGTCCCAGGTCGCGGTCCGGATGATCCACGCGTGCGGGATGACCGATCTGGTGGCAGACCTGGCCTGGTCGCCCAATGTGGTCAAGAACGCGCGCACCGCACTTCAGAACGGCGCACCGATCCTGTGTGACGCGCAGATGGTCGCTGCGGGCATCACTCGACGACGGCTGCCAGCCGACAACGAGGTCATCTGCACATTGAGCGCACCTGGTGTGCCGGAGCTCGCTGCGAAGTTGCAGACGACGCGCAGTGCGGCCGCGGTAGACCTGTGGACCGAGCACCTGGCCGGTGCGGTCGTTGCGGTGGGCAACGCACCCACCACGTTGTTCCGGCTCCTTGAGGTGATCGCTGCGGGCGGTCCGCGACCGGCCGCCGTACTGGGGATTCCGGTCGGGTTCATCGGTGCTGCCGAGTCCAAAGAGGCGTTGGCGGCCAACACACTCGGCCTGGAGTACCTGGTCGTGCGGGGGCGCCGTGGTGGCAGTGCGATCACCGCCGCTGCTGTGAATGCGATTGCGAGTGAGGAAGAGTGACCGGACAGCTGTGGGGTGTAGGACTCGGACCGGGTGACCCGGAACTGGTCACGGTGAAGGCTGCGCGGCTGATCGGCGCTGCGGACGTGATCGCGTTCCACAGTGCGCGGCATGGGCGCAGCATCGCGCGCTCCGTGGCTGCGCCGTACCTGCGGGACGGTCAGATCGAGGAACACCTGGTCTATCCGCTCACCACCGAGACCACTGACCACCCTGGTGGCTATCAGGGCGCCATGGACGAGTTCTACGCCGAGTGCGCCGCCCGGCTCGCTGCTCATCTCGATGCGGGCCGCGATGTCGTCGTACTGGCTGAAGGGGATCCGCTGTTCTACGGGTCCTACATGCACATGCACAAGCGGCTGGCTGACCGGTACCCGTGTGAGGTGGTTCCAGGGGTGACATCGGTGAGCGCGGCGGCCGCCGTACTGGGTCGGCCGTTGTGTGAGCGCGATGAGGTTCTCACTGTGCTGCCGGGGACGCTGCCGCCGGATGTGCTGGCGGAGCGGCTGCGGAACACGGATGCGGCTGCAGTGATGAAGCTGGGCCGCACTTTTGGCAACGTCCGTGAGGCTTTTGAGCTGGCTGGGCGTGCTGACGAGGCCTGGTACGTCGAACGCGCCACCACCTCGGAGCAGCGGATCGCACCGCTGTCAGAGGTCGATCCGGACGCGGTTCCTTACTTCTCACTGGCGCTGCTGCCCAGTCCGATCAACAACACCAGCTTCAGCGCACCGGCGGTGCAGACTGCGCGCGAAGGCTCGGTCACGGTGGTTGGGCTCGGTCCGGCTGGTCCGGAGTGGATGACGCCGGAGGTACGCGCCGCGATTGCCGGGGCGGACGACCTGATCGGCTACGGCCCGTACGTCGACCGGCTGCCGGACCGCGCGCGGCAACGCAAGCATGGGTCCGACAACCGGGTGGAGTCGGAGCGAGCTGCGTTTGCGTTGGACCTTGCACGCAAGGGTTCTGCGGTGGTCGTGGTGTCGTCCGGTGACCCCGGCGTGTTCGCGATGGCCAGTGCGGTCACGGAGGTCGCTTCCGAACCGGAGTACGCGGACATCGCCGTACAGGTGTTGCCTGGGATGACTGCGGCGCAGGCGGTTGCCAGCCGGGTCGGTGCGCCGTTGGGACACGACTATTGCGTGCTGTCGCTGTCGGACCGGCTCAAGCCGTGGGAGGTCATCGCACAACGTCTGACCGCCGCTGCGGCTGCGGATCTGGCAATCGCGATCTACAACCCTGCTTCGAAGTCCCGCACCTGGCAGGTCGCCGCAACGCGAGACCTGCTGCTGGAACACCGTTCCGCCGACACACCGGTGGTGGTGGGTCGTAACGTCGGCGGGTCTGCTGAGACCGTCACCGTGACGACGCTGGGCTCGCTGGACCCGGACACTGTCGACATGCGGTGCCTGTTGCTCATCGGCTCGTCCCAGACCCGGACGGTCTCCCGGCCGGCCGGGCCGCTGGTGTTCACACCACGCCGCTACCCAGGTAACTCAGAGCCAGGTTAAGTCTGGGGCGCTACCGTGTCAGGTCGCTCACGCACGGGTACCGGTGACATGAAGCTCGCCTGTGAGGAGAACCGACGATGAGTAACGTGACCACCGTCCCGGACCAGCCAGTGGTCGCCGCGGACCGCCCGCCGGCGGCCGACGCAGCCCTGCTGGTCTATCGCGGGTTCAAGTTCGGCGCAGCCTTCTTCGGCTGGCTGATCGCAATCGCCATGTCGGTCCTGCTGTCCGCTGCGGTCTCCGCCGTGGCCCTGCTGACCGCTGAGATCCTGGACTACGGCCGCGGCGACGCCGAGGCCGCACCAGCCGCCGCAGGACTCACCGCCTCCGTCATGGCGATCGTGGTGATCGCAGTGGCCTTCTACAGCGGCGGGTACGTCGCCGGCCGACTGGCCCGCTTCGACGGCGCGCGCAACGGATTCGGCGTGTGGATGGTGGCAGTCCTGGTCGCCGTCCTCGCCGCAGGTGCCGGAGCACTGCTGAACAGCCAGTACGACTGGCTGAGTGACCTGCAGCGTCCAGACGTCGCCCTGTCCAACGGGACACTGGCCACCGGCGGTGTGATCGCCGCAGTCGCACTGATCGTCGTGACACTGCTCGCCGCAGTCATCGGCGGCAAGACCGGCCAGCGCTACCACGAGAAGATCGATCGCCTCATCGCTGACGAGTAGTCGGGAAGATCAACCCTCCGGCCGGCGTTGTGACTCATGTGCATCAGCTAGTGGTCATCGGCGCCGGCCAGGCAGGGTTGTCGGCCGCGTATCACCTCGTGCGGATGGGATTCACGCCGTACGAGGAGGTCGTCGTACTGGATCGCAATCCGTCGCCAGGCGGTGCGTGGCAGCACCGGTGGGACTCGCTGACCATGCACGACGTGCACGGGATCGCGAACCTGCCGGGTGCTCCGGTGCCTGACAGCGTTGGGCCGGAGCGAGCGAACGAGTTCGTGCCGTCGTATTTCGCGTCGTACGAGAAGCGGTTCGGGCTGCCGGTCGTGCGGCCGGTGGTGGTGGAAAGCGTGCAGCGGGTTCCCGGCGGATTCGAGGTCCTGACCGACCAGTCGACGTACCGGACTGCAGCGCTGGTGAACGCGACGGGGACGTGGAACCGGCCGTTCATCCCGTGGTACCCGGGGATCGAGACCTTCCAAGGCCGCCAGCTGCATACTGCCGACTACCGCGGTGCGGCGGAGCTAGCCGGCCAACAGGTGCTCGTGATCGGCGGCGGCGCGTCCGCCGTACAGCTCCTTGCCGAGATCTCTGCAGTAGCCAGCACCACCTGGGTCACCCGCCGCCCACCGGAGTGGCGCACCGGTGAAGAGTTCGGCCCCGAGCTAGGCCGCCAGGTCGTCGCCAAGGTCGAAGAACGCGTCCGCGCCGGCCTCCCACCCCGTAGCGTCGTCAGCGTCACCGGCCTCCACCTCCGCCCCCAAGAACAACCCGCCTGGGACCGCGGCGTCTACACC
>NZ_SMKX01000153.1 GCF_004349055.1 Kribbella antibiotica
GGTGAGGAGGGCTTGGGCGGCAGCCGGGGTGGTGGGGTCGAGCGGCTCGGCGGAGCTGGGGAGGCCAGGTTCGGTGAAGTCGGATTCGTGGAAGGCGAGGGTGTCGCGGATGGGGACGGCGTGGAGTTCGCCGAAGACCAGGCGGAGTTGTTCGGCGGCGCGGAGGCCTCGGGAGCGGCCGCCGTAGACGACGAAGGCGACGGGTTTGGCGAACCAGGGGCGGCGGACGGCGTCGATCGCGGTCTTGAGGTCGCCGGGGTAGGCGTGGTTGTACTCGGCCGTCACGATGACGATCGCGTCGGCCTCGGCGATCCGGGCCGGGAGATCGGTCAGCGGGAGCGTGCTGAGGTCGATCAGGTCGGGTTTGAACTCGTCGTGCCGGTCGGCCTCACGGGCGAACCATTCGGTGACCGCAGTGCCGAAGCGGCCGGGCTCGAGGTTGCGGGTGAGCACGGCGAGGCGGAGCGGATGGACAGTCACGTCCCAGGACGCTAATACCTCAACACGACTTGAGGTCAAGCCGGCGGGTACGGCGGCTCCGGCAGCCGGTACGGCGGTCGCGCGGGAACCGGCGGCGTGCGCAGGCCCAGGATCGCCAGGACCACGGTCACCACGATCACCAGGCCGACCTCCACGATGCGGACCGTCGACAGCAGACTCCGCAGGAGGAGCAGCTCGAACGCACAGCCCGCCGCGGCAATCACTGCGAGCCAGAGGCCGGCACGGCGACGCGCCACCAGGAACCCGACCGCGTTCAGGGTGAAGAGCGCGCCGAGGACGGACGGCAGACCGATGAAGATCACCGTGTAGCCGTGCGGATCACACTGCGGCCCGCAGGAAGAATCGTCCGGGGAGCCGGCGTCGACCAGTTGCGCGATGATCGCCACCGCCAGCAGCAGTGTCGCCGAAGCGTTCGCGATCCAGAGCCACGGCTTCAGCGAAAACACCCCATTAGCCTCGACGAAGCCCCCACTACAAGAAATGCCTCGCACCAGATAAACTCATGGATTTGTGGCTACCACCAAAGAAATGCATTCGGGAGCCAACAGAGACGCATTTTATCACAAGGGGTTTTGAATTGCCGAATCCGGTCGACGCCGAACAAGCGCATCTCACGACCTTCTACGCCGCCCTCGACACCGAGCGGGATCGGACGGAACGGCGTACCCGGGAAGAGCTGCTGATCAGCACCCGGAACGCGCAGGCGCTCAACCAGCGCGACGGGCGGATCCGCAACCTCGACATCCGGTTGTCCCGGCTGAATCGCGCCGAGGAAGGCCTGTATTTCGGGCGGCTGGACGCGGCCGACGGCGAGGTGCTGCACATCGGCCGGCTCGGGCTGCACGACGCTGACTACGAGCCGTTGCTGATCGACTGGCGCGCTCCGGCAGCGCGCCCGTTCTACATCGCGACCGCGATCGCCAACCAAGGCGTCGTACGGCGTCGCCATATCCAAACGCGGTTGCGTCGCGTCGTCGACGTGCAGGACGAGCAACTGGACCTCGATCGGGAGGCCGCTGATCCGTCCAAGCCAGGGACCGGCGTGATCGGCGAGGCCGTGCTGCTGAAGGCGCTGGACGCGCGCCGGACCGGCCAGATGGAGTCGATCGTGCAGACGATCCAGTCCGACCAGGACCGGATCATCCGCTCCGGGCTCCCCGGAGTCCTGGTCGTCCAAGGCGGTCCCGGCACTGGTAAGACCGCAATCGCACTGCACCGCGCGGCCTATCTTCTGTACACGCACCGTGAGCAACTGGAAAAGCGCGGAATTCTGGTCGTCGGACCGAATGCGGCATTCCTCAAGTTCATCGGCCAGGTGCTCCCGTCGCTCGGTGAGGACGGCGTTCGCCTGGTCACGATCGCCGAGCTGTACCCGGGCTTGTCGGCAACCCGTCCCGAGGCGCCGGAGAGCGCCGAGGTGAAGGGCCGCGCGGTGATGGCCGAGGTGATCGAGAAGGCGGTCGCCGCTCGGCAGTGGGTGCCGGAGAGCCCGGTCGAGGTCCTCGTCGACCGGACGACGCTGACGCTCGACCCCGAGTTCGCTCGCACGACTCGCAACCACGCGCGCCGCCGGAATCTCACGCACAACCAGGCGCGCCCGTTCTTCCTCAACGAGATCGTCGACGGCCTGACCGCGCAGTACTCGGACCTGATCGGCACCGACCCGCTCGACGGCGAGAACCTCCTCGACGAGTACGACCTCGCCGAGCTCCGCAAAGAGATCCTCGCCGAGCCCGCAATCCATGCCCTGCTGGACAAACTCTGGCCGCAGCTCAGCCCGCAGACGCTCCTCGAAGACCTGTACGGCGACGAAGCGCGACTCGCCGAGGCCGCGCCCCAACTGAGTGTCCTCGACCGCGAACACCTCCTCCGGTACGGCGCCGACTGGAGCCCGTCCGACGTACCGCTGCTCGACGAAGCGGCCGAGCTTCTCGGCGACGACGGGACCGAAGCCGCGCGGGAAAGAGCAGCCCGGGCGCGCTCAATCGCTTATGCACAAGGGGCTTTGGACCTGCTGTCCGGTTCGGGGTCGACCGACTTCGACGAGGAAGACGCCTCCGAGGTGCTGACCGCGAAGGACATCCTCGATGCGCAGATGCTTGCCGAGCGCTACGAAGCCGACGACGACCGCACCCTCGCCGAGCGTGCCGGCGCCGACCGTCGGTGGACCTACGGCCACGTCATCGTCGACGAAGCGCAGGAGCTCACCCCGATGGCCTGGCGTGCGATCGCGCGGCGCTGTCCGTTGCGCTCGATGACGCTGGTCGGCGATGTCGCTCAGACCAGCGCGATCGGCGGCGGCACGAGCTGGTCGTCCGCGCTCGGTGAGACCTTCGGCGACCGCTGGCGGCTGGCGGAGCTCACCCTCAACTACCGCACGCCGGCCGAGGTGATGGACCTCGCAAACGCCGTGCTGCACGAGGTCGACCCGACGGCCAAACCTCCGCGCTCAGTCCGTTCGACCGGCGTCCAGCCGTGGCACGCGGACGTCGCACCGGCCGAACAACCCTTGTATGTCTACAAGATGGCGTCCGAGGAGACCCAGTACGGCGAGGTCGGCGTGATCACGTCACGCAGCCGGCTCGAGCTCATTCAGGAAGCGGTCGACGGCCTGACCGGGGTCACCGTCCTGACCGCCCGCGAAGCGAAGGGACTCGAGTTCGACTCCGTCCTGGTCGTCGACCCGGACGGCATCGTGATCGAGTCCCCGCGCGGACTCCGAGACCTGTACGTCGCTCTGACCCGTTGCACACAACGTCTCGGGATCATTGGTGAGCTGCCCGAGGCGTTGGCCGGTCACGACTGGAATCAGTGATCGGCGCAACACTTCTGCTGATGCTGGAGTTCGAACGGGATCAGCAGGTTGCCGGCCGCCGGCTGTAACTGCAGTACGAGCTGGCCTTCCCGCCGTACTGGGCGGAGGAAGTCGAGCGTGTCGACCAGTGCGTCGTCGGTGATCGGTAGGCCACCAACGGCTTCCAGGTGGTCGATTCCCGCCCGTGCCCGGAGCTCGGCCGCACGCAGGACGCCGCGGCCCTGCTCGTGACCGGGCCAGCGGACGACACGACCCGCCGTACCGAGTGCTGCTTCGACGGCGGCCACGTAGGCGCCGCGGACGAGTTGGCTCGGGCCGGAGAGCTCGGGTTGGGAAGCGCCCGGTTGGGTGATCGCCACGCCTGCGAACCGATCCGCGAGCAAGGCGCGGATCGGTTCGGCGATATCGGCGGCGACGGCCAGCGAGACCGCCACGTGCGGGCGGTCGCCGCCGTGCACCATGTGGGTGCAGGCGACGACCGGCTGGTCCACAGCCTCGAGCAGTTCGTACAGCAGGTGGTCGGCTTCCGCTGTGTCCCTGCTGTCGGCGTCGACGGCGACAATCACTTCGGCAGCACCCAGATCGGGTTCGTGTAGAACCACAGGTCGACCCACGGGTCCGCGTCGCCGACCACGTCGAGCGCCGGTCCGGCCGGGTCGACGGCTGCACCGTGATACCCAGGCTGGCTACGGTGTCCGTCCGTGCCTCGCACGCGAATGTAGGAAGCTTCCTCGACCCGGCCGAGCGGGTGGACGAGCTCGAAGGTGCCGCGCTTGCCCGAGGTGTCCCACTGCCGGACGACCTTGGTCTTCGGCGCCGCGAAGGTGTCGCGGTCGCTGACGTGGCCGGTCACCGCGCCCTGGATGACGTCGACGCGGTTGAGCGTCGGGACGAAGTTCGCCCAGTTCGGCATCGTCTGAGCGGTGATCCGTACGACGAGCTCGACCGGACGGCCCTTCCGTACGACGAGCGCGCCGCCGAGAGGTTCGCCGTACCGCTTGCCGACCTCGCGGACCTCGACCTCGACACCCTTCGCGAGCATGCCGTGGTCGACCCACATCCGGCCGTTGCGCAGACCCTCCATCACCGACAGGTAGTCGCGGCGGTCAGCACCGACGTGCGTACGGCTGTAGAAGCCGGGCCAGAAGTCACTGTTCGTGGGGAGCACCTGGTTGCCGTAGACCGGATCCATGTACCGGCCGTCGCGGTCGAACTGCTCCTGACTGGAGCCGTCGGGGCGGCGGGCAGTCTCGTTCCAGTTGTTGTGCGAGTCGGAGTTCGCGCTGATCCACCACGGCTTGCCCTCGGCGAGAAGGCTGTCCCACAGACCGCCGACGGTCGCGGTCATCCAGTCGAAACCACCCCAGGTGCGGTAGCTCTCCGGCGGGTACGCCGGGAACGAGTTCGCGTTCGGTGAGTTGCCGTAGATCCCGCGGGCACCGCCGGTACCGATCCCCTTCGGAAGACCGCCGGCCTGGTGACCGGGAGCGCCCTCGAAGCCGATCGCGATGCGCGGGTCAGCGTCGCGCCAGTTGCGGATCTCGTGCGGGCTGTCGATGCCGTTGCGGGCCGGGTGGTTGGCCAGGAAGAGCGCATCGGCGACCCGGCGCTTGTCGACCTGCTGGCCGAGCCACTGGATGCCGGAGACCGCGAGCGCCTCGTTGGCCGCAGTGTTCGCACCGGCGTTCTTCACGCTGCCGTCGTAGCTGTTCTCGAACTGCTTGAGCACCTCGACCTCGCGGCTGCCCGGCGCGACGAAGATCGTGCCGTGCTCGGCGGCCGGGATGTTCCACTCCAGCCCCTGGAAGATCAGGGTGTCTTTGAGCTCGGAGCGGGCGGCCTTGATCTGCGGGTTGACCAGGTCGACGCCGATCCGGGCGTGCGTCGCGCCGCCGTGGTCGGTGATCACGAGCCAGTCCAGACCGTACGCCGCTGCATGCCGCGCCTGGTCGATCACGCGGTACATGCCGTCGGAGCTGAACTGGGTGTGGATGTGGTGATCGCCGGCCAGCCAGACGTTCGGCCGGTTGCCGTGATTGAAGATCCACCCGTCCTTCGGCGCGGTCGCAGCCGCGAATTGGGCGCCGGTGACCGCTAGCGCCGCCGTACCGCCGAGGATGCCGGCCGAGCGAAGCAGTCCGCGGCGGCTCACCTCGGTCGGGCTCAGGTCGCTGTCGGGTACCGACTCGTCGAGCGCGGCCAGCGTGGACGCGTCGAGTTCGGTGTTGGGGTGGTGATGGTCGTGCGAGTGGTCGTGCCCATGTCCGTGCCCGTGACCATGACCGTGTCCATGCCCGTGACCGGCGGCGTGCGAGTGCCCCATCGTGCTTCCTCCTGACAAAGGGAAATCCGCCGGATCATCGCCCCTTTGCATGTCCGCCGGGTGTTGCTCCGGTGAACCGTTGAACGCACCTGCGACGCCGTCGCAGCGGGCGCTCGCGTTCATCAAGGCGGACCACCAGCTGAGACCGCGGGGGCCGGATCGCGGGATTGGTCGCTTTGTGGATCCTGGTGGGCGGCTGGTGGCCTTGGCGGTCCACAAAGGTGCGGGTTTGCGCGGGGTTCGGCCGCCTGACGGCGGCCACTGAGCCTTCGGGTGGGCCGGTCCGGTGGCTGAGCTCGATGGCGAGGCCGCGACCGCGGTGAACGTTGCTTGAGGTGACGTTCTGTGGTTGCTCTAGTGGTGCGGTCGCCTGGAAAGTGGCGGTTGCTTGAGGCTGGGGAGCATAACTAGCCGATTTTGGGGGGTAACGCTCCCCGGCTCCGCGCTGTCACAGCAACCACTGCGGCGGATCAGCAAAAAGGCGTCCTGGTCGTTGGCGGCAACCACAGAACGTCACCTCAAGCAACGTCCACGCGGTCGCCGACCTCGCCATCCAGCTCAGCCACGCGCCCAGCTCAGCTATCCGTCTCTGTAAACGGCCGCAGCGGCGAGCAACCAAACGCCGTACCGGCCCGGCCGCATCCAAGCGATGCCTAAGCCGGTAAAACAAAAAACGTCCGCACCGGGCTGGGGGCTCCGATGCGGACGTGAGAATGGTTCAGGAATTACTGCATTCAGGCGCATTCAGGGGAGAAATGCGGCGGCAAGTGAGGAGCAGAACGCCAACGCTCACTTGCCGCCGGCACCGAAAGTCTTTTGTGGTCGAGGTGAGGTTCTCGGCCGACCGTCGTCCGGGTGGGTTGTCTGGTGAGATACGGACGACGAAAAGACGCTCGGAATTCTGCTCTAGCGGGGTGCTACGTCCCACATGCGCTCGCCGGGCAAGGGATCGGGGAGCCGGTCGACGGCGGGCATCGGGTCGTTGGTGACCCGGAGGCCGGCGAACCGACGGCTCATGGCGTGGGCGTACCGCTCGGCCAACGCCGGCTCGGCGTTGTAGTCGGCGATCACGTGCTCACCGAACCAGACCCGCACGCGACGGCGCTCGACGATCTGGGTGGCGGTGGCGGTTGTCACTGGTCCTCCTGGCAAATTCGCGATGATCGGCAAGGGATAAATCGCGGGCGAGCGCGGTGACGATGCGCCGTAGGTGTTCACCGTCACATCAGAACCAACGGAGCATGTGAGCCCTTGGTCACGCACCGATCTCGATTTCTCCGACTCCGGGCAAACTTTTTCGGACCATCCGGACTCGAATTGTTCGAGCAGATTTTCGACTGTCGTGAATTTCAGCCGAAAGGCCCGCGTACGGAGACGCCGCCGTCCAGAACCAACTGCTGCCCGGTCGTGTACGCCGCTGCGTCGGAGGCCAGGTGGACAACAGCAGCCGCAACTTCTTCGGAGCGGCCGTAGCGACCGAGCGGGATCTCGTCGACCCAAACATCCGCCGGCGCAGTGTTGACCGCGGTCGCAATCGCACCGGCGGCTGCGACATTCATCCGGATGCCATTGGCGGCGTACTCGGCGGCGACAGTCCGGGCCAGGCTGAGGATGCCGGCCTTCATCACCCCGTACGCCGCTTGGTCGGGAGCCGCCATGAATCCGGTCACCGAGCCGACGCTGACGATCGAGCCGCCGGTGCCCTGGTCGAGGAAGACCCGCAGGACGGTCCGGACCGCGCGAGCGACGTACCGGAGGTTGACCTCGTAGATGGTGTCCCAATCCGCGTCGGCCATCTCGTGCAGCTTCACCGCGGGGACGAACGCGACCTGCCCGCCGACGACCGTGATCAGGATGTCGAGTCCGCCGAGGCTCTCCACAGCGCTCGCGACCATCGCCTCGATGTCGGTGAGTGAGCGCACGTCACCGCTCACCGGGTACGCCGTACCGCCGGCTGCTCGCACTTGCTCGGCAGCCTCGGCCGAGCGGGCGGGGTCGAGATCCGCGACGGCCACCGCGGCTCCTTCGACGCCGAACGCGTTGGTGATGGCCCGCCCGATTCCGGCTCCGCCGCCACCGATGACCAGGGCTCGTTTCCCACTCAGCTGCATGCCCGCGAGAGTAAGTGACTGACGGGTCGCGATTCATAGGCTTTCCTCAGGAACGACACGCCGAGCTGTCGGAAGGACTCCGTACGCTGGAAGGCGTGACCATCGAAGACGAGGAAACCCAGGCTCTCGCACTGCGCAAACCTGCAGTCGAAGTTGTGGGACCGCCTGCTCCGGTTCAAGCGACGGCCTTCGCCGCCGTGCAGACCGAGCACCTGATCGGGAACGCCGGTGATGCGCTACGCCTGCTCGATGCCGTCGAGCGCGTGCGCGGCCACGCCCATCCGCTGATTCTCGGCCTGCAGGACGCGGTCGGTTTGAAGATGCCGGCCGCCCTGGTGCTGAGCGCGATTGCGAACGGCCGGAGCACGCCGGAGGGTGTTGCCGAGCAGATCGGCACGACCACGGCCGAGGCTGAGCTGGCCATCTCCGACCTGGCCGCGCTCGGCATGGTCAAGACCGGTCGCCAGGTCGTCGTCACCGGACTGGGGCAGGCACGCCTGTCCCAGCTGGACGGTCTGACCGTCCGCGTCCTCGATGTCGTCACTGGAATCCTCGGTCCGGACGACGCTGCGCATCTGATCCGCCTGCTGCACACGGTGGCGGACGGTCTCGAAGGGTCATCGAGCACCTCTGGTCCCAGCCAGGCGCTGCCGCAGGTGTTTCTCCAGAACTGATCAGGTCCCTGGGATGGAGTCGTTGTACTTGCCGAGCTGACCGCGGTAGAGCGACCCATCCCGATAGGGCCACGGGTACGCCGTGCAGCCGTGGAGCCCGAGTGTCTGCTGCTGCATGACCGGCGCCGGCTGTCCGGCGCCGGGGCAGAGCTGGTGGGCGTTGCCGAGACGGTGTCCGGTCTCGTGGTTGACCATGTACTGCCGGTACGTCGTCAGTGAGGCGCCGTAGTTCGGGACTCCGTTGACCCAGCGGGCGATGTTGAGCACAACCCGATCGCCGATCCGGCAACTGGTGTAGCGGTCGGGGGCGAAACCGCAGTACGTGTCGCGGGTTTCCGGCGTGACGAACATGAGCCGGAAGTCGGCCTGCTCCCCCGGTCCGACCTGCTGGAATCGCCACTTGCCACCCGCGGTCCAGCCCTGCGGCGCGCCATACGTCGTACGGACGAACTCGGCCAGCTCGGTCTGGTTGATGCCCTTGATCCCGCCCTCGATGGCGATCTGGAAGGTCATCAAGCGGCCAGCGCGACCGATCACGCGGTGGGCCGGGTCGGCGGGGAGCACGGTGAAGTTCACGGTGCCGCGCTGCGGATAGGTGATCGCGGCGGCGGGACGATCGGGGGTCGTCGACGACTGGTCGTTCTCGGCCGGCGGATCGGCGGGCTTGTCACCGGGATCGCCCTTCGGCTTCGGCGCGGGATCGCCCTTCTGTACGGCGGGCTTGTCGGACGGCTCGGACTGGGCGACGACCGGCCGCTCGGGCTTGCCGCCGCGGTCGAACGGGCTGGCCGGGAGCTGGTAGAGCACTCCGGCGCCGACCACCGCCACGGCGGCGAGTCCGACGATCCTGACAGCTGTCCAGCGGCGCATCGAGCCCCTCTCCTCACGACGCCCTGGTGAGCGTCCATCCACCTCTTCTTGCCTGCAAGGGCGTAAACCCTTCTCGGTCGCCGGGTGGAGATCTTTTCTCCACCTGCCGGTTCTGACACGACCGTGCTATTTTCAGGGTTGAAAAAGCACGCTCGTATTACTAAAGGAGATCTCCGATGAGACGCTGGACCGCGGGCCTGACCGCCGCGACCCTGCTCACCGCCGGAACCCCAGTGCTTGCTGCCTGGGGGGCGGCACCACCCGCACACCTGACCGCCGACGTGAACCGCGACGGCCGGCTCACCACCGCCGACAACGCCGGCCGCTCCACCTGGACCGACCATCGCGGCGCAATCTTCCTACCCAACCTCGACGACGACAGCCGCCGCTGCCGCGTTGATCCAAGCGACCTGGACGCTCCCGGCCGCGCGGTCGACGACAAACTCGCTGCCTGCAACGATGCAGCCGACGAAGTCATCAACGGACCCCGCGATCTCGCTGACCTGGCTCCGCTGAAGATCGATGCCCTACGCAACCTTTCGTCCACCGCGACAGGCACGCTGACGGTCGTCCCGGCCGACAAAGCCCGCATCTTCGCCAACGGCCACTCGGTTGGTGCGCTCACTGCGGATCAACTGCGGCGGGGCGTGCGGCTTGGGCTGGAGGGGCGGGATGTTGTTCGCGATCCGGCCAAGTGGGATGGGCGGATCACAGTCACGTTGACGGTGCGGGACCGCGGGCGGAGCAGCACAGACGTCGTACAGATGCGGATTGCGCCGTTGATGTTGCAGAACGATCTGCAGCCGGCTCAGACCGTGCTGGCGGGCGCCCCTAACGACGGGCCCGGGTGGTGGAACGGTTCGGCGCCGTATCCAGATGGGGTGCCTGGCGAGTGGGAGCCGTTTGCGCGGACATTGCGGGCGGCGGCTGGGGCCCGGGTGAAGTTTGTGAAAGGTACGAAGCAGGGCTGGAAGGACATGTGGTTACAGGACACGTTCGAGCCGGCGACCGCGAGCATGCCGGGTGTTGGTGGGCCGCACACAATGCGGATTCTGATCCGGTCCGGCAATGTCTGGGACTTCGACGGAGTCGCGACTCCGCGGCCGGCCGGGCGGCTGATCTTCCGCGATCTGCGCGGACCCGATGTCGGTGTCGTTCAGGAGCTGGCCGCGAAGGCCTCGCCCAGTCTCGACGATCTGCTGAACATGGGCGGCAACCTCGAGACACTCCCGCCGTACGACGGTTATCCACAAGGACGGGTCCTGTACGGCGCCGGCGAGCGGCGGCCCGATTCGGCGTACCTGAAGCTGGTGACCGGGCAGGGATATCAGCCGCCGGTGGTGGTCGACACGTCGTGGCTGATGGTTGGCCATGCCGATGAGACGACGCACGTCGTACGGGCGAACAACGCTCGTGGATGGACGCTGGCGGTAGCGGATCCGCGGCTTGCGGCGAAGCTGTTGCGGGATGTGCAGCGGCAAGGCGGTGGCAGTCAGCGACTGTTCGCCGACACCAACGCCAAGAGGAAACCCACTGTCGACGAGCTGCTGACCAAACTCGCCGACAACGAATCAGCCGCTCAGCACATCGACGAACAGCTCGCGATCCTGCTCAAGGCGACCGGGCTGCGCGCGGACGAGCTCGTCCGCCTCCCGGTGTTCTTCGACCGCGTTCCCGGCTACGGCCTGCTGAGGGCGCTGACGCCGGGTCTCGTGAACGGCCTGTCGATCACCGATCGCCAGTTCGCCGCTCCCGACCCGCACGGACCGCGATTACACGGTCGCGATGTGTTCCGGCAGGCAACAGAGCGCGCGCTCGGGCGGAACGGCGTACGGGTGCATTGGGTCGAGAACTTCTTCTGGTCCCACCTCGGCGGTGGCGAGGTCCACTGCGCGACCAATGCTCTCCGCGATGTCTCGCAAACCGCTCCGTGGTGGACGTCCTGATGCCCGCCGCGACTTGGTGACCGACGGCAGGAACCGGTCAGGATCTGCGAGTCGTCCGAACTTTTTGCGGAGTCAGGGACTCGAATGGGGCTGAGTGCGGTTCGGGGCCGCGGTCAGTGTCCTGTTGTCGGTCGATGAGTGGAGCCCATGTCCTCGAGGAGCAGATCTGGGCCGCCGGCGCGTCGTGCGCGGCGGGCCAAGCGGCGTGAGCGGTCCGGGGTTGGGGCGCTGGCGCTGGCGATCGTGGGGGTGCTGCTCCCGGGCGTGAGCTATCTGGCGGCGGGGCGACGGCGGTTGGGGACCGCCGTCACCCTGCTCAGCCTGAGCCTGTACGGCGCGGCTGCGTACCTGGCGCTCGCTCGTCGTGACGACGTGGTCACCTGGGCGCTGAACCCGGACATCCTGCTGTGGATGGTGGTCGGCCTCGGCGTGGTTGCGCTGTACTGGGTCGCCGTCCTCGTCTCGTCGTACAAGATGCTCCGGCCGTTGACCGCCGGACCGGGAGCGCGGCTGGCGGGGTCCGCGGTGATCGGTCTGGTGTGCTTCGGGATGGCCTCCAGTACGGCGCTCGGCGCGCAGACGCTGATGGCGCAGCGGCAGCTCGTGGAGAAGGTGTTCTCCGGCGACAAGTCGAAGAGTCAGACCCGGCCGAAGATCAAGAACACCAAAGACCCCTGGGCCCAGCTCCCGCGGCTGAACGTCCTGCTGCTCGGCGCCGACGACGGCGAGGGCCGCGACGGCACCCGGACCGACTCGGTGATGGTCGCGAGTATCGACACCAGAACCGGCAAGACCTCGCTGATCTCGCTCACCCGGAACTGGATGCGGATGCCGTTCCCGGAGGGCACCAAACTGCACGAGCAGTTCCCGACCGGCTACTGGGACCCCAACGGGCCGAAGGAACAGCCGAACTACTACCTCGACGCGATGTACCGGATCATTCCCGCCGAGCACCGCGACCTGATCGGGCCCTCGGACAACCCTGGCGCCGACGTACTGAAGCTGTCGGTCGGTGAGGCTCTCGGCCTGAAGCTGCACTACTACGTGCAGGTCAACCTGGCCGGCTTCGCCCAGTTGGTCGAGGCGCTCGGTGGCATCACCGTGAACATCAACTACAAAGTCCCGGTCGGCGGCAACGACGACAAGAAGATCCCGCCGAGCCGCTATCTCGACCCAGGGCCCAACCGGAAACTCAACGGCACCGACGCGCTCTGGTTCGCCCGCGGCCGCTACAAGGTCCCCGGCGCCGACGTCGCCCGCCAGGCCCGCCAGCGCTGCACCGTCAAAGCCATCGTCGAACGCGCCACCCCGCAGAACGTCCTGGCCAACTACATGGACCTGGCCAAGGCCGGCGAGAACCTGATCCGCACCGACATCCCGCAGACGATCCTCCCGGCGTTCGTCACCCTCGGCCAGCGCGTCAAGGACGGCGCCATCACCAACATCGATCTCAACAAAGAGAAGAACTACCCCAGCGGCCGCAACCCCAACTACGCCGCGATGCGCACACTCATCCAGCAACACCTGAACCCGGCCCCCAAATCGACGACGACCACACCGCCTCGCAAGCCGAACGGGAAGGCAACCCCCAAGGCCCCGGCTCCCGATCTCGCCTCAGCCTGCGCCTACAACCCCGAAGGCTGAACCCCGAGGGCTGAGGGTCAGGCGTAGCGGATGCCGAGGCCGCCGTCGACGGCCCAGTCGGCGCCGGTGACGAAGGCGGCGGCCGGCGAGGCAAGGAAGCAGACGACCTCGGCGACGTCTTCGGGGGTTCCGATGCGGCCGAGGGGATGAACGCCGACAGCGTGGTCGCGTTCGTGGGGGAAGGTCGTGAAGAACTCTTCGAGCAGGTCGGTGGCGATGTAGCCGGGGCTGACGGCGTTGACGCGGATGTTGTGCGGTCCGACATCGAGGGCCAGCGAACGGGTCATGCCGATGAGGCCTGCCTTGGCTGCGGCGTAGGGGAACATGCCGGCGGTGGTCAGCTTCGCGTGGATCGAGGCGATGTTGACGATGGCCCCGCGGCGGTTCTCGATCATGGCCGGGAGCACCTGGCGGGCCATCAGCCAGGCACCTTTCAGGTCGACATCGAAGACCGAGTCCCATTCGTCAACGGTCATTCGGGTGGCATCGGCGTAGGCGTTCTTGCCTGCGTTGTTGACGAGCACGGTGACCGGGCCCAGCTCGGCGGCGAGTTGGGCGACGGCTTCGGCGACCGAGTTCTCGTTGGTGATATCGCCGACGGCGGCGACCGCTCGGGCACCGGTCGCCCGGATGGCTTCGGCCGTGGTCGCAAGCTGATCAGCCAGTACGTCGATCAGCCCGACCGCGGCACCTTCCGCGGCGGCCTTCTCCGCTACGGCTCGCCCGATTCCACGGGCAGCGCCGGTTACCAGTACGACCTCGTCGATCAAACGCCCAGTCACAGTCTTGAGGCTAGCCGGGAGTAGGTCAGCGCAGGAGAAAGTAGGATTGCTGGATGTCACTCCAGGAAGTCTCGGGACCGGGCGAGGGCCCGTACGGCGTTGCGATCGCCGATGGTGACGTGTGGACGACCCTCGTGCACGCGGGCGCCGTCGTACAGGTGAGTGCTGGTGTGCGCTATGAGCTGGGGTCGGCGGAGTCGCGGCCGATGGTGATCACCGCCGCTACCGACGGCGGGGGTTGGTTCACTCGGAACGGCGATGATCAGGTTGGGCGTATTGATGCCTCCGGCAACGTTTCGCAGATCGCGGTGGCGGGCGCGCCGTACGGGATCTGCGTGGGGCCGGACAATGCCTTGTGGTGCACGTTGATGAGCACGGATCAGATTGCGCGGATCACTGGCTCCGGTGAGGTTACGGTGTTTCCGATCGGCGTCGACGGGGCGTTTCCGGCGATGATCACCGCGACCGACGAGCTGTGGTTCACGCTCAACCAGGGCAATGCGATCGGGCGGATGACTACGGCCGGCGAAGTGACGACGTACCGGCTGCCTACCGAAGGGGCGGGGCCGGTGGGGATCAGCGCTGGGCCGTCGGCTGTGTGGTTCGTCGAGATCATGGCTGATCAGGCTGGGCGGATCACTGCGGACGGGAAGATCTCGGAGTTCGCGCTGCCTGCGGGGTCTAAGCCGCACGCGGTTGTCGCGACGGCGGATGGTGGGTGCTGGATCACGTTGTGGGGTTCGGGTTCGCTGGCGCGGCTTGATGCATCCGGAGCGGTGGTTTCGGTTCACCCATTAGGCGAAGAGTCGGAACCGCATGGTCTGGCTGTCGATAGTGACGGGTCGGTCTGGGTGGCGCTGGAGAATGGTTCGCTTGCTCACATTCACGCTGGGGAGTGAGGGGACTCACGCTTTGTGGTGAGGCGCTGGTGGAGGTTGCCGGAGGAGAGTGGTGATGTGGCCACCACCTTGGCAACTCGCACCAGACAGCACCGGGTTCGCGATGTGCTGGCGGTTGGGCGGCCGGCCTTCTGGGTCGTTTCGATCGTGCCGTATTACGTCGGGATCTTGCTCGCTACACGGCAACTGGTTCCACCGCTGGAAGAGTGGCCGCGGCTGATTGTTGGCGCGGTCGTGATGGGTCCGCTGGTTTGGCTTGCGGTGCTGGCGGTCAACGACGCGTACGACCTGCCGAGCGATCGGCTCAATCCGCGGAAGGCGAAATCGCCTTTGCTGGACGGGCGGATCACACTGCGCGCGGCGAAACGGCTGGCATTCGCGGCCGCGGTGACTGCGGTGGGGATCAGCCTGCATGTCGGGGTCGTGTTCGCGGTTGGCGTGCTGCTCGCGGTGCTGCTCGGGTATGCATACAGCGTGCCGCCGGTGCGGCTGAAGACGCGAGCCGGGTTTGACGTTGCGGTGAATGCTTTGGCGCTTGGGGCCTTCGGGCCGTTGGCTGGTTGGGCTGCGATCAACCCGGATCTCAGCGACTTTCCGTGGCTGATGGGTCTGCAAGGGACGCTTGCCGCAGTTGGTCTTTATCTGCCGACCACGCTGGCTGATCTGGAAGCCGACCGGGCGGCCGGGTACCAGACGATCGCGGTCCGGTACGGAGCAGGAACGACGTACCGGATCGGGTACGGCGCCTGGATCGCGGCGGCGGCGTTGTCCGTCGTACTGGCTGCTACGGACACGATCATCCCGCGGAGCATGCTCCCGCTGGAGGTGGTGATGGTGCCGGTCCTGGTGCTCGCTTATCGGAAGCTGATCGGGACGCAGCAGTCGTTCAAGGGGATCATTGTGCTGGCGTCACTGTTCCTGTTCCCGTGTGCAACCTTCGCCCTGACGTATACCGGAGCGATCTGATGACTGAGCTTGCGGCCCACTACCCGCTTGACCTCGCGCACTTGCCTCATTTGAGGAGGTCGAGGGTTGCTTCCTGGCCGTCGGTGACGGGGAAATAGGCGAGGAAGGTAACGCCGTCCGGGCCGGCGTCGAAGCGGATCGGCTCGTCGGCGGGCTCGTAGAAGAGGTCGCCAGGGTAGAGCGTGAGCTCGGGGTCGTCGCGGAGTTGATAGACGGCGGATCCGGTCTCGATGCTGCCGAAGACTGGGCCATTGTGGGTGTGGATGCCGACGGCGGTGTTGGGGGCCATGGTGATGCGGCGCGCCTCGACCCGGCGGACGGGGAGGTCGGCGGGGAGCGTCTGGTCGAGGACTACCTGGCGGGTGATCTGGTCAGCGGACATGATCTGGATTGTACATACCAATAGGTACAGAGTGCGCGGCGCGCGCGTTTGATGGGTCGGCCCACGGGAGTGTGGGTGGGCCAACTGCATGCGGCTGGCCCACCCACAACGCGATGGGTCAGCCCACCAAATGGGGCGGGGCGAGCGGCGGGGCGAGGGATCAGAGGGTTCGTTTTTGGGGGTAGATGGTTTCGCCGCGGGAGAGTTGGTCGACGAACTGGGTGATTCGGCGGGTTCTGGTTTCTTCGCGTTTGGCGCCGTTGACTCGGTGGACGACGGCGAAGCGGTTGGCGCTGGTGAGGATGTCGAACATGGCTTGGGCTTGGGGTACGGCGGCGATGGCGGCAGCCAGGTCTGCCGGGATCTCGAGGTTGGCGGAGCCGCTGTAGGCGTTGGCCCAGCGGCCGTCGGCTTTGGCTCGGTCTACTTCGGCCCAGCCGGCGGGTTGCATGCGGCCGGCTTGGTCGAGGCGGGCGATGTAGTCGACGTTGCGTTGGGACCAGGTACTGCGGGGGCGGCGGGGGGTGTAGCGCTGGAGGTAGGTGTGGTCGTCGCGGGTTTTGCGTTGGCCGTCGATCCAGCCGTGACAGAGGGCTTCGTCGAGGGCGTCGGCGACGATCAGGTTGGTGGGGGTGGTGACGTTCTTCTTGGCCAGGACCAGCCAGACGCCGTCGCTGGATTCGTGGTTCTCGGTCAGCCAGTCGTGCCAGGCGGCCGCGTCGGCGAGGATCAGTTCTTCGGTCATCGGGCGTTCTCCTGGAAGCGGGTGGCGATGTGGTGGGCGGCGTCGATCAGCTCGGGCGGGCCGACGAGCTTCAGGTCGCACTCGAACATGGCGAAGCGGGCGGCGAGGCCGACCCAGGACCAGGCGGTCATGGTCACGCGGCAACTGGCCGGCGTAACCTCTTCGACCATCGTGTCCTGGCCGGACCAGGGCGCGACCTCGTCCGCCGGCAACTGCAGCACTGCCTCACCACGGCAGGGGAATTGCTGCGTGGTCTTAAACTGACGAGCGATGTACGTCGCGACATCCGCCGTAGGCAGTTCGCGCTGGGTGAACCGTGGTCCGGTCGGCGTCTTCGGCGTCATCCGGTCGACGCGGAAGGTCCGCCAGTCCTTGCGCCCGAGGTCCCACGCAACGAGGTACCACCGGCCACCCCAGGTCACCAGGTGATGTGGTTCCACCGCACGCGGCGGCGGCCATTCGCCTTCCGGCGCACCCGGTGACTGGTAGTCGAACCGCAGTACCTCCTGCGCCCGGACCGCCATCCCGATTGCGATCAACTGGTTCGAATCGACCGTCGTACGGCGGTTCGGGTATTTGTCGATCGTGGTCACCTGCAGCGCGTCGACGCGTTGCCGCAGTCGCGCCGGCATCACCTGACGAACCGTGGCCAACGCCCGCAACGCGCCTTCTTCGATACCGGTGACCGTCGTGGTCGCGGTCTGCAGGGCAACCGCGACTGCAATCGCCTGGTCGTCGTCGAAGAGCAACGGCGGCAGCTCGGCACCGGCGGCGAGCCGGTAACCGCCGTCCGGTCCCTTGATCGCTCGGACCGGGTAGCCGAGATCGCGCAGCCGGTCGACATCGCGTCGTACCGTCCGGGAACTGACCTCCAGGCGCTCGGCGAGCAGCGCACCCGGCCAGTCACGGCGCGCCTGGAGCAAAGACAGCAGCGAGAGCAGTCGGGCTGAAGTTTCGGACATGGGACTAGCTTGGCACCAATAGCGGCCAGGTTCCGTCCGCTACCTCGGCTGACTCATTTGGGCCATGGCGCGGAATTGCCTCGTGCACAGTGACCGGTATCACCTAGGGTGCCTGACAGATCACTGACCGCCCCCAAGGAGATCTGCATGAGGCGCCGCCCTGCCTTCCTGACTGTCCTCAGTTCCCTCGCCGCTGTCGCGCTCGCCGCGACCAGTGCCGTGGCCTCCGTTCCTTCCGACGGCGCCGCCCCTGCCGTCGGCCAGGCGGTGCTGGCCACTGACACCGACGGTGACTCACTGCCCGACACCTGGGAGACCAACGGGTACGACGCCAACGGTGACGGCGTCGTCGACGTCGACCTGAAGGCGATGGGCGCCGACCCGAAGAAGAAGGACCTGTTCGTCGAGATGGACTACATGGACGGCCGGCTCGCCAGTACGGCGGCCCTGGACCGGATCGTGCAGGTCTTCGCGCAGGCCCCGGTGATGAACCCGAACGGCACCGCCGGGATCAAGATCCACCTCGACGCCGGGTCGGCCGCCGGTGCGGCGTACAACCTCGGTGGCGGCAATCTCGTTGCCTATGACAACGACTTGAATCCGTCGGCGTCGCAGACCACCGCGATCAAGAACGCCAACTTCAAGTCGGTCCGCAAGGCCGTCTTCCACTACATGCTCTTCGCCGACAGCTACGACGGCGGCTGCAGCAGCGGCCAGGCCTTCAACATCCCGAACGACACGTTCATCGTCACGGTCGGCCCGAAGTGCAACTGGAACGCGACCGACAACACCAACGTCGGCACGTTCATCCACGAGCTCGGGCACAACCTCGGCCTGCGGCACGGCGGTTCGGACCACGTCAACTACAAGCCGAACTACCTGAGCGTGATGAACTACTTCTTCCAGCTCGGCGGTGTCCCGAAGGCCGACGGCACCCGCTACTGGAGCTACTCGAACGTCGCCCCGCCGGCGCTGAACGAGACCGGCCTGAAGGAGTCGATCGGCCTCGGCCCGAACCTCGACGTGTACAAGACCAGCTGGAAGTGCCCGGACGGCACCAGCCGCACGACGACCGGTACCGCCAGCGGCCGGATCGACTGGAACTGCGACGGTGACACCGTCGACACCGGCGCGGCCGACATCAACGACGACAACCTCACCAACACGCTGACCACCCAGAACAACTGGGCCAACATCGTGTTCGGCGGCGGCGCCGTCGGTCAGGGCGCGAACATTCAGTCCAAGACCGCGTCGGCGGAACTGCAGGAGATGACCCACAGCGAGTGGACCGAGCTCCAGCAGCACTGATTCGGGGGAAGGCCTTCACACGCAGTCAGGTGGGTGTGAAGGCCTTCTTCTTTGTCACGACGGTTGCCAGACTCCGGTCGCTGCGGTTTCGCGGGCCCAGTCGGTGAAGTCGCGCGGCGGACGACCAAGGATCTCCTGTACGCCGTTCGACACGTACTCCGAACGGTGATTGCGAATGACCGCGAACAGATCGCGGACCGCCTCGGCGTCTTCACGGGGCAGGCCCTGGTTGATGATCTCGGCGACATGCTGCTCGGGGTCGAGATCGACGTACTTGATCGGGCGGCCGGCGGCGACGGTGAGCTCGGCAGCCACCTCGTCCATGGTCAAAGTGCGCGGGCCGGACAGGGCGTAGGTCGCGCCGGTGTAAGCCTCGCTCAGCAGGGCAGCGGCCATCACGTCGCCGACATCGTTGGTGTCGATCCACGCCTCGCCACCGTCGCCGGCCGACAACCGGATTTCGCCGGCCAGCACGTCGTACCGGAAGAAGTCTTCGCTGAAGCCCTGGGCGAACCAGGCCGGCTGGATGATCGTCCAGTCCGCACCACTGGCCTGTACGGCGTGCTCTAGCCCGAGCTGACCTTCGTAGACGGCGAACTCGCGCCCGGGGCTGCCGACGCCACGCCCGGACAGAAGGACGATGCGACGTAGCCCTTCGTCGGCGGCCTGCTGCACGAAGCGGCCTGCCTGGGCGAGCCCGGTCGGGCCGACCGGCGGCGCCAGGTACGCCGTCTCGGCGCCGGCGATGGTCGGGGACCACGTGCTCTCGTCGTACCAGTCGAAGCGTTGCGCGCTCGAGCGGGATGCGAGCCGGTAGGGGACTTTGCGGGCGTCGAGCTGGGCTGCGACGCGGCGGCCGGTCTTGCCTTTGCCGCCGAGGATGAGGATCTCTTGGTTGGTCATGGGACTAGTTCAGCGCGGAAGATTGAGCTTAACCATGGCTGTTCAGCGCAGTTTGATGTCCGATACGCTCAGCCTATGGATGTGCTCGATGATCTGCTGACCGGGACTCGCGCGGTGGACGGGGTGTTCAACCTCGGCGTCCTGGAGCCGCCGTGGGCGCTGGAGATCCGCGAAGAGGCGCCACTCGCACTCGCGACGATGGTGCGCGGCGACGCGTGGATCACCCGGGACGGAATCGAGCCACTCCAGATGGCGACCGGCGACGTCGCGATCTTCACCGGTACGACGCCCTACGTCGTCGGCGACACCGTCAGCACCGCACCGCAGCTGCGGATCCGGCCCGGGAATATCTGCGAACCGTTGCCTGGAGCCCCTATTGACTACAGCGAACGGCTCGGCCTGCGCACGTACGGCGGTCGCGCTTCGGGGTCGGCAATGGTTGCTAGCGGCACCTATTCGGTGGCTGGTGATGTCAGTCGGCGACTTGTCAACGCGCTTCCGTCGGTGCTCGTCGTACCGGCTGGTGATGTCGCGGGGCCGGTGATGGAGATGATCGCGGGCGAGATCCGGCGTGAGTCGCCGGGGCAGCAGAGTGTGCTGGATCGATGGCTCGATCTCGCGCTGATCATTACGTTGCGGGCGTGGTTCGATCGGCCGGAATCGCAGGCCCCCGGCTGGTACCAGGCGCAGACTGATCCGGTTGCGGGTGGCGCACTGCGCCTGCTGCACGAGGATCCGGCGTACCCGTGGAGTGTTCCGGAGTTGGCTGATCGGGTCGGGGTATCGCGCGCTAGTCTCGCGCGGCGGTTCACTGCGGTCGTTGGTGAGGCGCCGATGAGTTACCTCACGACGTGGCGCATCACGCTTGCGGCCGATCAGCTTCGTAGTACCCAGGACACTGTGGAGACGATCGCTCGGCGGGTCGGGTACGCCAATGCGTTTGCGCTTAGCGTTGCGTTTAAACGGGTTCGCGGTACGACGCCTTCCGCGCATCGGCGTCAGGACGCGGCTTAAGCATTGCTTGGATGCGGCCGGGCCGGTACGGCGTTTGGTTGCTCGCCGCTGCGGCCGTTTACAGAGACGGATAGCTGAGCCGGGCGCGTGGCTGAGCGGGATGGCGAGGCTGCGACCACAGTGGAGGAGGCTTGAGGTGACGTTCTGTGGTTGCCGCCAACGACCAGGACGCCTTTTTGCTGATCCGCCGCAATGGTTGCTGTGACAGCGCGGAGCCGGGGAGCCTTACCCCCCAAAATCGGCTTGTGTTCTGAAGGGACATGTCGGACGGAGATGTGTAGGGACATGTCGGACACTTGATGGCTGCGGTTCGTTGGTGGGTCGTGGCGGATCTGGTGGTTTCGATGGAGGTTCGGTTCGCGATTGGCGCG
>NZ_SMKX01000154.1 GCF_004349055.1 Kribbella antibiotica
ACCCCGCCCAACAGCGCCCCGGCAGCACGATCCGCCGCCGAAACCGCCGTACCTGCAGTCCGTCGTGCACGCCGCCCCCAGATCCAGCGCGTGGCGGACCAGCCCGGTGCGCCTCCGTCTCCCGTGCCGTCGCTAGCCGGACGGCGGCACCAGCAACTGCAGGTGGTCTCGATCCGCACCGCCGACTCAGACCCGGGAGCGCGACAGGCGGGCAGGAGCCGCCATACCTGCAGTGCTTCGTGCACACCGACCCCCAAATCCAGCGCGCGGCGGACCAGCCTGCCGCGCCGCCATTCCCACCAACGGCGGCAGCACTAACAACTGCAGGTACTCCCAGCCCGCGCGCCCGACACCAGCCCACAAACGCGACCCGCCGCCGACAACCGCCGTACGTGCAGTCCTTCGTGTACGGCGACCGCCTGCCGCACGCTCACCAAGCCACAAGATCGCGCCATCAGATGCCGTACCAACCCCACCAGCGCAGCAGCACTAGCAACTGCAGGTGGTCTAGCTCCGCGCGCCCGGCTCAGACCTGGGAGCGCGACAGGTCGGCAGGAGCCACCCCACCTGCAGTGCTTCGTGCACACCAACCCCCAAATCCAGCGCGCGGCGGACCAGCCGAGCGTGCCTCCATCCCCACCCAACGGGCAAGCACCAACAACTGCAGGTAGCCCAAACCCGCGCGCCCCGTGCCTGCCCGCCAGCGCATTCCGCGGTGGACGGCAGCCGTACCTGCAGTTCTTCGTGCACGCGGACCGGCTCAACAACCCGCGGGCCAGCGGGCAGCCGCAGACCGCGCCAGCCCGGCAGCACTAACAACTGCAGGTCCGCCTGCTCACCTTGCCCAGGGGCTGCCCCGGCAGCGCGAGCCTCCGCCGAGAACCGCCGTACCTGCAGTGCTTCATGCTGGCCAACCGGCTGATTCAGCACGCGGCGGGCGAGCCTGCTGCGCCTCCATCCCACCAATGGCGGCGAGCACTAGCAACTGCAGGTACTCCCGACGCGCCGCCGACAACCGCCGTACCTGCAGTCCTTCGTGCACGCCGACCCTCAGATCCAGTGCGCGGCGGACCAGTCGGCTGCGCCGCCATTCCCACCAACGGCGGCAGCACTAACAACTGCAGGTAGTCCAACCCGCGCGCCCGGCGGCAGCCCGCAAGCGCGAGCTGCCGCGGGCAATCGCCGTACCTGCAGTGCTTCGTGTGGGGTTAGGCGCCGGTGGTGGAGCCGGGGCGGACGATCATGAGGACGGTGACTGCGGCCCAGAGGAGGTTGAAAATGCCCGTGGACATGGCTAGGCGGGGGCCGGCTCGGGGGGCGAGGGTTTTGGTGGTGGTGAGGGTTTCGAGGATGGCTTTTTGTTGGGGTAGGACTACGAGAGCCAGTACGGCGGCGGCTGCGGCGGTGAGGATGATTGACGCGATCAGCCAGGGGCTGGTGAGGACGCCCATCACGTTGGCGGTGGTGAATCCGAGCAGGGGGACGGCGATGCCGACTAGGGCGTAGACGGTGCAGATCCGGTGGAGCAGGCGGACGGTGGAGATGTCCTCGCCCGTGGTTACGCGGCGGGCTACGGCGGGGAACATGCTGGCGGCGACCGCTACGGGGCCGACCGCGAGGATCGCCGCCAGGACGTGCAGGGTGAGCAGGACTTTGGTCATCGAGAAGCAGCTTTCCGGAGTCCGTCCCGGAGCGACTCGGCCGGGTCTAGGTTGAGTAGAGCCTGCATCCGCCGCATCGAATCTGCGGTCATCTCCGGCCCGGCCAGCGCGGGGCTACCGGTGCCGAAGGGCGGGTGCGGCGCGTATTCGAGGTCCAGTTCGGCTTCCCGCGCGGCCTGCTCGCCGCTGAGTTCGGCCAGCACGAGCAGCGCGGCCTCGTACGACGCCGACGCCGGACCGGCCGTCCACAGGTTGCCGTCCCGGACGACCTCACCGCCTTCGACCGGGATGGCGCCGAACGCCGACAGCAGCTCGATGATGTGGAAGTTCGTGGTCGCTCGGCGGCCGGCCAGCAGACCCGCCGTACCTGCGAGCAGCACACCGCCGCAGACCGCGATCACATGCTTGGCGCGGCTGGCGGCGTCTTTGAAGAACTCGATGACCTCCGGGTCCGTGACCACCTCGGGGGCGACGGCGCCGACGGCCAGTACGTCGAGTTCCTCGGGGCAATGGGCGAAGTCCGTGGTCGGCACGGTCGGGAACGTCGGCCAGCCGGTGACCGTTTCGCGGTTCTTCCACAGCAGGTGCAGTTCGGCTCCGGGCTGGACGCCGAGAACGGTCTGCGGTCCGACCACGTCGCAGACGGCGTAGCCGGGCGCGACGAGGATTCCGACGGTGAGTGCCTTCGACACGGTGGTCCTCCAGGGATGACGAGAAGTATCAGGCAGACTGTAAGCCAGACTGATGCATCATGCCAAGGCGGTAGGGTTCACGTATGGCGGGTGAAAGGACAGGCGGCGGATCCGTGGCGCTGATGATGGTGGCCGCTGGACGGGCGCTGACCCGGCGGGTGGAGGACGAGCTCGCGACCGTCGGCCTCACCTTGCGGCACTACGGCGCGCTGGCTCACCTCTCGCACCGCCCCGACCTGTCGTACTCCGACCTGGCTCGCCGCGCCGGGATCACCTCGCAGAGCATGCACGCGACCGTCCGGGCGCTCGAGGCGCAGGGCGCGGTGCAGCGCACCCTTCCGGGGCACGGGCACGCCGCCCGCCTCGAAGTCACCGAGCACGGGAAGCAGTTGCTGGCCGAGGCGAGCGCGGCCGCGGAGCGTCTCGATCAAGAGCTGTTCAGCGGTCTGAACGAGCAAGACCGAGACGCACTACGGGTTGGTCTGATGGCACTCGTTCCGGCTCAGGTCCGCGGGAGCGCCCAGACGTCGGACAGCGACGGGTCGTAGCCGGAGGCGGCCGCGTTGTGCTGGATGCGGACGCGGATGGTCGGATTGGTCAGCAGCGCCGGGTTGTCGACCAGGAACTGATAGGTGTCGAGCCCGCCCTTCGACCGGTTGTTCACGCGGTGATTGACCAGTACGCCGTTGATCCGCACCTCGTAGTCCTTCACCTGCGCCTGGTCGAAGGTTTCGACCAGGCGCATGACGAAGGGCTGGCCGGCCTGAATGCGAAGGTCGAACTCGAACCAGGAACCGGGGACCTGCAGACCTGAGTACCGGCGGGTGCGCCCGGCTTCGGTGCCGGTGCCCGAGGATGGCGCGGCGGTGAGGCCGTGTGCTGATTCAGAGGCCGCCGCACCGAGGTCGACATAATCGGTGGCACCCTCGACACCTCGGACAGCGAACACATAATTGCCCGCAGCAACAGTCACCGCCACCGTGTCGCCTTCATCCACGATGTTGCTCACGTACGGCGCGGACGCCAGCGCGCCACCGCCTTCGGTGATCAGACTCGGGTCCGACGCCGGAATCCGTACGACGGCTGTCGTGTTCCCCGGCACTGTCACGGCAAGCTTCAGACCGTCCGTGCCGACGCGATCCCAGCGGCTGGCGATCTCGCCGTACGGCGTTCTGTACTTGAAGTCGGCGAAGTTGATCCCAGGACCGGGTGCCGGCGCGATCACCGCCTTGCGATAGCCGGGCTCGGCGGCTGAAACGCCGGCCATCGTGCCGTACATCCATTGACCGACGGCGCCGTACGCGTAGTGGTTGAAGGAGTTCATACCGACGTCGTTGAAGGTTCCGTCGGGGTTGATCGAGTTCCAGCGCTCCCAGATCGTGGTGGCGCCCTTGCCGATCTCGTAGCCCCACGAGGGGTATTCGGTCCGCTGGAGGAGCATGTACGCGAGGTCCGTCCGCCCAACCTTCGTCAGCGCCGGTAGCAGTCCGTCGACACCGAGGAACCCGGTCTTCAGGTGCCCGGCCGACGCAACGTTATTGGCGAAATGGTTGCCAGCGGCCTCTACCTTGTCGGCCGGAATCAGATCGTTGGTGATGGCAAGGATGTAGTCGGTCTGATTGCCCTTGCTCACCCGACCATCAGCCGCAACAAACCTTGTCATGAAGGCGTTGCGGATATCGGAGTACAACCGCTGATAGCGATCCGCATCGGCGGTGCGACCAATCGCGGTCGCCATTTGACTGAGCTGGCGAGCACTCTTGGCGTAGAACGCTGTACCGATCAGGTTCGTATCGCTCGCCGAACTCTCCAAGCTCAGCCAGTCGTTGTAATCGCCGCCGGGACGAATGAATCCGGAAGCGCCGGTGGCCAGCGAATCGACGTACCGCTTCATCGAATCGAACTGCTCGCTGATGATCCCGGTGTCGCCGTACGCCTGCCAGAGTGTCCACGGCAGGTTCACGCCGGCGTCAGCCCAGCCGGAGTTGTTGTTGCCGCCGTCGAACTGTTCCGGGACTGTCGGCACGATGCTCGGATACGCGCCGTTGGTTCGCTGCTCGAGCCGCAGGTCGCGCAGCCACTTGCTCAGGAAAGCCTGCGAGTCCTGGTTGTAGACGGCGGTTCGCGCGAAGACATTGATGTCACCGGTCCAGCCCAGCCGCTCGTCGCGGGCCGGAGTGTCGGTCGGGATCGAGAGGAAGTTTCCGCGCTGGCCCCAGGTGATGTTGCTCTGCAGCTTGTTGACCAACGGCGAACTCGTCGTGAGCTGGCTGGTCCGTTCGGCGTCGGCGCCCAGCACGAGCCCCTTCAACGCACTGGCCGGCGGCGCCGCGGGCAGGCCCGCAATCTCGACGTACCGGAAGCCGTGGAAGGTGAATCGCGGCCGATAGGTCTCGGGTGAACTGCTCGCAAAGGTGTAGTAATCCGTGGCTCGCGCACTACGCAGGTTGGCGGTGTAGAAGTTGCCGTCCTTGTCTAGCACCTCGGCGAACCGCAGGCGCACAGTCAGCCCAGGCGTCCCGGTCAGCGTGATCTGCGGGACGCCGACCATGTTCTGCCCGAGGTCGTACAAGAACGTTCCCGGCACATTCGACGCAATGGCCGTGGCCGTCAACTGCTGTGTGACCCGCACCGGCTGATCCGTCTGCGGCACCAGCAACGCAGTCGCCGATGGCCGCACCTGGACTGGCTGCCAGCCGACCGCCGGATAGGCCGGCCTGTCCCAACCCGCCTGCGCCGCGCGGGCGTCGTACGTCTCGCCATGCAACAAAGACCCAGCCCGTACGGCGCCTGTGCTCGTCCGCCAACTTGAATCCGTGCCGAAGACATCCGTGCTGCCGTCGCTATACGTGACTCGCAGTTGCGCAGTCAGGGCGGTTCGGGTGCCGTAGCGATTCGGCGAAAACATACCGACGTGACCGCTGAACCAGCCACTGGCCAGTTCCGCGCCGATGGTATTCGCCGCACCGGTTCGGACCAACGAGGTCACGTCGTATGTCTGGGTCTGGATGCGCTGGCGGTAGTCCGTCCAGCCAGGGGCGAGCTCGTGGTCGCCGGCCTTCACCCCATTGATGCGCATCTCATAGATGCCTTGGGCGGCCGCGTGCAGCCGGGCGCGCACGACGGTCTTACCTGCGGGCAGCGAAATGTCCTTGCGGAACAAGGGATTCGCCGGGTTCGTCGGCCAGAGCTCCAAGTCAGTGCCCGAAGCACGCTTGACCAACAACCCACCAGCGGCGCGCACGTACCCCACCGGGAAGGTTTGATCGTAAGTAGGAAAGGCGCTGTCGATCAGCACGGTTCCCGCCGCGTTCGTCACCTTCAGCCGCTGGACGAGACCTTCCTCGTCACCATGGACACGGAAGCCCATCAGCCCGGCGGCATTGACGTCGGATCGATTCCGCTGATCAACCTGCTGCCCGTTGATCCATGTGGTGATCGTCTGACCAGACACGGTGATCCGCAGATTGTTGCGCGGCCGCAAGTCGGCAGCAACATCAACATCAGCCAGTACGACGTACGATCCGTCGGCCTGCCGAACGTGCGGCCGCAGCCGCATCCGCCCCTCGGTCGTATTCAGCTGCCACATGTACCGGCCGCGGAAGTAGACCCCGAGCGCATCCCGTTGCACGCTGACATCGGTGTCGATCGTGTAGTCGGTCCACTCCGGACCGACCGCGTCATCAGCGCCGACCCAGTCACCAGCCCAATCGGACGGCTGCAATGCGCCGGTCTCGAACTTCGCCGCCGGACTCCACGCGGACGCCGTACCGGTCTCGTCCCAGATGCGGACAGTCCAGTGATACGCCGAATAGCGGGCCAGCGCGGGACCGCCGTACGGGACGTCGACCGACTGGCTGGACGTGACCTGACCGCTGTTCCAGACATCTGGGGTTTGCAGCTTGTCGGCGGTCGACGCGACGTGGACCTCATAACGCTGCTGGCTCAGCCCACGCCGAGCCGCCGACAACTGCCAGCTGAGCCGCGGCGTACCGGACGCGATCGCGAGTGGTTCGCTCAGGTTGTTCGTCCGCAGGCTCGTCACCTGCGGATCGGCGGTCGGGCCGGCGGCTGCGGTGAGCGGCGTCGAGGTGAGCAAGAGAGCAGAGGCCAACAGAATCAGAGTGCGCACGATGATTCCCCAGTCGTCCGAGGCGGGTCCAAACCATGGCAGTCGCCGATACGCACGGTCAACGAATCTGACCGCTAGTGGCCTCAGAGGGCGTCTGGGAACTGCACGCCGTAGCGAGCAAGTGCTCGGTGCGGTAGCTCGGCGTGCTGGGGCGAAGGCCTCGATGTTTTTCCATCGTGGCCTTCGCCCCAGTGCGGCGAGGTGCCGTGCCGAGTGCTGCGCAGTAGGCGTGGAGTTCCCAGACGCCCTCTTAGTGGGAAGTAGTTTGCCGAGGCGGTGTGACGCGATGGGTGTCTCAATGCGTTGGTAGGGGTGTGACGGCGATGAGCTCTCCCGAGGTCGACTTCGAGGCGTTTGCGCGGGCGAACACGCATCAGCTCTATCGGACCGCGTGGTTGCTGACGGCGGACTCGTTTCACGCGGACGATCTGGTGCAGGAGACGCTCGGGAAGCTGTTCCCGGTGTGGGGGCGAGTGCGGCGGATGGAGAAGCCGGCCGCGTACGCGCAGACCGTGCTGACCCGAACCTTCATCTCGCAACGGCGTCGGCGGAGCTGGCACGAGCGGCCGACAGACGTCGTACCGGAGCAGGCGGTCTCAGATGACGATCACGAGTTGCGGCTCTTGGTGATGCAGGCGCTGGAGGGGTTGCCTGCACTGGATCGGGCGGTGTTGGTACTGCGGTTCTTCGAAGATCGCAGTGTCGAACAAGTGGCCGGCGATCTCGGCAAGAGCGCCGGAGCGATCAAGAACCGGACCGCGCGGGCGCTGGTTCGGGTGCGCGCTGTTCTTGGCGACGAGGCGGTCATCGCACTGTGAACATGCAGGAGAAGGAACCCATGGAGACAGACGACCGGCTGCCGGAATTGATGCGGCGCGCCACCGAGACCCTTGAGCCCCGCTACCCCGATCTCGTGGAGCGCGGGATCCGGAGAGGCGTCGTACGGCGACGTCGGCGACGGGTCCTGAGTGTCGTGGCTAGCGCGGCGGCCGTCGCGCTGACCGTCGGTGGAGTGGCGGTTGTCCAGGCGCAGATCGGGCCGCGCGCGAGCCTGCCGCCGATAGCCGGGCCGAGTACGCCCGCGGCCAAAACCTCGCCGACGAAACCGGTCCCGCTGCCACCGGCCAGTCCTGCCCAGACGTTGCGCACACTGAAGAAACTGCTGCCTGGGCTGCAGACCTCCGGCGCGAAGACCTGGGGCGACGACTTCATCGCTGCTGGCCTGTTCATCGACGACGGGCACGGCAAGGCCTGGCTCGAGATGGGCATCCAGACGGTCAAGTACGACCCGAACTGCACCGACCAGCCACCGAGCCAGAACTGCAAGGTCCGGCCGGACGGCACCTTCCTCAGGTCCTACCGAGGTGCCGAGGGCCGACTCGTCTACAACGCAGTGGTGCTCGAGTATCCGGACCGCCGCGCCATCAATCTGACCAGCACGAGCGGCACCGGCACGAAGGGCAGCCCGAGCCGCCCGGAACCGCCGCTGTCCATCGACCAACTCGTCGAGCTGGCCGACAACCAGGGCTGGAGTTTCCCGGCCGCCAACTACGGAAAGAACCTGAACCGATGAGCCTCCGCAAGACCATACTGACCGCCACCCTCGCCGCCGTCCTGATGGCGCCGACGCTGACCGCGCAGGCCGCACTGGCCTGGACGGTGACGCCCACGAAATCGCAGCCGTCGACCCTCGACGACATCGATGCTAAGGGCAACGAAACCTGGGCCGTCGGCAGCAATCTGATCGACTCCTATCAAGACACACGCCCCCTGGCGTTCCGCTGGAACGGCACGCGCTGGGTCGAGACACCGCAGCCGGTCCGCACGAACGCGACCCTCAGCGCCGTGGCCGTGGTCAGCGCGAAGGAGGTCTGGGCAGTCGGCGACGACCGCGCCAAGTCCAAGCCGCTGGCGATGCGCTGGAACGGTACGGCGTGGAGCGTCGTACCGGGACCGGCCGTGCCGACCGGAGCCTTCAGTGACGTGACGATCGCACCGGATGGAACGCCGTGGATCTCCGGCTGGGCGGACGTCGACGGTCGCGAGCGAGCCGTCGTCTACCGCTACGCCAAGGGTGCTTGGCAGCCACTGACCGCCGGGCTGGAGAACTCCATCAACGGCAACACCCTGACGGTGCTCTCGGCAACGAACGCCTGGCTGGGATTGAACGGCGGCATGGCCCATTTCGATGGGAAGACGTGGAAGCTGGTGGACGACGTACCGGCTGATGGTTCGCAGATCCCCACCAACCTGGTCGCGACCGGGCCGAAGGACATCTGGGCGTCCGGCGTCGCTCACACCTCGAAGGGTGAGCGGCCGCTCGTCCTGCACTACGACGGCAAGGCGTGGAGCCAGGTCGCTACTCCGCAGATCTTCGCCCAGCTCTACGACATCACGATCCACAACAAGCAGCCGATCGCGGTCGGCGAGAAGTTCACCGAGGCCGACAACATCATCACCGAGCACCCCTACGTGCTCACGCTGAAGAACGGCGCCTTCGTCGAAACCACCGCGCCAGCTCCTAAGGTCGGCACTCTGACCGGCGTCCGCTCGGCCGGCACTCGTCTGTGGACCGTCGGCGCCAAGCGCACCCCGGGCGCCGACCCGACCGCCTTGGCCGCCCGCGTCGGATAGCTGGTGAGCTTCGCCACAACCGATCGACCGTGACGTTCCCAGCGTTCGCCGTGTCTCTACGACGACATCCAAGCTTCGAAAGGGACGACGATGAGCTTCGTGGACAAGGCCAAGAACGCCGCTGAGGACCTGGCCGGTAAGGCCAAGGAGGCCGTCGGCAAGGTGACCGGCGACGACACCCTCGAGGCCGAGGGCAAGGTCGACCAGTCGAAGGCCGACCTCAAGGGCGCCGGCGAGAAGGTCAAGGACGCCTTCAAGAACTGACAGTTCAGTAAGAACTAGATGCTTGACGAAAAGGGGGAGTGCAGCAGCACTCCCCCTTCAGACCTGTCCGCGCAGAATGACCTGATCAGTCTCGTCGAGGACCTCGAACGAGCGCGCGTCAGCCCGCAGAACAGCCGAGTTCAGGTTGCACGACATCTGCTTGGCACCGGTCCCGATGAACTCGCCCGCGGGAGCAACCTTGCCCTGCCCGTCGAGCACCACCACGTGGTACTTCTTGCCCGGCGCGAACCCCGTGCCCACCAGCTTGATCTCCATCCCCCACGTGTGCGGGACAACATCCGCCGTCGACCGAACCCCGGCAGCGACCGCAGTCACCTGCACGGATTCCAACGGAATCTTCGGCGGATCAGGCGCAACGGCATAGCCGATCCCCGCTCCACCGATCAGCAAAACAGCAGCCGCAGCGGCCAACCACCATCGCCCGGTACGGCGTGGCTCCGCCTTGATCGCCCCGAGAATCGACCCTTCGAGCCAGGCCGGCGGGGCTCCCGGATCCTGATCGAGCCGAGCGGGATCCACCAGCTTGAGCGGCGCAGCCAACGGCAGGATCTCCGCAAGCTCGGCCCGGCAATCGGCACAGCCATCGAGATGGGCCTGGACCGCGGTTCGCTCCCCCGGGCTCAACTGATCCAGGGCAAAGGCACCCAGCGATTCCCGGAGCCGCCGGTGATCTTCGATGTTCACAGCTCCACTCCCATCTCGTCCATCGCCAGTCGCAACGCCTTCAGGCCGTAAAACACCCGGCTCCGCAACGTACCGACCGGAACCCCCTGCTCGGCCGCAACCTCGTCGTACGGGCGTCCGCGCAGATAGGTCTCGACCAGCGCCGAGCGGGCTTCGGGTCTGATCCGCTGCAGCGCTTCCTCCACGAGCCAACTCAGTACGGCGGTCTCATCCGTACTCTCGGTGATCGGTCCGAGCTCGGTGAGCAGCTCCGGTGGTTGCGGAGTGACCGGCCGAGCCGCCCGCCGCCGCGACTCGTCGACGACCAGATTCCGGGCGATCGCGAACAGCCAGACCCGCAGGCTGGCCAGCGACGGATCGAACCGGTCCGCCGCCCGCCAGGCCCGAACGAAGGTCTCCTGGACGACATCGGTGGCAGCGCCTTCGTCGTCCAACTGCCGCAGGGCGAACCGATAGAGCTCGGCGCCATGTTCGGCGTACGCCGCGCGGACGCCGTCATCCCGGCTGAGGTCGTGCTCGGTCCGCAGACGGCGCGGCGGCGTCGGCATCAGCTCAGCGAGCGGCGTAAGCGAGGCCGACGACCTCGCCCAGCCCAAGAGCCAGCAGCGGCGTGGTCCGCCCGGTCCGCAGGTCGACACGGACCAGCTTCGAACCGCTGAACAACCCATGCTCACCCTGTACGGCGGCAATCGCGGCGTAATCACGAGCGTCGTACGACCCGGCGGTGCGGCCCTTGCCGGTGATGTCGAAACCGTTCACCGCCGAGATGCCCGTGCCGAGTCGGCCGACGGTGAACAGCTGGCCGGTATTCGGGGACACGGCAGGCGTCGTACCGGGTAGTGATCCTTGGGTGACCAGCGTGTCTCGTTGTGCGTCGAGCGCGTAGAGACCGGTGGTCGTCGCGCCGGCGAAGCTGTCCGTGTACGCCGCGGCTGCGACCTTCGGCGCGGATCCGCCGGACGGGTAGGCGAGGTTGACGTCGGTGCCCGCGACAGCGCCGGTGTCGGGGTGCAGGCGCAGGTTGCGGCCGTTGCTTGCGACAACCCGGATCCGGTCGACCGTCGGGTTGAAGTCGAAACCGACCTTGCTGCCGACCGGAGTGGTCGCCGTACCGACTGTTGTGGCTCGGCCGGTCTTGACGTTCAGCGTGTAGAGCTGGCCGGACGTGGCGATCGCGTAGAGCTGACCGGTGGCGGGGCGTACGTCGATCCCGGCCAGGCGATCCTTGGCGTTGAGGCCGCGCACCTTGACCCGGTGCTCGGCCAGCAACGGGCGCTGCGAGTCGCGAATACTCAACGTGCCATTGCTTTCCAGCACATACACGTCCAGTGCGGCCTTGTGATTAGTTGCCGAAGCCATCGGTACGGCGGTCAGGCCGGTGGCGAACATGGTGCCCAAGGCAACGGCAGTGGCCAACGATCTCTTCATCACGAGCTCCTCGAATCCGGGGGGATGACGGGAGTGAGTACGCCGGTCGAGGAGCTCGCGTTCACGGTTTGCCGAAGTTTCTTTTATTCAACGGAGAAAACGACGTCGTGCAGGCCGGAGGAACCGTTTGGGCGGGGTGCGGCCAGCTCGGTGGTTTGGAGTTCGCCCTTGCCGTCGGTGGCGCGGACCGTGAGGCGGTGCATGCCGGGGGTTGCGTCCCACTTGAAGGTCCACTGGCGCCAGGTGTCGATGGTGTCCTCGGCGGCGAGTTTCGCGGGCTGCCATTCGCCCTCGTCGACGCGGACCTCGACCTTCTTGATGCCACGCCGCTGTGCCCAGGCGACACCGGCGGCGACGGCAGGGCCGGCCTTGAGGGTTGCGAAACCCTTCGGGACCTCGATGCGGGAGGCGGTCTTGATCGGGGCCTCGGCGGCCCAGCCGCGGTCGGTCCAGTAGGCGCTGAAGTCCTGGAAGCGGGTGACCTCGAAGTCGACGAGCCACTTGGTGGCCGACACGTAGCCGTACAGGCCCGGGACGACCATGCGGACCGGGAAACCGTGCTCGAACGGGAGCGGTTCGCCGTTCATCGCGACGGCGAGGATCGCGTCCCGACCGTCGGTGAGCGCGGAGATCGGCGTACCGATGGTCAGTCCGTCGACGCTCGTCGACTTCACGGCGTCGGCTCCGGACTTCACACCGGCTTCGGCCAGCAGGTCCTTGATCGGAACGCCGATCCAGCGGGCGTTGCCGACGTACGGGCCGCCGATTTCGTTGGAGACGCAGGTGAGGGTGATGTCGCGCTCGATCAGGCGACGGTCGACGAGATCGGCGAGGTTGAGGCGCAGTTCCTTGTCGACCATGCCGTGGATGCGCAGCTCCCACTTGTCGGGGTCGATGCGCGGCACTTCGAGGAGGGTGTCGACGCGGTAGAACTTCGGGTTCGGGGTGACGAAGTTGCTGATGCCCGGTACGTCGACCTGCACCCCAGCCGGTACGGCGGCCGCCCGGTCGGCCGGAATCGGCACCTTGAACTTGTCCCGCAGCGCGGCACCGGCGCGAACCGGCAGCACCTTGGTCGCCGACCATGCCGCCCCGCCGGCAACCGCCAGCGCGGACACGGTGATGAGGAAGCGCCGCCGGTCGAATCCCTCCGGCTGCTCCTTCTCGCGCGGGGTGGGCGATTCGAGGAGCAGGTTGGGCTTGAACGCCTGGGTGACCAGGAACATCCCGACGACGGCAACAATCAGCGTCGCGATCGACGGCAGCACGCGGTCGATCACGCTGGTCGCGGCTGAGCGGCTGAAGATCGCGAACGCAAGGCCGACCAGGCCCAGACCCGCCGCAATACCGACCGCGATCTGCTGCGGTCGGCGACCGCCGCGGCTGGCGATGAACCCCGCCAGACCCGCAATCACGGTCAGCGTCACACAGATGCCGAGCCGCAGAAGCGGTCGATCGTTCGTGCCGAGCTCGCGGACGGCCCAGTCCTTCACCGGCCCCGGAGCCATGTCGATGACCTGCACTCCGACCGCATCCACCGGCCAGGGACCGCCGGTGATGGCTGCGACCAGATACCCGATCGCGAGCGCGGCTCCGGCCGCCAGAACTCCGCCGAGCACTCCGGCTGGTCGTCGTACTGATCTCGTCGCCATGCCCCTCCTTCGGAGCCGACGCCGCCGCGGATGGGTCGGAAACTCGTACCCATCCGGGCCTGGCCCCGCCCCGAATTGGTAGCCGTGAGCAACAAACTGCTCGCGTCGCTTCCAGCTTCGAGTCCAGACCCGTCATGCGGACCCGTCGGCGATTCACCCTCTCGAAGGAGAAGCACATGTACCACTCCGGCCTGAACATCGTCATCGGCCTCTACGTCGAGATCAGCTCGCGCTACAGCGGCCACGGTCACGGCAACTGGAGCCACGGCCTCCTGGGCCTGTTCAACTGATCTGAGCACCCCCACGGCGCCTTCCCCGGATCTACTCGGGGGAGGCGCCGTATGCCGTTCTGGCCAGCTGGACGAAGGTTTGGATCAGGGGGTTCGGGTCGGCCCACGCGGCGACCACCGGGCTCGGCGGCAGGTCCTCGACCGGTACGACGACCAGCTCGGCGGACAGGTGATGGCCGAGCGGGGCCAGGCCGATTGTGCCGTTCCAGAGAACTGCTTGCAGGCACTCCTGGACGGCTCGGACGATAGGTCCCTCGCGCGGCTCACCGGCGTTCCAAAAGGATTGCCAGAGCGGGTCGGTCCCAGGCGGGAACTGGAACCACGGGCGATCAGCCAGGTCGGCCAGTTTGAGCTGTTCACGCGACGCCAGCGGATCGTCAACCCGCAGTACGGCGCCCAGCGGGTCGCTGCGGAGTTCGTGCAACTGGAGGCCGGATCGGTCGAAGGGTGCGCGCGTGATGGCAACGTCGACCAAGCCGGACCGAAGCCCGCAGGTCGGGTCGGTGAGGTCGGCCTCGCGGATGGTGATCGTGACGTTGGGGTGCAGCCGGCGATAGCTGTCGGCGAGGCGGGCGATGCCGGGATCGGTGCTGTCGGCGAGGATTCCGACCGTCAGACTGGCCGCTGCGGTGACGCGGGCACGGACCTGCTCGGACTGCGCCAGAAGGTTGCGCGCCTCGGTCAACAGCGTCGCCCCGGCCGCGGTGAGCGACACCCCGGCGGCGGAGCGATTCAGGAGCGTCGTACCGAGGTCTGCTTCGAGTTGGCGGATCGCGCGGCTGAGCGGCGGCTGGCTCATGTGCAGGCGGCTCGCGGCGCGGCCGAAGTGCAGCTCTTCGGCGACCGCCACGAAGTAGCGCAGCGTTCGCAGGTCCATGACCAGCGATGATACCCAGCGGGTATCGGCGCTGCGGAAGAAGTCTTGGACGGTGCGCTGCTCCCGGACCGACGCTGTCGGTATGACAACAGTCGACACGTCCACCGTTCAGGAACTCGCGCGGGACCTGGTGGTGATCCCCAACCAGGACGTCGGGCTCGTCCCGAACATCGGCCTGATCGGCGGCTCCGAAGCCGTCCTCGTCGTCGACACCGGGCTCGGGCCGCGGAACGCCGAGATGGTGCTGAAGTTCGCCACCTCGTACGCCGCGGGTCGGCGGCTGTACCTGACATCGACCCACTTCCACCCGGAACACGCTTTTGGCGCAGCCGCCTTCGCGGGCGAGGCGACGTACCTGGTCAACTCTGCCCAGGCGACCGATCTGGCCGAGAAGGGCGCGGGATATCTCGCGATGTTCCGCGACCTCGGTACGCCGGTTGCTCGCGAGCTGGAAGGTGTCGAGCTGCCGACGCCCGATGTGGTCTACGACGCTGCCCACTCGCTCGACCTCGGGGGTCGGGTTGTCGAGCTGCAGGCGACCGGACGGGCACACAGTCGTGGCGACCAGATCATCACGGTGCCGGATTCCTCGGTCATGTTCACCGGCGATCTCGTCGAGACCGGTCAGTTCGCGATCTTCCCGTGGTTCCCACCGCACGACACAGACGTCTCCGGGGTGCGCTGGATCAAGGTCATGGAACGCTTGTACGGCGAGAATCCGGCGATCGTGGTGCCAGGGCACGGCTCGGTCGGCGATGCGCGGTTGCTCGCTGACGTCCGCGACTACCTGACCGAGTTGCGCGACGAAACCTGGGTACGCCGGGATTCCGCCGTACCGGAGGAGACGATCGCCGAGGAGGTCCGGGCGCTCCTGATCGAGCGGCACCCGGACTGGCGGCTCCCTGAATGGATCGACCGGGGCGTCGGCTGCTTCTGCTCGGAGTACTAGTCGACGGTCACTTCGGAGCAGGCTGTGAAGCGGAAGCTGTCGTCGGTGATCTCGCCCTGGACGTGGTTGTTGCGAATGGACAGGTTCCGGACGCTCTTGGCCTCGACCAGCAGGCCGCCTTCGAAGGTGTTGTCCTCGATCCGGATGTTCTCGTGAACCGGGGTCGCCGCGTCGACGACTGTGTTCTCCGGGTTGATCAGGATGCTGGCGTGGCCCGCGGCGGGCCGACGGAAGGTGTTGCGGCGGATCGTCAGGTCGCGGACCGGGCCGGACTCGAACCAGCCCGAGGCGTCGGCGGTGATCAGGATCGCGGACATGTCCAGGCCGTCGAAGACGTTGTCCTCGATGACGGCCTTCCGGCGCGTGGAGACCAGGGCTCCGCGGGTGGGGATGTTGCGGAAGGTGTTTCCGGCAATGTGAACCGACGGCGTGAAGGTGATGTTCTCGACCGCGAACGCGCCCGCTACAACTTCGGCCGGCACGTCGCGGTCGATGGTGACACTCATCGTCGTGAGGGAGTTGGAGTCCCGCCCGGTTGGTCCGGTCACCGCCGTCACCATGGCCTGGCCGACTGCGCGCAGGCTTGTGCAATGAGTGATCTCGAGCTCGTCACCGACGGCGAACTGCGGGAAGCCGGCCGTCTCGTTGTGGGCATAGCGAAGGTGCAGTGTGCGCCCATCGACCGAGGCAATCGGAAGGTATGTCCCGTGAATGTTGATCGCGTCGTCGTGCGCGCCGTCGAAGGTGTTGCCGGTGATCGTCACGCTGCCCTTGATGCCTGACATCTGGACGAAGTCCGCGAACGCCGCTGCGATCCGGCCGGTGGACCGGTCGGCAACGAACTCGTTGCCCGAAACAACGATATTCTCGCTGAACTGGCCGAGGATGCCGAAACCGTGGAGATACCGCGCCTTCAGATCGGTGACCGCGACATCCTTCGACTGCCAGATGAATCCGGCCGCTGTGTCCCGGGTGACCTCGCGCAACGAGTAGACCAATCCGAGCCCGTCCGGTGTCACCTCGTCGCGGTAGTCGATCCGCAACCACCGGTCGCCGAGATCGGTCACCGACACGACGTTCTGGAACAACCACGCCGGGCGACGGCTCGCCAGACCCGCCACGGGGTCGAACACCTGCTGGCCGTTGGAGAGTTGATCCGACGAATGCCGCCAGTACGGCTGACCGTCGTACGGGCTGGGCTCGGTCTGGAACGACACTTGACCGTTCTCGACGACGTACGGACTGCCTGGCGGGACGGACACGATGCGGTAGCCCGGGCCGGTCTCGACGACGGTCAGGTCGATGATCCGGGGAGCCGAGTGGTCGAATGCGAAGTTTGTCAGGGTCACCCGGCTGGATCCGATGACGGCGAACAGACCGAGCTGACCATGCAACTGGAAATGCGATCCCTGGCCGTCGATGGTCAGGTCGTCGAGGTCTTCGAGGTAGAGCGCGAACCGCTTGAAGCGAACCGCCGGATCGGCGCCGGCCGTGTTCGAGAGGTATAGCTCGTGCGCGGCCGCCAGGTCTGGATAGAACTGATAAGTGCCTTGCGGGAAGACCACTTTCTTCAATCCCGGCAGGCGTTTCGCGGCCTCGAGCGCCGCGGCCACCGCCGCCGTACTGTCGGCGGCTCCTGAGTTGTCCGCCCCGAACTCCGTCACATCAAGCACGCTTGATCATACATCATATAGGAAACTATCGGCAGGAAGCGGACAAAGGGTGCCCAGGTCATCTCCTGGTCAGGGAGATTTCAGGGGACTACGGGACGGTGGCTGTCCCTGCGGCTAACGCCCACAACCGCGAAGGAATCCGATGAAAAGAAGGAAAGTGGCCGGTCTCTCGATCGCCGGCCTGATGGTTCTTGGTCTACCACTCGCCATTGCCAACTCGGCCGATGCCGCTGGCCGCACCCTGACGGTGGCCAAGTCGGGAGGGCAGTACAGCACCATCCAGGCCGCGGCCAACGCGTCGCAGCCGGGTGACACGATCCTGATCTCAGCAGGGACCTATCAAGAGTCCCTGAAGCCGAAGAGCGGCGCGTCGGGGCAGGAGATCACCTACCAGGCCGCGCCCGGAGCCCGCGTCGTACTGGATGGCAACAAGTCGCTGAAGTCGGGAAATGGTCTGCTCAACCTCGACGGGAAATCGTGGCTGAAGTTCGACGGGATCGCGGTGACGAAGTCGCCGACGCACGGCGTCTACGGCTCCGAGGTCAGCCACATCACCTTCACCAGGTGTGAGGTGTCGTCGTCGTCCAACGGCGGCCTGGTGCTGCTGAGCGGAAGCGACCTGGTCGTCGACGGCTGCGACATCCACCACAACAACGACAAGGGCACCAGCGCCGACAACGAGGCAATCTCGATCGGTTGGAGCACCCGGTTCGTCGTCAAGAACAACTACGTGCACGACAACGGCGAGGAGGGGATCGACGCCAAGTACAACGACAACGCGGCCGGCCTGATCCTCAACAACGTCGTCGCCAACAACCGCGGGCCGAACATCTACGTCGACTCCTCGTCCGGGGTCGAGGTGAACGGCAACACGTCGTACGGGGCCAAGGAGTCGACGAAGGCCGGGATCGCGGTCGCCGTCGAGGACTACTCGGAGTCGCGGAAAGCGCAGAACATCAAGATCCTGAACAACGTCTCCGCCAAGAACGCGGGCGGCGGCATCTCGTTCTGGAAGGAGAGCAGCGGAACGATCTCGGGCATCTCGATCATCAACAACACCCTCGCGAACAACCCCAAACCCGGCATCGTCGGTGCCTCGGAGGTCTCCGGCTCGGGCAACGTCGTACGGAACACGATCTTCGCCGCCAACTCGACCGGGATCGGCGGACCGTTCTCGTCCGAGAAGAACCTGACCAGTGACCCCGGCTTCGTGGACCCGTCCAACGGCGACTACAAGCTCAAGGCCACGGCGACCGCGGCGATCGATGCGGGCAGCGCGACGAATGCCCCGCCGACCGACCGGGACGGTGGCGCTCGACCAGTCGGCAACGGCTTCGACATCGGCGCCTACGAGTACGGCAGCACCGGGCCGACGCCGACCCCAACTCCCACACCGACCCCGCCGACCGGCGACTGGGACCCGCGGCAGCCCGGCCCGAACGAACTGTTCACCGGCGCCGACGGCTCGGCGAACTACTTCCGGTCCGAGATCGGCGCCAACCCGCGCCTGGACTCGAACTCGGCGGCGATCGTCAACAGCATCGGCAGCAACACCCCGAAGCTGAACGGTCCGGACTGGCAGATCACCGTCTTCACCGCCAGCAACTCCGACCCGGTCTACCACCCGGAGTTCAGCGAGGACTGGGGTTGCTCGGTCGGCGACGGTATCCACATCCCCGACAACGCGACCCGCGAACTCCCGGGTGTCGAGGACGATGACAACGCCGACTCGTGGATCGTCGTCTACAACAAGGACGACAAGACGGTGAAGTCGATCTGGGGCGCCACCAAGGCCGGCGGCACCTGGAAGGGCTACTGCGGCGGAACGTGGCCGGCCGCCAGCGGCGGCGGTACCGAGTCGAAGATCTCCGGTGTCGGCACCGGGGCCGAAGTACAGGCCGGAGCCGGCTTCATCCTGAACAGCGAAATCGCCACCGGCGCCATCAACCACGCCCTCTACTTCACCTCCACCAAGAGCTGCGGCAACTTCCGCAAGCCCGCCGGCAAATCCGACGGCCACACCTCCGGCTCCTCCTGCGTCCCGATGGGCGCCCGCCTCCAACTCGACCCGTCCGTCAACTGCGCCGGACTGTCCGGAGCCTCGGCCGGCGAGAAGATGATCTGCGTGACCATGCAGAAGTACGGCGGCTACGTCCTCGACAGCGGCGGCCCCGGCCCCATCAGCGGCATCGGCGTAGCCGGTGACGACCTCACCGACCCCAACCGCTCCCCCTGGCAGACGCCAGGCAACGGCATGCGCTCCGGCGGCGTCCTCGACAAGGCAGGCCTAGGCGCCGGCCCGCTCAGCCACATCCCCTGGAACAAACTCCGAGTCCTAGCAACCTGGAACGGCCAGTAATCCAGTAGTCAGCGGCGGCACCCGCAGCCATACTCGAGGCTCAACAGAGCCAAGGAGAGGCCGCGGGTGTCGCAGTCCGGGGTCGTTCCGTTGCGGCGGAATCGGCCGTTTGCGTTCTTCTGGAGTGCTCAGTTGCTCTCCAATGCGGGAACGCAGGTCAGTGAGCTCGCGATTCCGCTGATCGCCGTCATCGCCCTGTCTGCTGGTCCGACGGAGATGGGTGCGCTGACCGCGCTCGAGTCGCTGCCGAGCTTGTTGCTGGCGGTCTTTCTCGGCGTGTACGTCGATCGGCTTCGGCGCGGGCGGTTGTTGTTCTGGGCCAATATCGGCCAGGGAGTCCTGATCGGGACCGTGCCGTTGGCGGCGGCCTTCGGGGTGCTCACGATGGGGCAGCTCTACCTGGTGACGTTTGCGGTGGGAACGCTCGCACTGGCCTATGGGCTTGCGCACAACGCCTACGTTCCAGTGCTCGTCACCGACCGACGACAACTGACGGCCGCGAACAGCAGCATCGCCCTCACCGACTCGGTCACCGCAGTCGCCGGCCCGGGTCTGGGCGGCGTACTGGTTCAGTTGCTGACGGCACCCATTGCGATCGCGGTCGACGCCGCCTCGTTCTTCGTCGCCGCAGCACTACAGGCCGCCGGCCGAGGTCCCGACCCAGCGCCGGTCACCGAAAAGACCCACCTCAGACTGTCAATCAAGGAAGGGTTCGCAGCCTTCCGGCAGCAGCCCGGCATCGTCGCCATCACCCTCGGCAAGGGGAGTTTCGACTTCTTCCACTGGGGCGTCCTCGCCCTCTACATCCTGTACGCCGTCCGCGAGCTCGGCCTGTCTCCGGCCGCCATCGGCCTCATCGCCGTACTCGGCTCGATCGGCCCGTTGCTGGCTGGAGTGATCACCACGCCGATCAGCCGCCGCTTCGGCACCACCTGGACCACAGTCATCGCAGCAATCCTGCTCGGCGGCGAACTCCTCATCCCCTTCGCCACCGGCCCGAAGCCCCTCGTACTTGCGATGATCGGCCTAGGGCAGTTGTCGCTGGGTCTTGGCGTGGTTTACCTGATCATCATCCGCGCCACCATGCTGCAGCACACCGTCGATCCCGGCCTGCTCGGCCGCGTCGGCTCCGTCATCCGCCTGATCGAATGGGGCCCGGGCCCCCTCGGCGGCCTGACCGGCGGCTTCCTCGGCTCAGCCCTCGGCCTCCGCCCGGCGCTCATCCTGATGGCCGCCGGCACCCTCACCGCCGTCCCCTGGATCGCCGTTGCCGCCGCCCGCGGCCACCTGCACACCAATCGTCACAAGGACAGACATCCCTGAAGCTAATGGCCGCTGCGGTCGGTCGGTTTGCGGACGTGGATTTGGCATCCGTTACTGGAGTTGGGGAGTGCTACCTGCCGAATCAGGTGGGGTAGCGCTCCCCAGCCCAGCCGGTGTTCATCACCGGCCGGCGCACCCCCTCAGCCCAGCCAGCCGGTTTCCGCACGACCCCGGCAGGCGCCTTGAGCACGGTTCAGTCACGGATCGGGCCTGAAAACGACTGATGGGTGCTCAAGGGTGGTCGGGTGTGCGGCCTTGAGCACGGTTCAGGCGTTTCGAGGGGTGTCTGGTGACTGATCGGTGCTCAAAGGGGCGGCTGGCGTCTCGGAGCCCATAAAGACGTAGACATCTACGTACAGCACCACGCCAGCCTGGAGCAGATGCGCCGGGCGGAAAATCGGACGACACGTCGTGCGGCCAAAGGGGGCAGAGGCCGGCCGGGCGGGGCGGGTGCCCGGCCGACCTCTGCTGGGG
>NZ_SMKX01000155.1 GCF_004349055.1 Kribbella antibiotica
GGGTGGGTGCAGACGTGGTCCCGCAGCGAGTCGACCGACAGATCCAATTGAAGACCCGAAGTCAGTGAGTGGGTGAGTCAGGAAGACCGCTGCGGGACCACGCCAACCATTCTCACTGTGAGTGGGGGCGGTCCGCTAAACCACCGGCTCGGGTGCGACGACCGCCGGTCGGCGTCGGAAGCTGAATACGCCTTGGGAGATGGCGACGCCGAGGAGGACGACGACACCGCCGACGGGCTGGTACCAGGTGATGTGCTCGCGCAGGATGAGGACGCCGACCAGGATCGAGAAGACCGGCATCAGGTAAGTAACCATCGCCGAGCGGCTGGCGCCGATCAGGCGGATGTTGCGCATGTTGAGGACGAAGGCGATCCCGCTGCCGACGGCGCCGAGTGCGAGCACGCTGCCGAGCACCTCGGGCGACAGTGACCACGGGGCCGGGGGCAACTGCCGGGTGACGAGCGGGGCCACGATCGCGAGCTGAACCATTGCGCAGAGCAACAAGGTCGCGGACAGCGCCGTTCCGGACACCTTGCTTCCGGCCAGGAAGCGCTTCTGGTACGGAACGGCGATCCCGTAGCTGATCGCGGCGAGCATGCAGAGCAGCTGGCCGGTCAGATCCGCGCCACCGTTCACATTCCACGCGCCCAGGACGACGAGCATGCCCGCGAACCCGATCAGCAGGCCGAGCCCGCGCTGCACCGAGAAGAACTCGGTCTTGAAGATCAGTACGGCGATCGGCAGCACGACCAGCGGGGTGATGCCGTTCCAGATCCCGGCGAGCAGGGACGGAATCCGCTCCTCGCCGTACCCGAACAGGGTCCACGGGAGCGCCGATCCGACCGCACCGACCACGAACGAATGCGCCCAGATGCGCCGGTCACGGGGGAGTGCCTCGCGTTTGATCGCCAGGAACACCAGCAGTACGAATGCGCCCGCGGCGACCCGGCCGAGGGCGAGGTAGAGCGGCGGCAACTCCCGCACGCCGACCGAGATGAACAGGAAGCTGCAGCCCCAGATGGCGGCCAGGGTCAGCATGGTCGGGAGCCAGTCCTTGACCGGAATCGGGGCAGCGGAGGTGTCAGTAGTCGTCGGGGTGCTCACTCCTGACATCCTGCACCACCGCACCGACATTTCGTACTGCGATTTCTGGATCCGGGCAGACCTTTGTCCGGCGTCGGGCAGACCCCTGGCTCAGAACCGGTTCGGCGGGAGAGGATGGCGGCCATGGGTGCCTTCGATGTCATCGCCGTCCGCAAGCAGTTCCCGGCACTCGGTGAAGGGGCCGCGCACTTCGACGGCCCCGGTGGTTCACAGACTCCGCAACCGGTCGCGGACGTGGTCGCCGCGACGATGACCTCCGCCCTGGCGAACCGCGGTCAGCTCACCCCGGCCGAGCGACGAGCCGACGGCATCGTCCGAGATGCCCGTACGGCGATGGCCGACCTGCTCGGCACCACGCCCGACGGGATCGTCTTCGGCCGCAGCATGACCCAGCTGACCTACGACTTCTCCCGGACGCTCGCCAAGTCCTGGGGTCCCGGCGATGAGATCGTTGTCAGCCGCCTCGACCATGACGCGAACGTCCGCCCCTGGGTGCAGGCCGCCGAGGCGGTCGGCGCGACCGTCCGCTGGCTCTCGTTCGACCGCGAGACCTCGGAGCTCGACGACATCGCGCCGCTCCTCTCCGACCGTACGAAACTGGTTGCGGTCACCGGCGCATCCAACCTGCTCGGTACCCGCCCTGACACGGTTCGGATCGCCGACCAGGTCCACGCTGCGGGCGCGCTCCTGTACGTCGACGGCGTGCACCTGACCGCGCATGCCCCGATCGATGCGTCGTACGCCGACTTCTACGTGTGCTCGCCGTACAAGTTCTTCGGGCCGCATCTCGGCGTCTTGACCGCAACGCCCGAGCTGCTCGAGACGCTTCACCCGGACAAGCTCCTGCCCTCCACCGACGCCGTACCGGAGCGGTTCGAGCTGGGCACACTGCCCTACGAACTCCTCGCCGGTACGACGGCAGCTGTCGACTTCTTAGCCGCATTGGGCGGCGAGGGAACGACCCGCCGCGAGCAGCTGAACGACTCGCTCAGCCTGGTCGAAAAGCACGAGGACGCACTCCGCGACGACCTCGAAGCCCGACTCAAAGCCATCCCCGAGATCACTCTCTACGGCCACGCGGCCCACCGGACCCCGACCCTGCTGTTCACCGTCGCTGGTCACACGCCTGCCGCCGTATCCGAGCAACTGGCGAAAGCCGGAGTGAACGCTCCCGCCGGCACCTTCTACGCCTACGAACCGGCCCGCCACCTCGGCCTCACCGAAGGTGCAGTCCGCGCCGGGCTCTCGCCGTACACGGATCAATCCGACGTGGACCGCCTGGTGGCCGCTCTCTTGACGCTCCTCCAGGGCACTAACTAAAGTCAATGGGGAAAGTCAAAATGTGGAGAGGCTCGGGGGTCGTGTGAGGGAACCCAGCGCGGTCTTCGTCCAGAGCGGCGACGACCTGATCGCGGCCGGTCGTCATGACCTCACCTGGTCGGCCGCCGGGGTCGAGGTCGGCTGGAACGATGGGACCGTCGACGTCACCGCCGACACAGTCATCCGGGTCGCCCTCCGCTGGTCCACAGCGCTTCCCGCCGACGCGCTAATCCTCGGCGACGCCTGGGAACGCTCGTACGGCGACCTTCAGTGGCGCCATCAGCAGCCCGAGCGCCTGCTTCCGTGGTACTTCCTCGCCCACGACCCGAAGACAGGTCGGACGACCGGTGCCGGGGTCGAGGTCCAGCCGAATGCCTTCGCAGCGTGGACGGTCGACGGCGACGGCTTCACCCTCTGGCTAGACCTCCGCAACGGCGGCGGGCCGACCAAGCTGAGCGGCCGGACCCTCCAAGCCGCTACCGTCAAAGCCTTCGAAGACGCTGGATCACCTTGGCAGACCCTCAATGCAGCGGTCGCCACCATGAGCTCCCGACTGCCGGCGCGACCTGAGCCCGCGCCGGTGGTCGGGGCCAACAACTGGTACTACGCGTACGGCGAGAACTTCGACGAGAAGGCCGTCCTCACCGACGCCGCCACCATCGTCGAGCTCGCCGACGGGCACCCGGTCAAGCCGTTCAGCGTCGTCGACGACGGCTGGTACCCAGGCGGTATCGCCTCCGGCGGCCCGTGGGACCAAGGCATCCCCGGCGTCTTCGACGACCTCGCCGGTACGGCGGCCTCGATCGCGGCGATCGGGGCTCGTCCGGGGCTGTGGTTCCGCCCGCTGCTCACGCGCGAGGCCGGTCGCTACGGCCGCCCGGGCCCGCACGACAAACCGGGCCGAGCGCTTGATCCGTCGTACCCGGAAGTCTTGGAGCTGGTTCGCGCGGATCTGACCCGGTTCAAGGACTGGGGTTTTGAGCTGGTCAAGCATGACTTCAGCACGTACGACGTGTTCGGGGCGTTCGGGCCGGCGATGGGCTCGCGGTTGACCGAGAGCGGTTGGCAGCTGCACGACCCGAGCCGGACGACGGCCGAGATCATCCTCGCCTTCTACCGCGAGATCCGGGACGCCGCGCAGGACGTCGTACTGATCGGGTGCAACACGGTCGGGCATCTCGCGGCCGGGCTGGTCGATGTGCAGCGGACGGGTGACGACACCTCTGGGCGGGATTGGGAGCGGACGCGGAAGATGGGCGTCAACACGCTCGCCTTCCGGTTGCCGCAGCACGGCCGCTTCTTCACCGTCGATGCCGACTGCGTGCCGTGCACGCCGCAAACGCCGTGGGAGCTGAACGAACGCTTCCTCGACCTGGTCGCCCGATCCGGTACGGCGCTCTTCTTGTCGATCGACCCCGCAGCACGCATGGAGCGCACGGACCGGGCCTTGCGCGCCGGGATCCGGTTGGCGCTCGACGGCGGCGACGCGGGTGGGATCGAGCCAACCGACTGGTTGGTTAACACGACCCCGACGGCCTGGCGCAGTGGGGGAAACACGGTCAACTACGACTGGTCACGGCCGTGGGGAGTGGACCCGGTCTCGTGATGAATATTCGCCGGGGCACGAATCTCGATCGCGTCGGTGGGTACAACGACGCGGTGGTCCTGGACGCGATTCGCCGCAGCGAGCAGCTCAGCCGGGTCGAGCTCGCCTCGGCGACCGGCCTGTCCGGGCAGGCGATCTCGAACATCACCCGCCGATTGCTCGACGCCGGACTCGTCCGCGAGGCCGGTCGGCAGAAGAGCACCGGCCTCGGCAAACCACGCACGCTCCTGGAGCTAGAGCCCGGCGGCCAGTACGCCGTCGGCGTCCATCTCGACCCGGCGGTCGTCACCGTCGTACTGCTCGATCTGACCGGTCACGTGGTCGCCCGGCGCCAGCTCGCTCCGCCCGGTGATGGTCCTGATGTCCTGATCGACGCCATCGCGGAGACCATTGAGTCCGTGATTGCCGAGTCCGGCGCCGCGCGTGATCGCGTGATCGGCGTCGGAATCGCTGCGCCCGGCCCGATCGACGTCGAGCGTGGTGTCGTCGTCGATCCACCGAACCTGTCGGCCTGGCATCTGGTCCCGTTGCGCGACGAGCTGCGCGAGCGGACCGGGATGCCGGTCCTCCTCGACAAGGACGTGACCGCCGCGGCCGCCGCCGAGAAATGGGTCAGCGGACCCGGCAACTTCGTCTTCTTCTACCTCGGCACCGGGGTCGGCGCCGGCCTGGTGCTCGGCGACGAGGTCGTCCGCGGTTCGTCCAGCAACGCCGGCGAGATCGGCCACGTGATTGTCGACCCGGACGGCCCGCTCTGCTTCTGCGGTCGCCGGGGCTGCGTCGGCGAGACCAGCCGGCCGCGGTACCTGGTCCACCAAGCGGTTCACGCCGGAGTGCTTGCCCAGAGCATCGACCTCGACGACCGGCAGGCGGTGGACGCCGCCTTCACCCAGCTGTGTACGCTGGCCGCCGCCGGGCCCGGGGCCGCGGCAGAGATCATCACGGCACTGGCCGGGCGGATCGCAGGAGTCGTCGAAGACGTCGCGAACCTGCTCGACCTGGACCGGGTGGTCTTCGGCGGCCCCTACTTCGAACAGCTCGCCCCGCTGCTCACCGACAGTGTCCGCGCCGCTCTGCAGAGCCGCTTCACGGTCCGCACGATCCACGGTGTGGAAGTCACCGGTACGGCGCTCGGTGCGGACGCCGGGGCGATCGGCGCCGGCAGCCTGGTACTGGACCACACGTTCTCGCCGGAACGCGAACTCGTTGCTGAAAGGTAACTCTGTTGAAAGGTATGGGTTGATGATCGATCCCGACGTGCTGTCCCGCGCCACCGAGAAGGTCCGCGCGGCCAGTGGGGACGACGTGATCGCGGAGATGTTCCGGCGGTCGATGGCCGACAACCTGCCGGCTGTCTCCGAGCGGCTGCCCGACGGTACGACGTTCGTGCTGACCGGCGACATCCCGGCGATGTGGTTGCGCGACTCCGCAGCGCAACTGCGCCCGTACCTGCTGCTGTGCCAGGACGACCCGGGCCTGCAGGAGGTGCTGATCGGCGTACTGCACCGGCAGTTGGAGTACGTCGTACTGGATCCGTATGCGAACGCGTTCAACCAGGAAGCCAACGGGGCTGGCCACACGAGCGACGAGACCGAGATGTCGCCGTGGGTGTGGGAGCGCAAGTACGAGATCGACTCGCTGTGCTTCCCGCTCGACCTGGCCTACAAGTTGTGGAAGGCAACGGGTCGCGCCGAGGTGATCGACGCGCGGTTCCGCCCGGCCGCTGAGGCGATCATCGACCTGTGGACGGTCGAGCAGGACCACGAGGCGCGTTCGCCGTACCGGTTCCAGCGGCACGATGACCGGCCGTCAGACTCGCTCGTCCGTGATGGTCTGGGCCGTTTGACGCAGCCGACCGGGATGTCGTGGAGCGCGTTCCGGCCGAGTGATGACGCGACCGACCTCGGCTTCAACGTGCCGGGGAACATGTTTGCTGCGGTCGTTCTGGGCTACCTGCAGGAGATCGCGGTCGAGGTGCTCGGCGACGAGTCACTGGCCGCGCGCGCCAAGGAGCTGAAGTCCTCGATCGAGGACGGGATCGCCCAGCACGGGACGGTCGATCACCCGGTCCACGGCCGCGTTTTCGCCTATGAGGTGGACGGGATGGGGGAGGCGTTGCTGATGGACGACGCCAACATGCCTTCGTTGCTCAGTGCCCCTTTGTCCGGCTTCGTCGCGCCCGACGACCCGACGTACCTGGCGACCCGCAAGCTGCTGCTGAGCCCGGAAAACCCGTACTACTACAGCGGTACGGCGGCCTCCGGCATCGGCAGCCCGCACACGCCGCCCCGCTACATCTGGCACATCGCCCTTGCTGTGCAGGGGATTTCGAGTACCTCCGCGGAGGAGCGGCAGCAGTTGCTGGAGCTCCTCCGCGACACCACCGGCGGTACCGGCCTCATGCACGAAGGTTTCGACGTCGACGATCCTTCGCAGTTCACCCGCGAGTGGTTCTCGTGGGCGAACGCGATGTTCTGCGAGCTCGCCCTGGTGCACGCCGGCATCAAGTGACGTCACGCCGCCTGGTCGTCCAGACTGCCACTCCGGCGAAGACCAGGCAGTAGGCCAGCAGAGTTGCGAGGGCACGGCCACCGCCGACAGCATCCCGTACGCCGGGAGGTGCGTCGCCGGTGGCCATCCCGGTCACTGCGAAGACCAGCGAGCCGGCGTTGGCCCCAGGCAGCGCGTTCGACAGGAACTTGAGATCCGGCAGCAGGCTGTTGACGGCCCCGGCCAGCAGGGTCTCGATGCCGAGGATCCAGACCACGCCGAGCCCGATCGGCAGCGCAACGTTGCGGAAGGCAACAGCCAGCGCCGCCCCGGCCAGGCACCACGTCATCAGCACCAGCCAGCCACCGGCGAGGCCTTGGAGGATATCCAGGATGCCTGGCCAGCTTGACGATCCGTCTTCGGCTGCTGCGATTCCGATGCTGCACAGGGCGCAGGTGATGAAGATGCCGACGACCCAAACGGCGATCATGGTGGCGAGGCCGAGGAACTGGGCGCCGAGGATCTTGGCTCGGCCTGGCCGCTGGGTGAAGATGGTCTTCAGCGTGCCCCACGTGTACTCGCCGCCGATCACGATCGCGCCCAGGACGAGGGCGAGCGCACCGGCGAAGATCGGATAGCCACCGATCGTGTTGTCGATGACCCTGGCCGGCAGCATGCCGGCCAGCACCTGGTCGCGGGGGATGCCGTCGACCTGCGGGTTGTCCTCGCCGGTGACATAACCCAAGTAGGGCAGCAGATAGCCGAAGATCAGGCTCAGTACGAGGCCCGCGCCGAACAGCACCCAGACCGCGGAACGCTTGCGGAGCTTCAAGACCTCCGCGCGGTAGCTACCCAACATCGACCTTCTCCTCGCTTGTCGTCAGCTCGAAGAACAGGTCCTCGAGTGCGCGCTCAGTACTATGCAATTCGGACACGGCGACCCCGGCCTCGACGAGTACGCGGTTCACCTCCGCCGCGCGCCCCGGATCCACTTGCACACGGAGCGTTTCGTCGTACAGGTGGACTTTGACGCCGAGTATGTGGGCCAGTACGTCGTACGCGGCCTGCAGTGGTTGGGCCCGAATCACGAGCTCCTGTTCACCGCGCAGCTCCTCGACGTTGTGCTCGGCAACCATCTTGCCGCCGTCGATGATCCCGACCCGATCGCAGATCTGCTGAACCTCCCCGAGTAGATGACTGGACAGCAAGACAGTCCGCCCCTCCGACCCGAGCTCCCGAATCAGCCGCCGCATATCCCGCATCCCCGCGGGGTCCAGCCCGTTGGTCGGCTCGTCCAGAATCACCAGCTCGGGATCCTTCAGCAACGCCGCCGCTACTCCCAGCCGCTGCTTCATCCCCAACGAGTACTGGGAAAACCGGTCCCGCGCGCGCTCCTTCAGGTCCACGAGCTCCAGCACCTCGTCGACCCTCGCGCGGGCGACCTCGGCGTACTCGGCGAGCAGCCTGAGATTGTCGAGCCCCGACAGGTACGGATAGAACGCGGGCGACTCGATCATCGACCCCGTCTTCCCCAGCACCTCCGGACTCCCCGGTCGCCCACCGAGCACCTTGATCGTCCCGGCCGTCGGTGCAATCAACCCGGTCAGCATCCGCAAGGTCGTGGTCTTCCCAGCCCCGTTAGGCCCCAGAAACCCATAGACCTCGCCGGCCAGCACGGTTAGATCAACCCCACCGACAGCCAGCGTGTCGCCGTACCTCTTCGTCAGGCCGATCACCTCGACCAGTGGAACCCCTGTCGTGTTCATACCGAAGAGACTGCCGCTCCGGGCCGGGTCCCCGCGTCGTCCACCGGGCGTGACCTCATCTACCCCAGCCGGAGTAGAGCGGACCGCCCCCACTCACCAAGTCGCGGTTTCCCAGGATCGGAACGCTGCCGCACGCTCAACGGTTCGGACCGGCGGAGGTTGGTGAGTGGCTGGGGTCCGCTTACCCCAACCACCCCGGCCGAACCAGTCCCGTCTGGTAGGCGACGACCACCAGTTGCGCCCGGTCGCGACAACCGAGTTTGATCATCGCGCGGCTGACATGCGTCTTCGCGGTGGCCGGGCTCAACACCAGCCGCTCCGCAATCTCGTCATTCGACAAGCCCTCACCGACCAGCGCGACAATCTCCCGCTCGCGCTCGGTCAGCACATCAAGCTCCTTGCTGGCATGGGGTTGCCGACTGCGACTCGCGAACTCAGCCACCAGCCGCCGCGTCACCCCAGGCGACAGCAGCGCATCCCCGCGCGCCACCACCCGCACCGCCTGCAGCAGCTCAACCGGTTCCGTGTCCTTCACCAAAAACCCACTCGCCCCGAACCGCAGCGCCTCGAACACGTACTCATCCAGATCGAACGTCGTCAGAATCACCACGTGTACGTCGGCCAGTTCCGGGTCAGCACCGATCATCCGAGTCGCACTCAACCCGTCAGTCCCCGGCATCCGGATGTCCATCAGCACCACATCAGGCTTCTCGGCCCGTGCCACCGCAACGGCCTCAGCCCCGTCGGCGACCTCGCCGATCACCGTGATGTCGTCCTCGGCGTTCAGCAACGCCCGGAATCCGGCCCGCACCAACGCCTGGTCATCCGCCAGCAACACCCTGATCATGCGCACACACTAAGCGAGCCCAGCGTCATGAGCGAGCAATGCAATCTGCGTGCGGTTCCCCAGCTCCAGCTTGGTCAGGATGTGCGAGATGTGTGCCTTCACCGTCGCGAGGCTCATGTAGAGCTCGGTCGCGATCTGCGCGTTCGCCTTCCCCTGCGCGACCGCCAGCATCACGTCGTACTCCCGCGGTGACAGCCGCTTCAACGACTCCTGCGCGACCGTATGCGCATCAGCCTGCGTGGCCGCCCGATCCATCAACCGCCGGGTGATCGCGGGGGACAAGATCGGGTCCCCGGCCGCAACCCGCCGTACGGCGTCAACGATCTGGGCCGGCGGAGTGTCCTTCAACAGGAACCCACTCGCCCCGGCCCGCAGCGCATGCAGCACGTTCTCATCGGTGTCGAACGTCGTCAGCACCACGACCTCCGGCGGATTCGGCCGCGCGCGCACCCGCCTGGTCGCAACAATCCCGTCCATCCGCGGCATCCGCAGATCCATCAGCACCAGATCCGGGAAGTGCGCGTCGACCGCCGCCTGCACCTCGTCCCCGTCCGCCGCCTGCCCGACCACCGCGATCCCGTGCGCACCGTCGAGCATCATCTCCAGACTCGCCCGTACCAGCGCATCGTCATCGACCACCAGCACCCGGATCGTCGGTTCACCGGTCATGGGGCCTCCTGACCTGGACTGAGAAGCGACTGGAGCGACGAGGGAAGGGCTGGAGTTAAAGCCCCATGACCCGCCACGCGGAGCGTGGCATTCAATACAGAGCTCATGCCGGCCACGGTAGCGATGCTTCGAGCCGGAACCCACCACCAGGCTCGCGTTGATGATCAAGCGTCCCGCCCGCCAGTTGCACCCGCTCCGTCAACCCCACTAGCCCAGTCCCACTCCCAGGAGCAATCGGTACGCCGCTCGATCCCGGATTGGTCAGCGCGATCCGCAACCCGTCGCCCGGCCGCCCGCTGACGCTCACCGTCACCGGGTGCCCCGCCGCGTGCTTCCGTGCGTTCGTCAACCCCTCCTGCACAATCCGGTACGCCGTCCGCCCGGTTGCCGGAGGCAATGACGTCACCTCGTCGACCCGTTCGTCGTACGCGACCGTCGTACCGGCCGCTCGCGACTCCGCCACCAGCCCCTCGACATCCCCGAACGTCGGCTGCGGCCGGCCACCCGGCCCTTCCTCGATCTCGGTGTCCCGCAACACGCTGATCACCTCACGCAGTTCATCCAACGCCTGATGCACCCCGGTCCGGATCACCCCCGCGGCCTGCGCGAGCTTCTCCGGCGACGAGTCCGGCCGATACTCCAGTGCGCCCGCATACGTTGCCAGCAAAGACAATCGATGCGCCAGTACGTCGTGCATCTCCCGCGCCATCCTCGTTCGCTCCAGCGTCCGCGCCTCGGCAACCCGCCGCCCCTGCTCAGCCTCGGCCCGCTGCGCCCGATCCAGCAGGTTCTCCAGCAGCAATCGCCGAGCCTGCATCCACTGGCCCCATGCCAGCAAGGCGACGTGCACGGCAACCACCAGCAGGGCAAACCATCCGAACGACAATCCGCCGATCGGCCGCCAGATGCCCTGCACCAGGTGCGCCGTGACCTGGACCGCCGTCATCGCGATGGCCGTCCGTTGTGGGGAGCGCATCGCAATTCCCAAGGTGGCTGCCGTGGACGCCGGCGTACCGGCCGGTGAGAGCGTCACCAGCAGCGCCATCGCAACTGCGGTCCCCACCGGCCGCCGAGGCAGCAGAACCATCAACCCCGTGGCGACGACTCCCACCAGAAGATCCAGCATCAGCCGTCGCGGCTGACTCTGATCAGCCAACCGCCCCACGATGGTCGTCGCGGTCAACGCCCCGATGGCGACGACGACCCACGCATCCCAGATCCCCGGCCGCCCCGCGGGCAGGCAGTCCGCTCTCTCCATGCCAAGACCCTAAGTCGCCGGCACCCGCACGACCACCAACCAAAGTAGGTGCCCGTCAACCCTCCGGCCGATGCCCGCCACCCGACGCATCAGCGACGGTATCCCCACTCAACCGATCCGGAGGAAGTCATGAGCACCACCACGCAGCCCGTCACCCCGACCAAGCGCCGTACCGATCGAAGCAGGTTGTTGGTCGTGGGAGCCGCGACGATCGCCTCAGCAGCCTGGTGGGCGGTCCTCGTGCCCATTGCCGGCCTCACGCTCGACGCGAACCAGGGCGGCACCCTTCAGCACGTCGGCCTCCCGGCAATCGCCATCGCCTCAGCGGCACTCACCTTCGCAGGCTGGGCGCTGCTGGCCATCCTCGAACGCGCCAGTCGAGGAGCCCGCAAAGCCTGGACAATCGTCGCCGCGATCGCCTGCCTGCTCTCGCTAGGCAGCCCCCTCACCGGAGGCATCGGCCTGGGCGCCAAGCTCGGCCTGGCGAGCTTCCACCTGCTAGTCGGGGCGATCGTGATCCTGGGCCTCCGCCGCACCGCTCTCTCAGCGCAAGACCGTTGCTACGAAGACAACTGAGCAGCCTGATAGAACCCCTGGATATGCGCCGCCACCAACCGCGATGCCGCATCACCATCACCCTTGGCCAGCGCCGCAATGATCGCCCGGTGCTCGCCTCGCAGCCCCACCGCCGTCGCCTCCCAATCCGGCAGGTTCGGCACCGCGGCCAGCACATACCCGTGAATTGCCGACCGCAACGACTCCATCACCGCCGCAATCAAGACATTCCCGGCCAACCCGGCCAACGCGACATGAAACTCCGCGTCGAGCAGATGGAACTCCTCCGGCGACAAGCCCGGCGCATCCATCCGATCCAGCAGGTCCGCCACCGCGTCCAACTCCAGTGGCCGTCCCGCCGCTTCGCGCGCAGCCCACGACTCCAGCAGGATTCGCGTCTGTACGACGTCCCCCATCGGCAGATGATTCGTTGCCAGATGCAACCGCAGTAAGGCCGTCAACGGCGACACCGGCTCAGCCACGATCACGGCTCCTGCCTCCGGCCCGGACCCGGTCGCCGTACGGACGATCCCCATCGCCTCCAGCACCCGGACGGCCTCGCGCACCGACGGCCGGCTGATCTTGAGCTCTTCGGCCAGCGCGCGCTCGCCGGGCAGCCGGCCACCGATCCGCAGCCGCCCGGCCGCCAGATCCGCTTCGACCCGATGCAGCACCAGCTCGTAGTTCTTCACACGGTGACTCTACCCGTGTGGTCGGACCACAGGCTAAGCTGTGGTCCGACCACACCTCGACCGCCTGCTCCGGAGCCCTTGATGACCGATCGACAGCTACCCAAATGGTCCGAGCTGAAGCCGCTCCTGCGGGCGAAGCCGGTCACGATGAACGCGACCGACCGCCGCCTGGAGAAGGCGCTCACGATCGCCGATCTGCGCGCCCTGGCCAAGCGCCGGACGCCGCGCTCGGTCTTCGACTACACCGACGGCGCGGCCGAGTCCGAGATCAGCCTGGCCCGGTCCCGCCGCCTGTTCGCCGAGATGGAGCTGCAGCCGTCGATCCTGCGCAACGTCTCCGACATCGACCTCGGTACGTCGATCCTCGGCACCCGCTCGGAGTTGCCGTTCGCGTTCGCGCCGACCGGCTTCACCCGGATGATGAACCACGAGGGGGAGAACGCGGTCGTCAAGGTCGCGCAGCAGGCCGGCATCCCGTACGCGCTGTCCACCATGGGCACCACCTCGATCGAGGAGGTCGCCGCGGCCGCTCCCGACGCGCGGAAGTGGTTCCAGCTGTACGTCTGGAACGACCGCGACTTCGGCGAGGACCTGGTGAAGCGATCCGCTGCCGCCGGTTACGAAGCGCTGATGCTGACCGTCGACGTACCGGTCGCCGGCGCTCGTCTCCGCGACGTCCGCAACGGCTTCACCATCCCACCGTCGCTGACCGCCAAGACCGTCGTGGACGCGGCGATGCACCCCGCTTGGTGGGCCAACCTGCTCACCACCCGCCCGCTGACCTTCGCCTCGCTCTCCTCCTGGGACGGCACGGTCGCCGAGCTGCTGGACAAGCTTTTCGACCCGACTATGACGATCGACGACCTGACCTGGCTGCGCTCGATCTGGCACGGCCCGCTGATCGTCAAGGGCATCCAGACCGTCGAGGACGCCCGCCGCGTGGTCGATGCGGGCGCGGACGCGATCGTGCTCTCCAACCACGGTGGCCGCCAGCTGGACCGGGCGCCAACCCCGCTGCGCATCCTCCCGGACGTCCGCAAGGCCGTCGGCAAGGATGTTGAGGTCTACCTGGACACCGGCATCATGTCCGGTGCCGACATCGTCGCCGCGATCGCTCTCGGCGCCGACGCCTGCCTGGTTGGCCGCGCATACCTCTACGGCCTGATGGCCGGCGGCCAGAAGGGTGTCGCCCGCGCCACCGACATCCTCACCAAGGAGGTCCGCCGCACGATGGCCCTCCTCGGCGTCTCCAGCATCGCCGAACTCAACCCGTCACACGTGCGTCTACCCAACTAGGGGAGGGGCAGCGTAGCGACGACCCGAAGTCCACCAACGGGGGTGCGGGTCGTCGCCAGCGTTCCGCCAAGGGCGGTGGCCCGTTCGCGCATGCCGACGATGCCGTTGCCGTCCGTCGGCGGACCAGCCAGCGACTCCCCGTTGTCGTCAATCTGGATCACCAGCGACTCCTCGCCGTACTGGATTCGTACTGTCGCCGCAGTCGCCTTCGCATGCCGTACGACGTTTGTCAGCGACTCCTGGATGATCCGGAACGCAGCGCGGTCCAGCCCGGTGGGCAGTGGCCGTGACTCGCCATGGATGACGGTGTGGACCTCCAGTCCCGCCATGGACGTCCGACTGACCAGATGCTCGAGCCGTTCCAACCCAGCGACCGGCTGCCGGGGCGCTGACTCGTCGCTTTGGCGCAGGATGCCGACGATCGACCGCAGCTCCACGAGGGCCTCTTTGCTGGCGTCCTTGATCGCAGCGAGCGCCGGAGCGGCCTGCTCGGGCTGACGGTCAGCCAGATGCAGCGCAGTAGACGCCTGCACGTTGATCAGCGAGATGTGGTGCGCAACGACGTCATGCAGCTCCTGCGCGATCCGGAGCCGCTCCTCACTGGCCTGTCGCAGCTCAGCCTCGCGCCGCGTGCGGTCTGACGCCGTAACCCGGTCCCGGTGCGCTCGGAACAGTTCCGAGACGCAGCCCAGCAGAACGAAGAAGAACCCGACCAGCAGGATCTGGTAGACGCCCTGCTCGTTGATACCGAGCAGCAGCCGCCCACCGACATGCCCGATGTACAGCGCAGCAAGGGCCGACCACCCGACCAGCCGGTGACCGGCACGGATGGTCGTGAACACGGCGATGATGAACGGGAAGATCACCGGGCCGTAGGGGTACTGCATCAGCATGTAGATGAGTGTTGAGACGACCGTTGCCCACAGCACTGGGATCAGATGGGTCCGCAGCCAGTACAGCGACAGGGTCCCCTTCAGAATCAGCAGCACCATGAACCAGTCCGCCGCTCGCCGGTCGGGCTGCCCGTTGTTCGCAGCCCCGAACGACCCGACCACACCGATCACGGACAGCACCAGCGGCAGCGCGATCCGCCGTACCTGGGCCCAATGATCAGTGCTCACAGTACGGAACCGTACGGCGCTCAGCCCCGCGCTGTCATCGTCGCCACGGTGTACATGGCTCTACGCCGAGCGTAGTACGACCGGGGTGGTGGGGTGGGGAAGGTATTCAGTCAGTATTTGACGTCGTAGATCTTGTCTTCGTACTCCTTGCCGTAGTACTTCTCCAGCTCCGCGATCGTCGCGTCCTTGCGCTCCAGCGCCTGCGAGATCTCCGCTCGGCTCGGTGCCGCGCTGGTGTCCCACGTCTCCGGCTTCCACAGCTTCGACCGCAGGAACGACTTCGAGCAGTGGTGGTAGATCTCCTCGATGTCGACCAGCAGCGCGAGCTGCGGCCGGTTCCCCTTGACGATCATCTGGTCGAAGAACGGCGCTTCCTGCACGATCCGCGCCCGCCCGTTGATCCGCAGCGTGTCCGTCCGCCCCGGCAGGAAGTAGATCAGCCCCACATGCGGGTTGCTGATGATGTTCTCGAAGCTGTCCACCCGCCGGTTGCCGGCCCGATCCGGAATCGCGATCGTCCGGTCGTCCAGCACCAACGTGAACCCCGCCGGATCGCCCTTCGGCGAGACATCGCAGGTCCCATCAGCCGCCGACGTCGCCATCAACACGAACGGCGACGCCGCCAACCAGTCCCGGTCCAGCGCATGCAACTCCTTGCGCTCCTTGTCCACCGCCGCGCCCAGCGGCGCCGGCACAATCTCGCGCAGTTCCTCGTACGTCGTGACCTCAACCAGACCGGGGATGTCCATCAGGCTCCTCAGGCGTCCGCGGCCGGACCATCCACACTGACGGCCCGTGTCCGCGGACACCATTTTAGAGCGGGACCAGTCCGCCCACTGGTCCCGTCGTACCGCCGCTCAGCGCCTGCGCAGGACCGCCGACATCCGGCCGGCCTCCAAAGCGTGCGGGTTGTTGTGGTTGCCGCCCTCGGTCAAGTGCGCCTTGAGCGCTTCGCGAGCGGCGGCGATCTCGCCCTTGCTCGCCAGCGTCTCCACCACCATGCAGCTCAACGCCGAAGCCCGCAGCTGCTCTGGCTCGACCTCCAGCCCGGCCTGCATCAGCGCCGTACGCCGATCGCGCGCGAACAGCGCACGAAACCCGTCATCGGTTGCCAGCAACTCCAGCAACCGATCAGCAACCGCCGGCGGAATCTCCAGCTTGACGTCCTGAACAGTCAACGACACGGCGCTCACCCCTCCCGCAAGACTGCCTGCATGGCGCCGGCTTCGAGCATGTGCGGGCTGGTGTGGTTACCGCCCCACGTAAGGTGCGCTTTGAGCGCCTCCCGCGCCGCGGCGATCTCGGCCTTGCCGGCCAGGGTCTCCACCACCATGCAAGCCAGCGGTGCGCCGTTGACCTTCTCGCTGTCCAGTCCCACGTCGATCAGGGCCGCATGACGGTCCCGCGCGAACAGTTCGCGGAACACATCGTCGGTGGCGAGCCGCTCGAGCAGCCGATCGGCGACGGAGGGCGGAATCTGCAGCTTGGTGTCTTGGATGGTTGATGACATAGCGATCTCCCGTGGTGTTAGTTGCGGCGCAGGACCGCGCCGATTGCGCCGGCCTCCAGCCGATGCGGATTGGTGTGGCTCGCGGCCGACGTCAGATAGTCCTTCAGCGTGTCCCGCGCAGCGGCGATCTCGTCCTTGCCGGCAAGGTTCTCCACCCGCAGGCAACCCAGTCGCGCGCCCATGACCTGCTGGCTGTCCAGCCCGATGCCGATCAGTGCGGCATGACGATCCCGCGCGAACAGTTCGCGAAACGCATCATCGGTGGCGAGCAGTTCGAGCAGTCGGTCGGCGACGTTCGGCGGGATCTGGAGTTTGGTTTCCTCGATGGTTGAAGGCATGGCAGTGCTCCGATCAGTTGCGGCGTCGGGTGGTGTACTGCGAGTCGGTCCCCAGGAAGAACACGACCGTGTGCGTCCCGGCTCCCAGCAGGTGGGCACGTAGCTGATCCCGTGATTCCGCGATGGATTCCTTACTGGCAAGCCGATCCACGATCAGGCAGCTGAACGGCGAACGCTCGCGCAGCTCGACCTCGGACAGCTCGAACCCGGCCCGAACCAATGCGGCGTGGCGGTTCTCGGCGAACAGTTCGCGGAACGTGTCGTTGGTGGCGAGCAGATCGAGCAGCCGATCCACGACCGCCGGCGGGAACTGCAGTTTCGTGCCCTGGATGGTTGGTGTCATGGCGTTTCCCCTTGCTGACAGGCACGCCCAGGGAGGGCGCGACCCAGCGGCTACGCTGGGTCAGCTTCAGCGCAGCGCCGCGTCCCACGCGCGGGAAACAGCCAGAGTGTGCTGTCAGTTGTGGCGCAGGACCGCGTGCATCGCTCCGGCGTCCAGCCGGTGCGGATTGTTGTACGCCGCTTCAGTCAGCAGATGCGCGCGCAGTTCCGCACGGGCACCGGCGATTGTCTCCTTGCTGGCAAGGCGATTCACCGTCAGGCAGTCGAGCGACGAGTTGGCGCGCAACTGCTCCTCGGGTAGCTCCCAGCCGGCCTGAATCAGGGCGGCGTGGCGGTCCTGCCGGAACAGCTCACGGAACGCGTCGTCCGTGGCGAGCAGCTCGAGCAGCCGATCGACGACCTCGTGCGGAATCCGCAGCTTGGAGTCCTGAACGGTCGATTGCATGGTTCCCCCCATACATGTCAGTGTGTGTGCAGCTTCACGCCCCCAGCGTTCGAGGCTGCATGGTAGAAACCTTAGCTGACCGTTGTTCGGCACGGGGAGTGTTCCGTGTTGCGGTCATCACCGGATCCGCTACTCCGGATCTGTCATCGCCAACTGGGGGGCCAGATGCGTGTACGTCGTTGTGCCGTGCTGTTCTTGGAGTCTCGCGAGGATGTGGACTTCGACCTGGAGTCCTTGCTGACCGGTGGGGCAGGGCTGAGTCGCCACCAGCGCTGGCTTGCACTGGCTGCGCATCTGGATGCGCCGGTCGAGGTTGACTCGCAGGAACGCGAGCTGCTCGGCCGCCTGAGTCCCAGCGAATGGAGCGCCGCCGAGTCCCTCGAAGCCGCCGAAGAATCCCTACTGCCCAACCTGATCAAGCGCGGCCTGGTGCTCGCCGAAGAAGAACCCGACGCACCGCACCGCGAACGCGACGAAGCCCTACGCGCCGGTCATTGGTGGCCGGCCGCGGCGATGATGCACCGACTCGCGCGCTGGGAGGGCGTGGACAGCGTCAGCAGCATGGAATCCAATGAAATGACCACCGCGGCAGACCTGCGCCGCAAGCTCGGCGCGCCGCCCATCCATGCGTTGGAGCGTGTGGACGCGGGGGAGCGGGTGGCTTTGCCACGTATCGACGGCAACGACTTCGACGCGATGCTGGCGCGACGCTCGACCTGCCGCAACTTCGACAGCGAACGCCCACTGTCGCTGCCGTTGTTCGCACACATGATGCAACGCGTGTTCGCTGCCCAGTCGCAGGTGAAGGTCGACGAGTACACCGTGTTCCTGAAGAAGAACACGCCCTCCGGCGGCGGCCTGCACCCGACCGAGGCGTACCTGATCGTCCAGAACGTCGAAGGTCTCGCACCTGGCCTGTACCACTACCACGTGGTCGACCACGCGCTGGAACCTTTGCGCACCCCGGACGAACCGCTCGAGCAGTTCGCGCGCCGCGCCTTGGCCGGTCAGCATTGGTTCTCCAACGCGCCGGCGATGGCGGTCCTCACCCCTCGATACGCGCGCAGCTTCTGGAAGTACCGCCAGCACGCCAAGGCGTACCGGGCTCTCGTGCTCGACAGCGGTCACCTGTCGCAGACCTTGTATCTGAGTGCAACCGAGCTAGGTCTAGGCGCCTTCGTCACCTCGGCGATCAACGAGGTCGACATCGAGCGCGGCTTCGGCCTGGACCCCCTCGTCGAGGGTCCGCTGGCCATCTGCGGGTTCGGCTGGCGTGCGCAGACCATGTCCACCAGCGAGTTCGATCCGGCCCAAGAGGTCTGGCTGCGAACGGACGAGGAGTCCTAGGCCACCGAAGCCGGGGCATCCACGCTGACGGATCGCGTCCGCGCGGCCCACTTCACGGCGGGTCCGGTCGCGAGGCTGGTCGCCACGAACAACGCTCCGACGATGATCCAGCCGATCGGTCCCCAACCCAGGACCACCGTGGTCAGCAGTGCCGGGCCAAGCATCCTCGCGATCGCGGGCCCGGTGCCGAAGAACCCTTGGTACTGCCCCTGCTTGTCAGCCGGTGCCAGCCCGAAGCTGATCTCCCATGCCCCGGAAGCCAGCTTCATCTCGCCCAGCGTCAGCAGCGCAGCAGCCAGGACCAGTACGCCGGCCGCTGCCGCCGGGTGCAGCTTCATCGCGGTGAAGGCGAAGACGCCGCAGGCGGCCAGCATCGCGATCCCGGCGTACCGGATCGAGCGGGTCGCGGTGCGCAGGTCGGTGACCTTGCGAGCTACCCGCACCTGGAAGATCATGACGCCGAGCGTGTTCACAATCATCAGCGAGGCGACCGCCCAGCTCGGCGCATCGGTGCGAGTCACGATCCACAGCGGGCCGATCAGACTGATCAGCGGCATGAACAGCAGCATGATCGAGTTCAGCAGCGCGAGGACGGCGTACGGGCGATCGCGCAGTACGGCGAGCCGCGGCTCACCCTGGGCCCGCACCGTCACCGCGACCGACGGCACCCGCCGGATCAGCAATGCCGCGATCAGGAAGCTCACCGCATCCACCGCAAAGACGATCAGGTACGCCGTCTCCGTGTCGAACCGGAGCGCGATTCCGCCGAGCAGCGCGCCGACCGCGAGTCCACCATTCACCGTGGCTTGCAGGAAGGCCCGGATCCGGGTGCGCTCGGCCGGTGCGATCAGCCCCGCCAGGAGCGCTTGGCGTGCTGCTGTCAGACCGGTCTGGCTGCACGCGTAGGCAATCGCAGCCGCGAGGAACAGCGGGAAGCTCCGGACGAACAGGAACGCAGACACGGAGACCGCCGTACTGAGCGCCAGCAGGATCGCGACCATCCGCGGACCCTTACGGTCGGCCAAGTTGCCCAGCGGCACGCCGGTCAGAAACCCGACCAGCCAAGCGATCGTCAGCCCCAAACCAACCTGAGCCTCCGACAGCCCGACCACTCGCGTGAAGAACAACGCCGACGTGACGACAAACGCCCCGTCACCCACTGCATTGGCCAGCTGCGCCATCGCCAAGTTGCGCGGCGCTCCGGCGGGCGGCAAGAACTTGTTCGTCGTCATGTGCCGAGCCTATGATCCCAGCGGCCCACGCTGCAGATCCACTTCGGTCCTATCTGCCTGGGCCAATTGTGTCGCCTCACATTGCCCTGTGGATAACCCGAATCAGCGCCCGGAACCACTGCACCTTCTAGGTATGACATTCCGCGATCTCGCCCCCACCTGGTCCGACCGTCCCCTCACCGACCCCGCCCTCGCCGCCGACGTAGTCGACCTCATGGTCAGCCACGGCGATCGCAGCCGCGGCACCTTCACAGCCATCCTCTGCGGCCCCGACGCCCGCTACCGCGCCACCGTGGCCATAGATCTCACCTCGGAGTTCGCCACCCCCGGCCCACCTCTGGAC
>NZ_SMKX01000156.1 GCF_004349055.1 Kribbella antibiotica
GGCCTGTGCTGTGAGGGGCTGGGCGGCGAGGGGCAGGACGGCGTCGGCGGGGGACATCACGGCTGTCGTCGTCACCAGTGCGACGGCAGCCAGGACAGTGGTGACACGGCGTCTGTTCACGCGGCCCACCGTAGGGTCGCTTAATTTACGTCGTCAAGTATCAAGAGCCGTTTGAATCCGCGGATTGTAATGAAATCCGAACGATTTTATTCCAATTTTCATCGGAGAGTGCTCCACTGTTCACGGTGAGGTCGGTTCGTGAGGACCCGGCCCGATGTATGGAGGGGGTTCCATCATCATTTCGTCAAACAAAGCTGTGCGAACGGCGATCGCGGCGGCCACTGCGGCCGGTCTGGTCGCGTTGGCGGCGTCGAGTGCATCGGCAGCAGGTTCAGCGGCGCCCGCCAGGCCCGCGCTGACCCTGGTGGCGCCGGTCACGGATGTGACACTGACAGCCGATGAAGAAGGTACCGATCTGGACCTCGGTGCCTATCTCGTCGCCGGTAACGGACCGATCGAGGTGCGCGCGACGCGCGCGAACTACCAAGCGCCCGTCGTCGCCCAGCAGGTCGTCAACGGTAAGGCCGTGACGCTGCCCAAGGGGTTCGTCACGGACTTTTCCGGCCTGAGGAAGTTCCTGCACATCGTCCTGACCGATGCGAGTGGCAAGAAGGCGGCCGAGGTCGACCAGACGCTGTGCCTGAACGGTCGCGGCGCGCGCACCAGGCCGGACGCTCCGCCCACGTCGCCGTACCCGAAAAATTGTGCGGCCAATCCGTTCACCCAGGGTGCGGTCTGGGGGCTGCAGGCGGGTTGGTCGCTCAGCACCGACAGTCGCGGTTCGCAGCCGGTCATGCTTGCCGTAGGCAAGTACAAGGCCACGGTCACGGTGAACAAGGCGTACCGCGACTACTTCAAGATCCCGGCCAAGCAGGTGAAGCTCACGCTGAATGTCACGGTCGTGAGCGATGACGAGAAGCCGGCGCCCAAGGCTCATGTTCATGCCCAGGCTCAGCCGCTCGTGCCGCACGCGGCGCGGCCGACCGGTAGGCCGACGACGCCGAAGGGCCCGAAGCCGGACCTGGTGCCGGTGCCGGCGTGGGGGATCGAGATCGACAGGAGTGGCAACAACGACTACCTGACGTTCTCCGCGACCGTATGGAACGCCGGTCCGTCGCCGCTGGTGGTGGACGGTTTCCGCCGTAAGAACACGGATCTGATGGACGCATACCAGTACTTCTACGATTCCAGGGGCAGAGAGGTCGGCTACCAGAACACCGGCACGCTGGAGTGGGACCCGCGAGAAGACCACGAACACTGGCACTTCACCGATTTCGCCCGCTACAGCCTGCTGAACGCCGAGCAGTCCGAGGTCGTCCGCAGTCAGAAGGAAGCCTTCTGCCTGGCCGCGACCGACGCGATCGACTACACCGTCAAGGGCGCCAACTGGCACCCGGAAAACACCGACCTGCACACCGCCTGTGGCGAGCTCGACTCGCTATCGATCCGTGAGGTCCTGGATGTCGGATCCGGTGACACCTACGACCAGTTCCGCCCGGGGCAGTCGTTCGACATCACCGACCTGCCGAACGGCGAGTACTTCGTCGAGGTCAAGGCGAACCCGGAGGGCAAGCTGTTCGAGGGCGACACCAAGAACAACACTGCTCTGCGCAGGGTGGTCCTGGGCGGAGTCAAGGGTGCACGCACGGTCACGGTTCCTCCTGTCGGCGTGATCGACGTTCCGTAATTATCACGAGCCGATGACTGACTGTGACGTGACCGCAACGGTCCTGGCATCAACCTTGGGTGGGGGGTTGCGCGTCGTACGCACAGAGGCCGGTTCGTGAGGACCCGGCCCGATGTGGAGGGGGTTCCATCATCATTTCGTCGAACAAGGCCGTGCGAACGGCGATCGCGGCGGCCAGTGCGGCCGGTCTGGTCGCGTTGGCGGCGACCAGTGCATCGGCAGCAGGGTCCGCGGCGCCCGCCAGGCCCGCGCTGGCTCTGGTGTCGCCGGTCACGGATGTGACGCTGACGACCGACGAGGAGTACGGCACTGATCTCAACTTCAGTACGTACGTCGTCGCCGGTAATGCACCGATCGAGGTGCGTGCGACCCGGGCGAACTTCAACTCGCCTGTCGTCGCCAAGCAGTACGTGAAGGGCAAGGCCATTGCACTGCCCAAGGGCATGGTCACGGACTTCTCCGGGCTGGCCAAGTTCCTGCACATCACGCTGACCGACCCGGCCGGCAAGAAGGTGCTCGACATCGACCAGTCGCTGTGCCTGAACGGAGACGGCTCGCGGACGAGGCCGGATGCCCCGGCCACGTCGCCGTACCCGAACTACTGCAACTCCAACCCGTTCACCACGGGTGCGGTCTGGGGGCTGCAGACCGGCTGGTCGGCCAACACCAGCAGTTACGACCCGATGGCGAAGCCGGTCAAGGTTCCGGTCGGCAAGTACAAGGCCACGCTGACGGTGAACAAGGCCTACCGTGACTTCTTCAAGCTCCCGGCGAACCAGTCGACGGTCAAGCTGAACGTCACCGTGGTCCCGAACGAGGACCCGTGTCACCCGGGTGAGGGTGTCCGGGGCTGCTTCGCCGCCAAGGGTGCCGCGAAGAAGCCGGCGCTGAAGAGCAAGGCGCTGGTGCCGCACGCGGCGCGTCCGACCGGCAAGGCGACCACGCCGAAGGGACCGAAGCCGGACCTGGTCTCGGTGCCCGCGTGGGGGATGTCGATCGACAAGGGTGAAGAGGGCACGCCGGAGGCCGGTCACGAGTACCTGTCGTTCGGTGCGACCGTCTGGAACGCCGGACCGTCGCCGTTGGTACTGGACGGTTTCCGCCGTCAGGGCAAGGACGTCATGGACGCCTTCCAGTACTTCTACGACGACAAGGGCAAGGAGGTCGGCTACAAGAACACCGGCACGATGGAGTGGGACCCGCGTGAGGGGCACGTGCACTGGCACTTCACCGATTTCGCCCGCTACAGCCTGCTGAACGCCACGCAGTCCGAGGTCGTCCGCAGTCAGAAGGAAGCCTTCTGCCTGGCCGCGACCGACATGATGGACTACACGGTGAAGAACGCGAACTGGCACCCGTCGAACACGGACCTGCACACCGCCTGCGGCGACCACACGTCGCTGTCGGTGCGTGAGGTCCTGGACGTCGGATCCGGTGACACCTACAACCAGACCAAGCCGGGTCAGTCGTTCGACATCACCGACCTGCCGAACGGGGAGTACTTCGTCGAGACCAAGGCGAACCCGGACGGCAAGCTGGTCGAGGGCAACACCAAGAACAACACCGCACTGCGCAAGGTCATCCTGGGCGGCGTCAAGGGCGCCCGCACGCTGAAGGTCCCGCCGGTTGGCGTGATCAACACCCCGTAAGTGCGGCTGCGTCATTTCTTACGGAGGACCCCGAAGACCGCCCTCGCCGGTGGTCTTCGGGGTTCCTTCTATTTGGTGCGCAGTCTGGTGCGGCGCGGGCGGGCGTTCGCCGGGCAGCGCAGCGGCTCGCTTTGAGCACCGGTCAGCCATTTTTCGTCGGTCTTGATGGCTGGTGGGTGCTCAAAGGGCTTGGGGGCAGCGAGCTGGATGGGGGATTGCTGCAGGGTGAGGCGGAGCGGGACCTGGTGCCAGGGGGAGCGGGTGCGCACCAGGACAACCCGGAAGCGGCCGTCCTTGCGGAGCCGGAGGCCGATGAGGATGGTGGCGATGGCCGGGACGAGACCGGCCAGGGCGAGGCTGACACGGGCGCCGAAGTTCTGCGCGATCAGCCCGACCAGCGGACCGCCGATCGCGCCGCCGCCGATGAAGACCAGGTTGTAGATCCCGGAGACGCGGCCGCGGAGACCATCCGGAGTGGTCAGTTGGACCATCGACTGACAGGCGGTTAGGAACATCAGGGTCGCCATGCCCATCACTGCGAGGACCGGGATGAAGGTCCAGAGCGAGGGCTGGATGGCGGCGAGCACCTCGGTGACGGTGAGCAGGGCCGCGATCCCGACCAAGTTGCGCAGTCGCGTCGGCCGCACCCTGCGCGCCGACAGCAGCGCACCGGCCAGCGCGCCAACCGCGACCACAGAGTTCAGTACGCCGTACCCGGTGGCGCCGGTGTGGAAGACGCGGTCGGCAAACGCCGTCAGTGTCACCGGCAGGCTGATCGCGAACATGCCGTAGATGCCGACGAGAGCGATCGCCCAGCGGACGGCTGGTTCGTGGAACGCGTACTGCAGGCCGTCGCGGAGACCGTCCCGGATCCGCAGCCCCGCTTGTCTTGCAGCTTTGCGCGCGGGCATCTCGCTCTCGCGCATCATGAGCAGCGCGGAGATCGAAGCGAAGAACGTGCACGCGTTGATCGCGAACGCCCAGCCGGCGCCTAGTGTCCCGAGCAGGACACCGCCGAGTGCCGGGCCGATCATGCTGCCCAGCTGGAACGTCGACGACACCATGCTGATCGCGTTGCGGACTCGGTCGCGGCCGACGAGTTCGGTGACGAACGACTGTCTCGTCGGGTTGTCGACGGCGGTGGCCAGGCCGAGGAACAGCGCCATCGTGTAGACCTGCCAGACCTGCACCTCGCCGGTGAACGCGAGCACAGCCAGTACGGCGGCCGCTACGCCCATCGAGATCTGGGTGACGAGCAGGATCTTCCGCTTCGGGAACCGGTCGGCGATCACACCGCCGTACAGGCCGAGGAGAAGAGTCGGGAGGAACTGCAGGGCGGTCGTGATGCCGACCGCGGTGGCGCTGCCGGTGATCGTCAGCACCAGCCAGTCCTGGGCGATGCGCTGGATCCAGCCGCCGGTCGAACTGACCAGCAGACCGCTGACCAGGAGGCGGAAGTTGCGCACCTGCAGGGCACTGAAAGTTTCGCGGAACCCGGGGCGGCGGTTGGGTTCGCTGTGTTGGGTGTTGTGGGTGTGGGTGTCGGCTTCTCGGACAGGACCGCTGGTCCGGGTGGTCAAAGGAGATCCCTACGCAAATGGGGTTGTCAGGGGAGGACAGTTCCATCCTTGACTGTTGGACCTGGATTCCGACAGCGAATTACTCCTATTACTCTTATAACGTCCCGTGATAGGAGGTCCATCGATGTACGACCCCGACCAGCTCCGGACGTTCCTGGCGGTCGCCCAGTCACTGAGCTTCACGCAGGCGGCCGAGCGCCTCGGAATCCGTCAGCCCACGGTCAGTCAGCACGTCCGCAAGCTCGAGGCCGCGGTGGGGCGGCCCTTGTTTCTCCGTGACACCCGGACCGTCACTCTGACTGCCGACGGTGACGCTATGGCCGGTTTCGCCCGGACGATCCTGGCGGCGCATGAGGAGGCTGCTGGGTACTTCACCGGCTCGGAGCTGCGCGGTCGGCTGCGCTTCGGCGTCACCGACGACCTCGCGCTCACGCCGCTGCCGCGCATCCTGCGGGACTTCCGCCAGCTCTATCCGCGGATCGACCTGGAGCTCACGGTTGCGCAGAGCCCCAACCTGCTTCGGCGGGTTGAGTCTGGTCACCTGGATCTGGCTTACGTCAAACACTCCGTTGGCACTGGCTACGAGCCCAACGGTCGTCTCGTCCGCCGAGACCCGCTGGTGTGGGCGGGTATCGCGGGCACCCGGATCGCTCCGGACGGCCCTGTGCCTCTGGTCGCCTACCAGGCTCCCAGTCTCAGCCGCTCGCTAGGCGTGCAGACGCTGGAGCAGGCGGGACGCTCGTGCCGCATCACCTGCATCGTGCGCGGAGTGAACGGCGTACTGGCTGCTGTGCGGGCTGGACTCGGCATTGCGATCTTCGCGCGCACGCTGATGCCTGCTGACCTGGTGGAACCCCCACCCAGCGCAGGGCTCCCAGAGCTGCCGGCCATCGACCTGGTGTTGATTACCAACCCCCGAGCGGCCAAAGAGCCAGCCGAAGCTCTGACCGCGGCCATCCTCGGCAGCAACGCCCCACTGAAGCCAGATGCCGCTTAGAGCGTGCCTCCGCTGATGATGAGCGCCACCACGCTCACTCCGGCGATGGCGATCGTGACCAGGAAGGGTGCTTGCTTCCACAGGACGATGGTTATGAGCAGCCCCGCGGCAGCTGCCAGCGCTAGCCAGCCTATGAGGCCGATTGGACCGGCCGGTGCGATCACCAGCAGTCCGGCTGCCGCTGCCAGGGGGAGTGGGGCGAGCAGGCGGGCGTGAGCGCCCAACCGCTGCGGCCAGCCCCGTACGCCGGTTGCTAGGTCATCAGCCAGGTCCGGTACGACGTTTGCCAGGTGGGCACCGACCCCGAGTAGTGCGGTCGCCATGGTCGCCCACCAGGGCGCCCACGTGTGGGTGGTCCCGAGAGTGACAAACGAAGGCAGTCCGCCGAACGCAACGGCGTACGGAAGCCAGGAGATGACGGTGGACTTCAGGCCGAGGTTGTACGCCCACGCGCAGGCCACGAAGAGCAGGTGAACCAGTCCGGCCGCCAGTCCGTTGGCCAGTGAGACGGGGACGGTGATCACCAGCATGAGCCCGGCTGCGACCGCCAGGGTGCGGCGACTCACCAGCCCGCGCACCACCGGCTTGTCTTTCCGGTTCACAATGGTGTCGCGGGCGGCATCTATCGCGTCATTGCTCCAGCCGATCGAGAGGTGGCCGGTGAGGATCGTTGCTGCGACCAGGAGACACCCAGTGGGACTGCGCCCGGCCGACCAGGCCACGGCGGTCACCAGCGCTGTGACCGCAACAGTCGGTCCAAGATGGCTGGCGAGTGCCAGTCCCTTCAGCGCTCTCACCGACACCACGATGTCACGATGACGCGGATCGCAGCGGTCCGGCCCGCGTTGCCGCCGTACCGGTATGAGCAGGCAGAGCTGACTGAGGCTTTCGCTGCGATGTGTCTGCCGGACGGTCGGGGGGCTGGACTGCTGAAGCGACTGCATGCGAATGCAGGAGTCTCGTCACGCCATCTGGCACTTCCACTTGAGCAGTACGCCGAGCTGAAGGACTTCGGCGCTGCCAACGACGCATGGATTGCCGCAGCGGTCGATCTAGGCGCGGAGGCAGTCGCTGGTGCCGTAGCGGACGCAGGGCTCGAGCTGTCGGACGTCGACGTCCTGATGTTCACCACTGTGACCGGAGTGGCCGCGCCATCCATTGACGCGCGGGTTGCGATGCGGCTGGGGCTGCGTGATGACGTCAAGCGGCTACCGCTCTTCGGGCTGGGCTGTGTCGGCGGTGCGGCCGGGATCGCCCGTCTGCACGACTATCTGCTTGCCTGGCCGAAGCAGGTCGCCGTACTGCTGTCTGTGGAGCTCTGTTCACTCACCCTGCAGCGAGACGACTCATCGCTTCCCAACCTCGTCGGTGGTGCGCTCTTCGGTGACGGTGCGGCCGCTGTCGTCCTGACTGGCTCAGAGCACCCGTTGGCGGCCGGACCGTCGGTGCTGGCGACCCGGAGCCGGCTCTACCCGGACTCCGAACGAGTGATGGGCTGGGACGTCGGTTCTGGCGGCTTCCGGATCGTGCTGGGCGCAGATGTGCCCGAGGTGGTCCGGAAGCATCTAGGAGGCGACGTACGGCGTTTTCTGGCCGAGCGGGGTTTGACTGTGCCCGACATCGGCACCTGGGTGAGTCATCCCGGCGGACCGAAGGTGCTGGAGGCGGTAGCCGAGACACTCGAGCTACGCCCCGGTGCGCTCGACCTGACCTGGAAGTCACTCGATGCGGTCGGCAACCTCTCCTCCTCTTCGGTGCTGCACGTGCTCGGTGACACGCTGACCCTGCATCCTTCGGGGATGGGCCTCCTGCTCGCCATGGGCCCAGGCTTCTGTTCCGAGCTCGTCCTGCTGGAGTGGTCATGAACTGGTACGTCGTCCTGGTAGTGCTCGTCGGACTCGAACGCGTCGCTGAGTTGGTGGTCTCGAAGCGCAACGCTCGATGGAGTTTCGAACAGGGCGGTGTGGAGTCCGGGCTCGGCCACTACCCGTTCATGGTTGTCCTGCACACCGGCCTGCTCTTCGGGTGCCTGGCAGAGTCGTTCCACCGTCCGTTCATCCCAGCACTCGGCTGGACCATGCTGGCTCTGGTGATCCTGTCGCAGGGGCTGCGCTGGTGGTGCATCAGCGCGCTCGGACAACAGTGGAACACCCGAGTGATCGTCGTACCGGGTCTGCATTTCGTGGCGCGCGGACCGTACAAGTTCCTCAAGCACCCGAACTACGTGGCCGTGGTGATCGAGGGGATCGCGCTACCGCTCGTCCACACCGGCTGGCTCACCGCTGTGGTGTTCACACTGCTCAACATCCCACTGCTCGCCGTACGAATCCGTTCTGAGGAAGCCGCGCTCAACGCAGCCCTGGTCAAGTGATCGACCTCCTGGTCGCCGGCTGCGGCCCAGCGGGAGCCACCACCGCCATCCGAGCCGCATTGGCCGGTCTGTCCGTCGTGGTCCTGGAACCGCGCACAGGTCCCATCGACAAGGCATGCGGTGAAGGCATCGCCCACAGTGCGGTGGACTACCTCGCGCGCCTTGGAGTCCACCCGAGCGGTCGGCCGTTCCATGGCATCCGCTACTTGGACGCTCGCCACTCCGTAGACGCTCGCTTCACCGCCGGTCCCGGTCTGGGTGTCCGCCGAACCACGCTTCATCAAGCTCTTCTAGACCGCCTCAGCGAGCTGAACGTTCCGATCGACCACACCCGCATCGGACCGATCACCCAGAACGACACCTCGGTCACCGCTGCTGGCCACACTGCCCGCTACCTCGCAGCGGCCGACGGCCTGCACTCGCCAATCCGCCGCCAGCTCGACCTAGGCGGTAGTACGGGAGCGCCCCGCCGGGGATTGCGCCAGCACTACCGGGTGTCGCCTTGGACAGACCTGGTTGAGGTGTACTGGTCCGGGTTGGGGGAGGCGTACGTGACTCCAGTCGCCGACAACCTGGTCGGCGTAGCAATCCTCACCACTGCGCGCGGCACCTTCGACTCCCATCTGGACGCGTTCCCTGCCCTCAAGCGCCGCCTCTGCTCGGCTGCTCCGGTATCTGCGGTCATGGGCGCCGGACCGCTCCGCCAACGCGTCCACCGGCGCGTAGCGGGTCGCGTGCTGCTCGTGGGCGACGCAGCGGGCTACATCGATGCTCTGACCGGTGAGGGGATCGCCGTGGCGCTCCGCACCTCCGCGGAACTCGTCGACTGCGTCCGTGTGGGCCGTCCGGCCGACTATGAAGCAGCCTGGCGTCGCGTCTCTCGTGAGTGCCGTCTGCTGACCGCATCGTTGCTCTGGGCCCGTAATCGCAGCCTGCTCGCGCCGCACATCGTCCCGGCCGCGGCCAGGCTCCCGGGCGTCTACGCACGCATCGTCAACCGGCTGTCCTGAGCCGAGGTGTCGGCTTTCCGCCACCCTCTGTACGTCATTCACCACGCTCGGTACCCTCGCCAGAACCGCCCCCTCCTTCCGCTTTCGAGGAGTCCGCCCATGAAAGCTCTTGTTGTCGTTGCCCTGCTCGCTGCGCTGACCGGGTGCGGATCCTCGGTCGCCGCCACTCCGCCCGCCGCCCCGCCGGCTCCGACCATGACGGCGGCCAGTACGCCGGAGGCCGAGTGGAAGATCGACCCGTCCTTCAACTCCAACGACCTGGCCTGGATCGAGCTGATGATCCCGATGGACGACCAGCTCTTACAGGTGCTCGGGATGGCGGAGAAGCAGTCCGCCGACCCCGCCGTACGGGCGTTCGCGACTGCGGTCGCCAGTGGGTACCGCGACGAGGTGGAGAAGCTCAAGCTGAACCGGACCCGGTCCGGGATGCCGGTCCGCAACCCGCACGCCGGGCACGACATGACCGGCATGATGACCGAGCCCGAGATCGTTGCCCTCGGCAAGGCATCCGGGCCCGCCTTCGACCAGCTCTTCGCGAAGAACCTGAAGGAGCATCTGAATGAGTCGATCAGGCTGGCCAAGGACATTACGAAGAACGGCAAGGATGCCGCGGTGAAGTACCTGGCGGGGGAGATCCAGGCCGGCCGCGCGGCTCAGCTAAAAGAACTGGCAGCGCTATAAACATGTGTGGGCCCGGCGGTCGCTCAGACAACCGCCGGGCCCAGTGAGCCCGGGCTCCCTGGTGAAGAGTCCGGACCCGGTCACGTCTCCAGCTCCCTGGTGAAGAGCTGGATGCGCAACAAGGAAGACTCTGTCAGCCGGATGTTGCTCAACCATTGCCGGTAAATGAAGCCTTGTTACATGAGCCTGTGGCATAGATCTCAGTGCTCAAGGGCCAGTCCGGACGGTCGCGATCTGCAATTGCAATGCCAGTCGTTCCACTGGATCACTCAGATCGAGCGCGGCGATCTCCCCGATGCGCTTCATCCGGTGCCGCAAGGTGTTCGTGTGCAGGTGCAGTTCGCGCGCCGCCCGCTGTGGCTGCCCCGGATGCTCGAGCCAGGCCTGCAATGTTTCGACGAATCCGGTGTCGTGCTCGATGTCGTGCCGCAGCAGTGTTGCGAGCGGACCGTCCATCTTGTTCACGTCCAGCGACATGACCGCTCGATGAACCGTCAGGACGTGCCACGCCTCCTCGACGCGCAATACCGGTCCGGGCGCGACTCCTCGCCGTACGAGGCCTAGTAGTTCGACCGCCTCGGCCCGGGAGCTCGGCAGGTCGGCAGGGCCGCGCGCTGGACCGCCGGCTGCAGCTATAGAGCCCTTGGCATGGTCTGCAACCAGCTTGGCCAGCCAGGGCCAGGAGCCGGGGCCCTCTGCATCGGTGACGACCGCAAGGACAGTCCCGTCCAGGTCGGCGAGGTGTGGGTCGCTCCAGCCATGCCGCCGCCCGGCCGACTCCCACAGATCGAGCTGCTGCGGTACGTCGTACTCCTCGGGCGAGGAGAGTGCGATAACCCGCCATGGTTGCGGCGGAAGCCGTACGTCGACCGGATTGTCCGGTGAGAACTGTCGGAGCAGCGTGCGCAGCCGGTCGATCGAACTGCGCCGCGCCACATCGGCCTGCGCCCGCAACCGGAGCAGGTGCAGCGCCAGCACCGACGCAGCATTGCTGAGCTCGGTCATCACCTCAGCACTGACCGGACCGTCGACCACAGCCCAGATGGACCCCAGCCACTCACCACCAGCCCGCACCGGTACGACGAGTCGCGGGCGGATGCCGTTTGGCCCAGCAGGAACCAGGAACGGCTCACTGGACCGGGCGAGCCGCCGGAAGATCCCTCTGGCCCGGAAATGCGCCACTACCTCCGGTGGCACCCGCCGGCCGACGATGGTGGAGACCCGGGCCGGGTCTGTGAGGTCCTGACCAGAGGAGTACGCCAGAACCCTGGACTGGTTGTCCTCGATGGTCACCGGTGCGTCCACGATCGCCCGCGCTGCATCGGCCAGAGCGAACAGCTCCTGGTGCACCCCGGCGTCGCCAGCCACGGGGGAGTCCGGTGCTGCTGCGCGGTCGATGACTCCGCGCAGCAGCCACACCACATGCGCCCAGGCAACGCTGGGCTGCAGCGCGACCAGCGTGAGCGACCACCGCTCGGCTGCCGCGATCACGGCCGTCTCCTGGGCGAGCGTCGTACGGAGAATGATTCCGGAGGCGTTGCCGGCTGCGCAGCGCTCCACGAACTCCACGGCGTCCTCAGGGCCGCGCAGGCCGAGCCCCAGGACGAGATCGCCTGGGTGACCGGTTGCAGGCTCCTGCGGGTCGGCGAGGAAAACGTCGCGGACCTCTGTGTCACCCTGACCGGCGACCACCACCTCGAACAGGGCAGGACCGACGGCAACGACCAGGTCAGGCGCGGTGATCATTAAGTTATTGTGCGCTGAGCACAGTCATTTGTCCCGCGAATGGTGTGATCGCACCATGACAGCCGTCTGGAGCGGGCGCACCATCGATACATGGTCGCAGCAGGCTCCACTCACATCGTCCCCGATCGCGTAGCAGTCGTCGGCGCGGGCATGGTTGGTCTGGCCACCGCCTGGTTCCTCCAGGAGGCGGGTGTCGAGGTCACCGTTCTCGACCGCGAAGGTGTCGCCGCAGGTGCTTCCTGGGGCAACGCCGGCTGGCTGACACCCGGCCTGGCCACTCCGCTGCCGGAGCCGGCAGTCCTCAAGTACGGCGTCCGTGCGGTGCTGAGCCCGTCCTCCCCGGTGTATGTCCCACCGACTGCGAGCCCGCGGCTCCTCAATTTCCTCACCCGCTTCGCTCGCAACAGCACCGCCGGGCGCTGGAAGACCGCGATGGAGGCGCTGGTCCCGATCAACAAGCAGGCCCTGCCGGCGTTCGACTTCCTGGCCAAGGCCGGGGTCGAGGCCCAGACGTACGAGGCCAAGTCGTTCCTGGCGGCGTACCGGACCGAGGCCGAGCGCAGTGTGCTGCTTGAAGAGATCGAGCACATCCACGCGGCCGGCCAAGGCATCGAGTTCGAGGCCATCAGCGGTGACGACGCTCGCGAGATCGAGCCGTCGCTGTCCGACGAGATCGGCGCCGCGATCCGGCTGCACGGCCAGCGCTTCATCAACCCCGGCAACTACGTCCAGCTGCTCGCCGACTCGGTCGTGGCCCGCGGCGGCCAGATCATCACCGGCGTCGTGGTGAAGGACATCATTGACGAGATCCGCGGTGTCCGCCTGGTCACCGGTGACGGCGAGACCGACCCGTTCGACGCGGTCGTGATGGCGACCGGCGCCTGGCTGACCGATCTGGCCAAGGACTTCGGCGTCAAGACCGTCGTACAGGCCGGTCGCGGTTACAGCTTCAGCGTGCCGATTGCCCACGTCCCCGCCGGTCCGGTCTACTTCCCGGCGCAGCGCGTCGCCTGTACGCCGCTCGGCGACCGGCTGCGGGTGGCCGGGATGATGGAGTTCCGCAAGCCGGAGGCCAAGCTGGACCCGCGCCGGATCAACGCCATCGTGGAGGCGGCCCGGCCGCTGCTGCGGGACGCGGACCTGGACGCTCGCACCTTCGAGTGGGTCGGCCCGCGGCCCTGCACTCCCGACGGCCTGCCGATCATCGGTGCCACCGCGTCGCCGCGGGTGTACGCCGCCGGCGGTCACGGCATGTGGGGCATCACGCTCGGCCCGATCACCGGCCAGCTATTGGCCGAGACCATCACCACCGGCCGCACTCCGGCCGAGCTCGCCCCGTTCGACCCCTTGCGCTGAATCTCTCGAAGGAGGACCGGCGTCGATCGGTCCTCCGCCCGGTACTGACCACACCTCTTGCGGCACTGCAGCGAACCACCTCCGGACGGCAGCCTCATCCGCCCGGCAACCACCAGGTTTCACTGCAGCACCGCGACGGTCAGCACCCGGAGCGGGCCCTGGCCGTTGCTCTCCTGCCCGGGGCCCGCTCCCCTCAATCAACGAATCCCCCGGACACCTGACCCGGGGGATTCGTTGTTGTGCTGAGGATGTCAGTGCGTGTGCGGCTCAGTGCCGTGCTCGGCCTCGTGCGCCGCGATCTGCGCCCGGACCTCTTCCATGTCCACGGCACGCAACTGCTTGATCAGGTCCTCGAGGGCAGCGCCGGGCAGGGCGCCCGGCTGCGAGTAGAGGACGACACCGTCGCGAACGGCCATCAGGGTCGGGATCGAACGGATCTCGAACGCCTGAGCCAGCTCGACCTGTGCCTCGGTGTCCACCTTCGCGAACTTGATGTCGCTGTGCTCTTCCGACGACTTCTCGAACACCGGCCCGAACATCTTGCACGGACCACACCACTCCGCCCAGAAATCGACCAGGACGAGGCCTTCGCCCCCGACGACCGTGTCGAAGTTCTCCTGGGACAGCTCGACCGTTGCCACTACGACCTCCGAAGTTAGATGACTACACGCGCTTCAACACTGAACCACCCGCGAGTGTTCCCGGCGCTCAGATCGGCATGTCTCAGATCGGCATGTCGATGAACGGCGAAGCGTAATCCTGGACTTCGTGGAGGATCGACGCGGCATCCTCGGGGGAGAGTTCGGCCCGCTCGCGCTCGGCGACGATCATCTGCTGGAGCAGCCGGGTCTCGCCGGCCGTCGCGAGCCCGACGATCTCCGGATGCCCGTTCAGCAGCCAGGCCGTGGCGGCCGTCACATAGCGCTGCTCGTCGAACGGCCGGTACCAGGTGTCGTACGTCTTCTCCTCGCCGTCGCGCCAGCCCCGCCGGGCGATCATCTTGATCGTCATCAGCGCAGCATCAGAAGCCCGTACGGCGTCCACCAGCGCGGCGTAGTCCGCGGCGTACTGGGGATCCGTCGAGAGGTGGTAGTTGAGCGGGGTGAGCACGCTGTCGAAGTCGAATCGGCGCAGTCCCTCGAGGTGCACCGCGGGCGCTTGCGCGGTGTGGCCGGTGATTCCGATGGCCGTCACCAGGCCCTCCTCCTTGGCCCGGATCGCGGCCTCGAGCGAGCCACCCTTGCCGGTGACGAGGTCGAGGTTCTCCAGGTCACAGACCGCGTGCATCTGGATCAGGTCGATGTGATCGGTCTGCAGCCGCTCCAGCGAACGATTGATCTCGCTCCAGGCCTCTTCGGAGGTCCGGCGGCCGGTCTTGGTGGCGAGGAAAATGCGGTCCCGGATCTCCGGCATCCGCGGGCCGAGCCGCAGCTCCGCATCGCCGTAGTCGGCAGCGACGTCGAAGTGGTTGATCCCGGCGTCCAGCGCCTCCTGGATCGAGGCGTCGGCCCGATCCTGGTCGACACCGCCGAGCGAGGCGGCGCCGAAGATCAGCACCGAGCTCTGGTGGCCGAGACGGCCGAGTCGGCGAGTTTCCATCCTGGTCCTCCAGGGGTAGCAGGGGGTACTGCGACCCTATGCCCGCATCAGGAGGTTTTGACCCCTCGCCACGGGAGAGTTTTCCACAGGGGAGACCGTGGATCGGTTACTATGCGTGATCAGTTGATGCGGTCTTTACCATGGTGTTCGCACGGGTTTTCGAATCTGTCTGCGGCGTGTGGCATGGTGTGCGCTGCCTGATCGACGACGCGGAGATGAGAGAGGAGCTATGGCGACGGTACCGAAGGTGTCACGCTTGGCGTTTGAAGGTGACACTTCCCGCGAGTGGGGTAACAGTATGGCTGCGGGGAGCGATGGAGCATCCGGATCCTGGTTACAGGTCTCCCGGTGGACAGTTGCTTGCCGTATTCTCCCGGCTACTGTCCGCGTAACTGCTGTCTGAGGGGCGGGTAGCGATGAGTTGGTGGCGAACTGCACTGAACCTGCCGCCAAAAGGTGAACACTGGTCCGACCAGCGACGGCCGAAGAAGGCTGCGCGAGGACGACCGCAGAACACCGCACCGGAGTGGTGGGCCCACCCCGATGGCCCGGTGTCACCCACCCCTCGCCAAGCACAGGGCGTAGCCGCGCAGTACTCGGCGCCCCAGACTCCTCCGCCCCCGGGCGGAGTGATGGCTCCGCCTCGTCGTCCCGGTGCACGTCCGCCGGAGCAGCCCGGTCAGCCGGTGCAGGGTCACCCCCAGCCAGGTCAACTGGTGCCCGGGGATCCGCAGCAGGCAGGCCCTGGTCCTGGCCAGCGTCAGCCGGAGCGGTTGCGGCAGCGGTCGCCTCATGGCGCCCACGCGGCGCCCGGTGCGCCCGGTCCGGCTCGGCAGGTGCTGGAGCCCGGTCAGACCCCGTGGGCGACCGAGCCTGAGTCGTCGTTCTCGACCTGGGCCCGGCGCTTCTTCCGCGGCCTGGTGGTCGCGGTTCTGCTGCTCGCAGCCATCAGCGGTATCCGGTCCTGGGTCAGTCCGAACCGGACCCCCTCGACGGTGGTCGGCGGGCAGACCAGCTTCCCGGTCGACGAAGCGCGCGCCATCGCAACGCGGTACTCGATCTCCTACTTGTCCTGGGACGAAGCGAATCCGGATGCCCGGCCGGCTCAGGTCGGCCTCGACCTGGCGGCCGGTCTCGACGGTCGCTCAGGTTGGAACGGGCGCGGCAAGCAGGTCGCTGTCATCGCCTACCCGGGTGAGGTCAAGGTCGATCCCGGTGGCGTGGCGGCCCTGGTCGACGTACGGGTGCGGGTTCAGCAGTACTACCTCAAGGGCCGCGTTATGACGCCCGGGACGTTCGTCTGGCAGCGACTGTCCGTTCCGGTCGCGCGGACCGCGGCTCGGGTGGTGGCCAGTGGCCCGCCGACGTTCGTGCCGGACGGCCGTGCGCCGCTCCCGGACAACATGCCGGCGGCCGGCGCACCGGACGATGCGGTGACGGCTGCAACGAAGGAGGACGCCAAGGCGTTCTTCGGTGCGTATGCAGAGTCCGACAACAAGGTCTCGGCCGTGACCGCCCCCGGCTCGACGATCCGCAGCCTGAACGGCGCCGTGAAGTTCGGCGAGCTGAAGGACTGGCAGGTCTACACCGGTAACGACGACGAGCGGCGGGCGACCGCTGCCGTCACCTGGAAGGGCGTGGGAGACACCACGCTCGACCAGACGTACACGCTCACGTTGCGGCGTACTGTCGCCACGGACGGAGCACAGCGATGGCAAGTGGCTGCCGTCGGATGACACCAGCAACCCGCCGTCGGATGACCGAGGCATCAAGGGAGACACCGCAATGACCACCTACGAACTGGCGACGAGCGTGGTTCAGCTCACCGCGCCACTGGCCAATCCCAACGTCCCGACGGGTGCGGACTTCAAGGACTGGGTCCTGGTCATCGCGGGCAACATCTTCATCGCGATCCTGGTGCTGCGCGCGATCGGGCACTACTTCAAGCGCGAGTGGGGCGAGCTGTTCGGCCACATCGCGGCCGGTGTCCTGGTCGGGGGGCTGATCTATGCGAACAACCAGACCATCAATGTGCTGAAGGGCTTCTGGGGATTGCTCTCCGGGGGTAATTGATGCGCGTCGGCCGTACCCTGACCCACCACTTCGAGATCGAGACCCGGCAGTACGACCTGCTCGGGATCGACCTCGGTGAAGGCGCGCGCCGCCGGATGATCATCTTCGGTGCGGTGATCATCGTGGCCTGGATCGCGCTGCTGTTCCCGTTCGTCGGTGTCCCCCAGAAGGGCACCGTCAGCCTGTACGTCGTCCCGCCGTTCGTGATCACCGCGTTCGGCTGGCGGCCGGGCAAGTTCCACGAACGCCGTCGCCGCGTGACCGAGTGGGCGCTGGCCGTCCGCTACGCGTTGCGCGCCCACCGCCCGATCATCGGACTCGGCGCCCGGGCCGCCGACAAGACGGAGTACCTGCCGTGGCGTGAGCGCGTCGCGACCCAGAAGGTGGCCAACCTGGCGAAGGCCAGAGTGACCCCGGAATGGGAACGCGAGGCTGCGGTCGAGCTGGATCCGATGGTCCGCGCGGGCGCGGAGATCACCGTGAACCAGCGCGCCCGCCTGCTGGGCGCGGATCACGTGCAGAGAGTCAGTCGCAGGAATTCGTCAGGGAAGGTGCACGAATGAAGATCGCTGACAAGCTCCTGAACCTGGTGGGGGTCGGCCGCGAGCGCGGCCTGCCGCCGCCCCGGTTGGTGGCCATCGCCGACGGACTGCTCGTCACCGAACGCAGCGCCGAGGGCTGGTTCCTGATCTCGGTGGCGAACACGGACCTGGCGACCGAGGCCGAGCAGGACGCGGCCCTGGACGCGGCCGTGAGCGCTGCCGCGACGATCCTCGGCGACCGGCTCAGCCACCTCAAGGTGGTCTGGGGCCGCTCGACGGGTCAGGACTACCTCGACTCCGTGGCCGGCCACTACCGGCTCGGCGACCACGAGGCCTGGGCCCAGACCCGCGCCGACCGGATCGACGAGATGCGGATGCCCGAGCGGTACGTCGCTCTCGGCGTCCACCTCAGTGACCGCGACCCCCGTGCGACCGCCCAGGTCCGCGGGTCGATCAGCGACGCCCTGGGGACGACCTCCTGGCGCGTGAGCGCGCGCGAGCTCGCCCACCTGGACGAGCGGGTCCGCAAGCTCGGCCGCCAGCTCGGTTCGACCGTGTGGCGTGCCCACACCGCCCCCGCCGAGGTCATCTCCTGGCTGATCAGCCGCGAGATGCACCGTGGCGCCGTGGCCGCACCGCGCCGTGGCCTGATCACCGGTGCCTCGCTGGCCCGGCTCACCTCCGGCCGCGTCGTCCCGTACACCGATCACCTGCGCATCTACGATTCGCGCGGCCAGATCGCGGCGTACACCTCTGTTCTTGCCATGACCGACTTCCCCGAGGAGCTCGAGACCCCGGGCCCGGGGGAGTGGCTGCGGACCCTGTCGGAGATCAAGGCGATCGACGACGACGGCGACGAGATCGACGTCACCGTCGAAGCCTCCGTCCGCTTCCGCGTGCTCACCAAGAAGTCCGCGCGCCACCTCGTCGACGAGACCCGCAAGAGTGCCAAGGAGCAGCGCCGTTCGGCTGCCAAGGGCACCGCGGAGGAGACCGCCGACGAGATCGTCGAGACCGAGCGCGTGATGCGCGAGGTCAAGCGCGACATCAGCCGCAGCGGCCTGACCCTGGTCGAGGACCACCCGCGCCTTCTGGTCAGCGCCGACACCCGCGAAGACCTCGACGCGTACGTCGACGCGGTCATCGCGCACTACGCCGACCGCGGCATCACCGTCGCCCCCGGCGCCGACGAGCAGCGCGACCTGTGGCTCGAGTCGCTCCCCGGCGACCAGCTCCGCGTCCCTGACCTCGGTCACGTCCGCGAGTCGACCGCCTTCTTCGGTTCCTGGTTCTGGGGCGGTGCGTCGATCGGTGACGCGACCGGTCCGGCCATCGGCTACCTGACCGGCTCCACCCCGGGCCTCGTCCGCTTCGATGCGGCCGCCGGTTCGGCACTCGGCGACGCAACGACGACACTCTTCCTCGGCCGCTCCGGCCGAGGCAAGACGACCGCCGCCATGCTCGGCGGTCTCGACTCCGCCTTCGCCGGCGCCTGGGTCCCGTTGTTGGACCTGAAGGGCGACGCTGCGGGCGTCTCCGCGGTCGCGGCGGAGTACGGCGTACCGACTGCTGTCATCGAGATCACCGCCCAGTTCTCCGGCGCCGCGGACCTGCTCCGCGTGCTCCCGGTCGACGACGCGCTCCTCCAGGCACCGTCCCAGCTGATGCTCCTGCTCCCGCCACACCTCCGTGGCGCCGCAGAAGCCCCGGTCATGGCCGCGACCCGCGCCGAGATCCAGTCTCCCGACCCCTCGTCGTGGGGCGTCATCCAGCGCCTGTGCAACTCCGAGTCCGAAACGATCCGCACGGTCGGCTTCGCCCTCCGCGACCTGGTCGAAACCGGCCTCGGGTCCGTCGTCGCGGGCCCACCCTCCGGCCTTTCCTCCCTGACCACCAACCCCGGCCTCTGGGTGGTCCAGATGCCCGGCCTCACCCTGCCGTCCCCCGAATCGGCCCCGGAATCCTGGTCCCCGATCGAACGCGTCGGGATGGCCTGCCTCCGCGGCTGCCTGGCCTGGATGGTCCGCACCACCGGCCGCCGCGAGTTCCGCGGCCGCGCCAAGGTCGTCATCGTCCCCGAGGTCCACCTCCTGACGAAGACCCCCGACGGCGCCTCGTTCCTCGACTACATCGCCCGAGTAGGCCGAGCCCTCGGCGCCTCCCTGGTCCTCGACACCCAGGACCCGGCGTCGATCTTGAAGCTCCCCGGCCTCGTCGAGCAGATCACCACCCTGTTCGCCTTCAGCCTCCGCTCCCGCGAACAGGTCGACTCCCTCCTCGAACTCCTGGGCCGCCCCCAAACCGCGCCGTACCAAACCCTCGTCCGCGGCATCAACACCGCAGGCAACGGCAAATCCATCCGCCACGGCCACTGCATCATGCGCGACCGCTGGGACGAAGTAGCCACCGTCCAGATCGACATCCCCAGCCAGCGCGTAGCCGCCCTCCTCCGCACCACCCCCGAATCCGAACACGCCA
>NZ_SMKX01000157.1 GCF_004349055.1 Kribbella antibiotica
GAGGTAGGGGACATCCGTGGCGGGTTCGGCGAGGACCAGGTTGCCGGTGGGAGCTGGGATCAGATCCCAGGCGGTGGCGGCGGTTTGGGCGTCTGGGGTGTAGATGGTGGGGGCATCGTTGGTTGGGGCTGCGGTCCAGAAGGCGGCTGCGTGGGTGCCGGTGAGCGCGTACCTCAGGGGGCTGGTCGCGATGCGGTCGAGCAGGTCTTCGGGGGCTTGCCAGCGGGAGAGCTGGCTGGGGGTTGGCTCGGTGGCCCAGCGGGTCACTAGAAGAGCCCAGTCCGGTACGGCGATGATGCCGCCGCGGCGGCGTTCCACGAGCGACTGTGCTTGCAGGTCGTCGACTATGCGGCGTACGTCGGGGCCGGGGGCTTGGCTCAGGTCGACCAGGTCGTGGGTGGTCCAGATGGAGCGGTAGTCCACGAGGGCGCGGACCACGCGGGCTGGGCTTTCGCCGGCCAGTTGCAGGTCAGACATGGGCGGGCCGGCCGAGCGGGAGGGCGACGTACGGCGTCCATTGGTAGCAGAGCTGGTCGCGGTTCAGGTCGATCAAGCTGACCTCGTTGATGTAGAGCTGGGTGGTCTTCTCGCCGAACTCGGCAACGCGATCGCGCAGCGGTGCTGCCGGAGCGGTGCGGTTCCAGTAGCCGAGCGAGATGTGCGGGTTGAGGTCTGGCAGCGCGGGGAGCGAGTCTTCGCCCCAGACCTCGTTGACCGCATCGCGCAGTGTCGTTCGGAGTTCGCGGAGGTCGCCGACGGGATGGACCGGGAGTTGCAGACTCTCGGTGTCGACGACTGCCGGTCCAACAGTCACGCCGAAGGGCGCCACTGAGGTGAGCCGGCAGCGGGTGGCAGCGACGATGTCCTCCAGCTCAGCCGGGCTGAGCTTGTCGGCGAAACCGACGCCCTGCAGTGTCAGGTGTAGCCACTGGCGCGGGACCGGCGTCAGCTCGGGCATCGAGGCCAGCAAGGGCTCATAGCTGCTGCGCAGAGTGGCGAGCGCTGCTGCGTAGCGGAAGGTGATGTGCCAGGTATAGAAGGAGCGACCCTGTCGCCAACCCGGCCGCCAGTACCAGTGATCTCGGACCTCGTCTGTCATCGGACTGCTCCTCTCACGGGAGTGGTGTGGGGGCCTGGAGGGCCGGTTGGCGAGCAGGGAGATCGGGGCGATACGCGAAGTCGCGCAGCCGCTCCCGGAGCACGCGGGCTTGTGAGACCCGTGCGTACGGCGTCAATAGCGCGGCCGTCTCGCCGGTGCGATGGATCAGGGGCCGGACGCGGTACTCCAGCGGAGTCATCAGCACTGGCTCCAGCGCCGCACTGGCGCCGTCCAGCTCACCCAGGAGCAGGTGGGCCTTCGCCTGCTGCAGCCGGACCATGCGCTCTGAACCGACGTTCCGGAGCGCATGCGATGCCGCCTCGAACAGCGCGACGCTCTGGTCGGCATGGGTCAGGGTGTGCTGCGCCTCGTTCAGAGCCAGGTGCGCATCGGACCAGATGCCGGCCGCGCGTTCCGGCGTACAGAGGAAGGGGCCTCCGGGCTCCGAGAGCGACGGCTCGGCCGACACCCGTTTCGCTGCGTCGAGCGCCAGCCGGGCCTGGTCCTCGTGTCCGGCCCGGGCCAGATCCACAGCGGCCGCAGCGGACAGGAACAGTGCGGACGAACCGGAGGCGTACCGCAAGCCGTCCTGTGCGTAGCCGGCCGCGCGGGCGAAGTCGTCTTGCCAGAACGCGGCGGTGTGCTGGGTGGCTCGCACCCATGCACGCAGCTCGTCGTGGTCGGCCGCTTCGGCGCAGGCCCAGGCCGTCCGGGCGTGGCTCTCGGCGATGTCCGGCCTACCGAGGTCGGTGGAGATCCAGGCGAGCAAGGTGATCGCCCAGCCGCCGGCTGTGTAGAGCTCACGCGCCTGCTTGGGCGGCTGCCGGCCCGCCAGCAGGTGGAAGGCGCGGTCACGGACTGCCCGGCTGCGATCGAACAGCGGCTTGGTGGGAGCGCGCAGGTAGTTCTGCGCGATCCGCTCGATATCGGCGTTGAGTTGCTCGACAGTGAGGTCGCCCAGGTTGGACTCCTCGGCGAACGTCAGCAGCGCGGCGGATTCGTCACCTGCGCTGTTGACCTCGTCGGCCATGCCGAGTGTCGAGGGCAGCGTCAGCTCCGGCTCGTTCACCACCATCCCGGGCGGTGGGCTGAAGCCGAGCTCGCTGTCCGACACGACGTCGAGGATGTACCGCAGACCGGACCGGTACGCGGCACCAGGCCAGCGGACGGCGCCGCGTTCGAGCTTTGCGATGTAGTGGCCGTCGAGTTCGTACCTGACCTCGGTCGTTTCCCAGAGCCAGGCACAGACGCACTCGGCGAGCTCGACACGGGACATGTGTTCGCCGGGTGCGCGCCGGGAAGGAGTGTGTTCTCTTGCGCTGCGCAACAAGTCATTGGCGGCTGGCATGGCGGTAACTGTAGGTGTGCGAAAACCCTGTGTGACGACGGAAAGCGCAGCTGCGGGCTATCTGCCCCACGATGCCCCGGAATGCCCCAGGATGCCCCGGTTTTCATCGATGGAAATGCGGTCCTGGCCGTAAAACAGCACGTTCTGTCGCGATCTCGCCGATGTGCGGGGCAGCGGTGGTGGTTGCTGAGCGTGGAGTGCGGGGCATCCCGGGGCAGATAGGGGCTTCCCTTCCTGAGTTGGTGGCCCCACTAGGCTCCTGGAGTGGCCGAAGAAGCTGTGACGACGTTGCTTGCCGGGCTGGGGCGGTTCGACCGGGGCGAGGAAGGCTTTGCCTTGCTGGAAGTCTTTCTGGAGGTGGCGCTGCCGCGATTGGGTCCGGTGGTGCTGGACCCGGCCGGACTGCGGTTGCCGGACGGGATGACGGACGACCGGGCGCTGGTTCAGGGGCTGATCGCGGAGATCGACGCGGAGCCGCCGGTGAAAGGGCTGTTCCGGTCGACCGAGCGCGAGTACGACATGGCGGATCCGCAGGCGCGGTGGGACTACGTGCGGCTCGCCCACTGCTCGGTCCTGGCGACGGTCTGGGGCGAGGGCCGCCGTACGACGTATTTCGAGGTGTCGGATCACACGAGCGCGACCTACTGGTTGCCGGAGAGTCTGAAGGTGGCGTTCTTCGACGCGATCCAGGCCAAGGGCTGGGCAGTACCCGTAGACTGGCTGACAGCGGTCAGCAAGCTCCCCAAGCCCTGGTGGCGGCGCGGCGTCTAGCCGGGACTTCCCAAGCGCTCGATCTGCCCGTCCCCAACCACGCGGAACACCACGTCCGAAGGGTGACCTCGCCGCATCGCCTCGTCCACCTCAAGCCCAGCCAAGCGCCGTACCAGCAAGCGTCCGACCATCTCGTGCGAAACGATCAGTGCGCCCTGTACGTCGATGCTCGCCAGCACCTGCGCGATCCGCACGTCGGCATCCGCGTAGCTCTCGCCGCCGGGAAACGGGTATGTGTACTTCGACAAGGCGCGCGCTGCGCGTTCATCGGGCCAGCCGGCATCGATCTCCGCCGAGGTGAGGCCGGACCAATCACCATGGTCGAGCTCTGCGAGATCCGGCAGCACCTGGGTGGGGAGACCGAGGAGATCGCCGATGATGTCCGCGGTGCGGTGTGCGCGGCCGAGCGGGCTGCTGTAGATCGCGGTGATGGCCTCGGTCCGGAGCAACTCGGCATTGCGCTGGGCCTGTTCAACGCCCAGTGCTGTCAGCGGTGAGTCCAGGCGGCCCTGGCGGCGGCCGGCTTGGTTCCACTCGGTCTGGCCGTGACGGGCCAGATAGGTGGGCATCAGTACGACGAGACGGTGGCCGGGGTCTTGAGCCAGTTGTCGATGTCGGCGATGAGCGACTTCTGGACGTCCGGGGGAGCGGTTGCGGCGAGGATGGAGGAGCGGGCCAGGTCGGCGAGCTCTTCGTCGGTGAAGGAATGCACCGTACGGGCGGTCTCGTACTGCTCGGCCAAGCGAGAGCCGAAGAGCAGCGGGTCGTCGGCGCCGAGGGCAATGCGGGCGCCGGCCTCGTAGAGGCGACGCAGTGGGACGTCCTCAGGGTGGCGGTAGACGCCCAGGGAGACGTTGGATGCGGGACAGACCTCCAGAGCCACCTGGGCGTCCACAACGCGCTTCAGGAGCTCTGGGTCCTCTACTGAGCGGACGCCATGGCCGATGCGACCGGCGCCTAGCTCGTCCAGGCAGGTGCGGACGGTGGCGGGGCCGCAGAGCTCACCGCCGTGCGGGGCGGCCAGCAGACCGGCGTTGCGAGCGATCCGGAAGGCCGGTGCGAACTCTGACGTCGTGCCGCGGCGTTCGTCGTTCGACAGTCCGAAGCCGACCACACCGCGGCCCACGTACTGCGCTGCTAGCCGGGCGAGGATGCGGGCGTCCAGCGGGTGCCGCGTGCGGTTGGCGGCGATGATCACCTGGACTGCGATGCCAGTGGACGCTGCTGCGTCGCGGGCGGCATCCAGCACCAGGTCTGTGAACTCGGTGATGCCATGGAAGCGCCCTGCATACCCGGACGGGTCGACCTGGATCTCCAGCCAGCGGGACCCGTCAGCGCGGTCGTCCTCGGCCGCCTCCCGGACCAGACGCCGTACGTCGTCCTCTGTGCGCAGCACCGAACGCGCGATGTCGTAGAGCCGCTGGAAGCGGAACCAGCCGCGCTCGTCGGCAGCGGACAGGTCTGGCGGCCACTCGGTGCGCAGTGCGTCAGGCAGCCGGACCCCGTGTTTGTCCGCGAGCTCGACCAGCGTCAGATGCCGCATCGAGCCGGAGAAGTGGAGATGCAGATGCGCCTTCGGCAGCACCCGCAGGTCACGCTGCGTCATTACCGAAGGTTACAGAGTCCCTACCCGACCGGTGAAATCCGGGCGGGCAGGAACCCCGGGCGAATCAGCGGCTCAGCAGCTTGGTGATCCGGCCGATGCCTTCGGCCAGGTCCTCGTCGCTGAGCGCATACGACAACCGCAGGTATCCCGGCGCCCCGAAAGCCTCACCCGGTACGACGGCCACCTCGGCCTCGTCCAGGATGATCTCGGCCAGCTCGGCGGAGGTGGTCGCCGTACGGCCGTGGATCTCCTTGCCGAGCAGGCCCTTCACTGACGGGTAGGCGTAGAACGCGCCGGTCGGGGTCGGGCACTCGACACCGGGGATCTCGTTCAGCAGCCGCACCATGGCCTTGCGTCGCCGGTCGAAGGCGAGCTTCATCTCCTCGACCGCGCTCAGATCGTTGGTCAGAGCAGCGATAGCGGCTCGCTGAGCGATGTTGCCGACATTCGAGGTCTGGTGCGACTGGAGGTTGGTGGCGGCCTTGATGACGTCCTTCGGCCCGATCATCCAGCCGACCCGCCAACCCGTCATCGCATACGTCTTGGCCACCCCGTTCAGTACGACGGTCTGGTCGGCCAACTCAGGTACGACAACCGGAATCGACGTCGACTGCACGCCGTCGTACGTGAGGTGTTCGTAGATCTCGTCGGTGATCACCCAGATGTCGTGCTCGAGAGCCCAGCGGCCGATGGCTTCGATCGACTCGCGGCTGTCGACCGCACCGGTCGGGTTGGACGGTGAGCAGAACAGCAGCGCCTTGGTCTTCTCGGTCCGCGCCGCCTCCAACTGATCGACGGTCACCAGATAGTCCTGCGACTCGTCGGCCAGCACCTCCACCGGCACGCCCCCGGCCAGCAGGATCGCCTCCGGGTACGTCGTCCAGTACGGCGCCGGTAGCAGCACCTCGTCGCCTGGATCCAGCAGCGTCGCGAAGGTGTTGTAGACCGCGTGCTTCCCGCCGTTGGTGACCAGGACCTGAGCGGCCTCGATCTCGTACCCGGAGTCGCGCTTGGTCTTCTCGACGATCGCCTGCTTCAGCTCCGGCAGGCCGCCGGCCGGGCTGTAGCGGTGGTTCTTCGGATCCCGGGCCGCCTCGACCGCGGCCTCGACGATGTAGGCCGGCGTCGGGAAGTCCGGCTCACCTGCACCGAAGCCGATCACGGGCCGTCCGGCAGCCTTCAGGGCCTTGGCCTTGCTGTCGACCGCGAGGGTTGCCGATTCACTGATGGCGCCGATCCGCGCCGAGATCCGGGAGCTCATCCGGCCATCCTGGCAGCCCGGCGCCGGGCTGCCCGCGGAAATATCGGGACCCGGACCGGTGTGATTCGGGGAACGCAGAGGGGGTGCGGTCCGTTGTGTCCGAGTGCAGGCTGTATGGTTCTGGTCGCGGTACGGCGCCTGGTTCGGGGGCTGTGCGGAATGACGGGCAGGGGAGAACGACGCCGACAGGCCGAGTTCGACCAGGTGGCTCCGAAGCCGTACACTCTTCTAGTCCGGGCGTTGATGGCCCTGACTCGGCATGCCCGAGTTCAGGTCCTGTGCAGCGTCCTGATGGATTGCAGAGGGCACTAGCTCAACTGGCAGAGCATCGGTCTCCAAAACCGAAGGTTGGGGGTTCAAGTCCCTCGTGCCCTGCAAATCCTGACCGGCGCAGGGCCGGTCAGGCCGCCGCTAGCGAAAGAGGTAGGTCGTGACGGAGACGCGCACCCCGGCACCGTCCGGCGCCGGTAAGCCTGCGGAAGGCAAGCAAGGCCGAGGCCTGCTTCGTTTCTACCGCCAGGTGGTAGCCGAGCTCCGCAAGGTCGTCTGGCCCACTCGCAAGCAGCTGTCCACCTACTTCGTGGTGGTGCTGACCTTCGTGGTGTTCGTCATCGCGATCGTCTCGGTCCTCGACCTCGCCTTCGGCTGGGCAGTACTCAAGATCTTCGGCTGAGGCCGACACCGCCCACGCAAGGCCGGGGAGCCGGGCCGTACGGCCCGCCCCCGATGCCAGATCCAGAACCGATCCACAGATGACGGAGTACGACGTGTCAGAGCGCGACGACGAGGTCCTTGAGCTCAAGGACGAGTTCGACGTATCCGACTCCGACGACGACCTCGACTTCGACGAGGCAGCGGTCGTCGTCGAGGACGACGACGACCTGTTCGCCGATGACGACGACGATCCCTTCGCGGGCATCGACGACGAGGACTCCGACGACGAGACCGACGAGGTCGTCGTCGAGGTGCCGGAGTACGCCGCCGACAACGAGGCCGAGGACGGCCCCGCCGAGACCGACGACTCCGACGACGAGCCGGTCGTGGTGGTTGCCGCGGCGGACGAGTCCGAGGACGCCGAGGTCGTGACGCAGACCGATGTCGACGACGCCGCCGAGGAGCTGGCCGACGAGACCGCGGAGGTCGCGCTCGACGACAGCACCGAGGCCGAGCCGGCCGTCGACGCGGTGGTCTTCTCCAGCGCCGATGACGACGACGCCGACTCCGACGCCCTGGCGGTGGCCGCAGCTGCGGTGGCCGACGAGGACGAGGAGCCCGCCGAAGCGGGCGACCCGCTGGAGGAGCTGCGCAGCCGGCTCCGCTCGCAGTTCGGCGACTGGTACGTCGTACACACGTATTCAGGGATGGAGAACCGGGTCAAGGGCAACCTTGAGAACCGGATCAACTCCCTGAACATGGAGGACTTCATCTTCGAGATCGTCGTGCCGACCGAAGAGGTCGCCGAGATCAAGAACGGTCAGCGCAAGATGGTCAAGCGGACCGTCCTGCCTGGTTATGTCCTGGTCCGGATGGACTTGACCGACGAGTCCTGGTCGACCGTGCGGCACACGCCGTCGGTGACCGGTTTCGTCGGGAACAGCCAGAAGCCGGTCCCGCTCAGCCTCGAAGAGGTCGAGAAGATGCTCGCTCCGGCCGTCGTTGCGGCGGCCGAGGCGGCGGCAGCCGAAGCAGGCTCCGCACCCGCCAAGACGGCGGCCAAGAAGAAGGTCGAGGTGGCCGACTTCGGGGTCGGCGACTCGGTCATGGTGGTGGATGGGCCGTTCGCGACCCTGCACGCCACGATCACGGAGATCAATGCCGACGCACAGCGGATCAAGGCGCTGGTGGAGATCTTCGGCCGGGAGACCCCGGTGGAACTCAGCTTCAACCAGATCCAGAAAGTCTAAGGACCCGACAGAATGCCTCCCAAGAGCAAGAAGATCGCTGCCCTGGTCAAGGTGCAGCTCCAGGCCGGCGCAGCGACGCCCGCCCCGCCGGTTGGTACGGCGCTCGGCCCGCACGGTGTCAACATCATGGAGTTCTGCAAGGCGTACAACGCCCAGACAGAGTCCATGCGTGGCAACGTGGTCCCGGTCGAGATCACCATCTACGAAGACCGCTCCTTCACGTTCGTCACCAAGACGCCCCCGGCGCCCGAGATGATCAAGAAGGCCGCCGGTATCCAGAAGGGTTCGGCAGTCCCGCAGAAGGACAAGGTCGGCAAGATCACCAAGGACCAGGTCCGCGAGATCGCCACCACCAAGATGCCGGACCTGAACGCCCGCGACATCGACGCCGCGATGAAGATCATCGAAGGCACCGCTCGTTCGATGGGCGTCACGGTCGACAACTGATCCTCGCAACTGAGGATCTTCAGTACGAGTAGTTGTGGCAGGGCGTAGCGCCGCCCGGAGACCACACCCCAGAGAGGAAACAGCAATGGCACTGCGCAGCAAGTCTTACCGCGCAATCGCGGACAAGATCGACTTCGATCACCTGTACACCCCGCTCGAGGCGGTCCGGCTGGCCAAGGAGGCCGGTGCGGGCAAGAAGCTGAACTCGACGGTGGATGTCGCGATGCGCCTCGGGGTCGACCCCCGTAAGGCCGACCAGATGGTGCGTGGCACCGTCCTCCTTCCGCACGGTACCGGCAAGACGGCTCGGGTCCTCGTCTTCGCCACCGGTGACAAGGCGGAGGCCGCGAGGGCCGCCGGCGCCGACTTCGTCGGTGACGACGACCTGATCAAGAAGGTGACCGACGGCTGGCTCGACTTCGACGCCGTCGTCGCGACCCCGGACCTGATGGGCAAGGTCGGCCGCCTCGGTCGCGTCCTCGGCCCGCGTGGTCTGATGCCGAACCCGAAGACCGGCACCGTCACCCCCGATGTCACCAAGGCTGTCAACGACATCAAGGGCGGCAAGATCGAGTTCCGGGTCGACCGGCACGCGAACCTGCACTTCATCATCGGCAAGGCGTCGTTCGACGAGGCCCAGCTGGTGGAGAACTACAGCGCCGCGCTCGACGAGATCCTGCGGCTGAAGCCGGCCAGCTCGAAGGGCCGCTACATCCGCAAGACCGTGGTCTCGACCACCATGGGCCCCGGTGTCCCGGTGGACCCGAGCCTGTTCCGCAACCTCCTCGAAGAGAACGCGGACGCCTGATTCTCAGGTAGCTCCAACAGCAAGGCAAAGCCCCGGGGGTCTCACCGGGGCTTTGCTTATTTTTATGGGTTTTTTGGGTATGGCGTCGCTCGGATCAGGCCCGTACGACGAGGTCTGGCGTGAGGTCCGCCGGGCGCGGAACGCCGACCAGTTGCAGGGTGTGTTCGAGCTCCTCGGCCAGGTCGGTGAGCATCCTGGTGACGCCGGCCTGTCCGTCCACGGCGAGTGCCCAGAGCGCCGGGCGACCGACGAACACCGCCTTGGCGCCTAGCGCCAACGCAGCCAGGACGTGCTCACCACGGCGGATACCACCGTCGACGTACAGTTCGGTGCTGCTGCCGGCCAGTGCCTCGGCGACCTCGGGAAGGGCCTGGGCCGTGGGGATCGAGCCGTCGAGCTGGCGGCCGCCGTGGTTGGAGACGATGATGCCGGCGGCACCGGCGTCGGAGATGCGCTTGGCGTCGTCGCCGCGCAGGACGCCCTTGACGACGACCGGGAGTCCGGTTCGCTCGGCCAGCCAGCCGATCACGTCGGGGGTCAGGTCGTCGGCCTTGTCGAGGTCGGCGTCGGTCCAGTCGCCCTCGGGCACGTTGATCCGAAGCTGACCTGGCTGGACGTACGACCAGACCACCGGGCCGTCGTCCTCCTTGCGGCCGACCACCGGAGTGTCGACGGTGAGCACGATCGCCTTGGCGCCACCAGCGACTGCCGCGTCCAGCATCTGCTCGGTGATGCTGCGGTTCCGCACGATGTAGATCTGCAGCCACCACGGGACCCCGGTCGCGCCGAGGTCGGCAAACCGCGTCCCGGCGTTACTGGAGACACCCAGCAACGAGCCGGCTTCGCGGACGCCGTTCGCCATCGCGATCTCACCGTCGGGATCTGCCAGCCGCTGCAGGGTCGACGGTGCCACCAGCACCGGGCTGTCCACCGGCGTACCGAGCACAGTGGTACTCAGATCCATCGCCGACACATCCTGCAGCACCCGCGGCCGAAACCGGTACGCCGACCACGCCGCCACCGCCTCCCCGACGCTGATCCCTCCCGCCGATCCTTGCCGGTAGTACCGATGCACGGCCTCCGGCAACTTCTCTGCGGCGGTCCCCTCCAACGCATCAATCCATCGCATGCCGCCCATCGTCGCATCCGCTCTTCTCGAACAACACCCACCTTTTTGCTCGCCGGCGCTGCAACCCCGGCGGCACCGTCCGAAGCACAGGACGTATACGTCCACTGGCCCAACTGGCCCAACTGGCCCAACTGGCGCCTGAGTCGCTGGCCGAAGCTGGACCGTCCCCGATCCGGTCGCGCGCGACAGGAGCCTTGAGCACCCACCAGTCACCTGCCGCCCCCCGAAATGCCTGAACCGTGCTCAAGGCCGCGAGCCCGCCCCACTTTGAGCACCCATCAGTCATTTTCCGGCCGGATCCGTGACTGGCCCGTGCTCAAAGTCGTGCTGGGGCTCGCGCGCAGGCCGAATACCGGCGGGGACGGGGAGCGCTACCCACCCGAATCGGCAGGTAGCACTCCCCAAACTCCCGCATCCACCGCAGCCCCGGCCCCGCCGCAGTCAGCGCAGCGATCGGTTGACGTCCCCAACTCCAGGGCTGTCTTGTTGCTCGGAGGACCAGGGCTACTGGGCGATGAGGCGGATCAGGGCGGTGACTACGATGCCGCCGACAGCGAGCAGCATGGGGACCTTCGCCAGGCAAAGTCCGTCGGCGGCGCCGACGCCGAGCAGCTTGGTCCAGTCGAGGGCTTGCCAGTGTTCGCCCCCTAGCTCAGTGACGATCAGGCCGGCCAGCAGGACGGGCGCGGTGAGGGCGGTCAGTCTGAGCACCGGGGGTGGGAGCTTGCGGCGAGCGACTGCAGGTTGTCGTCGCCAGGTCGTTCACCGCATGGGGGCCGATCGCTCCGGGCAGGCCCAGAGGGACTACATGCAGTCCTTCGTGCCGCCGTCCTCCGTGTGCGCCCTGTTCGTGTCGATGCGATCGCGTCCGCGGTGATCGAGCGACACGAGCGACGCGAGCGACGCGAGCGACTGCAGGTGTCGTCGTCGCGAGGCCGTTCATGAGGCGGAGGTCGATCGCGCTGGGCAGGTTGAGAAGGAGTACGTGCAGTCGCTCGTGCTGGTCGTCCTCCGTCTGCGGCATGTTCGTGTCGATGCGTCCATGTCGGCGGATCCGGGGCGGCACGAGCGGCTGCAGGTTGTTGTCGCCCGGGGCGTTCACGAGGCGGAGGGCGATCGCGCCGGGCAAGTTGAGAGGGAGTACGTGCAGTCCTTCGTGCCGGCCGCTCTCAGGCCCCGAAGGGAACCAGCGCCTGTGCCCGCAGCGGTGGCCTGCGGTCAGCGTGGTCCTTGTCCCGTTGGATGCACACGGTGGTTGGTACGCGGGGGTGGAGCGAGCGCCGGGCTGGGGGCTGAAGAGGGGAGTGCTGACAACGGTTCAGCTGGATGCGATCACCTCGGCGGAGATCCGGGCGACACGAACAACTGCAGGTTGTTGCCGCCAGGTGATTCACCACGCGGAGGTCGATCGCTCCAGGCAGGCTCAGAGGGACTACGTGCAGTCCTTCGTGCTGGCGGCTCTCAGCCTGCGGCATCCCGGAGTAGCCAGTTCCACGTCCGGTCAACGCTCGGCCCGGCGAAGTGCGCGAGCGCCTCGTTGCTGTCGTCGGAGGGCGCAGCCCTGTTCTGTTGACAGCCTCGCCCCAGGTGACAAACCCCTCCGGCGGCTTCTTGCGCTGGACGCGACGCTGCTTCTTCGGGTCGTCACCGGCCTTCGCGAGCAGCCGCACGTTCTGTCGGTGATGAGTGCCGGCACAGCCGTCGGCGGAATGAATGCGCAGGCCGGGACGAATGCGCCGGGGTGGATGCGCAGGCCGGGACGAATGCGCCGGGGTGGATGGGTAGGCCGGGGTGGTCGAGAGTGCCTGCCGCGGTTCGGTTCGAGCGAGCATCGGCCTCTAGGCCCGTCTACGGGGTGCGGCTCCAAATCGCTGAACCCCCGTTGGCCCGGAGAAACGGGCATGAGCGAGGCGGCGCTCAGGGTGCTAGCTAGCGAGCGTGCGCTTGGCCGCGGCAGTGCGGAGGGTGGTGCAGGGGTGCGCAGCATGACGACGCTGATCACGACGGCTGCCGGACGGCGCTAGTCGAGGCCATCGCTTCGCCGCAGTAGCGCGGAGGCTGGTGCGGGGGTGGGGAATCCGTGCTCCTGCGGAGGTTGAGGCACGGGTGCGGCTGATCGGTGGTGGAAAGGCGGGCACGGTTGGGGTTATCCGCCTAGGATGGCGGTATGACGCAGTACGGGCGGCGATTTCTTCGCCCCGGCCGGCACAACGGTGCCGACGGGGTGAGCTGCTGCTGCGCTCTCTCCTGAGGTGACCGTGGCTGGTCGGGGTGTGCAGACCCCCGTCGAGACCGTCACCTTTGGAGATACCTCATGTCTGTCCTCACTCTTGAGGAACTGCACTCTGCCCTGTCCCTGCGCGATCTGACCGATCCGGCACAGGGCCCGCATGCCGTTCAGCTGGTCGTCGACTCGATCCGCACGGCGCTGGGCGCGGCTTGGCCCTATACGGCGGTCTGGACCCGGCGCGACCACCCTGTTGTCAGCCTGGCCGACAACTACGACAACCTCGGCTACGCCGCCGGTGCGGTGACTCGGGAAGCTCGCTACACGCGCTACGCCTCGGAGGCCGAGGTCCTGCGTAGTCATACCTCGGCGATGATTCCGCCGGCGCTGCGGGAGTTGGCCGACTCCGACGCTTCTGACGTGCTGATGATCTGTGCCGGCATCTGCTACCGCAGGGACTCGGTCGACTGGCAGCACACCGGCACGCCGCATCAGCTCGACCTCTGGCGGATCAGCCGCAATGTCGTACTCGGAGAGCCCGAGCTGGACGACATGATTGCCAGGCTCGTCGACACGGTGCTGCCTGGGCAGACCTACCGGACGGTGCCGGCGGTCCACCCCTACACGATTCATGGACGGCAGATTGATGTTCTGCTGGGCGATCAGTGGATCGAGATCGGTGAATGTGGGGTGGCCGCGCCGGAGGTCCTGCGTAAGGCCGGTCTGGACGACAGCTGGACGGGTCTGGCGATGGGACCGGGATTGGACCGGCTCCTGATGCTGCGCAAGGGCATCCGCGACATTCGGCTGCTGCGGTCGGCGGATCCACGAGTGGCCGGCCAGATGCTCGACCTGTCGCCGTACCGATCGGTGTCGACGATGCCACCCGTTCGCCGCGACCTGTCGGTGGTGGTGAGCGCGGAGGCGGATGTCTCGCCGGAGGTGCTTGGCGACAAGGTGCGGGATGCGCTCGGCGCGGACGCGGATGCTGCCGAGTCGCTGGATGTGCTGGGAGAGACGACCTACGACGAACTGCCGCCGGCTGCGCGTGAGCGGTTGCAGATCACTCCTGGACAACGGAACCTCCTGGTGAGGCTGGTCCTCCGGCCGGTCGATCGAACGCTGACCGACGCGGAGGCCAACGAGCTGCGCGACAAGGTCTACCGAGCGCTGCATGAGGGTCCCGTCCTCGAGTTGATCGGCTAAGTAGCACTAGCGCCGTAGCTCGCGGGCGGCGACGACCCAGGCGCACACGGCCAGCGGGACCTCCAGCAGAAGGGCCATGGCCAGCGCGAGCGTGCGGTCGAATCCCGCCCCTGCTGTGCCGATGTCGAACCAGGCGTCGGCCAGCAGCAGCGTCCCGGCAGTCATCGCGGTGAGGACGGCGTATCTATTACGCGTATGCAGTAGATACGCCGTCAGGCCGGCGGCCACCGCGGTCGCGACGTCGAGACCGATCCAGGTCAGCCTCCAGTTGTCGGCCTGGTAGGTGGTCGGCAAGGTGGCCGCGAGGATCAGGCACCAGGGGAGCAGGACTGCGGCAACCCCGGCCGCGACCATCGCGGCCAGCCCACCGGGGGAGCGGCGCGGACGGATCCGGCCGTCGAGGCGGCCCTCGGTGATGTAGTCGTCGAGGGCCTCGGCGACGCGGTCGTCGATGGCGTCGCCGAGCTGCACGCTCAGCGGATGCCGGTGAGCCTGGGTCGGTAGAGCCTGCGGGAGTGTCGTCGTCATGCCTTCAAGAGTTCCGTGGTGGCGCCCGCCGCGCATTGAGGACAACCCACGAATCGGAGGTGGGGTTAACCCGAACTCGACTCGGGGGTTGTCCTCATATCGGTGCCCTCGGCCGCGACGTAAGTTGGGGGCCGTCAGCTCGGCACGGACATGGGAGGTGGTTCGGGTGACGACGATCGCGAGTCCGGTTCCCCGGCACCCGTGGCGGCTCTGGCGCTCGCCGTATCTGTGGCTGGCCACGGTTCATCTGCTCGCGGACAGCGTTGTGGTCCTCACCTCCGGGTTGCTCGCCTTGGGCGCGATCTGTATCGCCATCCTCGGGTGGCCGCTCGCCTTCCTCGGGGTGCCGCTGAGCCGCGGCGCAGCTCGGGCCGTCTATGCGCTGGCGGGGTGGGAGCGGGCCAGAGCCCGGATCACCCGCGGCCAGGAAGTGCTGCCGGTCAAACCGCCGGAACTGTCCGGCGATCGGGTGCTCGACGCCCGCCGGACAGTCACCGATCCGAATCTGTGGCGTCAATTCCTGTACTACGTCCTGTTGTTGCCGGCGGCAGCTTCCTGGCTGGTGCTGATCGTGATCGCCTGGTCGGTGCCGCCGGTGCTGATCACACTGCCGCTGTACTTCGCGCGGTTCGCCGCAGAGCGGTCCCAGTTGGGGCCGTTTGTGATCGACACCCTTGCCGAGGCCGTGACGGCCGCGGTGCTGGGCGCGCTCTTCCTGGTGTTCGTGTCACCGGTCCTGATGCGGACTGCGTCCACGCTGGATGGGCATCTCGCCCGGATCTACCTGGGCGGTGATGAGACCGGTGCGCTCACCGAGCGCGTCAGCCGACTGGTGACGAGCCGGCAACAGGTGGTCGACTCGGCCGAGGCGGAGCGGCGCCGGATGGAGCGCGATCTGCACGACGGTGCCCAGCAACGGCTGGTGTCGCTGGCGATGACTCTGGGCCGGGCGAAGAACCGGCTGGGGGAGAAGGATCCGGCGGTGCGGTCGTTGATCGAGGAGGCGCACTCCGAGGCGCTGCAGGCGATTGCGGAGCTCCGGGATCTCACCCGGGGTCTGCATCCGCCGATCCTGACCGACCGCGGGCTCGATGCGGCGATCTCGGCGGTTGCAGCGCGGTCGCCGGTGCCGGTCCGGGTTTCGGTCGACGTCGAGCCTCGTCCGTCGCTGACTGTTGAGTCCATCGCCTACTTCGTCGTCACCGAGGCCCTCACGAATGTTGCCAAACATGCTGCCGCCGCACGCGCCGAGGTCAGGATCACCCGAGTCGGTGACGTGCTTCGCGTCGAGGTGACGGATGACGGGCGGGGTGGCGCTCGCGCTGAGGACGGCAGCGGACTGCAAGGGTTGGCCGACCGGGTCGCGGGCGTCGACGGGCAGCTCAGCCTGGTTAGCCCCGTGGGCGGCCCGACAGTGCTCACTGCGGAGGTGCCGTGCGGATGACAAACCTCGTGCGGATGACGAACCTCGTGCGGATGACGAACCTCGTGCGGATAACAAACCTAGGGGGAAGGCGGGCCGTGCCCAGACTGAAGGTGGCGTGCCGATGAGCAGTCTGCGGGTGGTGATCGCTGAGGATTCGGTGCTGCTGCGCGAGGGAATCGTGCGGCTGCTGGAGGAGCAGGAGTGCACGGTTGTTGCGGCAGTCGGTGATGGCGACGAGCTGTTGAAGGCGGTCGCTCACCATCGACCAGACGTTTGTGTGGTTGATGTGCGGATGCCGCCGACGTTCACGGACGAAGGTTTGCGCGCTGCTCTGGTGTTGCGGGAGCAGTATCCCGAGACCGGAGTGCTGGTCCTCTCCCAGTACGTCGAGGAGCGATATGCGAGCGAGCTGATCGGCGGCAACCCGGGTGGGGTCGGCTACCTGCTGAAGGATCGGGTGGCGGATGTCGACCAGTTCCTCGAGGGACTGCGGCGAGTGGCCGACGGTGGAGCGGCGCTGGACCCGGAGGTGATCTCGCAGCTGCTCGTGCGGTCGCACAAGGCAGATCCGCTGGCCGCGTTGAGTCCGCGGGAGCAGCAGGTGCTGCGGGCGATGGCTGAGGGCAAGTCGAATGCCGGGATCGCGAAGGCGCTCGTGGTCGGCGAGGGCGCGGTGGAGAAGCACATCAGCAGCATCTTCAACAAGCTAAGGCTGTCGTCCGCCGATGGAGACCACCGGCGAGTTCTGGCCGTTCTACGGTTCCTGGGCAGCTGATGGCGATCACGACAGCACAGCGACGGATGCTGCTCATCGGCGTGATCCCGCTCCTGCTCCTGGTGGTCGGTGGTGCTCTGGTCACCGTCGCGACGATTCGCGGCAAGATCACGTTCGACTACTCGGCCACCTTCGCGGCCGGGCCGCAGGGGGTGCGGATCTTCTCCGCGGTTCCAACCCACGTGATCGGTGGTGCGAGCGATCAGGTCCGGGTGTCCGTCGATGGGACGTACGCAGCCCAGCAGCCGAAGGTCGACGTCACCACCGACCAGGGGGTGCTGGATATCCGGACCGTCTGCCCAGCTGCAGAGTGCGAAGTCGAGCTCACGGTTCAGGTCCCGGCCGCTGCCATGGTGCAGGCCAAGGCCGACGGCGCCTCGATCGACGTCTCCGACCTCACGGCGAAGGTGAAGATCGACGCCGACGGAGGGACCGCGACACTGAGCCGGATGCGCAGTCCGCAGGTGTCGCTCGACGTGCGGAAAGGTTCATCGTCGATGCAGTTCGACGAGCCGCCCGAGCAGGTGACGGCCACCGTCAGCGACGGTTCGCTCAGCGTCCGCCTGCCGCGGACGACGACCTACAACGTCGATGCCGTCGCGGCGCAGGGGTCCACGGACATCACCATGGACAGCGACCCGGCCGCGACGCATCGACTCTTTCTCCGGACCAGCTATGGCAGCATCTCGGTCAGCTGATCGCGGCCACGAAGGCCTTCGCCTTGGCCGTGATGCTCTGCCAATCGGCGGCTGCGACATCGGCGGGGGCGACCACGTCGGTGCCCGCACTGACCGCCAGCGCCCCGGCGTCCAGATAGTCCTTGGCGTTCCCGGCGTTGATGCCACCCGACGGAATCAGTGCGACCCCGGGGAAGGGACCGTTCAGATCCTTGAAGTACTTCGGCCCGAGCTGATGCGCCGGGAAGATCTTGACCGCGGCCGACCCCAGCGCGAGCGCCGTCATCACCTCGGAGGGCGTGAACGCGCCGAGCACCACGGGGATGCCGGCAGTCCGCGCGGCCTCGGCAATCGCGGCCGCCTCCAGGCCCTGGCCCGGCGTCACCAGGAACTGCGCGCCCGCATCGATCGCCTGCTGCGCCTGCTGACCGGTCTGCACAGTCCCGGCGCCAACCACAGCGCCGGTCTCGCCGGCCGTCGACGCCGCCCGCTCAAGATGGCGCGGCAGATCCGGGGTCGTGTAGGTCAGCTCCACGACGTGGATTCCGCCGGATACCAGCGCCGCGCAGAGATCCCGGGCGTCAGCGATCTCCGGAGCCCTGACAACAGTCAGGACGCGGTCGGCTCGGAGCAGATCCAGGGTGGTCATAGCGGGGTCCTCTCAGACATCAGTACGGCGGATGGCCCGGCCGGGAAGGTCATCGGTCCGCTGCCCGTCGTCGATGACGGGCACACCGTTGACGAAGACATAGGGGATGCCTTCGGCCTGCTGCCGGGGGTTGTCGAAGGTCGCGGTGTCGTGGACGGTCTCCGGATCGAAGAGCACCAGATCCGCGTGATAGCCGACCCGGACCAGTCCGCGGTCGGTGAGCCGCAGCCGACGGGCGGCCCGACCGGTCAGGTGGTGGATGCAGTCGGCCAGCTCCAGGACGCCGAGCTCGCGGACGTACCGGCCCAGGTAGCGCGGGAAGGTGCCCCACGAGCGCGGGTGCGGTTTGCCGCCGACCAGGATCGCGTCGGAGCCGCCGGTGTGGCTCGAGTGCTGCATGATCGTCCGCACGTTCTCCTCGTGCCCTACGTGCTGCAGGATCGAGGTGCCGAGGTCGTCCGCAATCAGCAGGTCGAAGAAGACATCGGTCGCCCGCCGGCCACGCTCGGCGGCGAGGTCGGAGACCGTCCGGCCGACGACGTCGCCAAGAGCGGGGTTGCGGACGCCGCCGATCTCGATCGTGTTCCACTCGATGACGCAGCCGTGACAGCCGTCCGAACCGACCTGCTCCATCTCGTGGGCGATCCGGGCCCGCGTCGCGGGATCCCGCAGCCGGTCCAGCTGGGCATCCGGGCCGCCCTCGGCGGTCCAGCTCGGCAGCGTCGCCGCCAGAGTAGTTGCCCCAGGCAAGTAAGGGTAAGTGTCGGTGGTGACGTCGAGACCGTCGCTGAGCGCCTTGTCGATCATGGCGATCAGGTCGGCGCCGCGACCTTGGTTGGGCGCGAAGTTCATCACCGCATGTGTCAGATGCAGCGGACAACCGGTCTGGCGGGCGACCTCGACCATCTCGGCGTAGGCATCCAGTGCACCCTGACCGTACGAACGCTGGTGCGGGGCGTAATAGCCGCCGTACTGCGCGACGACGCGGCACAGCTCGACGAGCTCCGAGGTGGTGGCGAACATGCCGGGCGTGTAGGTGAGCCCGCTGCTCATCCCGACCGCGCCGTCGCGCAGGGCCTGCGTGAGCAGCTCGATCATCTGCGCCAGCTCGGCTGGAGTGGCTGGGCGGTTCTCGGTGCCGACGACCATCATCCGCAGCGTGCCCTGCGGGACCAGGTACGCCGCATTGCATGCGATGCCCTGGTCGAGCCGATCGAGATACCCGGCCACGGTGGACCAGGAGAAGTCGAAGTCGGCCGGTTCGCCGTTCCAGCCGGCGATCTGGCGGCGGATCGCGGCCCGGGTCGGGTCGTCGATCGGCGCGAACGACAGACCGTCCTGACCGAGCACCTCCAGCGTGACGCCCTGGCTGACCTTCGCGGTGTGATCCGGCGTGGCCAGGATCTGCAGGTCGGAGTGCGCATGCATGTCGATGAAGCCGGGGGACAGCACCAGGCCGGTGGCGTCGATGCAGCGACGACCGGTCGGCAGATCGTTGCCGACGGCCACGATCCGCCCGCCGTCGACGGCGACGTCCGCGACGAACCCAGCGGAGCCGGTGCCATCAATGACGGTTGCCCCGGTGATCAGCAAGTCGGTCACGAGGCCATCCGTTCTGCGCTGACGACCTGCCGGTGCGGCGCCACAAGCGCGGCGGGCGCCGTGAGGCCGGGAGTCGTGGGCGCGGCGGGTGACATGGGCGCGGGAGCTGTGAGGGTGGCGGGTGCTGTTGGCGTGGCGATGAGCTGCTGGGTCGGGGC
>NZ_SMKX01000158.1 GCF_004349055.1 Kribbella antibiotica
GGGTGGGTGCAGACGTGGTCCCGCAGCGAGTCGACCGACAGATCCAATTGAAGACCCGAAGTCAGTGAGTGGGTGAGTCAGGAAGACCGCTGCGGGACCACGCCAACCATTCTCACTGTGAGTGGGGGCGGTCCGGCTCCCCTAGTGGCTCCAGACAACCAGCCGGAACCCGACCTGCGGAAGGACGTATAGGGGATGGACGAGCGATGGGCTCAGTTGTTTCACCAAGGGACTGTGTCCGCGGCGAGCTATGCGGCGCTACCGGAGTTGGCGCGGATGAGTGCGTTGGGGGTGCCCGGTGCGTTGCATCTGGCGGCTGCGATTGTCGGGGCGGAGGACGGGCCTGAGGACAGGGCGGCGGTTCGTGAGCGCTATGCAGCGGAGATCGCGGTGATGAGCTCGATCTCGAGGCAGGGCTTGCCGTCCGCCGGTGACGACACCGACTTCTTGTTCGGGTTGCAAGCGCTCGCGTGGCTTGAGGACTGGGGACTGCCGGGGTTCGAGGGTCTGGCGAACGGCGAGTTGTCGCTCGCTTGCCCGGCTTGTGGTGACGATCTGTTGCTGGATGTCGATGCAGCGGAGCCCCGCGCTAGAGCTTGCGGAGGCGAGTGGGCGGACCGGTGTGTGGTCGACAAGCTGCGGTACCTGCTCGGCACAGCTGTCTGTCCCGAGTGCGGTACGGCGTTGCCGTGGCGAAGGGCTTGGCGTGAAGGGTGGGGTGTGGCACTCTCGGCGAGTGCGGGAAGGGTAATGCAGGCGGCCAGGGGCTGACCGAGCGGATGGTGGAGTGGGCTGCCGAGTGTGTTGGCGGCGAGGCGAGGGTCGTGCGGCCTTTGCATGGGGAGCAGGGGCCTTGGCTGCTGCGCGTTGGTGAGACCGACGTCGTACTGCGGACGCTGACGCCTCGGATTGACGCGGAGATGATCGCGACTGGGGTTGCCGCGCTCACGGTGGCCGAGGAGTACGGCGTACCGGCGCCGCGGTTGCTGGGGGTGGACCTCGAGATTCCGGCGTCGGTGGAGACGGTGGTCGGGACAACCGAGTGGCCCCAGTACGGCGGGCCGGCGCGGGTTGAGGCGATGTTGGCGCGCGTTCATGTGCCCCTGGACCCCCAAGCAGATTTGCCGCTGCTGACGCGGCCGATCGCAGTCGACGACTTCGCGCGGGATCGGCGCGATGGTCGCACACAGACGACCCCGTTGCTGCGTTTGGCGGATGACGTCGTACAGGGAATGGAACCGCCGGCAACTCAAAAGGTGTTTCTGCATGGCGATGTCTGGCCCGGAAACGTCGCGTGGGCCGGCCCGACCGAGTGTGTGTTGATCGACTGGAAGTCAGCCGGGGTTGGCGATCCGGGCGTGGACTTCGGTGAGCTGCGCAAGCAGATGGCGATCACCTACGGGATGAAAGCCACCGGCGGCAGCGCCTACTGGGACATCACAGCGGCGCTCAACACGCCCACCGTGCTGTGGACGGCGGAGGCCACCGCGCGGCGCGACGGGTTCTTGCGGGATGCGCTCAGAGCGTTGGGGGTGGCGGTGTGATGTGCTGGTGGGGTGACGGAACTGGATGAGCAGCGGGAGGTCTACCGGACGCTGGATCTGGCGCTGCGCATCGGCGAGGTCTTGTTGTCGAGTGGAGCCGGTACGGCGGATGCCACGGCGACGATTTTGGGCGTGACGGCAGCCGGCAATCTCAGGGGATGTGAGGTCGACATCACGTTCACGTCGATCGCGATCTCGTATCAGGCGTCGCCGGATACCGCGCCGGAGACGCATATGCGGGTGGTGCGGTATCGGTCGCAGGACTTCAGCCGGCTGACCGAGGTAGATCGACTAGTACGGCGCTACTCCCGCGCAGAGGTCACCCGTGATGAAGCGAGCCGGGAGCTCGCGCGGTTGACCTCCGTAGGGCCGCCTTATCCGCGGTGGACTGCGGTGGTCGCCTGGGGTGTGATGGCAGGCGGCGCGACGCTGTTGCTGGGTGGCGGTTGGTTGATCACGCTGGTCGCGGTCGTTACGGCGATTGTGATTGATCTGAGCAACCGGTGGTTCAACCGCCAGCGCCTGCCTGCGTTTTACCAGCAGGTGGCCGGCGCCTTCGTGGCGATGGCGGTGGCGCTGGTCTTGTACGCCGTCCATGCGCCGGTCGACCCGTCGTTGGTAGTTGCCGCAGGCATCATTATGTTGCTGGCCGGGATTGCGTTGACCGGTGCGGTTCAGGACGCGATCACCGGGTATTACGTGACCGCGGCCGCGCGCAGTCTGGAGGCGATGCTGCTGACCGGCGGCATCATCGCGGGCGTCAGCCTCGGGCTCGCCATCGGGATCAAGCTGGGCTTCCACATCGGTATCGAGGCGCAGACGATTCAGTTGTCGAATCTGCCGATCATGGTCGGCGCCGGCGCGTTGATGGCGGTCGCGTTCGCCTATGCGTCGTACGCGCCGTTGCGGGCGTTGCTGCCGGTCGCGGTGATCGGTGGGGCGGGCTCGCTGGTGTTCACGTTGATGACGCGGGCCGATTTCGGGTCGGCGTGGTCGACGGCGGCTGCGGCGTTCACGGTCGGGTTCGGGAGTTACTCGCTCGGGCGGCGATCCGGCGTACCGCCGTTGGTGGTTGTCGTGTCCGGCACGGTGCCACTGCTGCCGGGATTGACCATCTACAAGGGCCTCTACGAGCTGACCGGCCTCGGCAACCTGATCGGGATCGTCAGCCTGGCGACAGCGGTCGCGATCTCGATCGCCATCGCGTCCGGCGTGATCCTCGGCGAGTACGTCGCCCAGCCGATCCGCCGCGAAGCCCGCCGGCTGGAGGACCGCCTCGCCGGACCGCGCCTGATCGGCCCGCGCCGGCCGATCCGCCGCAAGACGACCCGTGGGCGCCGCGGCTGGTCCAAGACGCCCTGAACTGTCGGCGGCAGGAGACAGACTGGCGAGCATGCTGCACATTTCTGACGCTGAGCGTCGCAATCGGTTGGTGAAGAGGCATGGGCTGGTACGGCGCTTTGCCACGATCGAGGACGCCGTCCGCGGGATGACCGTGCTGCATGCGACCGAGGCGGCGACGGTGCATCTGTCGTTGTGGGCGCGCGTCGCCGGGGTGACCGTGGCCGAGGTTGAGCGGGCCCTGTACGACGAACGCAGCGTGGTGAAGCAGTTGGCGATGCGGCGCACGTTGTTCGTGTTCCCGCGGGATCTGCTGCCGGCCGCGCTGGGCAGCGCCTCGAAGCGCGTGGCGCGACAGCAGCGAGTAGGGCTGACGAAGGACCTGCTCGCCGCCGGGGTCACCACGATCGACAAGTGGATCGATGAGACCGCGGCCGAGGTGCTCGAACTCCTCGCCGACGGCAAAGCGCGGACCACGAGCGAGATCCGCGACCACGTCCCGGCGCTCGGCCTGATGCGGCCGTCGGGGCCGGGCGTGTTGCCGGCCGGGCCGGCGGTGATGGCGTTGCTGAGCGCCGAGGGGCGGGTGCTGCGCGCGGTGAACAGTGGGCACTGGCGACTCAGCAAGCCCGCTTGGACGTCTACCCAGCACTGGCTCGGCGAACAACCCACACCGATGGAAGAGCACGAGGGGTACGCCGAGCTCGTCCGCCGCTGGCTGGGCACCTTCGGCCCTGGGACGGAGGCCGACATCGTCTGGTGGCTGGGCGCGACGAAGTCCGCCGTACGCCGGGCGCTAGCCGACGTGGAGGCGGTCGCCGTCAGCCTGGACGGAGGCGGAACGGGCTGGGTTCTGCCGGACGACACCCAATCGCAAGAAGTTGAGCCCTGGGCGGCGCTTCTCCCGTCCCTCGACCCAACGGTGATGGGGTGGAAGGAGCGCGAATTCTACCTGGACCCCGCCGACAAGCCGTTCCTCTTCGACACCAACGGCAACGCCGGTAACACCGCCTGGTGGAACGGCCGGATCGTCGGCTGCTGGTTGCAGGACGACAAGGATCCGGCCGCGCCCGTCCGCCTGGTCATCCATCAGGACATCGGCAAGGCAGCGCAAACCGCCCTCGAGGCAGAGGCCGACCTGCTCACCGGCTGGCTCGACGGCGTCCGCATCACCAACGTCTACGCCTCCCCGCAGATGCGCGGCCTGCGGCTGCCCTGACCCGATCTGGGTGGCGAGCCAGCGAAATGGTGGGGATCGGATGACCTTCGGCGTACGGTGCCGTTAGAGTTACCGACTGGGAACATCGTCCGATCTGGAGGATCGCCGTGGCACTGGGTAGAACGTCCCCGCGGGACCTGCCGCTGTTCGCGGATCTGTCCGGGAAGGACATCCGGGACATCTTCAAGGCGGGTGAAGAGGTGTCGGTGCCGGCCGGGTGGTCGCTCATTCTGGAGCAGACCGCGCCCGATGCGGCGTACCTGATCCTGAGCGGTACGGCGGCGGTCCGGGAGAAGGGTGTCGAGATCGCCGAGCTCGGGCCGGGGGATATCGCCGGCGAGGTCGGGGTCCGGAAGAACATGTTGCGGACAGCAACGGTCACCGCGAAGTCGCGGCTGCAGCTGCTGCACTTCACCCGGGAGAAGTTTCAGGACCTGACCACCCGGCTACCGGACTTCCGCGACGCCATCGACGCCACCATCGCCGAGCGCCGCGGTGGATCCTGAGCCTCCCGCCGCAGCCGGACAGCCGGATCTAGCGGCGCTGCAGGCCGAGTTCGAACGCACGTTGCTCGGCGGGGACCGGAAGTTCACCCGGATCCAGGTCTCCGAGCGGGCCGGGATCTCGATCGCGCGCGCCGAGCGGATGTGGCATGCGCTGGGGTTTGCGACGGTGCCGGACGACGAGGTGGCGTTCACCGACGGGGACGTCGAGGCTTTGCGACTGGTCGTGGCGCTCGAGGACGACAACTTCATCGACCCCGAGATGGAGTCGTCGCTGGCCCGGAAGCTAGGCCAGACGCAGTCGCGGCTCGCTTCGTGGCAGTCCGCGATGTTCCTGGAGTTCCTCGCCACGGCGCCGCTGGAGCCTGACGAGGCGATCGAGGTCGCCGGGCTGCTGTTGCCCGCGATGGAGAAGCTGCAGACCTATGTCTGGCGCCGTCACCTGGCCGCTGCCGCCGGTCGGGCCGTGGCTGGCTCGGACGAGCTGGCCCGCGGGATTCGCGCGGTCGGATTCGCCGACATCGTCAGCTACACCCGGCTGACCCGGCGGATGACCGAGCTCGAGCTCGGTCAGTTGATCGAGCGGTTCGAGGGCATGGCGGCGGATGTCGTGGCGCTGAACGGCGGTCGGGTGATCAAGTCGATGGGCGACGAGGTCCTGTTCGTCACCGATACCGCCGCCCAGGGCGCCGCCGTCGCGCTGGCCCTCCAGGACGCGGTCGCCGCGGTCGACGACCTCCCTGATCTGCGGATCGGCCTTTGCTACGGGAGCATCCTGATCCGCCTCGGCGATGTGTACGGCGAGGTCGTCAACATTGCCGCCCGCCTCACCTCCGAGTGCAAACCGGGCCGAGTCCTCGCCGATCGCGAACTGGCCGCCGCCCTCGACGGACACCCGTCGTACCGGCTGCGAAAGCTGCGCCGCGTCAACGTCCGCGGCTATCACCACCTCGTCCCCTACGCCCTCCAGCGCGCCGACGGCGCTTAGAGACGGGTGATTTTGTCCACAGAGTTATCCAGTGCCTGTGGACAAAAGTCAGCGAGGGGTCCACGACAATGCTTGTGTGCAAGAGATCCACACCACAGCTGACCTGATCACCGCCGCCGCCGGGGATCCGCTGATCGTCTGGGCCGGCCAGGGCTTCGCGCCTGGCATCCGTGCCTGGTACGACGGGAGCGCGGTGGCCGTCGCTTCCCCGGAGCTGTTCCAGCGAAACCGCCTGGTCGTTGCCGGACCGCCCGAGGGCGTCGCGCGGCTGGTGACCACGGTGACGGCCGACATCGGCACGGCGTACCGCCCGCTCGGTGACGAGGACCTGATTCGCGAGCTGGCGAATCGCGTGCCAGGGCTGGAGTTTTCGGCCAGTTTCGGCTGGATGGACACGGCCGAGATCCCGCCGGTCACAACCACGGCGGCCTGGCTCGACGGCGCTGACGGGGTCGAGGAGTTGCTGACCGAGGCGTCACCCTCGTCGTTCGCCTGGCCCGGAAATCCCGCCGTACGGCGCTGGGCTGCGATCCGGGATGAAGCCGGTCAGCTGGTGAGTATCGCGGCCGAGGCCTGGAGTGCACCCGAGGTGGGGTTCATCGCGGGCGTGACAACCCGACCGGTTGCCCGAGGCAAGGGATTGTCCCGGGAGGTGTGCGGATTTGTCACTGCTGAGCTGGTGAAACGGCACGGCCAGGCCGGGCTGATGGTAGACCGCGACAACGTCGCCGCGATCGCGGTCTACCACCGCCTGGGTTACACCTACCGCCGTGTCGCCACGGCGGGCTACTAACGCGTCGGCTCGACCGTCAGCGTGACACCCGGCTTGCCGGTCGGCGGCGGTGTCTTGGTCGGCGGAGTCGTCGACGCACCCGGCTTCGTCGGCGTCGGCGTCACCGACGGCGTGGGCGGCGTTGTCGGTCCCGCGGTCGGGAACTGCGGCGGGGTGAACGGCGCCTTCGTGAGGTCGACGCACTTCGCCTCGACCGGCGGCTCGGTCTCGTTGCTGTCCTCGCTCGGCGTCGGCTCGATCGTCGTCGCGACCGGGTGCGGGACGATGTTGCTGGTCCCCGCCGAGCCTGAGCTGTACTCCCGATTCTCCGTCGCGCAGTCCTGCAGCGACAGGTTGATCGGCTCGCCGTCCTGGTTGTACAGAGCCACCGCAATTTGCTTGCCCTGGGCATCGAAGCCGTAGAGGTTCGTGACCTCGCCGCCGTTCCAGCGCAGCCCTTCGGCCGGCGGGTTGTACGAGGAGGAGTCACGGTAATCGTGACGGTCGAAGACGCCGCTGTACGAGCCCAGGAAAGCCGCGGAGATGAACGCCGGTACGGCGACCGCCGCGACGACGTTCAACGGGACGACGTACCAGAGCCAGCGCTGATCCTGCTGCGTCCGGCGGGCGACCCAGACCGAGACGATGGCTCCGACGATCGCGCCGACCACGGCAACTGCGCCGGCACCGAACAGCAGGAAGAATCCGCCCCCGCCGACCGCGCCGCGCAGCACCCACCAGACCGGCTGGCCGATGACGACGATCTCCTTGCGGATGTTCGGCGGGATCTGCTCGATGAGGTCGCGGATGGCCCGCTCGCCGCTCTGGCCGCGCGGGGTGTCGAGGACGATCCGCGGCTCGTTCCCGCGCAGCGACTTGACGCCCAGGTAGGCCGCGCCGAACAGGATCGCGAAACCGATGAACCCGAAGAAGGCGGTGACCTCAGCGCCGCCTCCGAAGACTGCGATCACGATGAAGAACGGCCCGACGGTGGCGGCGATCAGGCCCCAGCGGAGTGCCCGCTTGCCAGGGTTCGGGTCGACCGGCGGCTTGGTGGTCCGGGGCGGATAACCGGCCGCGGTCCGGAGCTCGTCGGCGTACTGGCGCGGAGTGCCGAGGCGCTCGTGCAGGGCCGCGATGGTCGGCTCGGTCTCGAACTCGGCTGCGACCTCGGTCAGGTGACCGCTGACGTCCTCGAGGACATCCGCCAGTTCACCGGGCGGGAGGTCGCTGAGCTCGGCGCGCACCTGGCTCAGGTACATCGCGACCGCCCCGGTCAGGGTGCTGTTCACGCGGCCTCCTTGGTCAGCAGCAGTACCGACATGATGTCGGCGAAGTGGGTCCAGGTCCGGGTGGACTGGTCGAGCAGATCGTGGCCGGTCTTGTTCAGCCCGTAGTACTTGCGGTGCGGGCCCTCCTCGCTGGGCTGCACGTACGACGTCAGCGCGCCGGCCGCGAAGAGTCGCCGGAGCGTCCCGTACACCGAGGCGTCGGCAACGTCGTGCAGGCCCGCGGCCCGCAGCCGGCGCAGCACGTCGTACCCATAACCGTCGGCATCGCGCAGAACCGCGAGCACCGCCAGGTCGAGCACCCCTTTGAGCAACTGGCTCGTATCCATCCCAGCCTCCTTGTCTGCATCACACACTACTACACACTGCGGAGTACTACGCAGTGAGTAGTTGATAAACGCAGAACAGGCGCCCCGGGAAGCCCGGGGCGCCTGTTGAAAGAGCAGTTAGTTCTTCGGATCGTGCAGGTCCGGCCGTTGGCTCGGCGTGGTGATGTCGACCTCGAGCGGGGCGACCTTGGTCGGGGCGGTGAGCTTGCCGGTGGTCAGCGGGAGGTTGAGCCGACTGCCGGCCAGGTCGATGTCGATCGAGGCGCCGGTGTCGTTCGGGCTCGTCCACTCGACGTCGGACAGCGTCACGGCCAGGCCGAGGATGCGGCCCTTCGGGATGATCTCGTCCTGGGCGCGCAGCGGCACGGTGACGGTTGTCCACTTGCCCGGGGTGAGCGGCTTCGGCTTGCTCAGCGAGTTGCTGTGCGCGGCGTCGATCCAGCCGCGGCTGACGATGCCGTGATCCGACTGCGCCGTGAGCTTCTCGACCGGGAAGTAGCACCCGTCGTCGTAGTCGGTCTTCGCGCCGTAGCAGGTCTCCGGACCGGTACGGCGAACGCCGGAGTACCGCGCTGCGTCGCCGTACTCGACGAGCCGCGCAGTGATCGGCGTGGTGGTCGAGTCGGCCTTGATCCGCAGCGTCACGGTCGGCGTCCCACTGACCCGGATCGCGCCCGGAAGCGGTGCGGACAAGAACATCTGGCGACCGGCGATGACCTCCGACGGCGAGGCCACGATGTCGTCCTCGGTGAGCTCCGGGGCGTCGGTGACGGTGACCGTTCCCTTGCCCAGGGCACCTAGTTTGCCGGCAGCCAGCGGCACCGGTACGGCGTGCTTGGTGGCCGGCCAGGTCTTGTAGTCGTTCCACACGTCCGGCGCGGTCTCGACCGAGGCCATCGGCTCGCGCATCACGTTGTTCGGCAGGCCCTGCAGCCAGTAGTCGAACCACTTGTGCAGCTCGTCCACCCACGCGTCACGACGGAACTCGAACGGGTCGACGTGGTCCTCGAGACCGAGCCAGATCTTCCGCGGCACGTTGTTCTTGGCGAGCGCGTCCCACCACTGCGAGAAGTGGTTGGTCTGCACGTTGTAGTCGCTCAGGCCGTGCGTGACGAAGACCGAGGCCTTCACCTTCTTGGCGTCCTTGACGTAGTCGCGCTCGGCCCAGAACTTCGTGTAGTCGCCGGTCTCGTCGTCGTCGTTGTCGCCGAGGTCCGCGCGCACCGCGTCGCAGGCCGCCGAGTCGTGACCGACGTAGCCACCGAGCCACGGCATGTAGTCGTCGGAGTACGGAACACCGCCGGAGCGGCTGTAGTCGTACCACGACGAAATCGCCGAGATCGGGACGATGGTCTTCAGGCCCTTGACCCCGGTGGCGGCCACTCCGTTGGCCAGCGTGCCGTCGTACGACTTGCCGATCATGCCGACCGAGCCGTTCGTCCAGGAGGCCGTCACCGGCGATCCGTCGGCCGTGTGGGCACTGTTGCGCCCGTTCAGCCAGTTGATCACCGCGACCACGGAGTCGATCTCGTCCTTGCCGCCGACATCACCGCAGCCGGTGGACCGGTTGGTGCCGACGATGTCGACGCCGACCACGGCATACCCGCGCGGGACGAAGTAGTTGTCGTAGAACAGCGGCATCTTCTTGATGACGCCGTTCTCGTCGTAGGTCTTCTTCTCGCTCTCGTTGCCACGGCCACAGCAGGAGTAGTACGGCGAGGCGTCCATGATGACGGGGATCTTGCGGCCGGTCAGCGCGGTCTCGCTCGGCCGGACGATGTCGACCGCGATCACGTCGGTCTTGCCGTCGGAGTCGCTGTCCATCGAGGTGTCGACGTACACCGACTCGCGGATCGCGTTCGTGTAGTCGTAGACCGGCTTGGTGCTGTGGGTGCGCTGGTCGACGTTCGGCGGCGGGCCGGTCGGCGCCGCGCTCGGGCTCGCGCCGCGCAGGCTGTCGGAGGCGTCCGGAAGCGGCGCAGCCGTGGCCGAACCGATGGCTGCGCCGAAGCAGAGAGCGGTGGACGAGACCAGGATCGTCACCCTGGTGCGGACGGTCGTCATGGCTGGGAAGGCTAGCCACTCGCGGGCCGCAAAGCCAGGTTCTACCGAGATTGCCCGCGACTTGATCCGACCGGTAGCGGCACAGCGTGTGACGGATCGCGTTTCGGGATGGGCTTTCCGATAAGGTGACCGCCACCGCCCCGGGGGAAAGGCACGAAAGGGAAGCCCTGTGAATCTCCGAGCACCGGTCACTCTGCTGGACGTCGCGCAGCGCGCCGGCGTGTCCGTCGCGACCGCTTCCCGAGTCCTGAACGGCGGCGATCGCGTCCCTCGTCCTGAGCTGCAGGAACGGGTCCGGGCCGCCGCCGACGCGCTCGGCTACACGCCGAACGCCCAGGCCCAGGCGCTGGCCAAGTCGTCGACGAACGTCGTCGGCATCCTCGTCCACGACATCGAGGACCCGTACTTCGCCGCGATCGCCAACGGCGTCATGCGCGCGGCCGACGAGCGCAACCTGCTGGTGATGCTGGCCAGCACCTTCCGCGACGCCGAGCGTGAGATTGCTTACCTGGCCTCGCTCCGGGCCCAGCGCGCCCGGGCCGCGGTCATGATCGGTAGCCGTCGGACGGATGCCGAGAGCTTGGCCCGTACGGCGTCCGAGGTCGGTTCCTTCCTGAATTCCGGGGCCGGTCTGGCGCTGGTCAGCCAGTCGGGGATGCCTGCACACACCATCGAGCCCGACAACCGGGCTGGGGCGGCCGAGCTGGCGCGCTCGCTGGCCGGCCTGGGCTGGCGCAAGTTCGGCATCCTCGGCGGTCCTGAAGCACTCGCAACGGCACGTGACCGGCGCGACGGCTTCCTGGCCGGTTTGGCCGATTCCGGACTCGAGCCGGTCGCGGTCGAGTACGGCGACTTCACCCGGGACGGCGGGTACGCCGCTGCCGAGGAGCTGCTCGATCGCGGCGCCGACGTGGATTGCCTGTTCGCGGTCAACGACGTGATGGCGGTCGGCGCGATGTCCGCGCTGCGGGCGCGGGGCATCGACGTACCGGGGCGGTTGGGTGTGGCCGGGTTCGACGACATCGCGACCCTGCGGGACGTGTGGCCGGGTCTGACGACCGTCCGGCTGCCACTGGAGCAGATGGGCCGCCGCGCCTTGGAGCTCGCTATCGAAGGCGGAGAGCCGTCCGTGGAGACCTTCAAGGCCGAGGTCGTCCTGCGCGAAAGCACTGCGCGGGCCTGAGTTGGGCGCAGGTTGGGCCTGACCTAGGCTCAACTTCGTGACTGACCCTGTGCTTGTGTCCGAGATCTTCGACCCGTCGGCCTGGAAGCAGGTAGACGGCTTCGAGCTGACCGACATCACCTACCACCGCGCGGTCGACGCAGGCGTCGTCCGGATCGCGTTCAACCGGCCCGAGGTGCGCAACGCGTTCCGGCCGCACACGGTCGACGAGCTGTACCGCGTGCTCGACCACGCGCGGATGTCGTCGGACGTCGGCTGCGTGCTGCTGACCGGCAACGGGCCGTCGCCGCGCGACGGCGGCTGGGCCTTCTGCTCCGGTGGTGACCAGCGGATCCGCGGCAAGGACGGTTACAAGTACGCCGAGGGGACGACCGCGGAGTCCATCGACCCGGCCAAGGCCGGTCGGCTGCACATCCTCGAGGTGCAGCGCCTGATCCGCTTCATGTCGAAGGTCGTCATCTGCGTCGTACCGGGTTGGGCGGCCGGCGGTGGGCACAGCTTGCACGTCGTCGCGGACCTGACGCTGGCCTCGGCCGAGCACGGTCGCTTCAAGCAGACCGATGCGGATGTCGCGTCGTTCGACGGCGGGTTCGGGTCGGCGTACTTGGCCCGGCAGGTCGGGCAGAAGTTCGCTCGCGAAATCTTCTTCCTCGGTGACGAGTACTCCGCCGAGGATGCCTTCCGGATGGGCATGGTGAACAAGGTCGTGCCGCACGCCGAGCTCGAGGCGGTCGCGCTCGAGTGGGGCAAGAAGATCTGCGCGAAGTCGCCGACGGCGCAGCGGATGCTCAAGTACGCCTTCAACGCGATCGACGACGGGCTGGTCGGTCAGCAGTTGTTCGCCGGTGAGGCGACCCGCCTGGCCTACGGTACGGACGAAGCCGCCGAGGGGCGCGACTCGTTCCTGGAGAAGCGTCCCGCCGACTGGTCGCCGTACCCGTACGCGTTCTAGCGGTTGTGCCACTTCTGCACCGGGGCGCCGGTGCAGGAGCGGAGGATGAGGCTGGCGCCCTTGTCGCCGGAGCCGGCGGTGACGCACTTGTGGGTGTTGGGGTTCATCAGCTCGCGCTTGTCGGTGAGCTGGAACTTCTGGGCCCAGCCGTTGTTGCAGTTGGCTAGCTGGATCTGGGTGCCATCGGCGCTCTGGGCGTTCGCCAGGTCCATGCACAGACCCATCGAGCGGATCGACCCGTCCGGCTGGAAACTCCAGCTCTGGTTGGCGTTTCCGGTGCACTCCCAGGCGATGAGGGGCGTGCCGTCGCGGCCGACGCCGTCGCCGGCGTCCTTGACGTCGACACACCGGTTGGTGTCGTCGCTCATCAGCTTCATCGGCTGCTGCTGCGCGCCGAGAGCGGGCGGGCGGGTGACGCCCTCCGCGGTCTTGTTGCTGTCCGGCACCTTGACCGTCGTGGTCGTCTTCGTGGTGGTCGTGGTGGTGGCCGTCGCCGTCGTGGTGGCGGTCGTCGTAGTAGTGGCCGGAGGCAACGTTATGGTCGCAGTCAGGTTCTTCCCCGGGACGGTGACCACCATCGTGGTGTTCTTGCCGGGGATCGTCACGGTTGCCGGTGGCAACGTTACGGTCACGCCCGGGCGCAGCACCGTGGTGATCGACTTGCCCGGAGTCGGTACGGCGCCGGCCGGGGTGCGGCCGACCAGTGGCGCATCCGCCGCATAGACGGGAGCGTTTCCACCGCCGGAGTGCATCAGGGCGGGGATGGCAAATGCTATCCCCGCAACGAATCCCGTCACCAGCAAAGTGGCCGACCAGGCGCGCCGATCGGGCATCCGGCTGACCCGGGGCAGGTCGGGTCGCTGGGCGAAGGTGTCCGCGAAGCGTGACGACGAGGTCTTCGCCGTCTTGCCCGGGGTTCGAGGTGACCTCACGTCAGCTCCTGTGCTCTGGGACGGACCGCTCATATGAGCGGAAGAGCCATGCCCGTAAGGGTTTCCGGGCACTTGTACTCCGCAGGATCACCCGGCCACCCACCTGCCGTCAAACGATGGCGAGTCTGTGACGCCGGTCACCGTGCGAAATCGACCGGTCGTCGCATGTGACCGCATTGTTGCTGATCGTTCACCGATAGTTGTTGCGATGAGAGCGTTCTCAGTCTACTTTGACGACTGATCTGGGGGTCCTCCACCGAGTCGCCCACGAGGGAGATCCATCATCGACGAGTGCGCGCGCCGGACTATCGTCATCGACCTTTGTCTGGCCGAAAGAGACAGCCTGCGCAGGTATGTGACGAGCATCCTGGGTCGTGACAGTCATGCGGTCGAGGATGTCGTCCAGGAAACTTTGTTACGTGCGTGGCAGTTGGCCGAGCGGATCGACTGGGCCGACCGTCCGGTCCGGATGTGGCTGTTCCGCGTCGCCCGGAACCTGGTCATCGATCAGCACCGCCGCGACGGCCGCGCCGTGCCGGTCGGTCTGGACACGCCGGACTTCGAGACCGACCGCCAGCCCGACGAGGTGCAGCAGGTGATCGACCGCCGCGTGCTGGTCGAGGTGCTGCGCCGGCTGTCCCCGGCGCATCGTGAGGTCGTGGCCCGGATCCACCTGCTCGGTTCGCCCGGCGAAGAGGTCGCGGCCGTGCTCGGCGTCCCGTTGGGGACGGTGAAATCACGGGCCCACAACGCCGTTCGGCAGATCCGCGCCGAACTCACCCGCGGAGATTGGGCTGGAGCCGCTGCATGACGGGGTTCGGTAGTAGTGGTGTGCGGGCCTTCCTGGGGTACGTCGGTGTGGGACTGCTCGTCATCATCCTGGTCAACCTGCTGGTGCGAAAGCTTGGTGGCTGGAAGCGGTTGGGGCGCTGGATCAAGCGCGAGACCAAGCGGACAGTGCATGCGTTCGTGGAGCCGATCGCGGCCCGCCGTCGGTATCGGCGCCGCCTGCGTCTGCTGACCCAGGTGCTGCGGGACCACACCGCATGGACCGCTGCCGAGCAAGTGATCGTTGCCGCGGACAACCTTGCGCCCGGCTCGGCGCCGTACGCGGTGGCCCTGACCAAGAAGCGGGTCGGCGTACTGGTCGCCGGTCCCGAAGCGGACGACTCCCTGCCGGCGCCCTGGCAGCACGACGACCAGGACCCACGCTTGTGGTGGATCGACCGGGATCACCTCCCCGAGTCGACCGGCCGACAGACCGAGACGCCGCTGCTCGTCTGCCTCGGCACCGACAACGGCGGCACCGCCGTACTGATGATCGACATCCTGTCCGGCCCGCGCACCCTCTCCGTGTACGGCGTCGACCGGATCGCCCGCCCGGTCGTCCAGGCGATCGCCGCCCAGCTGGATGTGCGACTGCCGGTCGGAGCGATTGAAGTTGCCGACGGCATCCATTCGCGGCACGACGGACTCCCGTTCGCCGAGGCGCTGGTCCGGCTCGGAGCCTGGTTCGTGGTCGGTGCCGAGCCCTTGCAGCAGCCGCTGCCGGTCGGTCGCCGCTTGCTGACACTTGGCCCGTCCCGCGGCAGCTGCCGACTGATCGAGGCGCTGCCCGACCACACCCTGCGGCTGCACGGCGCGGCCGAGTGGCTCCGGATCGATCCGTTGCCGTTGGCAAGGGCTGTGGCACGGTCGATCCGTCGCCTGCCACCGCACGACTTCGGGACCGAGACCAACACGCTCGCCGCCGGACCGCTCGACGATCTCGACGACCTGAGCCTGCCGGACGGCCCGATCGGCGTCTCCGCCGCCGGCGGTGCCGGTGAGCCGACCCGGAAGGCTGCCTCGTGGAGCTGAACCTCACCACCGTCGAAGCCCGCTCCGGTGAGCGTGCCGACCGGATCGTTCGCGTTCCCCGCGGCCTCTCGGTGGCCGGCCTCGCTGAAGGCCTCGGAAAGCCCGGTACGCCGCTCTTTCTCGGCCGCCGGCTGCTCGACCCCACGGCCCTGCTGGCCGGTTCCGGCGTCCGGACCGGCGGTGTCCTCGGACTCGGCGGACCGATCGACGTACCGGACCTGCTGCAGCGTCGCCCGACCGGCCCCGCGCCGGTCGTCGTCGAACTGCATGCGGTCTCGGGTCCGGAGGCCGGCCGAGTGTGGCGGGTCGGTCCGGGTAGCCACGAGATCGGCTCGGATGAGCTCTGCACGATCCAGCTGGCTGGGGACGACGTACCGCGGGGTGGCCTGTGGGTGACCGTCGGACCGGCCGGTGAAGCGTTCTGGCATCGCACCGATGACCTGACCGGAGCCGTAGCAAGCAGGCAGATCGGCCCGCCGGACGACGACGCCGCGACGACGGCGATCCGGGTCGAGGACGACGAGCACGCCAATGACCCGGCCAAGTCCCAGCGCGTGGTCGACCCCGGGCATGCCGAGGTCGGTGAAGTGCGGTCCTGGCTGCCGGACGAGGACCTGGCTGCCGGGACGGTGCTGCTGCGCTGCAGCGGTTCGCTGGAGCCGCAGGCCGCCGTCCGGCTGGCCGACGACGGCTACACCCTGGACTACAACCGCCCGCCGCGGCTCGCGCCGCACCTCGACGACGAGAAGATTCGGCTGCCAACGCCGCCGGCCCCGCCGCAGAAGCGGCCGTTCCCGTGGCCGGTCGTGATGGCGCCGGTGGTGCTCGGCCTCGTCATGGTCGGCCTGTTCAACTCGTACTACTTCCTCGTCTTCACGATGCTCAGCCCGATGATGATGGGCATGAACTTCTTCAGCGCCCGGAAAACCGGTCGCGCTGATCACATCGAGGCCCGCCGCCGGTACTTCGCGCGGATGGAGGCCCTCGAGGAGGAGATCGAGGCCGCGGTCACCCGGGAGCGGTTCATCCGCAACCTGACCGCGCCCGACCCGGTCCGGATCGCCCAACTGGCCACCCGCCCGGGCAGCCGGTTGTGGGAGCGCCGTCGTACCGATCCTGACTACCTGTTGCTTCGGCTCGGGACCGCGGACCAGCAGTCGCTCAAAGAGGTCGACGACCAGGGCCGCGAGGAGAACCACCGGACGATTCGCTGGACCATCCCGGACGCGCCGATCGCGCTGCCGATCCGGCAACACGGTGTGCTGGGGATCGCCGGTCCGGCCGCGACGATCCGTGGCGTGGCTCGGTGGCTGGCGATCCAGGCCGCCGTGCTGCACTCACCGCAGGCGCTGAAGATCGTCGTACTGGCTGATGAAGAGACGATCGACGAGTGGGACTGGGTGCGCTGGCTGCCGCAGTTGCGGCCGGAGAAGGTGGACTCGGCGGCGATCCTGATCGCGAACGACGAATCCACCACCTACGCCCGGATGAGCGAGCTGGTGGCGACGGTCCAGGGCCGGCACCGCCGGATCGAGGCCGAGGGACAGGCGGCGCAGAACCGGCTGCCGGAGACCGAGATTGTGGTGATCGCGGACGGTTCGCGCCGGCTCCGCGACGTACCGGGCTTCATCCAGGTGCTGACCCAGGGGCCGGCCGTCGGCGTGTACTCGGTCTGCCTCGATCGGGACGAGCGTCTGCTGCCCGAGGAGTGCGGCGCGGTGATCGCGGCCGAGGAAGAGACCCTCACCATCCGACGGCCGGGCATCCCCGACCAGCAGAACGTTCGCGCCGACCTGGTCACGCCGCAGTGGTGCGAGCAGATCGCGCGGGCGCTCGCGCCGGTGCGCGACATCAGCCCGGACCACGACGCCGGTCTGCCGAAGCTGGTCAGGCTGCTCGACGAGCTCGAGCTGGAGCCACCGACGGCCGAGCCGATCGTCGAGCGCTGGCGCCGCCGCCCAGCCAGTACGTCGTTCGTGCTGGGCACCGACTTCGACGGCCGGTTCATCGTCGACTTGGTTGCCGACGGCCCCCATGGCCTGATCGCCGGTACGACGGGTTCCGGCAAGTCCGAGTTGTTGCAGACGATGGTTGCGTCGCTGGCGGTCTCGAACCGGCCGGATGAGCTCACCTTCGTCCTGGTCGACTACAAGGGTGGTAGTGCCTTCAAGGAGTGCGCGGGGCTGCCGCACACGCTGGGCATGGTCACCGACCTCGACTCGCACCTGGTCGAGCGGGTGCTCGTCTCGCTGGACGCCGAGCTGCGTCGCCGGGAGCGGATCCTGGCCGCGGCCGACGCCAAGGACCTGATCGACTACCAGATGAAGCGTGCTGCCGATCCGTCGATCAAGCGGTTGCCGCGACTGTTGCTGGTGATCGACGAGTTCGCCGCGATGGTTGCCGAGATCCCCGACTTCGTCCCGGGTCTGATCAGCCTCGCCCAGCGTGGCCGATCACTCGGTATCCATCTGATCCTGGCCACCCAGCGGCCGGCCGGCGTGGTCACCGGTGACATCCGGGCCAACACCAACCTGCGGATCGCGCTGCGGGTCACCGACCAGGCCGAGAGCCAGGACGTCGTCGACGTCAACGAAGCGGCCTCGATCAGTACGGGAATTCCGGGGCGGGCGCTGATTCGTCGCGGACCGCGGCTTGCCGACCTGTTCCAGACCGCGTGGGTCGGTGCCGAACGCAAGGAAGACGTCGAGCAGACCGGCCCGGTGGATCCGTCCGGTGTGATGGTGACCGAGCTGCCGTGGGAGTCCTTGGGTCGGCCGATCGAGCACGAGGCTGAGGAAGAGATCGAGGGGCCCGCTCCGACGGTGCCGCTGACCGACCTGCATGTCCTGGTCGAGGCGATCCGCAATGCGACGGCCGAGCTGCCTGACTTCACCGCGCAGCCGAAGCCGTGGCAGCCAGCGCTTGGTGCGCAGATCCTGCTCGCAGACCTGCCGGATACCAGCGAGACCGAGATGTTCGTGCCGTATGCGCTGGAGGACATTCCGGCGCTGCAGCAGCAGCGGGTCGCAGGCATCGACTTCGAAACCTTCGGCCACCTGTATGTGATCGGGGCGCCGCGGTCCGGTCGTACGCAGGTGTTGCGCACGATGGCCGCGTCGGCGGCGAAGAGCCTCAGCGTCGCTGATGTGCACATCTACGGCATCGACGCGGCCGGTGGCGCACTCGCACCACTGGAGACGCTGCCGCACTGTGGCGCAGTCGTTTCGCGGCACGATATGGAGCGGCTGACCCGGCTGCTGCGCCGTCTGAACCAGGAGCTGACCGAGCGGCAGGAACTGGCCGGCCAGCACAACGCCACCGGCCTGAACGAGCTGCGCAAGGCGCTGCCGAAGGGCAAGCGGCCCGCGCACATCCTGCTCCTCATCGACGGTTGGGATGCACTGTCGACGATGCTCGACGACCACGACAGCGGCGGTCTCTTCGGTGAGGTCCTACGGCTGCTGCGCGAGGGCGGTGGTCTAGGCATCCACCTGATCGCCACTTCAGAGCGGTCGCTGCTCGGTGGCCGGCTCTCGTCCCACAACGACCACAAGCTGCTGCTTCGACAGGCCGACCGGACCGACTACCAAGCGGCTGGTCTGCGACTCGCCAAGGTGCCCGCGATGATCGGCCCGGGACGCGGCTGGCATGTGCTCACGGCCACCGAGACGCAGGTCGCCGTACTGGCTGAGGGGGGTGGGTCGGCTCAGGTGGAGGTGATTCGCTCCATCGCGGCCGAGGCGAAGAAGCGGGACTTCAAGGTTGCGCCGGATCGGCGGCCGTTCACGATCGCCGAACTGCCGACCTCGGTCGAGTTCGCCGAGGCCTACGAGAAGGTCGCAGCCGCGGACCGGCGTCCGCAGTGGGGCCTCATCGGCCTCGGTGGCGACGAGGGTGGCGCGCTCGGCGTCGACCTCGCCGGCGTCAGCTCGTCGTACGGCGTCCTCGGTTCACCCGGCTCGGGGCGTAGCAACGCGCTGTCGTGTCTGGCGGTTTCGTTGCTGGCGGCGGGATCGGCGCTGGTCGTCATCACGCCGCGCGAGTCGCCGCTGCGGATGCTTCAGCGACACCCGCAGGTCGTGCTGATGGAGCAGTCCGATCCGCCCGAGGACGTCCTGCGCGCGACGCTGGACAGCATCCAGGGCCCGAAGGTCGTCGTGATCGACGACTCCGACCTCCTGATGACGGCGGCCGCGGACAAGGTCCTCAAGGAGATCGTGGTCTCCGGCCGCGACGAAGGCGTCGGCCTGATCTTCGCCGCCACCACCGACGGCTTCCAGTCCGGCCTCAGCGGCTGGTCCTCCGCCGCCCGCCGAGCCCGCCGCGGCCTGTTGTTAGAGGCCCGCTCCATGAGCGACGGCGAACTCATCGGCGTCCGCGTCGGCTCCAACATCACCCGAGCCACCCCCCGCCTCGGCCGCGGCTGGACCACCGGCCCCGGCTCGATGCCCATCACCC
>NZ_SMKX01000159.1 GCF_004349055.1 Kribbella antibiotica
AGGGTACGTCGGAGATCCAGCGCCTCGTCATCTCCCGAGCCATCTCCGGCATGCGGATCAGGGAGGAACTTTCATCCCCCGCCGGTGCGTAGCGGGCGACGTAGGAGCTCGCGTAGCACCGGCGGGGGATGAAAGTTCCTACCTGATCCGCATGCCGGAGATGGCTCGGGAGATGACGAGGCGCTGGATCTCCGACGTACCCTCAAAAATCGTGTAGATCTTGGAGTCGCGGTGCATGCGCTCTACCGGGTACTCGCGGGTGTAGCCGTTGCCACCCAGGATCTGGATGGCTTCTTCGGTGACCTTGACGGCTACTTCGCTGGCCTTCAGTTTGGCCATTGAGCCTTCGCCGTGGCGGTAGTCGATCTGCTGGCCGCGCATCAACGCCGCGGACATGAATCCGGCGCGCCAGACGAGGAGGCGGGCGGCGTCGATCTCGGTGGCCATGTCGGCGAGTTTGAAGGCGATGCCCTGGTTGTCGATGATCGGCCGGCCGAACTGCTCGCGGCCCTTGGCGTACTCGAGGGCGAACTCGTACGCCGCCCGCGCGATGCCGATCGCTTGTGAGCCGACGATGTGGCGGGTGATCTCGAAGGTTGCCATGGAGGCGTTGCCGCGGGAGGCGGTGCCGTTCTTCTCGCGGGCGCGGGCCAGTCGCTCGTCGAGCTTCTCCTTGCCGCCGAGGACGTTGGCGGCCGGGATGCGAACCTGGTCGAAGAAGACGTCGGCGGTGTGCGAGGCGCGCAGGCCGTGCTTCTTCAGTTTGGTGCCCTGCTCGAGACCCTTGACCTCGGACTTCGGTACGACGAATGCGGCCTGGCCCTTGCTGCCCAGCGACGGGTCGACGGTGGCGACGACCACGTGGATGTCGGCGATGCCGCCGTTCGTGGCCCAGGCCTTCTGGCCGTTGATGACCCATTCGTCGGTCTTCTCGTCGTACGTCGCCTTGGTGCGGATCGCGGAGACGTCGGAGCCGGCGCCTGGCTCGGAGGAGCAGAAGGCGGCGACGCGGACGTCGTCGGCGGTGCCGTAGCAGCGGGGCAGCCACTGGCTCCACTGCTCGGGGGTGCCGTTGGAGAACACCGCGGAGCTGGCCAGTCCAGTTCCGACGAGCGACATACCGATTCCGGCGTCACCCCAGAAGAGCTCCTCCTGCACCAGCGGCATCAGCAGGCCGGACGGGTCGATGAACAGGTTGATGCTGGCGTCCATGCCGTACAGGCCGATCTTCGCGGCCTCCTGGATCACGGGCCACGGCGTCGTCTCGCGCTCGTCCCACTCCGAGGCGGCCGGGCGCATCACGTCGGCGGCGAAGGTGTGGGCCCAGTCACGGATCTCGATCTGCTCGTCGTTGAGGTTGAGGTTGAAGGTCTGCCACTCCGGCTTCGAGCGCTCGGCCGCCAGCTCGCCGGCCAGGGCCATTACGTCGGCCGAGAGTGCCGGCTCGGTGGGTGCAGAAGTGGTCATCGATTCCTCCGGAGCTGACTGCAGGGTGGTCGTACAGGAGTGATGTTACCCACGAGTGTAACTACCGTTTGCACCTAGGGGTACCTGTATGGCTAAGATCGGTACATGAGCTCCGCGTTGCTCGCGATCGGACGCCGCCGGACCACGGCGGAGCGTCGGCGCGACCGGGAGCGGGACATCATCCGGGCCACCCGGGAGTTGTTCGACGAGCGGGGCACGATCGACGCTCAGATCGACGATATCGCCAAGCGGGTCGGGATCAACAAGGCGCTGATCTACCGGCACTTCGCCGGTAAGGAGGAGCTGTTCGCGCTCACCCTGGTCGACTACCTGGGCGAGCTGGACACCCGGCTGCAAGCAGTCGACAACCCTCGCCGCGCGCCGCTCAACCGGCTCAAGGCTCTCGCTGAAGTGTTCGTCGACTTCTGCCTGGAGTTCCCCGCCTTCACCGACTGCGCGATGAGTCTGCTCCGCAGGTCCGGTGAGGAGCTGTTCGGCGAGATCACGGAGCCGGTCATGATCACCCTCGGTACGGCGATGGCTGCGGCCCTGGGCCGGATTGCCGTCGTACTGGAAGCGGGTCAGCGCACGGGCGCGTTCGCGAAGGCGGATACCGCTTACCTGGCCAATCACCTGTACACGCAGACGCTCGGATCGTTGCACATGGCAAGGGTCGGGCTGATCGTGTCGAGCGGGAAACCGGGGCATCCGGTGGTGCATCATGCCGAGGTGGCGACGGTGCGGGCGACCGCGATCACCGCCACGTTGGCGACGGCAGTGGGGCGCTTCGCCTATGAGGTTCCCAAGAAGGCACAGAGAGCACGACGAGCAGGAGACCAATCATGACCGAGCCCCGCAGAGTGGCCGTTGTCGCCGGCAACCGGATTCCGTTCGCGCGCCAGGACAAGACGTACCGGCACTCGTCGAACTCCGACATGCTGACCGCCGCCATCAACGGGCTGGTCGACCGGGCCGGGCTCGGTGGGCAGGAGGTCGGCGAGGTCGTGGCCGGTGCTGTGCTGAAGCACGCCCGCGACTGGAACATGGTGCGCGAGGTGGTGCTCGGGTCGAAGCTCGCTGCCACGACTCCGGCGTTCGACATCCAGCAGGCCTGCGGGACCGGTCTTGAGGCCGCGATCCTGGTCGGCAACAAGATCGCGCTCGGCCAGATCGACTCCGGGATCGCGGGCGGCGTCGACACTGCGTCGGACGCGCCGATCGCGGTCAACGACAAGCTGCGGAACATCCTGCTCGATCTGAACCGGGCCAAGACGTTCCAGGACCGGCTCAAGGTGCTCGCCCGCGTGCGGCCGAAGGACGTCGTACCGGAGATCCCGCGCAACGCCGAGCCGCGGACGCGGAAGTCGATGGGTGACCACGCTGCGCTGACCGCGCTTGAGTGGGGCATCACGCGGGAGGCGCAGGACGAGCTTGCGTACCGCTCACATGTGAACCTGGCTGCGGCGTATGACCGCGGCTTCCAGCAGGACCTCATCACGCCGTACCTCGGCCTCGAGAAGGACCAGAACCTGCGCCCGGACACCACGATCGAGAAGCTCGCCAAGCTCAAGCCGGCATTCGGCAAGGGCGAGACGGCCACCATGACGGCCGGCAACTCGACCCCGCTGACCGACGGGGCATCCGCCGTACTGCTGGCTACGGATGAGTGGGCCGAAGAGCACGGGCTGCGGCCGCTCGCTTACCTGACGCACTCGCAGACCGCAGCGGTCGACTATGTGAAGGGCGCCGAAGGGCTGCTGATGGCTCCCGCCTACGCGGTGCCGCGGATGCTGGCACGCGCCGGGCTGACGCTGCAGGACTTCGACTACTACGAGATCCACGAGGCGTTCGCCTCCCAGGTGCTCTCGACGCTGAAGGCGTGGGAGGATCCGATCTTCTGCAAGGAGCGGCTCGGCCTCGACGCCCCGCTGGGCGAGATCGACCGCGCCAAGCTGAACGTGAACGGCAGCTCACTCGCCGCGGGCCATCCGTTCGCGGCAACCGGCGGGCGGATCGTCGCCGCGCTGGCCAAGCAACTCGACGAGAACGGCGGTGGCCGCGGCCTGATCTCGATCTGCGCCGCGGGCGGCCAGGGTGTCGTCGCCATCCTCGAGAAGTAGGAGCAGACCCATGACGGACCGCTACCAGACCTTCACCCGGACGCCGCTCGGCCAGACCCTGGTGAAGAACCTCGGGCTCCCCGACCCGGTGCCGCTGCAGCGCTGGACCGAGGGTTCGCGCGTCATCGACGGCTCGGTCGTCTTCGGCGGGATCGGTGAGACCGAAGCAGGCAAGGCGATCCAGGCCCTGCTGCGCGACATCGGTGCCACCTTCAGTACGGCGACCGAAGGCGTGGCGTCGAGCCAGATCCGCCCGAAGGCGCTCGTCTTCGACGCGACCGGCGCGACATCGACAGCCGACCTGACGAGCCTCCAGCGCTTCTTCTCCCCCGTCATCCGCCAGCTCGCACCCGCGGGTCGCGTGATCGTCGTCGGGCGGACGCCGGAGCTCGCGACCTCGACCGAGCAGCACATCGCGCAGCGAGCGCTCGAGGGCTTCACGCGTTCGCTCGGCAAAGAGGTCAAGCGAGGAGCGACGGTCAACCTCGTGTACGTCGCTCCTGACGCACACGAGCAGCTCGATTCGACCCTGCGCTTCTTCCTCTCTCCCAAGTCCGCGTACGTCGACGGTCAGGTGGCGCGAGTCGGCACCGGTCCCCTGGTCGGCAACGACCCGGAGCGCCCGCTGGCCGGCAAGGTCGCGCTCGTGACCGGCGCTGCTCGCGGTATCGGGGCAGCCATCGCCGACACGCTCGCACGTGATGGCGCGACCATCCTCGGTGTCGACGTCGCGCAGAACGCCGACGCCCTGCGCAAGGTGATCACCCGGCTGGGTGGTTCCGAGCTGATTCTGGATGTGACCTCGGTCGACGCCGCGCAGCGGATCGCCGCGCATGCTCACGAGCAGTACGCCGGTCTCGACATCGTCGTGCACAACGCGGGCATCACGCGGGACAAGCGGCTGGCGAACATGCGCACCGACACGTGGGACGCCGTACTGGATGTGAATCTGCGCGCTCCCGAGCGGATCACCGAGCACCTGGTCGAGGCGGGCACGATCCGCGCCGGCGGCTCGATCATCGGCGTCGCGAGCATCGCCGGGATCGCGGGCAACAACGGTCAGACGAACTACGCGACCTCCAAGGCCGGAGTGATCGGTCTGGTGCAGGCGCTCGCGCCGAAGCTGGCCGAGAAGCAGATCCGGATCAACGCGGTCGCGCCCGGGTTCATCGAGACCGAGATGACCGCGAAGGTGCCGTTCACGATTCGTGAGGTCGGCCGGCGGATCAACTCGCTGCAGCAGGGCGGGTTGCCGGTCGACGTGGCCGAGACGATCGCGTGGTTCGCCGACCCGGCCTCGGCCGGCGTCACCGGCAACGTGATTCGCGTCTGCGGCCAGAGCCTGCTGGGCGCCTGACATGCCAACACGTCGGTACGACGACTCCCCCAGCCTGAGCGGTCTCTACGCGAAGACGGTGAAGGCGACACTGCGGCGTGCCGACTACGAGCCGGACGCGGACGGTTTGACGCTGGAGCTTCCACATTCGGCGATCGACCAGGACCACCTGGCGGCGTACCGGGATGTCACCGGGTTCCCCGCCGGGCCGGCGCTCCCGGCGACGTACCCGCATGTCCTGGCGTTCCCGCTGCACCTCGATCTCATGTCGGATCCGTCGTTCCCCTACAAGCCGATGGGGATCGTGCACCTGTCCAACACGATCACGCAGAAGCGGCCGTTGCCGATCCACGCGGAGCCCGCGATCCGCGTGCACAGTACGCCGGAACGCCCGCACCCGAAGGGGATCGTCTTCGACGTCGTCAGCGAGGTGCTCGTCGACGGTGATGTGGTCTGGTCGGATCTGACCACGCTGCTGAGCCGATCGAAGGGTTCGGAAGGGTACGTCGATCTGCTGCCTGACCCTGAGCTGCCGCCTGCCGCCTGGTGGGATCTGCGCGGGAACCTCGGCCGCCGGTACGCCGCTGCGTCCGGCGACCGGAATCCGATCCACCTGTTCAAGCTGACTGCGCAGGCGTTCGGATTCCCGCGCCAGATCGCGCACGGCATGTGGGCCAAGGCTGCCGCGCTCGCTTCACTGGAGCGCGCCGGGAAGCTCCCGGACGCATTCACCGTCCGGGTCGACTTCCGCAAGCCGCTGCTCCTCCCCTCCCGCGTCCAGTTCGGCTTCAACGCTGTCGGCAAGACCACCGACTTCGTCCTGTACGACGAGGCGCACGAAGTGACCCACCTGATCGGTCAGTTGCAGGAGGACTGAAGCGCGCCGGGAACCACCTCTCGCGCGATCTGGTCGAGCACCTCGCCGATCGGTGCCGCCTCACGGCGGCTGCCGTCGCGTTCGCGGATGGCGAGCAGGCCGGCGGCGGCCTCGCGGGCGCCAAGGATCGCCTGGTACGGCGCCAACCGGTTCTCACGGATTCGCGCGCCCAGGTTGCCCTCATCGGCATGAGCGACCTCGACCCGGAGACCTCGCGATGACGCCCGGCGAGCCACCTCGACGGCGAGCTTCTCCTCGTCGTCGGAGATCGGGAGAACGACGAGCTGGACCGGTGCGAGCCAGGCCGGGAACGCGCCGCCGTGCACCTCGATGACCTGAGCGACCGCTCTCTCGATGCTCCCGACGATCGCCCGATGCACCATCACCGGCCGGTGCTTGTTGCCATCAGCACCGATATATTCGAGGCCGAACCGCTCCGGCTGGTTGAAGTCCAGCTGGATGGTGGACAGGCTGTACTCGCGGTCAGCCGAATCGATCACCTGGATGTCGATCTTCGGACCGTAGAACGCCGCGTCACCCGGCGATTCGACGTACGGGATGTTGGCGTTGTCGAGGACCTCGCGCAGGAGGCTGGCGGCGTGTGCCCAGCTCTCGGCATCGCCGACGTACTTGCTGTCCGGGCTGCCGATGACCGCGTCCTCCGCTGGTAACGCGAGAACATAGCGCGCTGCACTGATTCCGAGGTCGGCGTACGCCTGGTTGATTAGAGCAAGCGCCGCGGCGGCTTCCGACGCGACCTGGTCGAGGCGGCAGAAGATGTGGGCGTCGTTCAGTTGCATCGCTCGGACTCGGCTGAGCCCGCCGATCACTCCAGACAGCTCGGAGCGATACTGGCCGCCGAGCTCGGACAACCGCAGTGGAAGTTCGCGGTAGCTGTGGGCGCGAGAACGGTAGATCAGCGCGTGATGTGGGCAGATGCTCGGCCGCAGGACCAACTCCTCGCTGCCCATGTCCATCGGCGGGTACATGTCGTCGCTGTACTTCTCCCAGTGCCCCGAAATCTCATAGAGCGCTCGCTTCGCGAGAACGGGCGAATAGACCTGCTGGTACCCGGCGCGTCGTTCGACTTCGCCGATGTAGCTCTCCAAGGCATGCCGTACGGCGGCGCCCGCCGGAAGCCAGTACGGCAGACCCGCACCGATCAGCGGGTCAGAGTCGAACAGGCCGAGCTCGCGGCCGAGTTTGCGGTGGTCGTACATGGTGGGATCTCCTCGTTGAGATGAGGCGATCCCCCAGGCAGGCATGAAAAAACCCCGGGGCAATCGCCCCGGGGTTTGACAGTCAGGTGTCAGCGCGCCGAGACATTCTCCGGCGTCGTCGTCTCTACTGCGCGCTGCAACATGTCCCCTACGTTAGCCACAAGACCCTCACTTGCTCAAGTCCAATCCGATCGGGCGGATGAGACCTTCCTGCGCAACCGATGCGACCAGGCGGCCGTCTTCGGTGAAAAGGCGGCCGGTCGCGAAGCCGCGGGCGCCCGAGGCCGACGGTGACGTCTGGTCGTAGAGCAACCATTCGTCGGCGCGGAACTCGCGGTGGAACCAGAGCGCGTGATCCAGCGACGCCGGCTGGATGCGGCGGTCGCCGAGCACGATGCCGTGCGGAAGCAGGCTCGCGCCGAGCAGTGTCAGATCGCTGGCGTAGGCGAGCACGCAGGCGTGCAGCGCCGGCTCGTCGGGAAGCTTGCCTGCGGCACGGATCCAGAACTGGCGACCGGTGACTCCTGCCAGCCTGACGTCCAGCGCTGACCATTCGCGATCCCAGTCCGCGGCGGCGCGGCCTGACTGCGCCTCGAGCACGCTGGACAGGGTCGGCGCTTCTTCCGGCGGTACGACGTCAGCCGGGATCGGCTCCTGGTGATCGAGACCGGGCTCGGGCTTCTGGAATGACGTGGACATGTAGAAGATCGGCTTGCCGTGCTGCGACGCGACGACTCGGCGGCTCGAGAAACTGCCGCCGTCGCGGGTGCCTTCGACCCGGTAAATGATCGGCACCGTCGTATCGCCGCCGCGCAGGAAGTACGCGTGCAGCGAGTGCACGATCCGCCCGTCGTCGACGGTTTGCCCGGCCGCGGCCAGTGCTTGGCCCAACACCTGCCCGCCGAACACCCGCTGCAGAGCGGTCTGCGGCTGCCGGCCGCGATACAGGTCGACGTCGATCATCTCCAGGTCGAGCAGCTCGACCAGGTCCTCCAGCGACTCAGGCATGTCTCATCCTGACAGGTCGCTCCCCCTCGCTGGCGCTAGTTGGCGTTCGTCGGCTGTGCGTCCCGTCACGCGGACGCTTTCGGTGAGCTTTCGGCTCCGATCGGTAGACTTATGATTGAGAGTTCAACCACCAAGCATTTGATTGAGGAGATTCGCTGTGAAGCTGCCCCCCATTGCTCAGGACGTCGTCCTGCTGATCGCCCGCATTGGCGTCGGCATCGTGTTCGTCGCGCACGGCTGGCAGAAGTTCCAGACCAACGGCCTCGACGCCACCGCGCAGGCCTTCCAGGGAATGGGCGTCCCGTCGCCGACCATCTCGGCGTACTACGCCGCCGGAGCCGAGCTCATTGCCGGTACGGCGCTGATTCTCGGAGTCCTCACCCCGATCGCCGGCGTACTGCTCGCACTCGACATGTTCGGCGCCTTCCTGTTCGTGCACGCCCCGAACGGCATCTTCGCCAGTGACGGCGGCTGGGAACTCGTCGGCGCGCTCGGCCTGTTCGCACTGGTCGTCGCGGTCGTCGGCCCCGGCCGCTTCAGCCTCGACCGCCTCATCATCCGCGCGCCAGCGCGCGAAACAGTCGCCGCCTAGCTGCGCCGCCTAGCCGCCCGCCCCGCCGCCGCATCCCCGCGGCCGGCCCTCTCGGCGAACTGAGCCGCCGCACTTTGGGTACGAGGACGCACTTTGTGGGCCCACCAACCATTTCCAAGCGCCTTGCATGGTTGGTGGCTACCCAAAGACGCACGGCGTGCCCAAAGGTGGGTCGGCTGCTCTTTGGGTACGAAGGCCGACCTTGAGTACCCATCAACCACTTCCGGGCGTACTGCGTGGTTGATGGCTACCCAAAGACGCGCTGCCTGCCCAAAGATCCGCGGCGCGCCCAAAGACGCGGTGCGTGCCCGAAGGTGGGTCGGCTGCTCTTTGGGCGCGAGGGCCGGCTTTGGGCGCGAACAGCGACTTTGGGGGGCCACCAACCATTGCCAGGCCCGCTGCGTGGTTGGGGCGTGCACAAAGATGAACTGAGCGCACAAAGGCGGCGGCGTCAGCGGAAGGCGGGGAGGTTGTGGGTGGCCCAGGTGGCGAAGGTGTTGGGGGTTCGGCCGAGGACGCGCTGTACGTCGGGGCTTACGCGGAGCTCGGCGGGGGTTGGGGCGCCGAGGATGTCCAGGGTGTCGTCGGCTAGTTCGGGCGGCATGGCTTGGCTCATTCCGGCTTTGGCTTCGGCGCGGGTGAGTTCGTGGAAGCGAACCTCTGTTCCCAAGGCGGTGGCCAGGGCTGCGGCTTGTTGGCGTGGGGTGATGATTTCGGGGCCGGTCAGGTCGTAGGTGGCGCCGGCGTGCTGGTCGTCGACGAGCGAGGCGGCGGCTACCGCGGCAATGTCGGCCGGGTCGATGATCGGCGTACCGGTGTCGCCGAAGGGGGCTGCGACCACTCGTTGCGTGCGGACGGACCCGGCCCACCAGAGGGCGTTCGAGGCGAAGCCGCCCGGGCGGAGGATGGTCCAGTCGAGACCAGACCCCCGTACGACATCCTCCAGGGCGCGCATCGTGAGCCGGGTCGGGTCGTTCGGCCTGGTCGAGACGCCCTGCGAGGAGAGCAGGACGATTCGGCGGAGACCGTTCGACGCAGCCAGCTCGACCACGTCCGCCGGGTTAGCGTCCGGGCCGTGGAGGTCGCCCGAGAGCAGCAGGAACAGCGCCTTCGCACCGGCGAAAACGGGCTTGAGACTCGACGCATCCGACAGGTCCGCGACGACATGACGACCGCCGTACGGCGCCTCTGCGGGGCGCCGGGAGACGGCGGTGACCTGGTGGCCTGCGGCGGCCAGGGTTTGGGTGAGGGGGCGGCCAATGTTTCCGGTTGCTCCGGTGATGACGATCATGGGAACGACGCTAGGAGCAGGGACTTACTTTTCGTAAGGACGTACCTCTAGGTAAGCTCATGGCATGAGTGAAGGCTCGCAGGTCACAGAACCCCGGTATGACGTGTTTCACACTGACTGTCCGGCTCGCGACATGGTCGATCATGTGACCAGCCGATGGGGCATCTGGGTGCTCATCTCGTTGCGGAGCAACGATCTTAGGTTCTTCGAGCTGCGCGAAAGCATTCAAGGGATCAGCGAGAAGATGCTGTCCCAGAGTCTGCGGGCCCTTGTCCAGGACGGGCTGGTGTGGCGCAAGGTCGAGCCGACGACGCCGCCTCAGGTGACCTACGGGCTGACGGAGTTCGGCGTCCGGCTGAGCGAGCCACTGGAAGACCTGTTCGGCCGAATCACCCAGGAACTGAGCAAATAAAAGCGTCGGCCCACCCCCGCCCCGGGGTGGGCCGACGCCGCTCTGTGGGACCTACTTGTCGCCCTCGCGGTTCAGCTCGGCGAGGAACTGCTCGACCTCGGCGCCCAGCTCCTCCGCGGAAGGCGTTGAGTCGGCCAGCAGACTCTTCCGGCTGACCGATCCGGCAGCAGCGTCGTACTGGGTTTCCAGTGCGTTCACGACTGCGGAAGCGTCGTCCGAAGACTCGACCTGCTCGTCGACCATCCGGCCCGTGACTGCAGCCTCGTCGAGCAGAGCCTTGCTAGGGAGCAGCAGGCCGGTCGCGGCCGAGATGGCGTGGACCAGAGCCAGCGCGGCACCCGGGAAGCGGTTCTCCGCGAGGTAATGCGGGACGTGGACCGCAAAGCCCATCGCGTCCTTGCCCGCCTCGCCGAGGCGCACCTCGAGCATCGTCCCCGCGCTCGCCGGGAGGCGCATCTCGCCGTCCCAGATGTTCGAGCGGGTGACCAGCTCAGAGCGGGTCGCGTGAGCCGTCAGGCCGAGCGGCCGCGTGTGCGGCACACCCATCGGGATGCCGTGGACGCCGATCGTGAGCGTCACATTGAAGAGCTCGATCAACTGGCGGACCGCACCTGCGAACCGGTTCCAGTGATTGTCCGGCTCCGGACCCTCGAGGAGGAGGAAGTCGACCCCCGCGTCGTCGGTCAGCAGCCAGAGGTTGAGCTGCGGCGGCGTGTATTCGGTGAAGTGGTCCTCCGAGAAGGTCACCTCGGGCCGGCGCGCCCGGTAGTCGTGCAGAAGGTCGACGTCGAAGCGCGCCAGCAGGCGGCTCTCCAGCGTCTCCAGCAGGTGGTCCGCGGTCACTCGGCCGGCCTGGCCGGCGTCCATGAACCCGTCCAGGGAGTGCACCAGCACCTTGGGGGTAGCCGCCGGGCCGGTCGCCACCGACTCGTCGACGATCTCGTAGAGGTCGTCCGGTCGCAGCATGGTCGTCTCCTTCATCGTCGCCATCCGGGCGGGATCAGCGAATCTCCATCCTGCCCTGTGAAGTGACAACGTCCGCAGTCGGCCCAGGCATTCCGCTTCAGGGAAAAAACTTCACCAATTTCCGGCCCGCCGCGCCCGGGATGCGGTCCACCAGGCGACAGCTTGGGAAAGCGCTTGCTAAGTTGCTCTTGTGCGCACCGATTCCGCTCCCACCCTGACCGTGATGCTGGCCATGAACGAGGCCAGCCGCAATCGCGTCCTGGTCCCCCGTGTCCGGGCCCGGCTCGACGCGGTCGCCACCGTGCTGCCCGTCGGCCCCGGTACGTCGTTCCTCGACGACCCGGCGATCATGGCCGCGCTGCCGGAGGTCGACGTCCTGCTGACCGGCTGGGGCTGCCCGAAGATCACTCCCGAGGTCCTGGACGCGGCGCCGAAGCTGCAGGCGATCCTGCACGCGGCCGGTTCGGTGAAGCACATCGTCGATCCACTCGCGTTCGACCGCGGGATCCAGGTCTCCTCGGCCGCGTTCGCGAACGCGCTCCCGGTGGCCGAGTTCACGGTCGCCGCGATCGTGCTCTCCGGCAAACGAGCCTTCCGCCTGGCAGCGCAGTACCGGACCGAGCGCCGCAAGGCGGACCCGCACGGGATGCCGGGCAGTTACGGTACGACGGTCGGCCTGCTCGGAGCGTCGCGGATCGCGCGCCTGGTCGCGGAGCGGCTGAAGACGTACGACCTCGAGGTGCTGATCAGCGACCCGTACCTGAATGCGGATGAGGCCGCCGGGCTCGGCGCCGAGCTGGTTTCGAACGACGAACTGTTCCAGCGCAGCGACATCCTGAGCGTGCACGCCCCGCTCCTGCCCGAGACCACCGGGCTGGTCGACTCGCATCTGCTCGGTCTGCTCAAGGACGGGGCAGTCCTGATCAACACCGCCCGCGGCAAGATCATCGACGCCGCCGCGCTCGAGGCCGAGTGCGTGTCCGGGCGCATCGACGCCGTACTGGATGTGACCGATCCCGAGCCGCTGCCGGAGGACTCGCCGCTGCTCGACCTGCCGAACGTCTTCATCACCCCGCATGTCGCCGGTGCCGTCGGTAACGAGATCGCCCGCCTCGGCGAACTCGCCGTCAGCGAGCTCGAGCACCTGACGGCCGGCCGGCCGCTGCAACATGCCATCAGCCCGACCGAACTCGGAAGGCTCGCATGACCCGATTGATCCTGCCCGACACCGATCGCGTCCTCTCCCGCCAGACCGGGTGGACCCGCGCGCACTGGGAGGGATTGGCGGATCACCTGCTCGACTCGCTGGTGCCGTACTTCTCCCCCGGCTCCGCGCTGATTGAGTTGCCGGGGCGGCCAAGTCGATCCGGTACGGCGTCCGATCAGCTGGAGGGTTTTGCGCGGTCGTTCATGCTGGCCGCGTTCCGGATCGCGGGCGTGCGCGGCAAGGGGTGCGAGGCGCTGATCGAGCGGTACGCGCGGGGTGTCGCGAACGGCGCCAACCCGGAGCACCCGGAGTCGTGGCTGCGGCTGACACCGCGGTCGCAGCAGATGGTCGAGGCCGCGGCGATCGCGGTCGCGCTGCACGAGACGCGTGAGTGGATCTGGGAGCGGCTCGATGACCGCGCGCAGCAGCACGTGGCCGAGTGGCTCGGTGGGTTCATCGGGTCGACCACGCATGACAACAACTGGCGGCTGTTCCAGGTTGTGAGCGAGCAGTTCCTCGCGTCGGTCGGTGCGCCGTACTCGCAGGAGGACATCGACGGCGGGCTCGACCGGATCGAGGACTGGTACGTCGGCGACGGCTGGTACTCCGATGGCGACGGGCAGGCGTTCGACAATTACATCGGTTGGGCGATGCACCTCTATCCGGGCTTGTGGGCGCGGATGGCGGCGGCCACGCCGGGAGCGGCGTACGAGGATCGGCTGACGGTTTACCGCGAGCGGCTGAGTCTGTTCCTCGAGGATGCGGTTCACCTCGTCGGAAGCGATGGGGCACCGCTTTATCAGGGGCGTTCGCTGACTTATCGGATGGCTGCGGCCGCGCCGTACTGGATGGGTGCGCTGCTCGACGCCACTCCCCTGTCGCCCGGTCAGACGCGGCGGCTGTGCTCCGGGATCGCGCGGCATTTCGTGCAGCACGGTGTGCCAGATGAGCGTGGGCTGCTGACTCTTGGGTGGTACGACACGTTCTTGCCGACGACCCAGTCGTACTCCGGGCCAGGCTCGCCGTACTGGGCTTCGAAGGGTTTCGTCGGGTTGATCCTGCCGCCGGAGCACCCGGTCTGGTCGGATTCTGAAGAGACGATTCCGCTGGACGACGCCGACCAGGTGCGCGCGATGCCGGCGCCGGGTTGGCTCGTGCATGGGAGTCGAAACAGCCAGGTCGTGCAGCTGATCAACCATGGCGCGGACAAGCAGCCGCTGGCCGAGCCTTCCGGTGTTGAGCGGGAGGGCGACCCGCACTACAACCGGCTGGCCTACGCGAACCACGCCGGGCCGGAGTTGAGCGATGAAGCGCCGCGGATCGACAACCTGATCACCCTGGTCGCCGACGGTAAGTCGAGTGCCCGCGGGCGCATCCGCCGGCTGGGAATCACCACCCGTACGGCGTCCTCGTGGCACAACGCCTGGCTCGGATCCGAGGGGCCGTGGCGGATCGAGACCACGTCGGTGGTGCACGGCGGTTGGGAGATCCGCTGCGCGCTCGTCGAGGGACCGGCCGGCGCGCTCGTCCGCAGCGGCGGCTTTGCGGTCGCGGGAGACTCCTTGCCTGCGGCAACCACATCGGCGACGGCGGCCTCGGCGCGCAACGATGACGGACTACTCTCCGCGATCGTCGGCCTGTACGGGTACGACGAAGCCGGCCTCCACCGCGGTCTCGGAGCGAACGCCTTCGGGCCGCACTCGGCGACGCCGTACCTGACGGCTGCCCATCGCGGTGAGCCGTTGGTGCTGGTCAGCGCCGTCGTCCTGACGCGCGATGCCTTGCGGCCGGAAGCACTTGCCGAAGGCATCGATGTCGCGGTGGACGGCAAGACCGTGCGGATCACGCTGCCTGGCGGGGGTTCCGAGGTCGTCACCCTGGGTGGTTAGGCCAGCCAAACCAACGATGATAAATCTGCTCGGGATGGCTACATTGGCTGCATGAGCACGTACGAGAAACTTCTGCAAGAGCAGATCCGCAATGAGTTCACGGCCTCCCAGCAGTACGTCGCGGTCGCCGTCTGGTATGACGACCAGGACCTTCCCCAGCTGGCTGGGCACTTCTACAAGCAGGCCCTGGAAGAGCGCAACCACGCGATGATGATGGTCCAGTACCTGCTCGACAAGGACGTCCGGCCGCACATCCCCGGCGTCGGCGAGGTGGCCTCGGACTTCAAGACGGCCCTCGAGCCGCTGGAGCTCGCGCTGCAGCAGGAGATCACCGTCACCAAGCAGATCGAGACGCTGGCCCGGACGGCGCGCGACGAGAGCGACTACGTCGGCGAGCAGTTCATGCAGTGGTTCCTCAAGGAGCAGGTCGAGGAGGTCTCCGCGATGAACACGCTGGTGAACGTCGCCAAGCGGGCCGGCGACAACCTGTTCCACCTCGAGGACTTCCTCGCCCGCGAGGTTGTCGGCGACGGTGGCAGCGACCCGACGGCGCCGACCGCCGCCGGCGGCACTGTCTGAAGTCTGCAGTAGCTCGTGCGGAGGCCGGGGTCTAGTGGCCGATGACCCCGGCAGCTCCGCTGTAAACCCGGTTTAACCTTTCCCCTGTCGCTGGCGACTACTTGCGGGTAATGTCGGTCACATGGTGACCGCGAAGCGCCCGCCCGGATGGCCGTTGCTCGTCGCTCTGACGAACGGCCGGTCCCGGATCCCCGACGACCGACTGGCGACCGCGGTGCGGAATCGCGTCGTACTGGTGACTGGCTCGTCGTACGGGATTGGTGAAGCGACCGCCCGCCGCTTGGCGCGGGCCGGAGCCACGGTCCTGCTGGTCGCTCGCACGGCTGACCAACTCTCGGCAGTTGCCGATGACATCAACGCTGCGGGTGGGAAGGCCTTCGCCTATCCCACCAATCTCGCGGATCCGGCTGCCATTGAGGCGCTGGTGCGGACGATCCTTGACGAGCACGGGCGGGTCGACGTGCTCGTGAACAACGCCGGGAAGTCGATCCGGCGGTCGGTGGCTGACTCTTATCAGCGGTTCCACGACATCGAGCGGACGAATGCGGTCAACTACCTCGGGCCGGCCAAGCTGGTCCTTGAGTTGCTGCCGTCGATGCGTGCGCAACGCTCTGGCCATATCGTGAACGTGTCGACCGCCGGGGTGCGGACTCCCCCGATGGCGCGCTGGTCGGCGTACCTGGCTTCCAAGTCGGCCTTCGATGTGTGGTTGCGGTGTGTGGCGCAGGAGATTCGCGGCGACGGGGTGACTACGTCGACCGTCTATATGGGGTTGGTGCACACGCGGATGAGTGAGCCGACTCCGATGCTGAACAAGATGCCTGGGCTGAGTCCGGAGCAGGCGGCCGATCAGGTCTGTACGGCGATCGCTCAGCGACCGAACAACATCACTCCGCCGATGGTTCGACCGGCCGACGTACTGGGGAATCTGTTCCGGGTGCCGACGGATCGATTGTTCGAGGTGTACTTCCGGCGAGGCGATCGGTCGCGGAAACCGCGGAGCGCGGAGTGATCGGCGCGTCTTCGCTGCTGGAGCTCGGCCGGGTGCCGATCGCGGTGGCGAAGTCGGGGATCTGGCGGCCGGCGCATCCGGCGCATGTGCTTGGGATCGAGCGGGCGCTGCGGCACTGGGGGCAGTCGATGGCTGCGCTCGGGGCGGTGGCGGCGGTTCGGTATCCCGAGCGGGCCGCAGTGATCGACGAGAACGGGACGACGACGTACGGCGAGCTTGATCGACGGGTTGAGCGGATCGCGGCCGGGCTGCACGCCGACCACAAGATCGTTGCCGGGAGCAAGGTTGCGGTGTTGTGCCGGAATCATCGGGGGTTCCTCGAGGCGACGCTCGCGGCTTCTCGGCTGGGCGCTGATGTGTTGTTCGTGAACACGGAGTTCGCTCCCCCGCAGATGGCGGCGGTGCTGGAACGGCATGCGCCGGATCTGCTCGTGCATGATGCCGAATTTGCGGCGCCGGCCGGAATTCCCGTCGTACTGTCTGATTTGTCGGCGCTGGTTGCGTCGGAAGCGGATGCGGCTCCGCAGCCGGAGAACCCTGGGCACATCACGATCCTGACGTCGGGCACCACCGGTACGCCGAAGGGTGCGCCGCGGATGCCGACCGCGATGGGGCTGGCCGGGTTGATGGTGAGCGCGCTCGGGCGGTGTGGGCTGCGGTCGGGCGAACCAGTGGTGATCGGGCCGCCGCTGTTTCACGGGCTCGGGTTGCTGACGTCGATGATGGCCTTGTTCCTGGGGTCACCGCTCGTGCTGGCGCGGAAGTTCGACGCGGCGGAGGTGTTGCGGCAGGTCGAGGCACATCGGGTCGGCGTGATTGTCGCCGTACCGGTGATGTTGCGGCGGCTGCTTGATGTCGGATCCGGCGCGCATGAGCTGGGGTCGTTGCGGGTGGTGTTGTCGGGGGCGTCGACGCTGGGGGCGCCGCTGGCCTCGGAGTTCATTGGGCAGTTCGGGCCGGTGTTGTGTGATGCGTACGGGTCGAGTGAGGTTGGGATTGCGACGATCGCGAACTCCGCGGATCTGATCGCGGCGCCGGGGACCGTCGGGCGTCCGTGCCTGGGGAGTTCGGTGCGGATTCTGGATGCCGACGGTCGGTCGCTGCCAGTCGGCGAGACCGGGCGGATCTTTGTGAGCAGCGGGCTGGTGTTCGGCGGCTACACCGACGGGTCGAGCAAGACCGTGATCGGGCGGCGGATGAGCACCGGGGACATGGGTCATCTGGATGGCGCCGGGCGGTTGTTCATCGACGGGCGCGAGGACGACATGATCGTGTCCGGCGGGGAGAACGTGCATCCCGTCGAGGTCGAGGATTGCCTCGCGCGCCATCCCGCTGTTGCCGAGGCCGCGGTGGTCGGCGTACCGGACGATGACTTCGGGCAGCGGCTGGTCGGGTACGTCGTGCTGCGTGGTACGGCGACGCCGGACGAGCTGATTGAGCACGTGCGCGAGAACCTTGCTCGCTACAAGACGCCGCGGGAGATCATCATCATCGATGAGCTCCCCCGCAACGCCACGGGCAAGGTCCTTCGCAACAAGCTGCTCTGATCACTCCACTGGTGTGGCCCTAGTGGCCTTGAACACCTTCGGTGCCGCGGGCGTCGGCACCGGGAGCGGATGACCGGCGACCGACGTGTCCGCGCTGGGCAGTTCACCGGTCAGCAGGTACTTCGTGCCGATCGCGTTCGCCGCCGGGTTGACGGACGCTCGCGAGTTGCCGAAGACGCAGTGCTTGCCCGAGTCCCGCTCGGTCACCAGGACCGAGGTCGGCAGCGCAGCATGCAGCCTCAGCGCGCCCTCGTACGGCGTCGCAGGATCGCCGACCGTGTTGAACATCAGGATGCCCGGCAGGTCCTTGCCGGTGATCTCAGGACGGCCCTTGCTCTGGACCGACCAGCTGTGGCACGGGCTGGTGAAGACGTTGTACCAGGCGAACTGCGACGTCTTGGCGACTTCACTGGTGTCTCGTTCCCAGGTGGCCCGATCCCGCGGCCAGACCGAGTCGGAGCAGACCACCGCGTTGAAGGCGGCCAAGCCCTCTTCGGCATCAGCGCCCAGGTACGGCGCCGCGAACTCGGCGAGCGGTGCGTCGTCACCGTTCACGACGTACGCGCTGATCGCCTGGGCGAACGGGGTCCAGTTGGACTCGGTGTACATCATGCCCAAGGCGGTGCTGAGCAGTTCGCTGCCACCGACCTGATCGCGCGGGTTGGTGCGGAAGTCGGTCAGCGCCTTCGTCCAACCGGCCCGGACCTCGGCGACCGACTTCCCCAGATGAAAGACGTTGTCGTACTGCGCGATCCAGCCGAGGTAGCTGTCGAAACGCTTCTGCATCGCGGTTGCCTGGTTCAGAGAAGCCTTGTACCAAACGTCTTCCGGGGTCGGATCGATATTGCCGTCGATGATCATCCGGCCGACGTTCTGCGGGTACAGCTTCCCGTACACGGCGCCGAGGTAGGTCCCATACGAGAAGCCCAGGTAGTTGAGCTTCGCGTCGCCCAGCGCGGCGCGGAGTCCGTCCAAGTCGCGGGCGACATTCCCCGTCCCGAGGTGCGGCAGCAACGCCCCGGCCTTCGCCGCGCAACCGTCGGCGTACCCGGCCCAGGTCTTCCAGAGCTCGTCGCGGTTGGCCCGGAGGTCGGGATCGGGCTGCGGCGGGCCGAAGTACGTCGGCTCCGTGCAGCTGATGGCGTTGCTGTGCGCCACGCCGCGCGGGTCGAAGCCGATCACGTCGTACGCGTCCAGTACTGCGGGCGCCAGCCTCGTGAAACCTGTGGCGTCCGTTTTGGTCAGAGTGCCGGCATAGCTGGCACCGCCACCGCCGGGGCCGCCAGGGTTGAGCACCAGGGACCCGAGACGTTTGGCCGGGTCCTTGGCCGCGTGCTTGGTCACCAGCAGCGAGAGATGGGCGCCGAACGGCCGGCTGTAGTCCACCGGCACCGGCAGGGTCGCGCAGGTCAGTGCGGGAAAGGACTGCGCGATATCGGTCGGGCAGGCTCCGAACACCAGCGAAGCGGTGGAGGCGGAAGTCGCGGCTGCCGGGGCAGCGAGCGCCGGGGCAGCGAGTGCCGGGGCAGCGGGGGCGGTCAGAGCGAGGGATGCAGCGGCGGCAAGCGCCAAGCGAAAACGCATCTGCGGAACGCCTCCTAGATAGCGGAAAGGACGCTCCGCAAGCTATCCGCGCAAGACCCGGCAGGACAGCGTTTCGAAACCGCTCGAACCGTCAGAACAGCCCGGCAACCGGACCGGGCGTGGACCAGTTTGGGCGCCGCGCGGTGGTGGTGTGGCTGGTCGGGTTGATTCAACACAAACCGAATGGCTTCCTCGGACCGGACGCACGAGCGGCGGTCGAGGTCGAAGCCGCCCGCCGGCTCGACCCGAACAACTGCAGGTAGTCGGGGACCCCACCCCCACCC
>NZ_SMKX01000015.1 GCF_004349055.1 Kribbella antibiotica
GGGGTTGGAGGTGGGATGGGTCGGCGGGACCCAGGGGGATGTCAGCTAGGTGCCGGGCGCGCATCGTGAGGCGGGCGGCGCGTTCGTGGTCTTGGTGGTGGCTTTGGTGCCAGTGGGTGATGAGGGTGTCGGGTTGCTGGTCACGGATGATGATGGCCAGTTCGGCGGCGGCCTCGTCAGTGTCAGGGAGGAAGCCGTCGCTGTGATTGAGGACCATGAAGTCGGCACCGATGGCGGTGGCGAAGGCTTCGCCTTCGGCGATCTTCTGCTTCTTGTACTCGGCCGGCGCGAGCCGCGGGTGGCTGCGCTCGCCGGGAGTGAGCGCGACGATGGTGACGTTCGCGCCGTCAAGGATGAGCTTGGCCAGGGTAGGACCGGCGGTCAGGTCCATGTCGCCGATGTGGGCGCCGATGGCGAGCACAGTTCTGGTCATGACGACTCCCGTCGGAGGATGGTGAAGGTGCGGGTGATGGTGAAGCCGGTGCCCAGGTAGAGGCGGCCGGCGGCGGACTCCGCGTCAGCCCACAGGAACCACGCGCCGTGAGCGCCCGCCGCAGCCATCCGCGTCAGCGTGAGGTGCAGCAGGAGCTTGCCGAGGCCGGTGCCACGACATTCCGGCAGTACGCCGAAGGGTCCGAAGCGCTCAATAACGCCCTCGTACGTCGCATGCTGGGCCCACCCGACGATCCGCCGGTCGGCGTCTCGCGCGACGACAATTCGCTCCAGCGGCATCCCGGCCACCACGGCCTCGCGAATTGCCCGGGCCCAGTCCGGACTGAACGCCGTACCGGCCAGGTGGATCAACGCGGTCAGTTCGTCACCGGTCGGCGTACCGAAGCTGTAGTCCTCCCCCACCAGCTCGTCGAGCCGCTTGGCTACCTCGGCCGGGATGGCGTAGCCGACCAGGCTCCGGTCCATCGCGACCGCGTCGTACTGGGGTTTGAATCCCAACCCCGTCAGCAGGCGATCAGCGGCCGGGTACCGCGCACGATCGAGACCAGGCAGGAAGTAGTTCGGCGTGTACGACGAGAAGTAGACCTCTGAACGCTCCAGCCATTCCAGCGCGGCGGTCAGCAACTCGCGGCCCAGGCCGTGTCCGCGGGCGTCGGGATGGACGAAGAAGAACGGGATCCAGCCGATGCCGGGATCATCCGCGGTCAGCCGACGGACCGCGTACGCCGCACCATCGATGCGACCATTGCTTTTGGCAACCTTCAGGCCGGCTGGGTCGAAGTTCCGGTCGAGCAGGAAGAGGTCGCGGAATCGCGCGTACCCGATCGGGTCGGCGGGCGCCGCAGCAGTCCAGGCAGCGGCCAGCTCGGGGCCGTCTCCCACCGCGAACGAACGGATCATCAACACCCCCGACAAGCGAGCTGTGTTGAAAATTTACTGCTGCAACCGCGATCCAGTCAACGTCTTACGGTTGATCGGCTCAACTCACGAAAGGGCTGAGCGCCGCGAGGAAGTCGTCCAGGCGTTCGGCGTGGACCCAATGGCCGGCTTCCGGGACCTCGGCGTACTGGACGCGCGGGAAGTACGACGCGATCGTCGCCCGGTGATCCTGCTGCACGTAGTCCGACTTACCGCCGTAGATGAAGAGCGTCGGGCCGTCGTAGTGGCGGCCCTCAAGACCGGACGGCCAGCCGGAGATCTGCGGTAGCGCGGCCTCGATCACCGGCAGGTTCGGCCGCCAGCGCGCACCGGCCTCGTCGAGGACCAGGTTCTGCAGCAGGAACGCCCGCGTGCCAGGAGCCGGTACGGCGTCCGCCAGCTGAGCGTCGACGTCGGACCGGCGCTGCACGGCTGACAGGTCGGCGTTCCGCATCGCCTGGGCGTATTCGACGAAGGCGGGCGGGTAGGTCACCGGGGCCGCGTCGACGACGACCAGGCGCTCGACGACGGCCGGATAGAGCAGCGCAGTCAGCATGGCGGCCTTGCCGCCCATCGAGTGTCCGACGAGGGTGACCGGGCCGGCGCCGAGGCTCTCGATCGTCTCGCGGACGTCGTCGGCCATCTCGGGATAGCTCATGGTGTCCACATGCGGCGACGTGCCGTGGTTGCGCAGGTCGAGGGCGAAAACGCGGTGCTGGCCAGCGAGCCGGCGGGCCGCCGTCATCCAGTTCCGGCCAGAGCCGAACAGGCCGTGCATGACCACGACCGCCGTACCAGTTTCGCCGTACGACGTGACCGGGAGCTTCATGCCTTGCCCTTCATAAGTCTGGCCTTTCAGCGTCGACGGCCCCAGCACGCGGTGTGCCAGTGGCGTCGTTCGTCGAGGGACTGGGCGCCACCGAGCGCACCGAGCAGGCTGGGATTGTCCGGCCAGACCACCACATGGGGCGTGGCCGGCGGGATCAGTTGGTCGCAGCCCGGGCAGCGGTAGGACTTGCCGGACGCTGAGCCCGACACTCGCCGGACGTTCCACTCACCGTCCGTGCGCGCCTCCCGTGCCTGGGAACCACCCAGTAGCGGCCGGTCGCTGACGGGCCGCTGCCACTTCGACGGTTTCCTGCTCCGGGGCGACATAGCCCTTCAAGGCTAGCCGTATGAGCCATGTCACCCCGGTGCAGGCACTCCCCTACTGGCGTGCGGTGGCGTACGCCGCGGTGCCGATCAGCTCCATCGAGACCTGGAGGCGTTCCAGGCTGACGTTCTTCGCGATGGTGTCCTCCGGCGAGTGGTACGGCGGCTCGAGGTGAGCCGGTGAGATCTCACCGCGCCAGGAGAAGTTCGCCGACGCGATGCCGACCTCCTGGAACGACTGGTGGTCGGACGCACCACGCAGTACCGGGCCGACCATCTGCGGGGCGTATCCGAGCCGCTCGCCGGAGGCGCGGACCGCGTCGGTCGCCGTGTTGGCGAGGCCGGTGAACGACAGGATCCAGTAGGTGACCGCCGGGTCCCAGCTGGTGGCGACCATGTCGTTCTGGAAGACCGCCTTGTACCGGTCGCGCTGGTCCTGGGCCAGCTGTGCGACGTGGTACCGCGACCCGATCAGGCCCTGCTCCTCCGAGCCCCACAGCGCAAATCGCAGGGTGGCGTTGGTGTTGAGCTTGCTCATCACCCGGGCGATCTCCATGGTGAGCACGGTCCCGGAGCCGTCGTCGTTCGCACCCGGAGCGCCGATGACCGAGTCGTAGTGACCGCTCACCATGACGATCGGGCCGTTGGCGCCGCTGCGTCCACGACGCTCGCCGATGACGTTGTTGGAGGTCAGCCCACGGTGGGCCTTGGCGCTGATCTTCAGCGGCAGCGAGGTCACCACCGCGAGGGCCTCGCGGATCAGCCGCTTCTGCACCTGCGCGACACCGATCACCGGGATCGGCGCATCGGTCAGACCGGCTGGTGAGAACGCGGACGCCCGGCGCGGGAACACCAGGTCGGCCGGCAACAGGATGACTCCGACAGCACCCCGCGCCGCGGCCTCCGCGACTAAAGCCGGACGGGCGGCTGCAGTGTCATCCGCGATCACGATCGAGCCGGCCACATCGGCGGGCCAGACGGGCGCAGTGGCCGGGCCGACGTCCCGGACCGGCCCTTCCACGCTCACGTCGAGCTTGCCGCCGGGGGCAGCCCCGGCCTGCCAGCACAGATCGTTCGGCAGGATGTTGCGGACGTCCTCGATCTGGGCGAGGAACTTGTCCGCGACCGGGAACGGCTCCAGCTTGGTCCGGTACCCGAACCGGTCGAGCTGGTCGGCGATGTAGTCGGCGGCCCGCTTCTCGCTGCTGGTCCCTCCGATCCGCGGGCCGATGTGCTCAGACAGCACCTGGAGGTGCCGCAGAGCCCGCTCCGAAGACAGCCCAGAGACGATCTGTCGGTCGTACTTGTCGAGCCTGGGGTGGTTGAGTGCACCGGGCCGCTGGTCGTCCGCAGCCCAGGCGGGGGCAGCGGGGATCGCGGTCGCGGCGGTGACGCCGGCGACCGCGCCCAGCAGGCCGCGGCGGCTCAAACCGGACGTATCGGTCATGCAGATCTCCTCACAAAGGTGGGCGGCACCCGAGAGAAGTGAAGGTAATCGAGGGATCTCTTTAAGAGAAGGACTTTTCAGCTCTGAGGTCGTGACCGACCTCATGCATGTGCCGTAATCCCATTCGGTACGAATCTATTAGCCCGGTCGTCAGGTACGGCAAACCGACTTTCTCGCAGTACTGCTGGACGATCGGCTGGGCGAACCGCAGGTTGGCGCGCGGCATGCTCGGGAAGAGATGGTGCTCGATCTGGTAGTTCAGCCCGCCCATCATCCAGTCCGTCGCGACCCCGCCCTTGATGTTGCGGGACGTCAGGACCTGCTTCTCCAGGTGACCCCAGTCGCTGTCGTCGCCAGGCATCTCCATCCCTTTGTGACCCGGTGCGAACACACTGCCCAGGTGCAGGCCGAAGATCATGTGATGCAGCAGCGCGAACACCAGCGCCTGCGCCGGCGACAGCAGCACGAACAGCGCCGTGAAGTACGCGACCAGGTGCGAGGCCATCAGACCAAGTTCGACCTTCTCGGTACGGCGGCGTGCGAGCAGGTACCGGATTCCGGAGTACTTGAGGTTGAAGCCCTCGAGGGTGAGCAACGGGAAGAAGATCCGGGCCTGGTTGCGGCTCAGCCAGCCCTCCAGGCCCTTGCGGCCCTCGGCCTGCTCGCGGGTCCAGACGAGGATGCCCTCGCCGACGTCAGGGTCCTTGTCGGTGTGGTTCGGGTTGGCATGGTGGCGGTTGTGTTTGTCGTTCCACCAGCCGTAGCTCATGCCGAGCAGCAGGTCGGCATGCAGCATCCCGATCCAGTCGTGCAGCTTGCGGGAGCTGCCGATCTGCTGATGGCCGGCGTCGTGGCCGAAGAACGCGGCCCGGGTGGTCAGGATGCCGAGCGGGAGCGCGAGCAGCAGCACCCACCACGAACTGCCGATCGCGGCGATCGCGACCCAGGTGAGGGCCATCAGCGCCACGTTGACGCCGATGGAGATCGCGTACGCCGCGGTCCGGCGCTCGAGGAGTCCCGCGGCCTTGATCTCGCGCAGCAACGGCGCGAAACCGCTCCCGCGGGTGTCTGGTGTCGTGCCAGAAGTCGTCGCTGTGGTCGTCATGCAGCAAGCTTCGCCGCCGCGGGCCGGTGACACACTGTGGCTATCCCCCGAATCGAGTGGGGGTCAACCCCCTTCTCCTTTGGGGGGTTAGCACCACTGGTTCCGGCCTCACGCTCGGTCATGATGGAGCCATGAGCACTCTTGCACCCGTGGCGCCGCCGATGCGCTATCCCAAACTGGCCCAGCCGTGGATCGCGCTGGCCCTGGCCATCCTGGCGGAGATCGGGATCGCGTTCTTCGTGCTCAATGTAGTGGCCGTGCCGCTGATCGCTGTCTGGGTCGGCATCCCGCTGCTGCTCGCGTTCGTCCCGGCGACCCGCTGGTTCGCGAACTGCCACCGGACGATGCTGGCCGGCTTCATCGGCGAGCAGATCCCGCGGCCGTACAAGAAGCCACCGATGCCGGGCATCCTGATGTGGCTGCGGACGACGCTGTCCGACCCCGCCACCTGGCGCGACATCATCTGGCTGCTGGTGAACGCGGTCGTCGGCTTCACGCTGTCACTGGTCAGTGCCGTGCTGTTCCTGAGCACCCTGTTCTACGGGATCTACCCGCTGCTGGTCGGCGTCACCCCGGAGGGCGTCTTCACCGAGCCGTTCGGCGGGCTGTTCAAGGTCAACTTCTGGACCAGCTTCCTGGTGATGCCGATTGCGCTGATCGGGTTCATGATCTGGCAGGCTGCCGGTGAGCGGCTACTGAAGGCGAACGCCTACGTCGCCCGCTCGCTGCTCGGCCCGACCGAGAGCGCCAAGCTGGCGCTGCGGGTCCAGGAGCTGGCCACCTCGCGCGCCGAGACCGTCGATACCCAGGCGGCCGAGCTGCGCCGGATCGAGCGTGACCTGCACGACGGCGCCCAGGCCCGCCTGGCCGCCCTGAGCATGAACCTCGGCATGGCCGAGGAGATGGTGGCTCGCGACCCGGCTCAGGCCGCGGCGCTGCTGACCGAGGCCCGTCAATCGGCCAGTACGGCGCTGTCCGAGCTGCGCGACCTGGTTCGTGGGATCCACCCGCCCGTGCTCGCCGATCGCGGGCTGGACGGCGCGGTCAAGGCCCTCGCGATGTCCTGCCCGTTCAAGGTCGACGTCACCTACGACGTCCCGGGCCGGCCGCCGGCGCCGGTCGAGTCCGCGGCGTACTTCGCGGTCGCCGAGTGCCTGGCGAACGCGGTGAAGTACTCGGCCGCGACGACCGCCTGGATCCAGATCACCCACGAGCACGAGAAGCTGCACATGATCGTCGGTGACGACGGTGTGGGAGGCGCGGTGGTCAGCCCCGGTGGCGGTCTGTACGGTATCGAGCGGCGGCTGGCCGCCTTCGACGGTACGTTGACCGTGGTGAGCCCGAGCGCCGGGCCGACCACTGTGATCATGGAGCTGCCTTGCGAGTCCTCATCGCTGAAGACCATGCCCTCCTCCGGGACGGCCTGATCCGTCTCCTGGAGGCGCACGACTTCGAGGTCGTCGAGGCAGTCGACAACGGTCCCCGGCTGGTGCCCGCCTTGGTGGAGCACCGGCCGGACGTGGCCGTCGTCGATGTCCGGCTGCCACCGACTTTCACCGACGAGGGACTGCGGGCCGCGGTCGAGGCCCGCAAGCAGGTCCCCGGCCTGCCGATCCTCGTCCTGTCCCAGTACGTCGAGCAGCTGTACGCGCGCGAGCTGCTCACCGGCGGCGGCGCCGTCGGGTACCTGCTCAAGGACCGCGTCTCCAACGTCGCCGACTTCCTCGATTCGGTACGGCGCGTTGCAGGTGGCGGTACGGCGATGGACCCGGACGTGATCGGTCAGCTACTGGCGCGCAACACCCGTGATGAGCCGATCGGCCGGCTCACCCCGCGCGAGTCCGAAGTCCTCGGCCTGATGGCGGAAGGCCGTTCGAACGCCGCCATCGCCGCTGCCTTGTTCGTCACCGAGAAGGCCGTCTCGAAGCACACCAACAACATCTTCTCGAAGCTCGACCTCCCGCCGTCGGAGGACGACAACCGCCGGGTGATGGCAGTCCTGCAGTACCTCTCGGCGCACTGAATCAGCTGCGGATCCGGCTCAGGAACTCCCGGGTCCGCGGCTCGCGCGGATCGTCGAGGACCTGGGCCGGCGGACCGACCTCCAGGGGACGGCCTTGGTGCAGGAAACAGACGCGGTCGGCGACGTCGCGGGCGAAGCCCATTTCGTGGGTACAGACCAGCATGGTCATGCCCTCGTCCTTCAGCTCGCGGAGCAGGTCGAGGACCTCTCCGACCAGCTCGGGGTCGAGGGCAGAGGTGACCTCGTCCAGCAGCAACAGCTGGGGTGAGTTGACCATGGCGCGGGCGATGGCGGCGCGCTGCTGCTGACCGCCGGAGAGCTCATCGGGTTTGGCGGAAGCCTTCTCTAGCAGACCGACCCGATCGAGCATCTCCAGGCCGCGGGTTCGCGCAACATCCCTGGCAACTCCATGGACCCGGATCGGGGCCAGGGTGATGTTGTCGAGCACCGTCAAATGCGGGAACAGGTTGTAGGACTGGAAGACGAACCCGATCTTTGAGCGCACCTTGTCCGCATTCGCACGCGGATCAGTGATGTCGGTTCCGGCCAGCTCGATCACGCCGTCGTCGACGACCTCGAGCAGATTCACACAGCGCAGCAGCGTGGACTTGCCGGAGCCGGAAGCACCGATCAGGACGACACACTCGCCCTCGTCGACTTCCAGGTCGAACGAGTCGATGACCACGTTCGCGCCGTACGACTTGCGGACTCCACGCAGCGACAACAGACTCATACCGGTCCACCTCCCCCGCCGTACCAGCCTTGTCTGCGAGCGATGTAGTCGGTCAGCCGAGTCAAGGGGATGGTCAGCGCGACGAACAGCAGCCCCGCGACGACGTACGGGGTGAAGTTGAAGTCGATCGCTGTCTCCAGCTGGGCAGCGCGGATCGCGTCGATCACACCGAGGACGGCGATCAGACCGGAGTCCTTCTGCAGGCTGACGAAGTCGTTCAGCAGTGGTGGCATCACTCGGCGGACGGCTTGCGGCAATACGACGAAGCGCAGCGTCTGGCGGTAGGACAGCCCGAGCGAGCGTGCTGCGGCCCGTTGGGACGGGTGCACCGATTCGATACCGGCTCGGAAGACCTCAGCGACGTACGAGGAGTAGGTGAGGACGAGAGCGGCACCACCCCAGATCACAGCGTCGTTCGGCAGACCGCGGAGTTGCAGAGCCGGGACGCCGAAGCCGAGCAGGAAGATCACGAGCAGCAGCGGGAGGCCGCGGAACACGTCGGTGTACGCGGCGGCGAACACGCGGAGCGGGAAGAAGATCGGGCCGCGCAGGGTCCGCATGATCGCCAGCGTCATCCCGAAAACGACGATCAGGACAGCGCAGATCAGCATCACCCGAACGTTCAGCCACAGGCCCTGGGCGACGGTCGGCAACGCTTCCCAGGCCCGGTCGACGTTGAAGAACGTCTCCCGGACCCGCGGCCAGCCCGGCGTCGAACCGACGCCGGCGGCAATCAGCACCAGCAGAACGATCGAGCTGCCCGCCGCGATCAGCGTGGACCGCCGCGCCTGCCGACGGCGGAAAGCGATCCGCTCTTGTTGCAGAGCGGACGGTTGCCACTGACTCATGAGAGTTCGGGAGCGCCTTCCGCAGTCAGGTACTGCTTCTGCAGCCTCGTCAGCGTGCCGTCGGACTTGAGTGCGTCAACTGCCTGCGACAAACAGCCGGTCAACTTCGAGCCCTTCTCCAGCACGAACCCGAACTGCTCAGCGGTCCCGGACGCGGGCAACTGACCGACGATCTTGCCGTTGTCGAGCTGCGCCGAGGTCATGTAGAACGCGGTCGGCAGGTCGACCACGATGCCGTCGAGCTGCTTGTTCTTCAGCGCCTGCACGGCCAGGTCGTTGGTGTCGAACGCGGCGACCTGCTGCTTCGGCTTGATCTGGTCCTTGGCGACCGTATAGCTGGTCGTGCCCACCTGCGCACCGAGCTTGGCATCGGCAAGCGCCGCGACCGACGTGATATCCGCGATCTTGCTGCCCGCGGTGGTGATCACGGTCTGCCGAACGTCGTAGTACCCAGAGGAGAAGTCGACTGCCTTGCGGCGTGCCTCCGAGATCGAGACCTGGTTCACGTCGAAGTCGAACTTCTTCGGGCCCGGTGCGAACGCGGCGTTGAACTGCACGGTCTGCCACTGCACCTGGGTCTTGTCGAACCCGAGCTTTTCGGCCACCGCGTAGGTGACAGCCGACTCGTAGCCCTGGCCGTTGGCCGGGTCGTCCTTGCTGAACCACGGCTCGTACGCCGGCTTGTCGGTCCCGACGGCCAGTGTCCCGGCGGTCCTGAGCGCCAGCTTGTCCTTGCCACAGGCATCGGCCCCGGTCGGCGCCGGTGAACCTGTCGTCTCGTTCTCCGGGGCGCAGGCAGCGAGCCCGACCATCAGCACAGCCGCCGCCATCACCATTGCACGCGAAGTCATGCGCAGAAGCGTACGCGTCAACGACTCCGGTACGCCGTCGGACTGGTCCCCATGGACAGCCGGAATCGGGTGGAGAAGTAGAGCGGATCGGGGAAACCGACCTCGGCGGCGACTGACGCGATCGGTCTGGTCGTGAGTTCGAGCAGGCGGCAGGCGGCTTCGATGCGACGCCGCTCCACGAACTGCTGCGGGCTGACGCCCAGTTGGTCACGGAAGAGGTGCGCGAAGCGGGAGACCGAGAGGTTGGCGATACGAGCCAGATCTGGGAGGTCGAGTGGAGCCGTCAGATCCTGGTCGACGAGCTCGATCACGCGCAGCAGGCGATCGTCGATGCGGGCGGCCTTGGGGTTGTGGGTGTCGCACCACAGCAGAGCGGCTTCAAGGGAATTCACGCTGAGCTGTTCACCCTGTGGAATCGGAAAGAGCTGATATCTGGCGGCGTCGAGGAGATTGTCGGCGATTTTCTCCACCGCTGTGAGCTGCAGGCGCAAGATGCCAGGGGCAACCTCTGGCCAGTCCATGAAGGGCAACCACTCCGGCTTGGGGTGCAGGTGGGCATACCTGAAGTGCCACCGCTCCCCTACCGTCCCGTAGTCGTGCGGCGTGCCAGGGCGAACCAGTACGACGGTGCCGCGCTCGGTGATGATCTCGCTGAAGTGCCCAGAGCCGTGCAGGGTCAGGACAAGCAGCCAGTCGGTGGTCCCGCGGCTGCGGTAGGTCGAGTACTCCGGTCCTTCGTCGAACTCACCGGCCACGAGACGCCGCACCTCGGGTGTCGGCGACTCAGCAGGATCTCGAATATTCATAGCTCGATAGACTATCGTCTGCGGACTCCTGGCGACGCATCCTTGATTCATGACAGTCACCGAGATCTACGCCGCCGAGGGGATCGTTCAGGTCCCGCAGCTCCTGGATTCCCATCAGGTCGAGGAGATCCGGAAAGCCTTTATGAAACAGGTCGAAACCGATCGATCGATGGACTTCGACGACGGCCTCCCCGACGGCGATCCGCTGGCTCGGTACCCGCGGTTCGTGCACCCTCATCGCAGGACCGACGCCGAGGCGGGACGGATTGCGCTGGACCTGATGCTCGACAGTCGAATCCTCGATGTGGTGATGGCGCTGATCGGGCCGCCGCTGGGGGCGCAGTCGATGTTCTACTTCAAGCCGCCCGGTGCGCGCGGGCAGGCGCTGCATCAGGACAACATGTTCCTGCGGGCCGATCCGGAGACGTGTCTGGCGGTCTGGATCGCAATCGACGATGTCGATGCGGAGAACGGTGGGCTCGCCGTTGTCCCTGGTTCACATCGGACGGAGCTGGTCTGTCCCGAGACAGCGGATCTCAGCGAGTCGTTCACGAATGCCGAGGTGCCGATCCCCGACGGGCTGCACAAGGTGCAGACCCGGATGAAGGCCGGGGACGTGCTGTTCTTCCATGGCAGCGTCGTGCATGGCTCGCGTCCGAACAGCAGTACCGATCGGTTCCGCCGGTCGCTGATCTTCCACTACGTGCCGGAGGCGAGCACCGAGATCGCGTCCTTCTACAACCCGTTGATCCGCCCGGATCATCACTCGACGACCCTGCCCGAGGCGATCGGCGGTGGACCATGCGGCAACTACGGCGATCAGGAACCGTAGATCGACACGGCGGCGAAACAGCCGAGCCAGGTCAGCCCGAGCAGACCCGTGGCGAAACCGAACAACCGGAGCAGCATGCCGCCGTACGACAGGTCTTCGCGGACGTTGCGAAAAGCCAGGCCTGGCCTGGGCTGATTGGAGCTGGCGTACTGGCCCCAGTCCGCGGCGACGTGCCGCGGGATCGTCAGCCGGTCCAGGGCCTGCATGCCGCGGGTCAACGAGTCGGCCAGCGGGCTGTCGTCGTAGAGAGCCAAGACCGTGCCATCGATAGCGAGGGCCATCGGCCGGGCGTCGAGAAGAGCCTGCAGGTTTCGCGGGTGCAGCGTGGCCGTCAGGTACCGCGGGTCGTCACCGAGGACGTCGAAGCTTCGGTTGAACTCACCGCTTTCCAGCGTCACATCGGAGCGGCTCAACCCACCCGGCCGTACCTCCAGAGTCGGCAGCCGGACGTCGAGGAGACGGACGAACGCGCTCAACCGGTACCGGTGGGCCACCAGCCAGTGCCATTTGACCCAGCGGACCTCGAAGGCGACACCCGTCGGAGTCTGTACGGCGTCCTTCGCGCTCCAGGCCACGCCGACCGGCAGCGGAAGCATCGGCAGCCGAAGGTTCTTGGCCCGGACCACCTGCCAGCCGTGACGCGCGGCGAGCTCCTTGAGTTCGCGCGATGCGGACTTCGGCCAGGTGTAGACGAGGAACACCGCTACACCGAACAGCACCGCCAGCAGGGGCACAACGGCCAGTGTCGGGACAGGCCCGGAGTCGTACACGACCCAGAGCAGTCTGAGGATGGCCACCAGCACCGCTGCCAGGGCGATCCAGCGACCTACCGACGCAGCACCGGTGCCTGCCGAGACCATGAACCACGCGACGGGCAGGACCGTGAGACCGATCATGACCATCATCGAGCCCCACTCCGGCCAGTCGGCACCCACGAAGCTCGGCATCGTCAGCAACCCGCCGAAGGTGTACACCAGGCCGAGCGGATAGGCGACCGTCGCCACCTCTTTCATCCCGAAGATCTTGCCCACCTGCGGAAGTTTGCCAGGTGGCGGGTGTCAGCTTGCCGGCCTCGGTGCTGGTCGAGGATCCGCGGACTTGCTGGGACCCAGGAGACCTCCTTGAGAAGTGTCCGGCTGATCACCGGCGCGATTCTGTGGTCTAACTGTATGAGTTGTACCTGTTCACTCAGCGCTACTCGCCCCAGGCTGATCCCCGTCCTGGGTGAGACGACAAGTGGGGTGGGGTATGACTACAAACGCGACCAGATCGCGGCAGACGCGTACGGCGAGCGGCGTTCTCGCCATTGCGGTACTGGCCAGTCTGGCCGGTGCCGGGATCGGCCCGGCAGCGGCGAAGGAGACCGCCAAGGACCCGGTACCGAAGGTAGAGACACCTTCGGCACGGGCCGCGAAGACCGGACAGCGGGTCGAACTGCCGGACCGCACCACCGAGCTGAGCCAGACGTTCGTCAACCCGAACGGCACCTTCACCTACGAGCAGTCGATCATGCCGGTCCGCACCAAACGCGACGGCAAATGGATCGGCCTGGACGCCACCCTCGAGCGCAGTGCGGACGGCATGATCCGTCCCCGCGCGGCATCGGTGCAGATGGCTTTCTCCGCCGGCGGCTCCGGACCGCTGGTGGCGATGAAGGATGCGGACGGCGGCGAGCTCAAGTTCAGCTGGCCCGGCGAACTGCCAAAGCCGGACGTCAAGGCGGACACCCTGACCTATCGCTCCGTGCTGCCCGACGTCGATCTGAAGATCACCGTCTCGACCAGTTCCTTCACCGAGGTGCTCGTCGTGCACACGCCCGAGGCGGCGGACCTGCCAGCACTGCGGAAGATCACCTTCGGCATGCACGCGAACGGTGTCGCGATGCGCAAGACCAGATCCGGAGGCTTCGAAGCGCTCGACCGGTTCGGCCGTGCGATCTTCTCCGGCCCCCAGCCGACGATGTGGGACTCGCGCGGCAGCGGCCGCTCCGAGCCGGCCGGCAGCGATCGGGCCGAGGCGCCGCTGGAAGGTGACGAGGTCCGGCCGATGCCGCTCGACGTGGCGGGCAAGTCGATCAGCATCACCCCGTCGGCCTCGCTCGCCGACGACCCGAAGACGGTCTACCCGATCTACATCGATCCGCCGGCTCAGGGCGCCGCGTCCGGCCGGGCGATGATCAACGAGCGTTACGCGGGCACATCGACGTGGAACTGGACCAACCCGGAGGGCATGGGCTACCAGAGCTTCGAGCCCTGGAGCCGCAAGCGCCTCTTCTACCAGTTCCTGCTGCCCACGAACATCTACGGCGCCAAGATCAAGGCCGCCACGATGTCCGTCTTCGAGACCTTCGCGGCAAGTTGTACGCCGAAGACCGTGCAGGTCTGGAAGACGATCAAATTCAGCGACGGCATCACTTGGAACAACGGCTCGGGCAGCGCGGTCTGGCAGAAGCACCTGTCGTCGGCGACGGTCGCGCACGGACGCGACGGCTGTGAGCCGGGCGGCTCGTGGGTGACGTTCCCCGTCGGCTCCGCGGTCGGGGACCAGGTCGGCGCGGGCGCACGGTACGTCTACTTCGGCCTGCGGGCCGCGGACGAGACCGACGAGCTGGCGTGGAAGCGCTGGCGCAACGACGCCCGTCTCTCGATCGACTACAACCACTTGCCCTCGATCTCGAACCGGAAGTTCACTGAGCCCGAAGCACCTTGTGCCTCGAACATCGCCGACTACCCGATCGTCCCCACCCGCTACCCGATCCCTGAGGTCGTCATCAACGACAACGACCAGGCGAACCAGTCGGTCGCGGTGGACTTCGAGGTCTATCTGACCGGGACGACTGAGCCCGTTTGGGGCAGCAACAGCGTCAAGAAGGTGCCCGGCAGCAGGTTCACGCCACAGCTGGTGCTCTGGAATCGAGGGGAGAACGTTCCCCTGCTCAACAACAAGGTCTACGCCTGGCGGGCGAGAGCCTGGGACGGTATCGACTACTCGGCCTGGACGTCGTACTGCTACTTCATGATGGACTCCTCGAAGCCGGCCTCGCCGACGATCGAGATGGTGACGCCCGGGCCGTACCGGGTCGGCCAGACGCTCACCGCGAAGATCGTTCCGCATGCGTCCGATGTCGTGTCGTCGAAGTACGCGCTGAACGACGACGCTCCCGGCCACAACGCCTCTGGCGCCTCGCCCACCTTCACCTTCGTTCCCGATGTCTTCGGGCCCGGCTACACGCTGCGCGCCTGGAGTGTCGACAACGCCGGCAACGCCAGTTCGTATCCGGGCAGTCTCTCGATCAACATCGAGAACGCGACCGAGATCGGCCGCTGGGCGATGGATGAGGGCAGCGGTAACACCACCGCCGACCTGAGCGGGAAGAACCATCCGCTGGTCATCGCCACCGGTGTCACCTGGTCCAACGGCAACAAGTGGCTGCCGGCACCGACGGGTCCCAACGATTTCGCGCTGAAGTTCAGCGGCAACAGCACGACCGCCCAAACGGGTGCGGGCAACATCGTCAACACCCGCCAGAACTACAGCGTCACCGCGCGGGTTCGCCCGGGTACTCAGACCGCCCGGCAAGTGGTCGTCAGCGAGGACTCCCCGGGGCAGAGTGCCTTCACGCTCGGAATCCTGTCGTACGACGCGGTCGCCGAACAAGCGATCTGGGGCTTCACGGTCCCTGATCCGGATGGCTCAGGTGAAATCCAGGCCAAGTCCACGCCGATGAGCGTCGATCCGGGCGAATGGGTCCATCTCAGCGGGATCTACGACGCCGGCTCCCGCACGATGAGGCTCTACGTCGACGACATCTTGGTCGCGACGGTCCCGGTCCCCGGCACGCTGCCGACCATCGACGGCAACGCGGCGTTCCGGATCGGCCACGGCATGCTCAACAACGCTTATGCCCGCTACTTCACCGGGGACATCGAAGACGTCCGCATCTACGCCGGCGCGATCGACCACTCCGTCGTGAACACCTTGCAGGGAGAGCCGAAGTGACCCGCCCGCCGAAGCGGCTCACCAGACCTGCCCGAACCGCGCTGGTCACCGTCCTTGGCCTGAGCCTGATCACCGGCCTCACCGCCTACGTCCCAGACGCCACCGCCAAGGCCGTGGCCGGCCCACCGCCCGCCACTCAGCCGGACAAGTCCATCCCTGGAAAGGATTTCAAGGCGCGGGCCAAACCCGCGCCCGGCAAAGCCGGTACCCAGACACCCGTCCAGGTGCCGGTCTGGCCGACGGCCTCGGGTGCGGTGGTCCCGCTCCAAGGCCTGCAAAAGGGCGCAGTTCGGGCCGTCGCCTCGTCGCCGGTGAAGGTCGGCCCGATCACCACGACGGCTGCCGGTACGACGGCCAAGGCGGTCGCCGGTACGCCAACCTCGGTCAAGGTCGACGTACTCGATCAAGCCGGCAGTACGGCGCTCGGCGTCGCGGGCCTGGCACTGCGCCTCAGCCGGGCCGACGGCCAGGCTGCCGCCGGTCGCACGCGACTACAGGTGGACTACTCGAAGTTCCGCCACGCCTACGGTGGTGACTGGTCGAGCCGCCTGCGCATCGTCGAACTGGCCTGCAAAACAGCAACCTCCTGTACGACGACCCGGGTCGTCCCGGGCGGCGTGAATGACGGCAAGGCAGGCGTGGTCTCGGCCGACGTCGATCTGCCCGCGGCGCCGATCGGGAAGGCCGCCTCCGCTGCGTCGACGTTCGCGGTGATGGCTGCGGCGGACGGGCCGAACGGATCCTTCTCCGCGTCATCGCTCTCGCCGGCGTCCACCTGGCAGGTCAGCCCGCAGACCGGGGACTTCAGCTGGAACTACCCGATGCGGGTTCCGCCGGGCACGGCTGGTCCGCGCCCGCAGTTGGCGATCAACTACTCGTCAGGTTCCGTCGACGGTCAGACCGCGTCGTCGAACAGCCAGTCGTCGTGGATCGGCCAGGGCCATTCGCTCGAGCATGGCTTCATCGAGCGGAAGTACGCCGGTTGCACGGACGACATGGCCGGTGGCAACAACTCGGCCAAGACCGGAGACCTGTGCTGGAAGAGCGACAACGCCACGGTGTCGCTGGCCGGGCACTCCAGCGAGTTGCTCTGGGACGCGACCGACGGCTGGAAGCTGCGCAACGACGACGGCTCGAAGATCGTGCGCAAGACCGGTGCGACGAACGGCGCCCGCAACGGTGAGTACTGGATTCTGACGACGAACGACGGCACGGAGTATTACTTCGGGCTGAACCCGATCGCCGGCGACCCCGCCCGGACGAATTCCGTCCTCACGGTCCCGGTGTACGGAAACCACGACGGCGAGCCGTGCAACGCGGCAACGTTCGCCGCGTCGTACTGCCAGCAGGCCTGGCGCTGGAACCTTGACCGCGTAGTGGATCCGCACGGCAACGTGATGACCTACCGCTACCTGGTCGAGGACAACTACTACGGCCGGAACAACAACACCGGTGTCTCGGAGTACCAGCGCGCGAGCTACCTCACGCGGATCGAGTACGCCGAACGCGCGGGGACCGATCAGGCCGGCAGCCCGCCGGCCTGGGTCGACTTCACCGTCGCCGAGCGGTGCATCCCGAGTGGTGCGATCACGTGCGCGGAGGCACAGCGCACACAAGCCAACGCGTCGCATTGGCCCGACACCCCGATCGACCAGATCTGTACCTCGTCGACGACCTGTGTCGGCAAGACCTCCCCGTCGTTCTTCACCACCAAACGGCTCGCCACGGTGAACACGCGGATCTGGCAGGGCGGCGTACGCAATGTCGACAGCTGGACCTTGACGCAGACCTTCGAGGAGCCCGGCGACGGCACCGGCAAGATCCTCTGGCTCAAGAACCTCACGCACAAGGGCCTGGCCGGACCGACCGTGGTGACCGACCCGAGTGTCGACTTCACCTACGAAAGCCTGCCGAACCGGGTGAACGTTCCGGACGGCACCGCGTTCGCGATGAACAAGCTGCGGATGAAGAGCATCACCACTGAGTCGGGCACTCAGATCACGGTGAACTACCTACCTGCCGAGTGCACACCGAGCTCACTACCTGGGGCTGGTGACGCTGCTGCGGCCGCCACCAACAACATGCGCTGCATGCCGGTGTACTTCACCAGAGATGGCGGCGAGAACCCCACGCTGCACTGGTTCCACAAGTACCCGGTCAGCAGTTACATCGAGGCTGACCTGTCGACCGACTCGCCGGACACCCAGACGACGTACGAGTACGCCGGTAAGCCGGCCTGGCACTACGACGACAACGAGCTGACTCTGCCGAAGTACCGGACCTGGGGAGACTGGCGCGGATACGGCACCGTCGTGATGCGTAGCGGCCTAGCCGGTGCGCAGTCGAAGAGTAAGTACCTCTACTTCCGCGGCATGCACAGCGACCGGGCCAACCTGGCCGGTACTGCCACCAAGACCGTAGTAGTAGAAGACTCACAGGGCGGCTCGCACTACGACTACCCGCGTCTTAACGGCGTACAGCGAGAGCAGATCAGCTACAACCGCAACGCCCAGGACGTCGAGGTAGAGGTCGAGGGATCGATCAGCACCCCCTGGATCTTCACATCCGGTTCAGGCGGCGGCCATGTCTCGCAACTCCTCGGGACCAAGTCCGTCCGTTCGCGCACCCGCTTGGCCAACGGCACCTACCGGGTCACCGGTGTCGACACCGAGTTCGACACCCTCGGTATGCCGATTGCGGTCAGTGACTCGGGTGACGTGACCAAGAGCGCCGACGACCGCTGCACCCGGCACACCTACAACCGCAACCCTGAGCTCAACATCACGACGACCATCTCCCGTACCGAAACCGTGTCGGCCGCATGCGATGCCGCGACCAGCCGGCCGGCCGACGTCGTGTCCGACACTCTGACCTTCTACGACGGGAATCCCGGCCGGACCACTCCCCCGGCCAAGGGCTTGGTCACCGAGGTCCAGACCATGTCCGGCTGGACGACCGGCCCGGTCTACGAGCAGCGCTCGCGGACGACATACGACTCCTATGGCCGGACCAAGGAGACGTTCGACGCGCTGGATCGCCGTACCAGTCTGGTCGACTACACGCCGGCCGCGGCGGGCCCGGTGACGGGTGTCAAGACCACCGATGCCAAGGGCTTCACCAACCAGACCACGATGGACCCGGCCTGGGGATCGACGCTCACCGAGGTCGACGCCAACAACAAACGAACCGAGATGTCGTACGACGCGTCCGGGCGTCTGCTCTGGGTCTGGCTGCCCGATCGCTCCAAGGCAGCCGGGCACAACGCGTCGATGGCCTTCAGCTACAAGCTCTCGAAGAGCGAGCCGAACGTCGTCGTCTCGTCCGAACTGCTGCCCGACGCCAGCTATAAGACCAGCCGCACGCTGCTGGACGGAATGCTGCGCAAGCGGCAGATCCAGACGCCCGGCGCGAACGGCGTGGGGCGGCTGGTCGTCGACACCAGGTACGACCCGCGGGGCAACGTCAAGACCGACGCCGGCCCGTTCTACAACGCGGCGAGCGGACCGGTGAACGAGCTGTTCGACGTCCCCGAACAGAACCTGCCCTCGCAGACGGTTCATCACTACGACGACGTCAACCGCGAGATCATCAACGTCTACAAGGTCCAGAACGCCGAACGCTGGCGGACCAACATGACGTTCAACGGTGACTCGGTCAGCGTTGACCCGCCGTCGGGTGGCACCGCGACCACGACGCTGACCGATGCCCGGGGCAAGACGACCGAGCTTCGCCAGTACCACAACGGCACGACGTCGGGAACCTACGACAGCACGACGTATACCTACACCCACCGGGACGAACTCGCCACGGTCACGAACGAGGCCGGCAGCGTCTGGCGTTACGGCTACGACATCCGCGGCCGCCAGACCTCCGCGGTCGACCCGGACAAGGGCACCTCCACTTCGACGTACGACGCTCTGGACCAGGTCGTCTCGACGAAGGACGGCCGGAACCAGTCGATCTTCTTCTCGTACGACGACCTGGGCCGAAAGACCGCCGTACGGAAGGACACTTCCACCGGTGCCCTGCTCGCCTCGTGGGCGTACGACACCTTGGGCAAGGGCCTGCTGACGTCGTCCACCCGCTACTCGGGCGGCGCGAGTTATGTCTCGGCGATCAACGGGTACGACGCGATCGACCGTCCGACCAGCACCACAACCACCATCCCGGCGACCGAGGGCAAACTTGCCGGGACGTACACGACATCCACGGAATACAACGTGGATGGCAGCATCAAACAAGCCACCCTGCCGAATCTCCCGGGTCTACCGCCTGAGACGCTCCGGCTCGGTTACGACAACGCCGGCAACCCGCAGAACCTCAGCGGCTGGTCGAACTACATGGCCGACGTCGTCCGTTCGTCGTACGGCGAACCCCTGCGCTATGCCCTCGCCTCCGAGGTGGACAAGTTCGTCTGGCAGTCCTTCACCTACGAGGAGGGCACCCGTCGCGGTACCGAGATGAAGGTCCAGCGTGCGGGGCAGGCGAACCCGGACGACACCTTCGGCTACAACTACGACCCGGCTGGCAACCTGAAGGCGGTCGCGCACACCTCAGTGGCCGGTATCGACCGCCAGTGCGTCCAGCTGGATCACCTGCGACGCATGACGGAGTCCTGGACACCGTCGGGTGGTACGTGCACCACTGGTCCTGCAGCCCAGCCACTCGGCGGCCCTCTGCCGTACTGGAAGACGTACTCCTACTCGCCTTCGGGTAACCGCACCAAGGTCGTTGACCACAAGGCCGCGACTACTACCAACTACACATATCCCGGCGCCACCGCAGCTCGTCCGCACGGCGTCACCGGTACGTCGACCAGCGGGCCTTCGGGAACGGCTGCCAACACCTACAGCTATGACGGCGCCGGCAACCTGGCGTCCCGCACTGAAGGCGGCGACACCGACACCTTCGCGTGGGACCCGGAAGGTCACCTGGCCTCGGTATCCGGTCCCACTGGCGCAGCCGACACGACCAGCTTCGTGTACGACGCGGAGGGCTCGCGTCTGATCAAGCGCGACCCGACTGGCTCGACGCTTTACCTGCCTTCAGGCGAAGTCCGTCTCGACAAGGCGACGGACAAGGCTGCTGGTACGCGGTACTACCAGTTCGACGGCCAGACGATCGCCATGCGCACCAGCGACGTGGCAGTCGAGTTCCTGCTCGCCGACCACCACAACACAGCAACGGTAAGCATCGACGCCTACTCGCAGACGCTCTCCCGCCGCTGGCAAGACCCCTTCGGCAACACCCGCTTCCAAAACCCAACCTGGGAAAAGAACGCCCACGGCTTCGTCGACGGCAAAATGGATACGTCCATCGGCCTGACTCATCTGGGCGCTCGCGAGTACGACCCCGCCTTGGGCCGCTTCATCTCCGTCGACCCACTGATGGACAACGGCGATCCGCAAACCCTGAACAGCTACGCCTACGGCAAGAACAACCCGCTGACCTTCAGCGACGCCGACGGTCTCGCCGCCCAGGTAGACCTGCCCAACGGCGACTCCATGGCCAGCGGCAACCCCGACGCCACCTACAAACACCACGTCGAGTCCAAGAAGCGCGCCAAGGAAATCCGCAGCCGCCCGCCCTCGGTCAAGGAGCAGTTCGAGAAAGCCGTCAGCCACCATAAAGAGCAGAAGGAGAAGGCGAAGGCGAAGATCAAGCGGGCCGTTCAAGATCTGGTCAAGCTCATCGCCGACGAGCTCGGCATCACCGATGCACTGAACTGCGCCATGAATGGCGATGTGAGCTCCTGCTTCGCCACTGGCATCACCATCCTCACCTCCCTTGCCGGAGGGCTCGCCGGCAAGATCGCCGCCAAATACGGCGCCCCGTGGAAGTGGAAGAAGGCCGCCGCCCTCATCGGCAAGATCGGCGGCCTGATAGACGAAGCGATAGACGGCGTCAAGGGCCTACGCAAAGCCGAAAACGAGATGCAGGCCGCTGCCTGTGCGATCAACTCCTTCGTCCCAGGCACGCTGGTCCTCCTGGCCGACGGCACCAGCAAACCCATCGAAAAGGTAGTACTCGGCGACAAGGTCGTCGCCACCGACCCAGCCTCCGGCCAGTCCTCCGCCGAACCGGTAGTTGCCACGATCATCGGCAGCGGCAAGAAACAACTCGTCGATCTGTCACTCAAAACGACATCCCCTGACGGCTCAACCTCAACCGCCAAGGTCACCGCCACCGAGGGTCACCCGTTCTACCTGCCGGCCCTAGGCAAATGGATCGACGCCGGCGACCTGATCACCGGCTCCCAACTACAGGCTCTAAACTCCAAGCAATCCGTAGTCGTCTCGAGCACCAGGCATTACACCGCTCTCGCCCGAGTTCATAACCTAACCGTCGCGAACATTCATACCTACTACGTTGCGACTGACGGCGCCTCGAGCCTGACGCATAACTGCGGTCGCGCAGGTATGAACTTCACTTCGCGCGACAGGGAACTCGTCTATGCAACGAACTTCATCAAATTCGACGGCGTACTCACCTGTGAATACTGCGGAAAAGAGGTCGTTCGCCGGCAGTCCCAAAAAGGTGTCACCGGGAAAGCCGATGACGCGCAAATTGACCACCAGGATCCGAAGTCGCGTGGCGGGCATGGCGGAATTCACAACGCCAGGGTATCTTGCCGGGAATGCAATAGGGATAAGTCCGATACGCCGTACGATGATTGGGTGGCCCAGAGGGATGATCTATTCAATGACGACTGAAGCTTCACGCGTCGATTAATCTAGACAGGAGCCCTGCTATGCCGGATCGACCCGAGAAGCTCTTCAAAGTCTCATTCGACCTGCCACCGGAAAGCATCGACTGGCCTCCCGTGGCAGTTGAAACTCTCTGGGCAGCCAAGACTGGTCGGAAACTGGAACTCGAGGTCAGGAACACGCCATTCTATGTAAATGGCATTGCATTCGGCGACATCATCCGCGTCACACCTGACGACGAGCGACGCGAGATCATTTTCGAGGAGCGATTGGCTGCGTCCGGAAACTCGACCATCCGAATTCTCATCAAGAACGATACTTTCGAGTCTTTAATCGAAACTGCACTGAAGGACTTCGGATGCGATTGGGAGATGGAGTCTTCAGGTCGACTATGGGCAGTTAATGTGCCAGCAGAAGCCGATTATCCGACACTTCGGGAAATTCTAGGAGCCCAGGTGGATAAGGATGGAATTGCAGTCGCCGAGGCAGCCGTCTCGGAGGCTCACACTCCATCCTCCGCTTAGACACCTCGCGGCCACGGTATCGATCAAGTGCACGGGCCAGATGTCCCAACCAAGGACACCTGGCCCGTGCATCTGCCTGCAGGCGCACTCGGTTCGAAGATCATCCGCATCCGGGAGAGTCTGCCAGGGTGCGGGTGCCAGCTTGCCGGCCTCGGTGCCGGTCGAGAATCCGCTGGCCGAACTGGGTGCGGAGTGGCTAGCTCGAGTAGTCCCGGAAGCCGCGGGAGGTCTTGCGGCCGAGGTAGCCGGCTGTGACCAAGTGTTCGAGCAGCGGTGCGGGGGCGAAGCCGGGTTCGCGGAACTCCAGGTAGAGCGTGCGCTGGATGGCCAGCGAGACGTCGAGGCCGACCACGTCGAGCAGTGCGAACGGGCCCATCGGGAGGCGGCAGCCGAGCTTCATCGCGGCGTCGATCTCGTCGACCCCGGCGTAGTGCGCCTCGAGCATCCGGACGGCATCGTTCAGGTACGGGAAGAGCAGTGCGTTCACGATGAAGCCCGCGCGGTCGCCGCAGCGGACCGGGTGCTTGCCTGCGGCAACGGCCAGGGCGGCGACGGTGTCGGCGACATCGGGTGCGGTGCTGACCGTGCTGACGACCTCGACCAGCTTCATCACCGGGGCAGGGTTGAAGAAGTGCAGGCCGACGACGGCGGCCGGTCGCTTGGTCGCCATCGCCAGGTCGATGACCGGCAGGGACGAGGTGGTGGTGGCCAGGATCGCGGTCGGCTTGCAGATCTCGTCGAAGGTCTCGAACAGGGCCTGCTTGACGCTCAGCTCCTCGACCACGGCCTCGATCACCAGATCGGCAGCGGCCAGGTCGTCGAGGCGCGCCGTGCCGGTGATCCGGCGCAGGGCGGCATCTCGATCTTCGGAGGAGAGCTTGCCGCGCTGGACGCCCTTCTCCAGCGAGCGCTCGAGGCCGGCGCGGACCTTGTCGACCTTCTCCGTGCCGCGAGCTACGTACAGGACGTCGTAGCCGGCCTTGGCGCAGACCTCGATGATGCCGACGGCCATCGTGCCGGAGCCGACCACGCCGACCTGCTGGATCGGGCGAATTGCCGTCTCGACGCCGTTCGGCTGCGGGGTCTGGTCATCGTCGACGACGACCGGCGAGTCCGGGGCCTCGTAGGTGTAGAAGCCACGGCCGGTCTTACGGCCGAGCAGGCCGGCGGTGACCATCTGCTTGAGGATCGGGGCCGGGGCGTGCAGCCGGTTGCGGCCCTGCTTGTACATCGTGTCGAGAATCTCGTAGGCCGTGTCGAGACCGATCAGGTCGAGCAGTGCCAGCGGACCCATCGGGTAGCCGCAGCCCAGCCGCATGGCGGCGTCGACGTCTTCGCGGGTCGCGTAGTGCGACTCGACCATGGAGACAGCGTGGTTCAGGTAGCCGAACAGCAGCGCGTTGGCGATGAAGCCCGCCCGGTCGGCTGCAACCACCGGGACCTTGTCGAGACGGCGGGCCAGTGCCTGCACGTCCTCGACGACGTCCGGCTCGGTGACGACGGTCTTGATGACCTCGACGAACTCCTGCACGGGCGCCGGGTTGAAGAAGTGCATGCCGACAACACGCCGCGGTCGCTGGGTCGCGACCGAGATCTCGGTGACCGACAACGACGAGGTGTTGGTGGCGAGGATCGCGTCCTCGCGGACGACCTTGTCGAGCGCGGAGAAGATCTCGCGCTTCAGCTCAAGCCGTTCGATGACAGCTTCGATCACCAAGTCGCAGTCCGCGAGTGCTTCCAGTGAGGTCGCGAAGGTGACCCGGTCGAACAGCGCCTGCTGGTCCTCGACCGACAGCTTGCCGCGCTTCACCGCCCGGTCCGTCGAGTGCTGGATGTGACCGCGGCCGCGCTCGACCGCCGCCTCGTCACGCTCCACGCCGACCACGGTCAGGCCATGGCGCGCGAACACCTCCGCGATACCGGCGCCCATCGTGCCGAGTCCGACAACACCGATTACCTGCAGCTCCCGAGCCATGTTGGCACTATGCCAGTCCGCGACTGGTCAGCCCATGAGCTGAGTCACGCGAGGCCAACCTCACACCGCGCCTCACACCGCGCCTCACACCTCGTCGAACGCCTCAGGAGCCTGCAGCCACTCCGCAACCAACGCCTCCGGGTCCGGTACGGCGGCCAGCGCGGCACCGATCGGTTTTGGCTTCAACTCGCCGTAGCGAGTCGGCGGCAACCACATCGCGCGGTAGCTCCCGGATTCGGAATCGACCGGGCTGTCCATCTCTGGGCCGTCGCCGGTGCCGAACTCGCCACCGATCGACTCGGCGAGAAAGTAGTGCTGCGTCTGGTGGTTGAAGTTCACGACCGCCACCAGGCCGTGGATCTTCACCTGCACCCCGAGCTCCTCGACGGTCTCCCGTCGCGCCGCCTCCGCCACGGTCTCCCCGGGTTCCAGCTGGCCGCCGGGGAGCGTGTAGTACGTCGCGCCGGCGCGGATGCGTTCGATCACCGCAATGCCCTCGGCCGAGAACAGCAGGACGCCACTACGCATCACGAGCGAACCGCCAGCACCTGCAGCCAGCCGACCGCGAGATCCGGGAGACGGGTCGCGCTGCCGCCAGGTGGCTCGTTGCGAATCAGCTCGCGGACCGTCCAGCCGGCAGCGGTCAGCAGTTCACGCAGCGCATCCTCCGACCACAGGACGAAGTACCGCGGGAGGTCGAGGTGACGGTTCGACCACTCCTCCCCCGTGCCCTCTTTCGTACTGAACGCGAGGACCGGAGCCGCCCGCACCGCCTTGCGCAGGACACCAGCCAACTGGGAGCGCCCGAAATGCAGGAAGACCGCGTCAGCGAAGACAGCGTCGTACTGTCCGTCGAAGTCGTCGGTGAGTGCGTCGAGCCGGTCGGCGGTGTGGCCGTCGGCGCGCATCATCTCCAGAAAAGCCTCGGTCGCATCCGTCCGTCGGACCATGAAGCCGCGGCGTTCGAGCTCGCCCGCGTCGCGGCCGGTGCCGCTGCCCAGCTCCAGCACGCGAGCACCCGAGGGGACGGCTCCGGCGAGCAGGTCGATGAGCTGATGATTGGCTTCGGCCGGGATCGACTCGCGGAAAGCCTCCGCCGCCTGTTCGTACGTCGCCAACGTGCGCTCGTTGTCGGTCGGCACGCGCGTCCAGCCGTCACCGGTGTGCTCGACGACGGCCGGCAGCTTCAGGCCCAGATCGACACCGAGGACGACGACGGTCTCCCCGCGATGCAGGTCCGCAATCGCCTGCAGTTCGGCGTCAGGCCGCCGTACGAGATCGGGTACGACGGTCAGCCGTACCCCGAGCTGCTCCGCCAAGCGCGAACCGGCGGACGCGTCGAAGGTCGCCGCGTAGACCTGGGCGATCCGCTCACCGACGGCCGCGTCCTCCACATCCCCTGGCAGCAGCAAGATCCGCGCTGGGCACATCAGGTTCATGCCAGCCTCCTTTATGCGAACCACCTTCGCATGGGCCGTCGGCAGCGGTCGATGTGCTGTAGCGTCACCTCTCGTGCGCTTGGTGATTGCAACGTGTTCCGTGGACTACTCCGGCCGTCTGACCGCCCATCTGCCGATGGCGCCGCGGTTGCTGATGGTGAAGGCGGACGGCTCCGTGCTGATCCACGCCGACGGTGGTTCGTACAAACCGCTCAACTGGATGTCGCCGCCCTGCAAGCTGGTCGTGGACGACGACATCTGGAGCGTCACGAACAAGGCCGGCGAGGAGCTGCGGATCACTCTCAAGGAGATCCACAGCGACACGGCCTACGAGCTCGGGACCGACCCCGGTCTGATCAAGGACGGTGTCGAGGCGCACCTGCAGGAGTTGCTGGCCGAGCACGTGCAGACGTTCGGCGAGGGCTTCACGCTGGTACGGCGCGAATACCCGACCGCGATCGGGCCGGTCGACCTGCTGTGCCGGGACGCCGACGGGAAGCACGTCGCCGTGGAGATCAAGCGGCGCGGCGAGATCGATGGTGTCGAGCAGCTGACCCGCTACGTCGAGCTCCTGAACCGGGACCCGCTGCTGGCCCCGGTGCGCGGTATCTTCGCCGCTCAACTGATCAAACCGCAGGCCCAGTTCCTGGCGACCGACCGCGGTCTCGAGTGCGTCACCGTCGACTACGATCTGCTCCGCGGTATGGAATCCGACGTCCTGCGCCTCTTCTGACCCAGGAGCCCTATGCCCCCGGAACCGGCCAACCCGATCGAGACGATTCTCAACTTCGCCATCTGGCTGGCGCTGCCGGTCGGACTCGTGGCTGGGGTCGTGGTGATCGTGATCGTGGTGATGCGGTCGCAGCGAAAGCGCGCGCTGCCGCCCTCGCCGTACCAGCAGCCGTACCAGCAGTACCCACCGCAGGGGCAGCCGCCGTACCAGCAGCACCCGCCCCAGGACCAGGCCCAGAACCAGCCGCCGCACCAGCCCTGAGCCTGGCGAATCAAGATTCTTGCCCGATTTCGGGCAGATCTTTTGTGTTGGAGCCTGAAACGCTGCAGAGTTGTCGGCGTGATCAGTGAGGCGGCGGCAGGGCCGGTGGACGAACTGGCCGAGCAGGTCAGCCGGACGACCGGGCTCTCCGCGGACGATGCGCGGCGCGTGGTCGCCGACGTACTGGCGTACTTCACCGAGACGGCCGAGGACTACGTCCGGCGCCGGCACCGCGAACTGCAGACCTACGGTGCCCGCAACGACGAGATCTTCGCCCGCGTCGGCACCGAGCTGCGGCATTGGCCCGTGCGCTCGCCGGAACTCTCCGCTCGTCAGCTACGACGGATCGTCTACGGCTGACAGCTGCAACCAAAGACCTACGAAAGGCACCAACACATGTGCGGAATCGTCGGGTACGTCGGCACCAAGCCGGCCACACCCATCCTGGTGGACGGCCTGGCCCGGCTGGAGTACCGCGGGTACGACTCGGCCGGTGTCGCCGTACTCGGCACCAGTGAGCTCAAGGTGCACAAGGACGCCGGGCGCGTCCGTGAGCTGGAGGCGTCGCTGCCCAAGCGGTTCGGCGGCAAGCTCGGCATCGGCCACACCCGCTGGGCGACCCACGGCGGTCCGAGCAAGGACAACGCCCACCCGCACGCCAGTGGCAACGAGCGGATCGCCGTCGTCCACAACGGCATCTTCGACAACGCGGGCGCGCTGCGCCGCCAGCTCGAGGACGCCGGCGTCAAGCTGCGCTCCGAGACCGACACCGAGGTCCTCGCGCACCTGATCGAGCAGTCCGACGGCGCCACCCTCGAAGAGAAGGTGATGGCCGCGCTGCGCCGGATCGAGGGCACCTACGGCATCGCCGTCATCGACCTCGACTTCCCCGACCGGATCGTGGTCGCCCGCAACGGCAGCCCGCTGATCCTCGGCATCGGCGACGGCGAGATGCACATCGCCTCCGACGCCGCCGCGCTGATCCGCTACACCCGTCAGGTCGTCTACTTGGACGACGGCGAGATGGCGACCGTCAAGGCCGACGGCTACCGCACCTTCACCCAGGACGCCTCGCCGACCACCAAGACCGCGAAGACGGTCGACTGGGAGGCCGACGAGTACGAGCGCGGCCTGCACGAGCACTTCATGATGAAGGAGATCCACGAGCAGCCGGACGCGGTCGGCCGCGCGCTGCGGGGTCGCCTGGACGAGCGCTTCCACACCGTCCATCTCGGTGGCCTGAACATGGACGCCCGCGAGGCTCGCGAGATCAAGCGGGTCAAGATCCTCGGCTGTGGCTCGGCGTACTACGCCGGTCAGATGGGCGCCCAGTTCATCGAGGAGGTCGCCCGGATTCCTGCCGACGCAGAGCCGGCGTCGGAGTTCCGCTACCGCAACCCGGTGGTCGAGCGCGACACGCTGTACATCGCCGTCAGCCAGTCCGGCGAGACGCTGGACACGCTGGTCGCCGTACAGGAGCTCAAGCGCAAGGGTGGCCGGGTGATCGGCCTCGTGAACGCGGTCGGTTCCAGCATCGCCCGCGCTGTCGACGGTGGCGTCTACCTGCACGCCGGCCCGGAGGTCTCGGTCGCCTCGACCAAGGCACTGACCAACATGGCCGTCGCGTTCGCGATGCTCGGCATCCACCTCGGCCGGATCCGCGACGTCTCCCCCGCCGACGGCCGCCGTCTGATCGAGGGCCTGAAGAAGCTCCCCGAGCACATCCAGTCGATCGTCGACCAGGAGGAGGAGCTGGCCAAGATCGCCGGGCAGCTCGCCAAGCACGAGAGCCTGTTCTTCGTCGGCCGCACCCGTGGCTACCCGGTCGCCCGCGAAGGCGCGCAGAAGCTCAAGGAGATCTCCTACCGGCACGCCGAGGCGTACCAGACCTCCGAGCTCAAGCACGGCCCGCTCGCGCTGATCTCGCCGGACGTCCCGAGCGTCGCGATCGTCCCGCAGGACGAGCTGCTCGACCGCAATATCGGCGCCCTGCACGAGATCGCCGCGCGCTCCGGCCCCCTGTACGTCGTCACCCACCCGGGCGTCGACATCCCGGACGGGGTCGCCGCGAAGATCGTGGTCCCGAAGAACGAGCCTGAGCTCGACCCGATCCTGCTCACGATCCCGCTGCAGATCCTGGCCTACTACGCCGCCGTCGCCCTCGGCCACGACGTCGACAAGCCCCGGAACCTGGCGAAGTCCGTCACGGTCGAGTAGTCCCGGACCGCGAGGCCATGGAATTCGTCATACAAGTATGACACTTGTACGATGAGTTCCATGGCCGATCAGATTCGTCATGTCCGGTTGTCGTCGGTGGTGCTGCCGTTGGAGCAGCCGATCAGTGATGCGAAGGTGCTGACCGGGCGGCAGCGGCCGATGACTGAGATCGTGCTGTTATTCGCGGAGATCAGTACCGCGCAGGAGCAGCACGGGATCGGGTTCTCGTACTCCAAGCGGGCCGGTGGACCGGCGCAGTACGCGCATGCCCGGGAGGTCGCCGGGGAGCTGATCGGCGAGGACCCGTCGGATATCGCCAAGGTGTACGACAAGTTGCTCTGGGCGGGCGCCTCGGTCGGGCGCTCCGGTGTGGCGACCCAGGCGATCGCCGCGATCGACATCGCGTTGTGGGACCTGAAGGCGAAGCGGGCCGGGCTGCCGCTGGCCAAGCTGCTCGGCGCGCATCGCGACTCGGTCCGGGCGTACAACACCTCCGGCGGGTTCCTGCACGCACCGATCGAGGAGGTGCGGGAGCGCGCGACCCAGTCACTGGCCGCGGGGATCGGCGGGATCAAGATCAAGGTCGGCCAGCCCGACAGTCGCATCGACCTCGACCGGGTTCGATCGGTGCGTGAGCACCTTGGCGACGCCGTACCGCTGATGGTGGACGCAAACCAGCAGTGGGATCGGCCGACGGCGCTGCGGATCGGGCGGAATCTGGAGCAGTTCGGCCTGGTCTGGATCGAAGAGCCACTCGACGCGTACGACGCCGAGGGGCACGCGCAACTGGCGGCTGCCCTCGACACCCCGATCGCGACCGGCGAGATGCTGTCGAGTGTCGGTGAACACGTGCGGCTGATCGAAGCCCGGGCGGCCGACATCATCCAGCCCGACGCACCGCGGATCGGCGGCATCACGCCGTTCCTCAAGCTGGCGACGCTAGCCGACCATGCCGGGCTGCAGCTCGCACCGCACTTCGCGATGGAGATCCACCTGCATCTCGCAGCCACGTATCCGCGCGAGCCGTGGGTCGAGCACTTCGAGTGGCTGAATCCCTTGTTCAACGAGCGTCTGGAGACTGTCGGCGGCCGGATGCTGGTCCCGGACCGGCCGGGACTCGGCTTCACCACGAGCGAGCAGTGCGCCGCGTGGACCGTCGACGCGTGCGAGATCGGCAGCAGATGACTGTACGACGTGGTCTCGCGTACGACGTCGTCGCGGAACTGAAGCGCCGGATCCTGGCCGGTGAACTGGCGCCGGGCGCGAAACTGCCGGGTGAGAACGGCCTGGTCGAGGAGTTCGGAGTCAGCCGGACGGTCATTCGCGAGGCAGTCTCACGACTCCAGGCGGCCGGTCTGGTCGAGACGTTCCAAGGCCGCGGGTCCTTCGTGCTGGAGGTACCAGGACCGGTCGAGCTCAAGGAGGTCCGCACACATCAGGACGTGCTCGAGCTGATGGACTTCCGGACCGGCGTCGAGAGCGAGGCAGCCGCGCTCGCCGCCGCTCGGCGTACCGGTATTCAACTCAAAGGGATCGAACGCGCACTCGACGACTTCCGCCGGGTCGGCGACGATCCCGGGCGCTCGGTCGCAGCAGACTTCGCCTTCCACCTCGCCGTGGCCCTTGCCTCCGGCAACCGTTTCTACGGCGAGGCGATCCGGGAGCTCGGCCCGATGATGATCCTGCTACCGCGGACCCGGCTCGATCCGGCGTACGAAATGTCCGACCCGGAACACCTCACCCGGGTGATCCACGAGCACGAGAACATTCACACCGCGATCGTCCACGGCGACGCCGACGCGGCTCGCGCTGCGATGCGCGTGCACCTCACCAGCACCCGGCACCGACTCACCAGCGACTCCCGTTCGGGCTGAAGCCCGGCTCGATCGTCCGCCGGTACGCCGTATCGTCGCGGCGCCGGATCCCGCACGCCAAGTACTGCTCGTGGAGCCGGCCGAGGGCGTCGGTGTCCAGTTCGATCCCGAGCCCAGGCCCGGTCGGCACTCGCACACTCCCGTCCGCGAAGGCCAGCGCACCGGGCTTGATCAGGTCCTCGGTCTTCCACGGGTAGTGCGTATCGCAGGCGTAGGTCAGATTCGGCGTCGCCGCCGCCAGCTGCGTCATCGCAGCCAGGCTGATCCCGAGATGCGAGTTGGAGTGCATCGACAACCCCATCCCGAAGGTGTCACAGATCCCCGCGAGCAACTGTGAGCGTCGCAGTCCACCCCAGTAGTGATGGTCGGAGAGCACGACCTGAACAGCATCGGCCAGCACCGACGGCTTCAAGTGCGCGAACGCGATCACGCACATGTTGGTAGCCAGCGGAATGTCGGTCTGCGCCGCGACCGCGGCCATCCCGTCGATCCCCGGCGTCGGATCTTCGAGATACTCGATGACGCCGGTCAGCGCCTTGGCGACGGCCACCGACGTGTCGACCGTCCAGGCGCAGTTCGGGTCGATCCGCAGCTTGTGCTCGGGAAAGGCTTCGGCCAACGCCCGCACCGCCTCGATCTCCTGTTCGGGCGGGAACACTCCACCCTTGAGCTTGATCGCGGTGAATCCGTACTGATCGATCATCGACCGGGCCTGCGCGACGATCCCCGCTGGATCGAGGGCCTCGCCCCACGAGTCCTCCGCCGCACCGGGATGCCCAGCCCACTTGTAGAACAGGTAGGCACTGAACGGGACCGAATCACGCACCGCCCCACCGAGCAGGGCAGTGACCGGACGGCCGACCTCCTTGCCCTGCAGATCCAGCAGGGCAACCTCGAACGGAGACAGTACGACGTCGATCGGATCCTGCAGGTTGAGCATCCCGCCGACCTGGGCGCCCCGCTCAGCCCGCAGTACGTCGGCCACCCGGCTCCGCAGGCCGTGCAGATCGAACGTGTCCAGACCGGGCAGTGCCGCCGCGACTGCAGTGAGCCGGGCCAGCACCGTCTCGTCGCAGTAGGTCTCGCCGAGTCCGTGGTTGCCGTCGTCGGTCCAGACCTGCACGATCGTCCGCAGCGCGAACGGCTGATGCACGCCGGAGACGTTCAGCAGCGGCGGATCCGCGAAGGCGACCGGGGTCAGCTCGATCCCGGAAATCCTGCTCACACCAGCTCCTCATCTTTGGAAGACGCAGTCTTCGGACGCCGCGCCAGCAACCGGATGGCCGGCAGCGCGAGCACAACGATCAGTACGGCGAGCACCGTGCCCGAGATCGGTCGTGTGAAGAAGCCGGCCGGGTTACCGCCGAAGATCAGCAGCGACTGCCGGATCGCGGTCTCCAGCACACTGCCGAGCACAAACGCCAGCACCAGCGGGCCGGGCTCGAACCCGAACTTCTTCATCAGGTAGCCGAGCACGCCGAAGACGATCACCAGGAAGATGTCGAAGACCTGGTTGTTCACGGTGTAGACGCCGAGCAGCGTGATCAGGACCGTGATCGGCGCGAGGATCGCCGGGCGGACCCGAAGGATCTTCACGAACAGGCCGACCATCGGGATGCTCATAATCAGCAGCAGGATGTTGCCGATGTACATCGAGTTCACCACGCCCCAGAACAGATCCGGGTGCTCGGACACCAGTTGCGGACCGGGCGGGATGCCCTGGATCAGCAGGGCGCCGAACATCAGCGCCATCGTCGCGTTGGCCGGGATGCCCAGGGTGAGCAACGGGATGAACGACGAGGTCGCGGCCGCGTTGTTCGCCGTCTCCGGCGCCGCGACACCTTCGATCGCTCCTTGGCCGAAGCGCTCCGGATGCTTGGCGCGGCGCTTCTCGACCGCGTAGGCGACCAAGGACGAGAGCGTCGCGCCGCCGCCCGGCAGCACGCCGAGGACGAACCCGATCACCGAGCCACGGCCGATCGCACCGCTGGACTGCCGGAGGTCGGCGCGCGACGGCCAAACGTTGGTGACCTTGGCGGGCGCCGGCACCGTGCGGTGCCGTTCCTCCAGGTTGTGCAGGATCTCGCCGAGCCCGAACAGGCCCATCGCGATCGGCACGAAGTCGATGCCGTCAGCAAGGTTCAGGGTGTCGAAGGTGAACCGGCTCGCACCGGTGAAGGTGTCCCGTCCGACCGTTGCCAGCAGCAACCCGACTCCGGCCGCGATCACCGACTTGGTCCGGCCGCCGTTGCCCACGGTCGCCACCAGGAGCACGCCGAACAGCGACAGCGCGGCGTACTCCGGCGGGCCGAAGTCGAGCGCGACATCGGCCACCACCGGGGCCAGCAGGGTGAGTCCGATGATCGAGACCGTGCCGCCGATGAAGGAACCGATCGCGGCGATACCGAGCGCCGTACCGGCCTTTCCCTGTTTAGCCAGCGCGTAGCCGTCGAAGACGGTGACCACCGACGACGCCTCGCCCGGGAGCTTCAGCAGGACGGACGTGATCGTGCCGCCGTACTGGGCGCCGTAGAAGATGCCGGCCAGCAGGATGATCGCCGAGACCGGTTCGACGCCGTAGGTGACCGGCAGCAGGATCGCGATCGTCGCCGCGGGCCCGAGCCCGGGCAGGACGCCGATCAGCATCCCGATCACGACACCGATCAGGCAGTACAACAGGTTGGTGGGCTGAAGGACGACTCCGAAGCCGTCGATCACCGGATTAAAGAAGTCCATCAGATCAACCGCGGCAACGGGATCTCAAGGACCATCACGAACAGCAGGTAGAACGCAACCACCGTGCCAACGCTGACGGCCACCGATGACACCCAGCGCTCCTTGCCAGGAAACGCATCCAGACGAACACCAGCAGCAGCGACGGAATCTCGAACCCGATCAGCGGCAGCAGCGCCGCGAACACCACGAGACTCAGTACGGCGACCGCCGTCTGCACGCTCGCCCTGGTGAAACCCTCGGTGTCGGTCCCATGCCGCCCGGTCAGCGCCAGCACCACCGCGAGCACGGTGATCACGACACTGACCGTGAACGGCCACAATCCCGGGCCGGGCGCGGTCAGCCGGCCGAGACCGAGGGCCAACGAGCCGACGAGCCCGAACACCCCGATCGCGCCCGCAACGCCCGCGGCGCCAAGCTGAGCGAGGGGTCGCTCGGTCACTTCTGACCCAGCGAGATCTGGTACTGGTCGAGCTGCGCCTTGTACTTGGTGGCGTACTCGTCGAGGATCTTGCGGACCTCGTCCGGCGTGCCCTCGATCGGGGTCAGGCAGTGGTCGTCGTTGAACTTCTTGTACGCCTCGGTCGCGAAGGTCTTCTTGGCCGCATCCAGCAGCTTGGTCTTGACCGCGTCCGGCGTCCCCTTCGGCGCGGTCAGGAACCGGTACTGCGACACGACCACGTCGTACCCCTGTTCCTTCGCCGTCGGGACCTCGGGCAGGAACTTGATCCGCTCGGCCGAGAAGACGGCGAGCGGGACAACCTTCTTCGCCTTGATCTGCGCGATGCTGTCGCCGACCTGGATGGTGGCGACGTCGATCTGGCTGCCGAGCAAGGCGGTCAGCGCCGGCGCACCACCATCGAACGGTACGTCGGTCGCCGGGATCGCGGCCTGTTTGAAGGCCAGCGCGGACGCGAGCTGCGCTCCGGTCCCGACGCCGGTGGTGCCGTACTTGATGTTCTTGCCGGACTTCTTCAGGTCGGCGATCGACTTCACGGCCGACGCGGCCGGGGCGAGCAGGACGTAGTCGTCCTGGGAGATCCCGCCGATGAGGTCGAAGTCGTCGAGTTTCACGGCCTCGTTCGCGGAGACCGCGAGCGGCGTGATCGTGAACAGCGACGCGTTCTGGACCGCGATCTTGTAGCCGTCGGGTTTGGCCGACTGCAGTTCCTTCGCGTTCAGAGCACCGTTCGCGCCTGGCTTGTTCACCACCGGCACCGAGACGCCCAGTTCCTTGCTGACGCCTTCGGCGATCGCGCGGGTGATCAGATCGGTGCTGCCACCAGGCGCCGCGCCGACAGTCATCTGGATGTTGCCGGTCGGGAAGTCACCCTCGCCGCCGGTCGCCGTCGTCTTCACTCCGCCGCAGCCGGTCAGGAGCCCGACGGCTGCCGTGACTGCTGCGGCTTGGATGAGCCTCATCAAAGATCCTCCTCTGGTTCGGCCCCGTTGGCGTGAGCGTAGGGAGAGCCGTCGATGCCTGTCCAAGGTTGTTTATGCATCGAGTGATACCTTTCGGGAATCATGTTCTCGCTGGACCAGCTGACCGCGTTCGTGGCTGTCGCCGAGGAGTTGCACTTCGGCCGGGCGGCCGAGCGGCTCAACATGACTCAGCCACCGCTGAGCCGGCAGGTGCAGAAGCTGGAGCGCGCGGTCGGGGTCCAGCTGTTCGAGCGGGACAATCGCCGAGTCGTCCTGACCGAGGCCGGGCGGGCGTTCCTGGGCGAGGCGAGGCGGTTGCTGTCGTTGGTCGAGACCGCGGGCGACCTCGCGCGCCGGGTCGACCAGGGCGCGGCCGGGACACTGCGACTCGGCTTCACCGCGGTATCGGCGATCCGGACGCTCGGACCGTTCCTACGTCGGGTGTCCGACGAACTGCCTGAGGTCGACGTCATCCTGCACGAGCGGGTCACCTCGGCGCAGATCGACGGCCTGCTGCACGGCGAACTCGACCTCGCGCTGGCACGGCCGCCGTACGACGCTCAACTCCTCGACTCGCTGGTCGTGGCACGGGAGCCGCTCTGTGCGGTCTTGCCGGTCGGCCATCGCCTGGCCGCACTCGACCGGCCGCTCAGCGCGGCCGACTTCGCCGCGGAAGAGCTGATCAGCTACGACCCCGACCGCGCGGGCTACTTCCATGAGCTGACCGTCCGCTTTCTGGCCGGCTCCCAACACCGGATCACGCAGCGGGTGCAGCAGGTGCTCACCGTCGTCCTGCTGGTCGCGGCGGGTCGCGGGGTCGCGCTCGTCCCCGAGTCGGCGCGCGATCTCGGCGTACCGGGGGTTGCCTTCCAGGAGATCGGCCTGGCCGGTGAGCCGGTCGAACTGCACGCGATCTGGCACCGGGATTCGGCCAATCCGGTGTTGCATCGGGTGCGAGCGATGCTCTCAGAGCATCAATAGATCCAAAAACAGTCTTAGACAGGTATCCACCCGTCTTCCTAGGCTGACCAGCGTGACCCCCGACGAACTTGCTGCCCATCTGAAGACCGGACTGCTCTCGTTCCCGGTTACACACTTTCGACCCGACCTGAGCTTCGACGAGCAGGCCTACCGCGAACACCTGTCCTGGCTCAGCCAGTACGACGTCGCCGGGCTCTTCGCCGCGGGTGGGACCGGCGAAGGATTCTCGCTGACCCCGGCCGAGATCGATACCGTCGTCCGCGCAGCCGTCTCCGAGGTCGCCGGACGGGTGCCGGTGATCGCGCCGGCCACCGGCGGCACCATGTCCGCGATCGCTCAGGCACAGGCCGCCGAGGCTGCGGGCGCCGACGGATTGTTGCTGCTGCCGCCCTACCTGACCGAGGCCGGTCAGCGCGGGCTCGTCGAACATGTGTCGGCCGTCTGCCGCAGCACGAACCTCGGCGTCACCGTCTACAGCCGGGCGAACGCGATCCTGACCGACGTCTCCGTCGCGGAGCTTGCCGACCGCAACGAAAATTTCGTCTGCCTGAAGGACGGCGTCGGCAACATCGAGATGATGACGCGGACGTACGCCCGGGTCGGCAATCGGCTGACCTACATCGGCGGGCTCCCGACCGCAGAGACGTTCGCGCTGCCGTTGCTGCAGCTCGGAGTCAGCACCTACTCGTCGGCGATCTTCAACTTCGTCCCCGAGTTCGCCCTCGGCTTCTATGCCGACGTGCGTGCGCAGGACCGCGACGCCGTCTACCGCAAGCTGAACGAATTCGTCATCCCGTACCTCGACATCCGTGACCGCACCAAGGGCTACGCCGTCTCGATCGTCAAGGCCGGCGTGAATGCGATCGGCCGATCGGCCGGGCCGGTGCGCCCACCACTGCAGGACCTTACGGCTGATGAACTCACCCAATTGACCGAACTGATCGGGCGGGTGAAATGACACCAACCATCACCTCCGTCGAGGTTGTGCCGGTGGCCGGGTGCGACAGCATGCTGCTCAATCTCAGCGGCGCACACGGCCCGTTCTTCACCCGCAATGTAGTGATCGCCACCGACAGTTCCGGAAACACCGGACTCGGCGAGGTCCCGGGCGGTGCGAAGATCGCAGCCACGATCACCGAGGCTGCCGAACTGCTGGTGGGGCAGGAGATCGCGCGGTATCGCCAGTTGCTGCGGTCGGTGGCGGATGCCTTTGCCGATCGCGATGCAGGCGGCCGTGGGCTGCAGACGTTCGACCTCAGGACCACGGTTCACGCAGTGACCGGACTCGAGTCGGCGCTTCTCGACCTCTTCGGCCAGCACCTCGGCGTACCGGTCGCGGAGTTGCTGGGCGACGGGCAGCAGCGCACTCACGTTCCGGTGCTCGGATATCTCTTCTATGTCGGCGATTCGGGGCGCACCGACCTGCCATATCCGAACGACGCGGCCGACGATCGCTGGTCGCAGCTGCGGCGGCGGGCTGCGCTGACTCCCGAGGCCGTGGTGGCGCTGGCCGAGGCGGCGCAGGAGCGCTACGGGTTCGCCGACTTCAAGCTGAAGGGCGGGGTGTTCGAGGGCGCGACCGAGATCGCCGCCGTTCGTGCGCTGGCCGCGAGGTTCCCGCAGGCGCGGATCACGATCGACCCGAACGGCGCCTGGCCGGTTCGCGAAGCCATTGCCTTGTGCAACGGTCTGGACGACGTCCTGGCCTACGTCGAGGATCCGTGCGGCGCCGAATCCGGATTCTCCGGCCGCGAGACGATGGCCGAATTCCGCCGTACGACGGGGCTTCGCACGGCCACCAACATGATCGCGACCGACTGGCGTCAGCTGGCGCACGCGGTGCGTACCGATGCGGTCGACATCCCGCTCGCGGATCCGCACTTCTGGACGATGGCGGGCTCGGTCCGGGTCGCCCAGCTCTGCAACGACTTCGGGCTGACCTGGGGTTCACACTCCAACAACCACTTCGACATCTCGCTGGCCATGTTCACCCACGTCGGAGCCGCGGCTCCGGGTGACATCACCGCGCTCGACACGCATTGGATCTGGCAGGACGGCCAGGCCCTCACCACCAACCCGCTACAGATCGTCGACGGACAGATCGCCGTACCGGCTACCCCTGGGCTCGGGGTCAATCTGGACCGCGACGCCCTGCAAGCGGCCCACGAGTTGTATCTCAAGCATGGACTCGGTGCGCGCGACGATGCGGTCGCCATGCAGTATGTGATCAAGGACTGGGCCTTCGATCCGAAGCGGCCCTGTCTGGTGCGCTGATGTTCATCTGTCGTTGACCGAGGAGCCTTGAATGCGTTGGCAGAAGCCGCTCGCCGCTGCTGTTGTTCTCACTGCACTCACCACCACACTGACCGCATCGGCCATGCCCGGCGCTGCACCGGGTGGACCATGCTCGCCTGACGCCCGGTTCCTCGGGTTCAGCGATGCGCTGAACAAGACGTCGTACGACGGGCAACTGGTCTCTGGGTTGTCCGCACTGAACGTGACTGGGCCGCATAGTGCGGTCGCGTTGGTCGACAACGTGCTGACGTCGCCGGCACGGGTGTTCACGTTGAAGGTCAGCGGCAAGCCGACCGTGAGTGTTGACGGGATGACGATCCTCAAGCGTCCGGACGGGACGCCGTTCAACGCGCAGGACTTCGATGGTGAGGGACTCGTCGTCGAGCGAGGCAACCGGACGATTCTGGCGACGTCGGAGCGGGAGCCGTCGATTCGGCGGTTCCGGTTGTCCGATGGGCTGCAGATCGGATCTCTGCCGGTGCCAGCACGGTTCCAGGTGGCGCCGGCCGGTGAGGCGGTGTCGAACGGGACGTTCGAGTCGCTGGTGGCCAGTCGCGACGGGCGGTCGGTGTTTGCGGGCATGGAGGAGCCACTGGCGCCGGACGGCCGGGATACTGACGACCGCGGGCGGAACCGGATTCTGCACTACACGGGCCGCTCCGGGCATGACTACCGCGTGGCCGCGCAGTACGCGTACAAGACCGACCCTGGTCTGTCGCTGGTCGAGCTGGCGTGGGTGAGCCCGACCCAGCTGGTCTCGATGGAGCGGACCTTCGTTGCGGGGGTCGGGAACACGATCCGCGTCTTCACTGTGTCGTTGCGGCACGCAAGCGATGTCAGCAAGCGGGCGTCGCTGGCTGACGCACCGGAGCAGGTGTACGTGAAGAAGAAGCTCCTGTTCGACCTGGTGAACTGCCCACCGTCCGGTGCGACGGCTCTGCAGCCGCAGCCGAACCCGTTGCTGGACAACGTCGAGGCGCTGGCGCTGGGCGGCTACCTGCCGGGTGGGCGGCGGCAGCTGTACCTGCTGTCGGACGACAACAACGGCAAGCTGCAGATCACGCGGTTCTACTCGTTGGCCGTTGACCTGCACTAAGCAACACTGTGCGTATGCGCGTGATTGTGGTGGGTGCCGGTGTCATCGGGCTGACGTGTGCCGTCAGGCTGGCCGAGAGTGGCTATGAAGTAGCAGTGCTTGCCCGGGACCTGCCACTGGAGACGACGTCTTCGGTGGCAGGAGCCATCTGGGGTCCGTACCTGGCTGAGCCGGCGGACCGCGTGGCTCAGTGGGCCAGGACGTCGTACGACGAGTTCACCAAGCTGGCCGAGAGTGAGCCGTCGGTGCAGTTGCGGCACGGGCGCTCGTTGCTGGTGGAACAGACACCGAATCCGGCTTGGGCCGACGCACTGCCTGATCTGACCCGGGTTGCATCGCCGCCAGTGGGATTCGCGGACGGATGGGCGTTCACGGCGCCGGTAGTGGAGATGCCGAAGTACCTGCCGGCGTTGGTGAAACGACTCGAGAACGCCGGCGGCACGCTGACCCGCGCAGCCCTGTCCGGCCTGCCCAGTACGGCGGACCTAGTCGTGAACTGCACTGGTCTCGGGGCTCGGTTGACCGCGGCCGATCCGACCGTGACGCCAGTGCGCGGCCAGGTGCTGAGTGTGGCGCAGTGCGGGCTGTCCGAGTGGCTCATCGCGGACCAGCCGGACTCCACGACCTTTGTCATCCCGCGGTCTCAGGACGTGATCGTCGGCGGCACGAGCGAGCCGGGTGACTGGAACCTGGCTGCTGACCCGGCGACCAGTAAGGCGATCCTCGACCGGGCCTCCGAACTGGTCCCACAATTGCGCAAGGCAACAGTTCTGCGGGCGCGCGTTGGTCTGCGGCCGAGCCGGCCACAGATCCGTTGCGAGCTGGTAGACAAGGTCATCCATTGCTACGGCCACGGCGGCTCGGGCGTCACCTTGTCCTGGGGCTGCGCCGACGAGGTTCTGGCGTTGACCAATGGCCTCTGAGTCAGTGCACTCCGAGAAGGGGATCGTCCTCGACGGCGGACTGTCGAACGCGCTCGAGGACCGCGGCCATGACCTGTCCGATGCCTTGTGGTCGGCCCGGTTGCTGAAGGACGCCCCGGAGGAGATCGCCGCCGTCCACCGGGCGTACTTCAAGGCCGGTGCGATGGTTGCGACGACCGCCAGCTACCAGGCGAGCGTCGCCGGCTTCGCACAGGCCGGCGTAGGGGTCGCGGAGGCCGAGCGGCTGATCACGTCCAGCGTGCGCATCGCCCGGGAGGTCCGGGACGAGTTCGGCGGCGACCGGCTGGTCGCTGCGTCGGTCGGACCGTACGGCGCGATCCTTGCCGACGGCTCCGAGTACCGCGGCCGGTACGGCGTCAGCGCCGCCGCACTGCGCGATTTCCACGGACCGCGGCTGGAGTTGCTGATCGGCGCCGGACCCGACCTGCTCGCCATCGAGACAATTCCCGATGTCGACGAGGCCGAGGTGCTGGTCCAACTGCTGCAGGAGCTCGACTTCCCGGCCTGGCTCTCGTACAGCGCCGCTGACGGTCAGACCCGTGCTGGTCAGCCACTGTCCGCTGCCTTTGCGCTCGCCACGATCGACCAGGTGGTTGCCGTGGGCCTCAACTGTTGTGCACCAGAGGAGGTGGCTCCGGCCATCGCGCTCGCAACCAAACCAGCTGTCGTCTACCCGAACAGCGGTGAGACCTGGGATGCCGGCACCCGCAGTTGGACCGGCTCATCGGCAACTCTCACCAACCTCGCCCCGGCCTGGGCCGCTGCCGGGGCTGCCTACATCGGCGGCTGCTGCCGGGTCGGTCCGGACGACATCCGGGTCTTGGCCTCCGCGCTCTCAGACGTCTAGGACTTGGCAGAGCAGATCGAGCGCTCCTGGGTAGGCGTGGTCGGGTGGGGTGCCGTAGCCGACGATGACGGCTTGGCGGGTGGCTGGGGTCGGGGCGAAGTGGTAGGTGCTCATGCTGGCCAGGCCCAAGCCCTGACGGGCGGCGCGTTCGACGATGTCCTCGGCATCACCCGGTACGTCGAGTAGGACGTGCATGCCGGCGGCGATACCGGCCACCTGGACGTTCGGTGCGCGTTCGGCGAGCAGTTCGACCAGGCGGTCGCGGCGACGGCGGTAGTGCAGGCGTGAGCGCCGTACGTGGCGGTCGTAGTGGCCGGAAGCGATGAACTCGGCCAGGACCAGCTGTTCGAGAGTGGCGGTCTGGTAGTCGGCGACTCGCTTGACCTCGATCATCGGCTCGAGCAGGTGCTGCGGGAGGACCATCCACGCGAGGCGGACACCCGGGGCGAGGCTCTTGCTGGCGGTGCCGGTGTAAACGACTCGCTCCGGGTCCAGCGCCTGGAGCGCTCCAACGGACTGGCGGTCGTAGCGGAACTCCCCGTCGTAGTCGTCCTCGATCAGTACCCCGCCCGACTTCGCCGCCCACTCCACAGCCGCCGTACGGCGCTCTGGGGAGAGAGGGACACCTGTCGGCATCTGGTGTGCCGGAGTGAGCAGTGCGGCTTGGCCGGTCAGATGCGACACGTCAGCGCCGTACTCGTCGAGTGGGAGCGGGACTGGTTCCAGACCGCGGGCGCGGATGACGTCGCGGTGGAGGTGGTAGCCGAACTCCTCCGTCGAGACCGTCGTCCCACCGAGGTTGCGGATTGCTTCGCAGAGCAGGCTGAGGGCCTGGACGTAGCCGGAGCAGATCAGGATGCGTTCGGGGTCGGCGCGGACTCCGCGGGCGCGGGCCAGGTAGTCGGCGAGGGTGCGGCGGAGCTCGATCCGGCCGCGGGGGTCGCCGAGGCCGAACGCCTCGTTCGGTGCGGCCGGCCAAGCCTTCCGGGCGGCGGCCAGCCACTCACCGCGCGGGAACGTGGAGACATCGGGTGAGCCGGGGGTCAGGTCGTAGCGGAAGGTGCGGACCGGTGCGATGGTCGTGCCCGGCGGCGGCGAGGTGTTGGCGCGGCTGGCGACGACTGTGCCCGAGCCCTGGCGGGCCGTCAGCCAGCCCTCAGCGACCAGCTGACCGTAGGCGTCAGCGACCGTGTTGCGGGCGATACCGAGGTCCTTGGCGAGTGAGCGGGACGACGGCAAGCGGGTGCCCGCGGGCAGCCGGCCGCTCCGGATCGAGGCGTGCAGCGCCAGCACGAGGTCGTTGCGGCCGCGTGAGGCCGCAAGGTCGAGATGCAGGTCAGCACCCGAGATCGCTGCCGAATTGGCCCCTGGATCTTCCATGGAAGTGGACCATACACCTGGGCCGATCCCCGCCTAGATTGAAGACATGAGCACAACGACCACCCGACGAGTGAAGCTGGCCTCCGTGGCCCCCGAGTTCTACCAGGCCCTGATCGCGCTGGACGAGACCGCCGGCGTCGGCTTCGACGACAACTTCGCGAACCTGATCCGGGTCCACGCCTCGCAGCTGAACGGCTGCGCCTACTGCACCGACATGCACAGCCTCGACTACCTGCACGGCGAGGGCCCGCAGCAGAAGCTGAACCTGCTGCCGGTCTGGCGTGAGTCCCGCAATCTGTTCACCGAACAGGAGCAGGCTGCACTGGAGTTGACCGAAGCGATCACCTTGATCAACACGGATCATGTTCCCGACGCGGTCTACGAGCTGGCAGCGCAGCACTTCGACGAGAAGGAGCTGTCCCAGTTGATCGCCTTGATCATCATGATCAACGCGTGGAACCGGGTCGGCATCACCGGCAAGATGGCGCCGGGACACTACAAGCCATGACTGCTGAAGCCTTCCGGGCCCGGCACCACGCCGGGCCCCCGCTGATCCTGCCGAACGCCTGGGACCCGGTCAGCGCCCGCATCATCGCTGCCGGCGGCGCACCGGCCATCGCGACCAGCAGCGGCGCGATGGCTCGCGTCCTCGGGTACGACGACGGTCAGCTGACTCCGGCTGCGGAGATGCTGACAGCGGTCGCGCGGATCGCCCGAGCGGTCGACGTACCGGTGACTGCGGACATGGAGGCCGGGTACGGTCTGCCGGCCAAGGAGTTCGCAGAGCGACTGCTGGAGACCGGTGCGGTCGGTTGCAACCTCGAAGACTCACTGGACAGCAAGCTGGTGGACCCTGCGGAGTTTGCTGACTACCTGGCTGAGGTGCGCGCGACTGCGGGTGCTGACCTGGTGATCAACGCCCGCGTCGACACCTTCCTCTTCAACGGCACACCTGCCGATGCTGTTGCTCGCGGGCGCGTCTATCGGCGGGCCGGTGCGGACTGCATCTATCCGATCTTCGCACCGATCGAGGTACTGCCTGAGCTGGTCGCTGAGATCGGCGGTCCGATCAACGCGCACGCATCACCCGGCGGGCCGACCCCTGCTGAGCTGATCGCAGCCGGCGCCCACCGCATCTCTTACGGCACCAGTGTGCACACGCATCTGATGGACTCGCTGCAAAAGCTCTTGCCGAGCCTGCAGTGAAACAGGGTGGGCCGTTGCAGCGGCCCACCCTGTTCTGTTAGATCACCACCACTTCTTCTTGCGGCCGTGGTAGGCGATCACGCCACCGACACAGCCACCGACACCCCAGCGCCAGCCCTTCTTCTTCAGCCCCTTCCAGCCGTTCTTGATGGTGTCGACGGTCAGGACGCCGAACGCTCCGCCGAAGCAGGCGCGGACGTAGCGGTTGCGGGTCACCTTGCGGACGTACTTGAAGCGGTTGAAGTACTTCCCCCAGCCCTTGAGGATCTTCTTCGTCGTCTTGTAGTGGCAGTAGGGCGTCCAACACCATTTGCCCCGCTTGCCGTCCAGGTCGGTGCCGTTGACCGGGTCGGCACAGGTGTACTCGTAGTCGTTGCAGCTGCCGCCGTACACCGGGTCCACCTGCAGGAAGCGGCCGGTGACCGGGTTGTAGAGGCGCACACCCATCAGCACGATGCCGGCCGGGGCGTCCGCAGCCCGCTGCTGCGCACCGAGCCAGCCGTACCGCTGCTTGCCGACTGTCTCGGAGTCGCCAGGCAGGCCGTACTCGGAGACCTGGCTGGTGGTGGACAGTCCTTCCTCGCCGGCGTGGATGGTGGCCACGATGTCGCCGGACAGGTCGCTCACCTGCCACTCAGCCACCGCGGAGTCGCTGTCGACCACTGCGGTCATGCCACTGAGGCCCTGTACGACGCGAGTCCAGCGGTCCGGTCCTTCCTGCGTCCAGACCGGACTGTCCTCGTCGTCCTCGTAGTGGTTGACGTTCTGCACGGCCGCACCGGTCGCATTGTCGAACCAGGACCGGATCCGCTCCCCCATCACGTCGATGGTGTAGTCGGTGGTCCGTCCGCCCTGGGTGATCGTGTCGACCAAGTCATCGGCGTGGTAGGTCGCGGTGAGGTTGCCCGCGGCCGGCGTACCGGTGTCGACGGCAGGCACGGTCGTCGTACGTCCCAGAGCGTCGTACACGTAGCCGGCGTTGGTGACCCGGCTGGCCGCGTCGTACGTCCAGGACTTGGAGCCGGCCGGCGTGGTGGTCTGGCACCTGCCGTCCGCCGCCGGTGCGTACTCCTTCACGTCATTGCGGTCAGTGGCCGTGCTGAAGCCGTAGACACGACTGACGCACTGCTCGCCGACCACTTCCTCAACCTTGGTGACGCGGCCAACCTTGTCCTGCGTGTAGACCTCGCTGGACAACGTCGAGACCCGCTTGCCGGTTTGGCCCTGACCGGAGCTCGTCAGCACCTCCCGGAACAGCGTGCAGTCCACCGCGGCACACCCTGGCTTGCTGTAGGTGATGCCGGACTTCTTGCCGCCGGGATCGTAGGTGGTGTCGACCTTGACGCCGTTCGGCCAGGTCTCGGTGATCAGTTGACCGTCGGCGTTGTAGTCGCCGGTGTAGTTACCGGCCTGGTTGTCGGTGACGGACGTCAGCAGACCACGGAAGTCGTAGCCGTACGTGCGGTTGCCCTTGCCGTCGCTGCTGGTGGCCTTCCGGCCGAGCAGGTCGTAGGTGGTTGTCGACAAGTTGCCATCGGCATCCTTGTACGACGTGGGCCGGCCGAGCGTGTCGTAGGTGCGGACCACCTCGGACACGACCGTCCCGTTGACCACCGACTGCGTGCGGAGGACGTCACCGGTTGCAGCGTCGTACACGTTGCGCTTGACCGGCGGCGTGCTGCCGAGACCGGCTGCTGCGACCACACTGGTCTCCAGCACCCGCCCCGCGGCGTCGTACGTGGTGGTGTTGGTCCGGAGCACACCAGCGCTGGTCTTCTCGGTCTGCACACGCTCCTGGTTGTAGATGTCGTACGTCGTGACAAGGGCCGCCAGTTCGGCACCCGTTGCGGGCTGTCCGCCCGGCTGCACCCGGCACGGCAGGTTCGCCCACTCGGGTCGCAGGTCACATTCGGCGTACCCGGAACCGGAGGTGGCGCGGTAGTTGATCGTCTTGCGGGTCGCCGGGGTGTTGGTGCTCGTCCCGCCGGACGGCTGCGTGGTGGCGGTCTGCAGGCCTGTCACCGGGTCCAGCGTGGTGCGTGTCGCCTGCCCGAGGCCACCGGGGTCGACGGTGACCACGGTCGGCTGGCGCAAGGACCAGTTGTAGGCGGTGGTCGTCGACCGCTTGTCGGCCTCGACCGTCGTACCGCCGGTGCCCCAGACTCGGACCTGGGCGTCTTCGGTGGTGACCAGGTTGTAGGGACCACCGCTGGTCGGTGCGCCCTGGTCGTAGGAGCTGCGCGTCAGCGCACGGCCCTTGGTGAGCGTGCCATCGTCCAGCCGTACGTCGGACTCCGGCGCGAGCGCCGTCTCCAGCCGTACTCCGTCGAGCGAGTACGTGTTGATGGTCGAGTAGTTCTGGGCGAGCGACTGCTCGGCCGTCTCGTTGTCACTCGGCGACTGGTTGAGCGCCCGGGCCCGGTTCGCCGCAGTGAGCTTGCGGGCCTCGTTACCGAAGCCGTCGTACCAGCTGGCAGAGATCGCGCCACCCGGCTCGGCCTCGTTCACCGCGCGTCCGTTGGCATCCAGGTAGCTCACGGTGGCCCGCTGGTAGTCGGAACCGTTGGGCTGCTGGTCTGCCGGGAAGACAGCGGTTGCGTCGGTCGGTGCCTCCGGCTGTCCCCAGCGCTTGGTCTGCGTCGGCGACAGGTCGTACGGCGCAGTCAGCGGCACCTTGTAGACCACGGTTTCGGTGGCCGCCGCCCGGGTTACCTTCTGCAGGCGTCCCGCACCGGGGTCATTGGCGGTGGTGACGTAGGCGAGCTGCCAAGGCTCCTGCCCGGCTGGCTTCACCGACGCCAGTACGCCGTCGGCCTGGTAGCTGTAGGTCTCTTGAGCACTCGTGCCGATCCGCGGGTCCCAAGTCGCCCGAAGCCGTCCGGTCGAGTCATAGCTGTACTGACGCATCGGAACAGTTCGCAGCGCCGGCGTGGCGAGGTCAGGATCCCAAGCAGTGAAGGAGACCTGCTTCACCCGGCCGATGTAGTCGCCGAGCGTGCTACCGGTCGCCGTGGTGGCAGTGGCGTAGCTGAAGCTCAGTGCGCGACACCCGCGCGACAATGTCGTGCAGTTGACGCCATCCGGAACCGGCGCGACCACTCTGGTCGGCCTGACCACCTCAGCCCCGTTGACGGTCACCTTCTCCCACGCATACGACGTGGTCTGGTTGCTGCCCGGCAGCGTGGTCGTCGTCGGGAAGTACTTGCCCACTGCCGAACCCGTCACCCGGCCGAACATCACAGCGGTGCCACGGTCGTCGGTGAGCTTGTAGGTGTCGGTGGCACTGGCGTAGACGAGCTTCAGCGTCTCCTGGCCGACCTCGGGGTCGAAGTTGACGCCGTCGCGGGCAGTGAAACCGACGGTGTCGCCGTCGGGCGTACCGACCTGGCGAAGCGAGCCGAAGACCTCGAGCGAGGTGTACGGCGTCTCTGCCTCGTCGACGATCGCACCCGAGATCCAGCCCGGTCCGAACATGCCGGACGGGTCGGTCTTGGCCGCCTGCCGGCTGTTGTACGTGCGGCTGACGGTCAGGTCGCTCCCGTAGGCCTCGACGGTCACATCGGTGTCGGACAGCGTGACATTGCCGGTGAGGAGGTTGACCTCACCCGGTCCGACCGGCTTCGACGCCGCAGTGGCGAGATTGCGGTCGAAGGTGAGCTTCACGCCGCCCGAGTTGGCCGCCGTACCGCCAGTGAACGCGCCGCGGAGCTGCAGGGGTCCGTCGCGCGGGATCGACAGTGCGTCGACGGAGGCGAGGGTGGCTTCCAGATCCCAGTTCAGCTTGGGGAACTGGCCACCGCCTGACGTTGCCAGCGGCCAGGCCACTGCGCCACCACCGGCGGCCAGCGTGACGTGACCGGCAGGGACTGTGGTCCAGGTGTCCGTGTCGCCGCGTCGCCACTGGTAGGTGACACCGGTCGCCGTACTCCGGCCGACACCGGTGATCGCAGTCTTGGCAGCACTCACGTCACCCGGCTTGGGGCTCAGCACCGCTCCCCCGCCGACAGCGAACTGGTACGACGTCAGCGGCGACCTGTTGCCGGCCCGGTCCCGCGTGCGGACCCACAGCGTGTGCGGTCCGTCGGTGGTCGGGGTGATCGAGATCGACGTACTGGCACCGAGACTCGCCGCGTTCACGACCTGGTCCGGTGGGTTGGTGTCAACGCCGTACTCGTAGGCCGCTACGTCGCTCACGCCGGAAGCGCCGAAGGAGAAGGTGCCTGCGGTACCGGCTGCTCCGGACCACTCCGAGACCGGATAGGTCGTCGACGCGACAGTCGGTGCCGCGGCCGGAGACATGGTGTCCACAGTGAACTCACACCAGTTGGACCACGCACCAGGCGACGTACCGTCGGAGCCACTCACGCGCCAGGCGTAGCTACCGCCTTCCGCGAAGGTGCCTTCGGGGATGTAGGTGCCGAGCCACGAACCGGATGCGCCCGGCCCCTCGGTCACTGTGGTGGTGGCAGTCGCGCCGACCTGCTTGTACTCGAAGTTCGCGTAGACGTTGGCAGCCAGACCATCACTGACCTGTGCTCGCAACTGCGGTGTCAGGCTGGAGATGTACGGCCGGGTCGCACCGGTGGCACAGGTGGTGTCGGGCGCGGTGGCGACTGCGTCGACCGAGGTCTTGGTCTGGTAGGTGATCGTCACCGACGGCGGATTGGCTGCCGCCTCACGCGACGCGAACCGCTTCCAGCCGTAGCTGTCGGTCTCGCTCGTCGCCCGGATCCCGATGCTCGTCTTGGCGAGCTTGTTGGTTGCCGTGTACTGGAACGCTGCCGTCACCGGAACCGTGACCCAGCCATCGCCACAGTCGGTCCCGAAGCCCTTGGTCTGGCTCGATGTTCCGACGCGGTCGTTCCAGGCCGGCTGGTTCGTCCAGCGGATCGCACTGGTGACGTCCGGCGTGCGGAAGGCCTGCCATTCCTTGGCGGTGCAGGAGTAGGAGTGGTGCTCCCACAGGTTGAGCGTGGCGGACTGGACCTGCTTGTCCCACAACCACTCCTGGTTGTCGAACCGCAGGTAGGAGCGCGCCTTCGTCGTACCGCCGTCGTGGGTGCCGAGCTTGAGCTCCGTCGCACCGGACTGGTCATTGGTGTAGGAGGACTCGACGAACGCGTCGAAGCTCGCTCCTGCCGACTGCGCTGGGTCGATGGTCACCGGGTAGACGGTCTTGGGGTCCTTGAGGAACGCTGCGTCGGGTGTGAGCAGCAGCGCGTTCTTGGCCAGTCCGAGACCGACCGGCGCTCGCCGCAGGTGTTCCCCCGAGGCCTGGTCCACCGTCGCGTCCCACATCATCGGAGCCGGTACGTCGTACTGCGTGCTGCCGGAACGGACCGCGAGACCGCCCTTGCCGTCAGCCTTGGCGGTCAGACCGGTCATCGCCCACGGCATCCGGATCTGCGCCAGCTGGGCCGCGGCGGACCGGTTCTTCACCAGCAACCGCTGGGCGTAGCCGGTGCGAGTTGCCTCGACGACGAGGTCGACTCCCGGCTTCACGTCGCGGTAGGTCGCGATGGTGCCATCCAGCTCCGGGGCGGGCAGCTGGCCGGACCAGCCGAGAGCAGAACGCTTGCCCTCGGCCCCTATCGAGACGAGCTGGTGGTCGCCGGGACCGGCCGCGCCGGCCAGCCTCAGGCCGTACGGGTGCGCGATCGGGGCGACCGTTCCGTCGGCCTGCCGGACCAGGGTGGCGTCGACGTCGATCCAGTCGCCGTCGCCGTAACCGTTGTTGCTGGTGCGCATCCGGACCGGACCGCCGGCGACGGTGGCCTCGATCCGGCCGTCGGGCAGCGCGCGGAACTCGGTGGTCTCGGTGGTGCGGCCGCTGATCAGGACCGGCTTGCCGGTGATCCGCGCGGTGACCGCGGCGGAAGCGTCGTCAGGCCGCTCGAGCGGGAGGTCGTCGGTGGCGGTGGTCTGGGTGATCGGGGGTGGCACGGCGACGGCGTCCTGGGGCAGGGAGGTCGCGATCAGCGCCAAGCCTGCGGTGACGGCCACCCAGCGCGCCGAGTGGCGGCTGGGGAACCCGGCGAACAGGCGAGATCTCGGGAAAGCGGACATGGGGTACCTCGAGAACTTGAGGGGCGGGACGCCCTCAGAGTGCGGTTCTCAGGCACCGGCTCGACAGAGCATTAGTGGACAACTTCCGGTACCGGCCAGTTCATCGGAGCAAATGTTCAGCTCTGGTTCACCCCAGCAAGCCGAGGCGGTGTGCGGCAGCGCCTGCGGCGAACCGGGTCGGCGCATCGACGAACTCCATGATCGCTGCGATGTGGCGCCGTACCGTCCGGACGCTGATCTGCAGATGTCGCGCGATCGCCTCGTCCTTGAGGCCGTGGACGAGCAATCGCAGCACTTCGCGCTCAGTGCCACCTAGGCCCTTGGTCTGCGTCTGAGTGACCGGTGTGGCGCTCTCCCAGAGCTGGTCGTAGTACTGCGTCAGTGCAGCGACCAGCTCGGAGGAGCGGACGAGCAGTGCGCCCGTACTGCCGCCGGCAGCGAGGCCAACCAGGGCGAAGTGATCGTCGACGATCACCATCCGGGTCGGCAACTCTCGCACCGTGCGCACCTCGACTCCCGCATCTAGTGCGGTCTGCACACCCGGCTCGGCCAGGTACTCCGGCGTACAGAGCTGTCGGTACTGCATGGTGTTGCACTGGGCGTTGATCGGCGCCGGTAGCACCGGTGCGGGGCCCTCGCCGGTGACGATCGAGCGATAGGTGCACTGGACGGTCTGGATGGAGGTGGTCCAGCGTGCGGCGAGCTCATCCGGCTCAGTGATGACCTGCGCGAGCACCGACGGCACATGCTCGGTACGGCGGTCGTGCAGCTGGAGCTGGTGCATCTCGGCCGCCGCGACGTACCCCTGCAGGAGGCGGCCGTGCTGCTTGGTCAGCTCGTGGTGCACCTGGGTGAGCAGCCCGGTCACTGCAATGAGTGGATCGACCGCCCGGATCAGCGGTCCGTCCAGATCGGGTTGCACATAAGCCAGTTGCCGGTTCAGCAGCTCCTGGTCGATCGGGTCAGCGCCATGCGTGACGCGGGCCCCGGTATGCGTCAGTTCGAGGTAGGCCTCGGCCACATCTGCGGGCAGCAGCTCGCGGACGAGTTTCTCGTGTTCGGACAGATCCTGCGGTTGCCGGCTGAAGCCGGCGGTGACATTGGCAACCACGCGACATCCCCCACCACGGTCGGCCACTCTGCGGTGGCGTTCAGTGTCGTGAAGTTACCATTTGAACCCCCTGCTTTGGTAGGTAACTTTCGTAAACTGCCGGTGTTCTCTCGCCCCTCCGTGGTGCTTTTAACACATTCCATCGTTATAACGCAGGGCATAGACCAAAGCCCAGTCCTGATCGTTGGCGAGCGGGTCCGCGACGTGCGCCGGCTGGCCGTTCACGCAACTCGGGTAGACGAACGCACAGGTCGCCGTACCGTCGGTTGCGAAGCTGATCAGGTTCGCTCGGAGGATGGCGTCGGCTGCCGTGTCCAGCCAGGCCGCCTGCTGCTCGGTGACCAGCTCGCGCGGCCAAGCGGCGTACACGACCGCACTGAGCGCGGACCAGTAATGCGGGAAGACATCACCCCACAGCCGCAGCCGGCCGAACCAGTAGCCGTCCCAGTGCCGGATCGGCACGTGCCGTAGCCGTACGTCGGGCTGGTCGGCGGCGAACGCAGTCAGCCACGGCAGTCTGCGGCTCAGCTCGGCACTGTCGATCTGGTCCGGGGCAATCCGGTACGCCGAGACCAGGAGCTCCAGGAGCGGCGCCACCATCGACTGCTCGTAGTTGACCTCGTGGGGCGGCAGCTCGTCGCCGTACTGGAGGAAGGTGCGCGCATGGCGGACCAGGTGCTCGTGGAGGCCAAGCTCTGTGAGCAGTGGGCCGAGGTCGAAGGCCAGGAAGTGGTCACCGCCCAGCTCGTAGTAACGATTGAGGATGCGGGTTGCACCGTCGCGGTCGCCTTGGCCGAGGAGGAACCGTGCGAACCAGGGGAAGTTGTAGAGCCTGACCTCACCATGGTGCTCGCTGTCCTCGTGCACTGTTCCGTCCTCGTCGACCAGATAGTCGCGAACGAACCGCTCATACCCGGCCAGCGCCTCGGCCAGCCCCGACTGGTCACCCCAGCCGCGGTCACGGACCTCCTGCAGGAGGAGCGCCATACCGACGCGCTCCCGGCCGTCGGACCAGTCTCGCCAGTCGTTGGCCTGGACAGTCAGCCCACTCTCGTTGTCGTACGGCACGAAGGCGAACTGGCGGCTGTCAGAAAGCTCCGGACGACGCTGGCGCTCGAGGATGAAGCGCACGCGGCGCTCTGCGATCACCCGGAGCGGCTCGTGGAACAGCAGCGCGATGCGCGCGCCGTCAGCCTCTACGTACTTCAGGCCAGGCTTGTCTGCAGTGACTGGGCCATAGCCGCGCACCTCGATCGGCTCCCCCACCTCGGCGGCCAAACGGTCCGCCGCGAGCCTTGGCTGCCGATCCGTGTGGAAGGCGGACAGGTCGTCGTACCAGCCGAGCTGCCAAGTCCACCGGTACGACGCCCCGGGTGCGAGCGTGATGACCGACTGACCGCCCATGGCGTGTGGCGCGCGGGCGTGGTCGGTCACATGCAGGTAGAGGTGGCCACGGGTGTTGCTACCACTGTCTGGCTCGCGGGACTCGACGGAGTAGGCCCAGAGCGCGCCTTCCTTGAGCTCCAGCCCCAGTCCGGGACCACTGCCATCCATCGGGACCGCCCAGGCCCATGCGTCCGCACCACCGGTCCAGAAGTGCGCATGGACCGCACCGGTGAGGCTCTCGCGACTAGAGCGGTACATGTCGCGGTACGGCGTACTGATTGCGAGTGAGCCGACCTCCACCGGCTCGGCGGTCGGATTGCGAAGCTCGTAGGTCTCCGTCCAGTGCTCGCCGAAGCGGCGGCCGATGCGAAGCTCCAGGCCTCCCAACTGGTGCAGGAGATCCAGTCCGGAGCTTCGCCAGCGCACGAGGGCCGGCTGGTCGAAACGGTGGCTGCCGCCATCTGTGATGACGAACCCCTTGCCCCAGACGTGCTGGAGCACCTCCCGGCCGTCAGGGTGCAGTACCTGCGCGACCGCGCCGTCGTCGTCGACCTGGACCGTCCCGCGACCGAATCCGAAAGATTCCACAATTCCCCAACCTATCGATGTCGAGGACCCGATCAAGGAGAACAGGGGGCGCCTAGATGGGCAGGCTGAAGGCCAGCAGGCCTGCTCCGGTGGCGTTGGTGATCCAGGGGCCCGCTTTCAGGTGCCCCTGATACACCAGTGCGGTCGCACCGGTCGGCGTACCGGACAAGGTGAGGCGGAGTGAGCCGTCGGCTTGGTAGACGACCGAGGTGACCGTGACAGTGGAACCGACCAGCCGGAAGTCGGCTCCCACTCCGGAGTCCACTGTCAGCGGATCGGTCGACCGCAGTTTCACCGTGAGCGTCGTACCGCTCTTGGTCACGCTGGCTGGGTTCGGCGGAGCCACACCGGCCGACGGGCCGCCGTACAGGTCTCTGGCCAGTACGGCGAACGCGTGGTCGCCCATCTCGCGATAGCCGTCGGCGTAGGCGTAGTGACAGCCGTCGTGGCCAGACAGCCCTGTCGTCGACAGCAGAGTGACGTTGTGGGTGTCGCCAAGCTTGCGCTGCGCCTCGCGGAGGTTGACGGTCGTGGTGTTGTTACAGGGCGACGTACGGACCTGGTAGACGAAGTACTTGGCAGCACTCATCTCTGTCCGCCAGTCGGCCAGCAGCGAGGTGAAGCCGCTGATGTGAACCGATGCGTTGTCGCTCTCCGCCTCACCCTGATACCAGAGCACGCCCTTGACCTTGCTGAGCACACCTGATGCCTGCAGGCGACTGCGCAGCCGTCCATAGTTCGTGGTGAGGTCGTTCGGCGTGGTGTCGTTGCGCTGGAAGAAGCTGACCGGCTTCCCGCCGTGGGAGCCGTTGAACAGCGCTACCGGAACCCCGTAGGTGTCCACGATCCGGCGGCCCATCCGGATCGCCCACTGGCCGGCCGAGCCGGACTGCTGCGTCACGTCACCAGTCGCGTAGTGCCAGACCCGGTCGGCGCCGGAGATGGCCGATTCGGCATTCGAGCTGCCGAAGCTCCGCAGGTAAGGCGATTCCTCGACGTTGGCGGCACCTGTGCGTTTGGCCGCTTCAGCGTTCGACTGTCCTTGGACGACGTACACATCACCCGAGACGATGCCCGTGCGCTTGGCCACAACGCGGTCGATGGCTGGACCGACAGCCTTCAGTTCGAAGGTGTAGTCCCACAGGCCCGCCAGGATGCGTGGGGTGAACCGGAACGGCGCGGAGGCCGGGGCTGTGAAGGTCTGCGTCTCGCCGTGACCGGTGACGCGCAGCTCGACCTGATCAACCCCCGCAGCGGTGACCTCGCCGGCCACCACAGGGTTCGCGCCGTTCTCGCTGTCGCGCGGAATCAGCTTCAGGTCCTGGGGCATCTCGGTCAGCTTCACCAGCGACGGGCGGGCGTACACAGTGAGCTTGCGCTGCGTGTACGTCGCCGCATTGTCGGTCAGCGTCCAGTCGGGCGCTCCGGTGGTATTGGTGCCGATGCCGAGCGCCAGGACGTCACTGGCCGATTCGGTGAACCTGTTGATCGACAGCACCGGCTTGGCCGGCACAGTGGAGGGTTTGGTGGCGCCGATCTGATGGATCTGGAAAGAGCCGTGGCCGAGAACCGTGGTCGGGCTGTCGTCTGCGTCGTACGCGCTCGCCGAGGCGTTGGGGACCTGACCGCTGGCGGAACCGCTGTACTGGTTCGGCCACATCTCGACGTACCCGGTCTGACCTGTCCCGGTCGTGACCCCGGCGACGTTCGATGCGACCTCGAGGTCACCGACCTGCTGCCGGAAGATCTGGCCGGTGGCGGTCTGCAGACCCAGTCGCCTGGCGTCACTGGTAAACGGCGCCATCGCCGTCCACACCCACTGCACGCCCTTCGGTCCGTTCAGTTCGAGGCAGTAGCCGACCCGATCGAAGTTGGAGCCGATCGCTGCGGTGTTGTTCAGGCTGTACGGCGGTGTGGTGTTGAGCCAGTTCGCCGATGTGGGGAGGTTGAGCTGCAGTGCCGTCGTGTATCCCGCGGCGGCTGCGTCGCAGCCCGCGGCCTGGACGTCGGCGGATGCGGGGCTGGTTCCGAGGACTGCGATGGCGGCGAAGATCGTGGTCAGGACGGTGGGCGCGGATCGAGGCATGGCAGAACCTCCGACAGAGGGGCGATGTCGACGTGCGGAAGTCGGAAACCTACCACTGGACAACGATTGCCGACAGAATCCTTCGCGCGTCGGCTACAGCTTGTTCGCGGCCCGGATGACGTCGACCATGTCGGACATCATTCCGGTCAGGTCGTAGTCCTTCGGGGTGTAGACGGCAGCCACGCCGGACGCCAGCAGCGCCTTGGCGTCGGCGTCCGGGACGATGCCGCCGACAATCACGGGCACGTCCTCGAGGCCGGCCTCTCGCAGGCCGGCCACGACGGCCGGGACCAGCTCCATGTGGGAGCCGGACAGGATCGACAGACCGACACAGTGCACGTCCTCGGCCACTGCGGCCGCGACAATCTGCTCAGGTGTCAGGCGGATGCCCTGGTAGATCACCTCGAAGCCGACATCGCGGGCCCGGACCGCCACCTGCTCAGCCCCGTTGGAGTGGCCGTCCAGCCCAGGCTTACCGACCAGGAACCGCAGCCGGCCACCCAGCTCGTCGGACGTCTCAGTGACCTTCTCCCGGACCGCAGCGATCGCCTCGCCGCCAGCAGACACACCCACCGAGCCGGACACTCCAGTCGGAGCGCGGTACTCGCCGAACATCTCCCTCAGTACGCCGGACCACTCGCCTGTGGTCACGCCGGCCCGGACGCACTCCAGCGTTGCGGGCATCAGGTTCGCAGTGCCCTTCGCTGTCTCGCGCAGCTTGGCCAGCGCCGTCTCCGCCGCCTTCTGGTCGCGCTGGGCCCGCCACTCACGCAGTGAGTTCAGAGCGGCCTTTTCGGCAGCCGGATCGACCGTCTGGATCGCAGCGTCCAGGTCAGCGGTCAGTGGCGACGGCTCGGTGTTCTGGAACTTGTTGACGCCGACCACGACCTGCTCACCGGACTCGATCCGCTGCCAGCGCTCGGCATGCGATCCGACCAGAGCGCTCTTCAGATAGCCACTCTCCACCGCCGCAACCGCACCGCCCATCGCCTGCACGCGGTCGATCTCGTCACGCGCCCCGGCGACCAGCTCGTCCACCTTCGCTGCGACGACATGCGAGCCGTCGAAGATGTCGTCGTACTCGAGCAGGTCGGACTCGTAGGCAAGCACCTGCTGCATGCGGAGCGACCACTGCTGGTCCCATGGTCGCGGGAGACCGAGCGCCTCGTTCCACGCCGGGAGCTGCACTGCACGGGCCCGGGCGCTCTTGGAGAGCGTCACTCCGAGCATCTCCAGCACGATCCGCTGCACGTTGTTCTCGGGCTGCGCCTCAGTGAGGCCCAATGAGTTCACCTGGACGCCGTAGCGCAACCGCCTGGCCTTCGGGTCAGTGACGCCGTACCGCTCCAGCGTCAGCTCGTCCCAGAGCCGCACGAACGCGCGCATCTTGCACATCTCCTCGATGAACCGCACACCGGAGTTCACGAAGAAGGAGATGCGCTGCACCACGTCACCGAAGCGCTCCGGATCCACCTGACCGCCGTCTCGAACCCGGTCCAGTACGGCGATCGCCGTACTGAGCGCGAAGGCGAGCTCCTGCACCGGAGTGGCCCCGGCCTCCTGCAGGTGGTAGCTACAGATGTTGATCGGGTTCCACTTGGGGACATTCGCGACCGTGTAGGCGATCAGGTCAGTAGTGAGCCGCAGCGAGGCGTCCGGCGGGAAGGCGTAGGTGCCGCGGGACAGGTACTCCTTGACGATGTCGTTCTGCGTCGTGCCGGTCAGCTCGGACGGCAACGCGCCCTGCTCCTGCGCAGCGACCTGGTAGAGCGCCAGCAACCACATGGCCGGCGCGTTGATCGTCATGGACGTGTTCATCTGCGCCAGCGGGATCTGGTCGAACAGCGCCCGCACATCGCCCAGATGCGCGACCGGTACGCCGACCTTGCCCACCTCGCCCTTGGCGAGCGGGTGATCAGCGTCGTACCCGGTCTGTGTCGGCAGGTCGAAGGCAACCGACAGCCCGGTCTGCCCTTTGGCCAGATTCCGCCGGAACAATGCGTTCGACTCCGCCGCGGAGGAATGCCCCGCGTAGGTCCGCATGACCCACGGCCGGTCCCGCTCACCAGTCGCCATGTACTCGAGAGTAGGACTGTGTGACCTTGTGAGTCGCCCCCTCGTGACTCGTGTCACCAGGGGGCTGCGTCACACTCAGGCGGTCATCGGTAGCGGGGTGCGTTCGACGTGGAGGATGCGGTGCAGGCGGGTGACCGCCAGGATCCGCACCACCCCTGGAAGTGGATGCCACAGGACGAGTTGACGGCCCAGGAGCTGGGTCCGGCGATGGGTCGCCACCAGGAGACCCAGACCGGTCGCGTCGATCGCATCCACGGCTTCAAGGTCGACGAGGACGTCGCCCTGAGAGGTGTCGATCAGCTGGTTGAGTGTCTGCCGGACGTCGCCCACGGAGCGGACGTCCAGGATGCCGGTCAGGTGTAAGACGTTGCCGTCGAGTCGCGAAACGTTGTCATGGGTCGGTGCGTGCATGTCCGTGCCCTCCGCTCGTCCGGCGGCCCCCGAGTATCGGCCGCAGAGTGGGCGTTGTGTTCGTAAAGACTCCCCGGAGACACGGATGGTTGCCAAGGCCCCACGAGATTTTGTTTCAGTAGAGAATGGGGTATGTGTTCGCCGAGCAGTATTTCCTGTTCCCCGTCGTCGCCATCGCGTTCGCCGGGCTGATGGTGCTGCTCTGCCGCTGGGCGTTCTCCAAGGCCAAGCGCGGCTCGCTGGTGCGCCGCGTGGACGACCGCCCCGCCGCGCGGGACGCCTTCGGCCTGCTGATCGACGTACGGACCGAGCACAGCCACAACGCGGCCCGGGTCACTGTCTCCAAGCTCAAGGACTTCGGCATCAAGGCCACCACCGCCCGGACCAAGGACGGCTGGACCGTCTACGTCTGGCCGAAGGACGAGGCCGCTGCGCGCGGCCTGCTCGACACGCACTGACGCCCAACTGTCAGTGCGGCAGCTCAGGGGTCGATGAGGCGGCGTGCGGGACGGTGCGGAAGGCCGCTGCGCGATGGCGTGTCAGCTCGTGCAGCGTGCGGAAGATCTGTGCGTGCGGAGACTGCCCTGGATCGAGTACGTCGAACGAGAGGATCTGCTTGCCCTCGTCGTACGAGATCAGCAGGGTGTGGTCGTAGAGGGCGAAGTCCTCCGGAACGGTCAGTGCGGGATAGTTGCGCCGGAAGTCCGAGACGGTGATCCAGTAGCTGGCGACGTCGCCGGTGTGCTCCCAGTAGAACCTCAGTAGATCCTGGTCGGCGAGGTCGCGTTCCATCTGCTCGGCCTCATTGTCGTCGATGACGAACAGCCGGGTCTTGAACTTCATCCGCTTGCTCTTCAGCTCGATCAGGTAGGCCGTCGCTCCGCTCTCCTGGTACCACCGCAGCGTGTTGCGCTGGATGCCTTCATAGCCGTCGGAGTGCTCGACCGCGCTCCGCAAGTAGCCCAGATAGGCGGCAGGGCCGACGTACGGGATGTTTCTGAAGTTGTCACTCATCGAGGAGCGGATCAGCTTCGACAGTGCGTCGTTGTGGCGCGGACAGCTGGTCAGCATGCCCAGTGCCGTCTCCTGGTAGTCGATGCGCTCGGTCAGCGCACTCAGACTCCCGTTGAGCCGGCTCAACTCCATCAGTGAGTTCGACGTCGCCGACAGCAGCGCCCGGAACAGCTCGAAGATCCATCCGCCCAGCGTGCCCACGATCACCGCCAGCACGTGGCTGGGCAGCTGCCGTGCAGTGAACGCCTCGGTAGCGCCTGCAGAGAACAGCAGGATCGCTTCCAGCGTCAAGGTGCCCACCAGCGCCGAGCCGGCCAGGCGCCGGAGATCGACGGACTGGATCACTGTCTTCTCGTCGGCCATCGAATCCCGCCCCCTGGTCCACAGCGCTCTGCGACAAGTCTGCACCCCAGGGTGTCCACCGGCTGGGCTTCTCGCGCGTCTACCCGCCGGCGGCCCAGCTCTGGGCAGCTAGGCAGAGCAGTGTGACGGGGGTCACGAGAAGGGTTCTGGGGACATCGGGCAAGAACAGGGCGAGCCGTTCGGCGGCGACCCAGCAGAGGTGAGGAGTTCGATGACGCCCGACGTGGCCTTGGCGGGCATCGCACTGCCAAGCCGGATAAATACGGCGGGCCGGGTGCATGCTGCCCAGAGCTCGGCGGACGAGGACAGTCTCGTGCTGGAGGCGTCGGTGCGGGAGCCGGACCGGTTCACGCACATCTTCGACCGGTACTTCGGACAGGTGCACTCGTATGTCGCACGGCGGCTGGGGAGCGACCTGGCCGACGATCTGGCGGCGGAGACGTTCCTGATCGCGTTCCGGCAGCGGGACCGGTTCAACAGCCGCAATGGCGTGGTCCGGGCCTGGCTGTACGGCATCGCGACCAATCTGATCCACCGGCACCGCCGCAACGAGGTGCGCGCCTGGCGAGCCACCAGCAAGCTGCCGCTCCCCGAGCCGACCACTGGTCACGAGGAACGCGTCACTGCGCAGGTGACGGCACAGGGCGTCAGCCGCGAGCTGGCGATCGCGCTGGGCAAGGTGTCCGCGAAGGACCGTGAGGTCCTGCTACTGGTCGCTCTGGGCGAGCTCACCTACGAAGAAGTCGCCACTGCACTTGGCATCGCGTACGGCACCGTGTGCTCGCGACTGTCCCGCGCCCGGCGCGTCATCCGCGACCACCTAGGCCACACCGATCCGACAGGAGCTGACTCCTGATGAACGAGTTCGAGTCGATCCGCAAGGCCTTCCCCGAGCAGGCAGGCCCTAGCCCTGAGACTGCGGCGGCCGCCCGTCGGCAGCTGCAGCACGCCATTCACGATGAGAAGCACCGCAGCCGCGTCAAGCTGGCCTGGATCGGCGGTGCAGTCACCGCGACCACGGCCGTCGTGACTGTTGTGGCTCTAGGCCTGCCACTGCTGCAAGGTCCTAACTCCGGCGATGTCGGTGTGGCGCCGGCGACCCTCACGCCGCCTCGACTGGCGAGCGCCAGCGAGGCACTGCTCGCTGCTGCGGTTGAGCAGGAGAAGGACGAGAAGGTTTCTGGGAAGTACTTCCGGGTACGCACCATGCACATCGACGCGGGTACCCGGGTAGGGAATCCGAGGTACACGCTCAAGCACCAGAGCATCAACGAGCGCTGGATGCCGATGAGGCCCGGTGTCGAGTCCTGGTTCGGCTGGGTGGAGCTCGGCTACAAGCCGGCCTCCCCAGGAGACGAGGCCAAGTGGAGCGCCCAGGGATCGCCGACGTCATGGACGCAGAGCGAGCTGGTCGACCCCATCACCATGGCGCCGACCAAGCCCGTGGTGAACAAGATGTCCTTCCAGGACGTGCCGCCCGGCTACTACCTGTCCGGTACGAAGCCGCTGACTGCACAGCAGATCGCCGCGCTCCCGACCGACCCGGTGAAGCTGCGCGCGATCCTCTCCCAAGGCGCGGACGCGAGGAACCCTGAGGCGGCGAACTTCACCGCCTACTCCGCGGCCGGACGGTTGCTGTTCGAGGCGCCGTCGCCGCCGAAGCTGCGCGGTGCCGCACTGCGGGTGCTGTCGATGATTCCCGGCGTGACGATCGAGCAGAACGTCAAGGACCCGCTGGGCCGCGCCGGCACCAAGGTCTCGCTGAAGACCGACTTCGGGCGGCTCAAGCCCGGTGCCGAACCGACGCTGTTCAGCGACGGCCGGCTGGACTACATCATCGACCCGGTGCACGGCCGGCTGCTCGCCTCGCAGTTCTTCGGCCCGAACAAGGGCGCGGACGTCATCCTCGAGTCCGGCTGGACCAACGACAAGCCCACCCCGCCCTCGACCGCCGTTCGCTGATCCACCCCCACATTCCGGTGCCGGCTGTCTGAGCCGTCGCCGCGCTTCACCCTGCCCGCCGGCATCCCTCACCGACGGCATCACCCTGCCCAGGACCGCCCTTCCATGAGGTGAACCCCCTTGCCTAGATTCCGTCCCCGAAAAGCGCTGGCAACCGCAACTGCGCTCTCACTCGTCGTACTGGCTTCGGCCGTTCCCCCTGCTGTCGGTGCTGAGCAGTCCGCTGTCGCAGCCAGTGGCAGCACGCTGACCGGAGCACTGACCTTCACGCTGGTGACTGGCGACAAGGTGTTCGCCCGGCAGACCAGTACCGGCGCAGTCCCCATTGATGTCCGCCCTGGTCCTGGCCGGGACCAGATGGCGTTCCACAAGGTTGCCTTCGGCAAGAAGCAGTTGGTGGTCCCGCTGGACGCCATGCCGCTGGTGAACGCCGGTGTGGTCGACCCGCGGCTGTTCGACGTCGCATTGCTCGGTGAGCTCGGTCTGGACGACAAGTCCGCGCCCAAGCTGCCACTCCTGGTCCAGTACGCCGCCAGCGGTGCCGCTCGGGCAGTCCGAAGCGCATTACCCGAGGGCACTGAGGTCAAGCGCGAACTGCCGATCATCGATGCAGTAGCGATCGGCCAGGAACGCAGCCAGGCCACGGACCTGTGGTGGAGCTGGCTGAACAGTCCCCAGGCCAAGCGCCGTACCGGGCTGGCCGGCACTGTGAAGAAGGTGTGGCTGGACGGCGGTGTGACGCCGAACCTGGATCGCAGTGTGCCGCAGATCGGCGCACCGGCGGCGTGGAAGGCCGGACTCACCGGCAAGGGCGTCAAGGTCGCCGTACTGGACAGCGGGTACGACGCTACTCATCCGGACTTCAAGGGCCGAGTCGTTTCGACCAAGGGCTTCACTGCCGAAGGCGACCAGGATGTGCTCGACATCATCGGGCATGGGACGCACACCGCTTCCACCGTGGCGGGTACCGGCGCCGCGTCGGACGGCAAGTACCGCGGTGTCGCACCGGACGCGGATCTGATGATCGGCAAGATCTGCGAGGCTCGTAACTGCGAGACCTCGGCGATCATCGCCGGGATGGAGTGGGCTGCGACCTCGGGTGCACGTGTCGTCAACATGAGCATCGGCGGCGGTCCGTCCGACGGCAACGACATCCTCTCCGAGACGCTCAACCGGCTGACCGCCAGCACCGGCGCACTGTTCGTCGTCTCGGCTGGCAACTTCGGTGCGGCCTCCTCGGTTTCCGAGCCCGCTGCTGCGGACGCCGCACTGGCTGTTGCCTCGGTGACGAAGTCCGACGGTCACAGCGACTTCTCCAGTCAGGGACCGCGACTCGGTGACCTGTCCGTCAAGCCGGACATCTCCGCACCGGGCAGCCGGATCGTCGCTGCACGTGCCGCGAACACTCCCCTGGAGCGGTTCGCGATCAACGACTCGTACGCCGAACTGTCGGGTACGTCGATGGCCGCTCCGCACGTTGCGGGTGCCGCTGCCTTGCTGGCACAGGCGCATCCGGACTGGAAGGCAGAACAGCTCAAGTCGGCGCTGATGGGCTCGTCGCTCGGGCTGAAGGACCAGGGCATCTACACCCAAGGCGCTGGGCGTGTTGATGTCGCAGCGGCGCTCAAGCAGCCGGTGCTCGCCATCCCGAGCAGTCTGAACCTGGGACTGCAACCGGCGCCGCACAACGACGACAAGCCCGTCACGAAACCAGTGACCTACTTCAACCACAGTGCGCAGCCCGTGCAGCTGGCGCTGAAGCTGGACGGCGCCAAGCTGTTCAAGCTCAGCACCTCCTCACTGACGGTACCTGCGAACGGCAGTGCAAGCGTGAGCGTCACCGCGACCACCTCTGGGTCTGAGCCCGAGGGTGCCTACGCTGCCTGGCTGATTGCCACTGGCAACGGTCAGACTGTGCGCACCACGGTCGGTGTGGGCAAAGAGATCACCACCTACGACCACAAGGTGGTCATGTACGACCGGACCGGCGCACCAGCGGTCAACGACGACAAGCATGTCGCTGGGACCTACCTGGTCGACGTGGACCGACAGGCGGCGTACTCCGTCGCGGCTGGCGACTCTGTGAAGCTCCCGGCCGGCCACTACATCGTCGACGGCTACACCGCAACGCTGAACGACGACGGCGTCGGATTCGGCGAAGTCACCTACTTCACTGAGCCGGACCTGGTGCTCAGCGCCGCCGGTCCGGTCACTCTCGACGGCAGCAAGGCCCGCAAGATCGCCGTCCGGCCTCCTGTCACCGACGCGACCGCAGCGGCCGGCGGAGTCGGCGCAGCCCGCACCATCGGCGACGGCACCTACGTCAGCGGCGTCGGCATCGGCAACGTCAGTACGGCGAACTTCTCCCCTGCCATGTACGTCGTGCCGAACCGGACCCACGCGGCGAACAAGTACACGGCCTTCGCCCATGTCGCATGGGCCGGGATGCCGGACGGGCAGGACCCTCAGGGCGAGCTGTTCCTGAACAGCCCGTACTTCTACCACGACCAGGCTGTCTGGCCGGGTCAGATCCCTGCCAACCCATCTGTCGTCACCGATCCGCGGGACTACGCGCACCTGGACGCGTCGTACGCCGGAGAGCCGGGCTATAGCGCCAATAACTACAGCTTCTCGGCTCTGACGCAGCGAGACCCGAGTGGCCGCCGGGTACCGGCGTTCGTCTTCACTCCGGCGATCGGGATGAACCTGCCATTCCGCCGGGACGAGTACTACTCGACGAAGAACGTGCTGTGGTCCTTCCAGAACGAGGTGTACAAGTACACGCCGGAGGAGGGGTACCAGTACTTCACTGTGGTGGACTCCGAGTCGACGGCGTACCCAGCTGGCAAGACGACGCGAGTGAACTGGCAGCGTGGTGTCTTCGGGCCGAGCCTGCCCGACCCGCGGATCGGCAACCCTGGCCGCGACGCACTGCCCTGGTCGACCCGGGACGGCGACAGCATCGGCATCTACGTGCCGTCGTTCGCCGACGGCACACCGAACCGGCTGGGTGACGCGACACTCGCGTCCGAGCGCACCACGCTGCTCCGCAACGGCCAGGAGATCGGCTCGTCCGATTCGCCCGCTATCCAGACATTCGCGGTCCCGGCGACCGAGGCGACGTACCAGCTGACCAAGGTGACCAAGCGGGCCGGTGACTGGACGAGGCTGTCACCGGAGATCTCGTCGCAGTGGACTTTCCGGTCCAAGCGGACTCCGGATGGTGTGGAGACCGCACTGCCGTTGCTGAACGTGCGGTACACGCCACAGCTGGATGAGCGGAACCGTGCACCACAAGGGCGGTTCGAGTTTCCGGTGACTGTGCAGACGGCGTTCCTGGCGCCGGTCCGGTCGATCGTCTCGCTGAAGCTGTCGGCGTCCTTCGACGATGGCAAGACCTGGCAGCAGGTGCCGGTACGACGTACCGGTGCGGCCGTCTGGAAGGCATCGCTCAGCCAGTCCGCCGGCTTCGTCACCCTCCGGGCTCAGGCACGGGACGCAGCTGGCAACCAGGTGGACCAGACGATCAAGCGGGCCTACGAGGTGAAGTAACCGAACTCCTGGCGGCTCACGGTTGAGGGGCTGTGAGCCGCCAGGTCCGTCCCCGGTCAGCAGCCCTTGAAGTGCTTGTCAGCGGCCCATCCGGTGTTTGCCCAACTGTCCGCAGCCGCCGGGGTGAACCCCGGTGTGGCCGTAGCGAGGTTGCCGAGCAGCCAGTTCGTGAAGCGGGCAGCGCCTTGTGGGCAGGTGTGGATGCCGTCGGTGCTGCGGTCGGCCTTGCCGTCCTTCTGCTGCTGGTAGGCGGGTCCCCAGACCTCTGCGGCATCCAGCACGCTCGCCTTACCGGCAGATTCCGCTGCCACTTCGCGGGCCACTGCCGTCGTACGGGCAAGGTCTGCCAGGTGCGGCTTGTAGAAGTCGTCGGCCTTGATCGGCGGCATGGTGACAATGACCAGTTTCGCGCCGGCCGCGGTGACCAGGGCGAGCAACTTGCGGTAGGCCGCCTTCTGCTCCGCCGCAGTACCCCAGTCGTAGGTCGTGATCTGGTAGACGACTGTGGTCGGCCGGGCGGCGGTGATGGCGGCGGGGAGCTTCTTCCAGCCCTCAGCGGAGAACGGCCCGACCACGTTGCCACCGCCGGCTGCCGCCAGCGACTGGTAGCCGACCCCACTGGCTTTCAGCGCCGCTTCCAGCGCCAGCGACTCGCCGACCGCGATCGAGTCGCCCAGCAACACCACCTTGGCACTGCTCGGCTTGGCCGAGCTCGCCGGTGGCTCAGAGGGTGAGGTCTTGGAGGTCGTAGAGCAGGCGGCGATCATCAGCAGGCCCACCAGCCCCAGTACAAGGTTTCGCGTCTTCGTCATGAGGTGAAGCGTGCCGACGCGATGTCCTGGTCTGTCCGCCGCAATGTCGCGGTTGTGTCGCAGGAGCCCGCGGTGCGCACCGATCGCTGCTGGTACTGCCCATACTGGCGAGGTGCCGGCCATCTTGCTGATCGAGGACGACCCGTTGGTACGGCGTGGCCTCGAGCTTGCGCTGAGCCGGCACGGTCACGACATCCGGGCTGCTGAGACCGGCGAGGACGGGCTGCGGGAGTTCAGTTCGGCCACACCCGATCTCGTGGTGCTCGACCTGATGCTGCCGGGGATCGACGGAATCCAGGTGTGCCGCCGGATCCGGGAGGCCGGCGAGGTGCCGGTCATCATCCTGACTGCGCGTGGTGACGACTTCGACGTCGTCGAAGGGCTCGCGGCCGGTGCGGACGACTACGTGATCAAGCCGGTCCAGCCGACTGTTCTCGACGCGCGGATCCGCGCCGTACTGCGACGCAGTGACAGCGCTCCGGACGGCGTCCGCGTCCATGGCGAGCTGCGCATCGACACTGCGGCTCTCACGGTGACAGTCCGGGACACGCCGGTACCGCTGACGCCGACCGAGCTGCGACTGCTACTCACGGTGTCGCAGTCAGCGGGGCAGGTGTTCAGCAGGCAGCAGCTCCTCGAAGCCGTGTGGGAGCACGACTACCTCGGAGACTCCCGACTGGTCGACAACTGCGTGCAGCGACTGAGGGCGAAGATCGAACAGGACGCCGCAGCCCCGCGGTACGTCCAGACCGTTAGAGGCTTCGGATACCGCTTCGGGCCGCTATGAGCTGGACCCTCCGGCCGAGAGGCCTGCGGGCGCGGCTGGTGGTTGCGTTCGTGCTGGTCACGGTGGCCGGTGCCACCGCAGCCGCGTGGTCGAGCGCTAGGTCGGCGAGCACTGCGTTGGTCACCTCGAACCAGCAGCGCCTGACCGCGTCCACCGCAGACCAGCTCGCAGCGATCACTCCCGAGCTCAGCTATCCCCCGGACCAGGCCGCGCTCGACCGGATCCGGATCGCGGTGGGAGAGAACACTCTGGTCACCTTTCGCGGCATGCAGTCCGCCGACGGCGCCGCTGGACTGGTCCCCGGCACCCTGCGCACCGCCGTACAGGAACAGCGCCAGATGGTGGCGCAGCGAATCACAGCCGAAGGCAAGCCCTGGCTACTGATCGGGACACCGATCATGACCACTGCAGTCAACGGATCCCGGACGCCGTCCGGGATCGAGGTGTACTCGGTCCGCGACCTCACCGCGGTCGAGCAGGAGATCGACAGCCTCACCAGAACCGCAGTCGCAACGTCGGCCCTCGCGCTACTGCCGGCTGTGTTCCTCGCATTGCTCGCGGCACGCAGTGTGCTCCGCCCGGTTCGCGACCTGCGCGACACCGCCCGTCGGCTCGCTGACGGCGATCTGTCGGCGCGGACAGCACCGCAGGGTGCAGATGAGCTCGCCGCCCTCACCGACACGGTGAATGAGATGGCGGCGTCGTTGCAGGACTCGATGGTGACCATGCAGCGGATGCAATCCGACGCACGCCGGTTCGCGGCCGACGTGTCCCACGAGCTCCGAACCCCGCTGAGTACGCTCACGGCCGTCGTTGAGGTGCTGGCCGGTACGACGGCGGGGATGGAACCCGATGCCAGGGAATCCGCCGAACTTGCAGTCACCGAGACCGAGCGACTGGTCCGGCTGGTCGAGGACCTGATGGAGGTCTCCAGGTTCGACGCAGGGACCGCCGGACTGCGGCTGGAAGAGACGAACCTCGCCGACGCGGTCCGCGATTGCCTGCGCGCCAGGAACTGGCTGGACCAGGTCGACCTGGTCGCCGCGGACAACGTCGTACTGCGGTGTGATCGCCGCCGGCTGGACGTCATCGTGGCCAACCTGGTCGGCAATGCGTTCCGGCACGGCGAACCGCCCGTCCTGGTGCGGATCAGCGTCACGCAAGAGGAGGCCGCCGTCGAAGTGACCGACAACGGCCCAGGACTCTCCGAGATGGTTCTTCCGCACGTGTTCGATCGCTTCTACAAGGCCGATGCGGCCCGAACCCGTACGCCGGGCAGCGGACTGGGCCTCGCTATTGCGCTGGAGAACGCCCGGCTGCACAGCGGCGATCTGACCGCCTCCAACAACGCGCATGGTGGCGCCCGCTTCACCTTGCTGTTGCCACGCGGTCTGGAGAAGCTGTGAGAACGCTCGTCGCTCTGCTGGGCGTGCTCACGCTGGCAGGCTGTGGCATCCAGCCGTCCGGTGTGAGCGATGGTGGCGAAGCCCCAACCGGCCTGGCTACAGGTCCGACCCTGTACTTCGTCGATGCGTCCCAGCACCTCGTCGCCCAGCCACGGCAGGGCGGTCGTCTGGGCACCATCGCTGACGCGATCGCGTTGCTGCTGTCCGGCCCAGGCGGTACCGGCAAGCTGCACACGGAGATCACTGCGGGCGAGGTCACCCGAACCGACGTGGCGATCAGTCCCGGCGTCATTGAGGTGCGGCTACCGCTGACCGTCGACGATGTCACTTCCCTGGGCATCGATCAGCTCGTCTGCACAACGCTGGCCGTGCACATCCAGAGCGGTGGCTCGAGAAACGTGAAGGTGCGTTTGGTGTTCACCCTCGCCACGCCGGAATCGGACCGCTTGCGAACCTGCCCGCTGATCAGTTGAGCTTGGTGATGTCGATCGTGACCGGGGCCGGTGCGGGCAGAAAGACCCAGAGACTGGCCAGGCAGATCAGTACGGCGACCAGCACGACCAGCCCTGTTCTTCCTCTGGCCCACTTGGCCCGGAAGCGGATCGGGTCCTCGACCAGGTACTTCGACAGCGTCGCCAGGCTGATCGACACCGCGCAGACGACGACGGTCCGGAGCCAGCCGGTGATGTGAACCGGCAGCAGCACGATGACGGGCCAGTGCCACAGGTAGAGGCTGTAGGAGATCTGCCCCAGCCCGCGCAGCGGACGCCAACCCAGGCTCTTGGCCACTAGCGAGTCCGGTGCTTGGGTGCACAACACGATCAGCAGCGCCGCAGCCAGTGAGTGCGCGAAAAGGCCGCCGGTGAACAGCCACTGCGAGTCCACCCCGTCGACCAGCACCCACGCCGTACCAAGGCCTGCCACCAGCAGTGTTGCCGCGGCACCGGTCCGAGCGCCGACGACCCTGGCCACCGCAGTACGTACTGGGCGGGTTGCGACCAAGGCTCCTAGCAGCAGGGAGAACGCACGGGTGTCTGTGCCGGTGTAGACCCGAGTGGGATCCTCGGGACTCACCAACACGATCATCAGCACCAGCGAAATCACAGCTCCTGCCGTAGCGCCCACCGCGACTCGTTTGTGCACCTGCTGTGAGAACCGGGCAATGCCGAGGACGACGAGCGGCCACAGCAGATAGAACTGCTCCTCGACGGCGATGCTCCACAGATGCCCGAAGACTCGCTCCGCACCGAACCGTTCCCAGTAGCTCGCGGACTCAGCCAGCAGGTGCCAGTTGATCAGGTTGGCCTGAACCCACGGCCCGTCGGAGAGCGTTGTGCGTACCAGGTCCGGTGCGCCCACGAACCACACCAGCACGGTCACTCCGACAAGCATCGTGGCCAGCGCGGGTAGCAGTCGCCGGACCCGGCGGCCCCAGAACCCGGCCAGCGAGACCACTCCGGTCCGTTCAACCTCGCGAAGCAGGAGGTCTGTGATCAGGTAGCCGGACAGTGCGAAGAAGAGATCGACTCCGAGGAATCCACCGGACAGGTGGCCGGTGTGGAACAGGAGGACCCCGATGATCGCCACCCCTCGCAGCCCATCCAGTGCGGGCAGATGCGCCTTGCGCCGGTTCGTCACGGGTGCGGACAGTTCTGCTTGCGTCATGCTTTCGACGATCGCCGTGGCAGATGGCGAGGACGTCCGTGCTCTGTCGCAAACCGGTCGCAACCCGACCCGGCGGCTTGTGGGTCCGGTCTAGGGTCGGGGTATGGCCCTTTTGCTGGAGCTGGATCTGACCCGGGGTGTGCTCGAGACGCCGCCCGCATCACCCGTGGCCGCGTTCCGCGCGCGGCACCTGCCGACATTGCGCGAGCTGGTCGCAGGGCTGCGCAAGGCGGCTCGGGACGAGTCCGTGGCCGGTCTGGTCGCGCACTTGGGTGGAGCGCGGCTTTCGCTGTCGCAGGTGCAGGACCTGCGCGACGCTGTGGCTGAGTTCCGGACTTCGGGCAAGCCTGTGGTCGCGTGGACCGAGTCGTTCGGTGAGGCCGGCGGCGGGACTGTCCCCTACTACCTAGCTACGGCGTTCGACGAGATCTGGGTGCAGCCGTCAGGTGATCTCGGGATCACTGGTGTCACCATGCAGGCGGTGTTCATCCGCGGCGCCCTGGACAAGGCGGGCGTGATTCCGCAGTTCGGGAAGCGGCGTGAGTACAAGACCGCCGCAGACACGTTCACAGAGAAGGAGATGACCGCTCCGGCTCGCGAGATGGCAGCGCGGCTGGCCGAGTCGGCGTACGAGCAGATCGCCGACGGAATCGCCGTACGGCGTCGGTTGTCGCCGGAGCGAGTGCGTGAACTCGTGGACAGCGCGCCTCTGCACGCGCAAGCGGCTCTGGATGCCGGACTGGTCGATCGGCTCGGCTATCGGTCGGACGTGTACGACGAGTTGGAGAAGACGCTCGGTGAGACCGAGCGGCTGCTGGTGGAGCGCTACGTACGACGTGGGCCGCGCACGCTGGCCGAGTTGCAGCGACGACTCCCCTGGCCGGAGAAGCCGCTGGTGGCCGTCGTACGGGTTTCCGGCAACATCACGGTCGGCCGGAACGCGAGCGGTCCGCTCGGCGGGCCTGGCTCTGGCTCAGACACGATCGGCGCGGCTCTGCGTGCCGTTGCGGAGAACGACAAGGTCAAAGCCGTCGTACTGCGCATCGACAGCCCCGGCGGCTCGTACGTCGCTTCTGACGCGATCCGCAACGAGGTGCTGCGCCTGCGGTCGACCGGGAAGCCGGTGATCGCGTCGATGGGCAGTGTCGCCGCATCCGGCGGGTACTTCGTCGCGATGCCGGCTGATGTGATCGTGGCGCAGCCGGGGACCATCACTGGTTCGATCGGCGTGCTGACCGGCAAGGGCGTCGTACGGGATGCTCTGGCGCGGATTGGGATCTCGCAGCAGGCAGTGTCGGAGGGTGAGAACGCACGGATGTACTCCGCGCAGGAGGAGTTCAGCGACGACCAGTGGGCTCGGCTCGAGGAGACGCTGGACCGGATCTACCAGGACTTCGTCGCCAAGGCAGCGCTGGACCGCGGGCTACCGGACGAAGAGCTGGAGGCGCTGGCGCGCGGCCGAGTGTGGACTGGTGCGGACGCTTTCGACCGCAAGCTGGTTGACGAGCTCGGCGGGTTCCAGCATGCGCTGACGCTGGCCTGCAACCGCGCTGGGCTCGACCGCGACCACATCCAGGTCACGACCGTGCCGCACCGCAACCTGCTCGACCAACTGCGTGCACCGACCACTACGGACGACCTGGCCGTCACAGCGCAGCCACTGACGCTGGACGGCCTGGCCAGTGGGCTCTACAGCGCACTGGGGCTCCCGCCGGCCGGACTACTCCGGATGCCGCTGAACTGGCAGTTGGCCTAGGAGGTTCGCTCGCCGCCCGGGACCCAGAGGACGTCGCCGCCGGAAGAGAGGTTGGCGACGCGGCCCAGGATGAAGAGCAGGTCGGAGAGCCGGTTCAGGTAGGTGATGGCCAGCAGGTTCACCAGCGGGCCGTGCTCCTCGACTGCAGCCCAGGCGGTGCGCTCGGACCGGCGGACTACAGTGCGGGCCACGTTGAGGTAGGCGGCGCCCACAGCGCCACCGGGCAGGATGAACGAGCGCAGCTTGGTGAGGCGGCTGTTGTACTCGTCGCACCAGCCTTCGAGGCGGTCGATGTACTCCTGGGTGATCCGCAGCGGCTCGTAGGCCGGGTTCGGCGTGATCGGGTTGCACAGGTCCGCGCCGACGTCGAACAGGTCGTTCTGGATCCTGGTCAGCAGCAACACCAGGGTGCTGTTCAGGTGTCCGGCCGCGATGGCGACCCCGATCGCCGAGTTCGCTTCGTCCACATCGCCGTACGCCGCCAGTCGCGGATCCGTCTTCGACGTGGTCGAGTTGTCGCCCAGGCGGGTCTCGCCTGCGTCACCGGTGCGGGTGTAGATCCGCGTCAAGTTCACAGCCATGGCAGGGACTCTACGCAAAGGTGATCGGGTCTAAACGCTACAGTCGACCAGTGGAACGGTTTCGGATCGCGGGTGAGGCACGGCTCGAGGGAGCTGTGGAGGTAGCTGGGGCGAAGAACAGCGTGCTCAAGCTGATGGCTGCGGCACTGCTGGCGGAGGGGACGACGACGCTGCGGCAGGTGCCGGGCATTCTGGACGTCACCTTCATGGCGCAACTGCTGGACACCCTGGGCTGCTCAGTCACGGTGGACGCTGAGGCCGGGCTGGCGACCATCGCCGTACCGGGTGAGATCGGCTACCAGTGCGACTACGACCTGGTGCGCAAGCTCCGGGCCTCCATCTCGGTGCTGGGCCCGCTGCTGGGCCGCTGCGGCCGCGCAGAGGTCGCTCTGCCCGGCGGTGACAACATCGGCTCCCGTGGTCTGAACATGCACGTCGCAGGGCTGGAGGCGATGGGCGCGAAGGTGCACATCGAGCACGGCTTCGTGATTGCCGAGGCTCCGCAGGGGCTGCACGGCGCTGAGGTCTGGCTGGACTTCCCGAGCGTCGGGGCGACCGAGACGATCATGATGGCGGCAGTGCTGGCCCGCGGGACGACGGTCATCGAGAACGCCGCCCGTGAGCCGGAGATCCAGGACATCGCGGCGCTGCTGGTGTCGATGGGTGCCCAGATCGACGGCGCGGGCTCGCCGCGGATCGAGGTCACCGGAGTCAGCGGTCTGCTGAAGCCGGTCGACCACGTCGTGATCCCGGACCGGATCGTCAGTGGGAGCTGGGCCTTCGCGGCTGCGATCACCAAGGGTGACATCACGATCTCGAACGGTCACGCCGAGCATCTCGAACTACCGCTCGACAAGCTGCACAAGGCGGGCGCCGAGATCGAGATCCTGAACCCCGGCTTCCGGGTCCGGATGGACAATCGGCCCAAGCCCGTCGACGTGGTCACGCTGCCGTACCCCGGTTTCGCGACCGACCTGCAGGCCTTCGTGATCGCGATGAACGCGCTCAGTGACGGCGCCGCGATGGTCACCGAGAACCTGTTCGAGGGCCGATTCACGTTCGCTCAGGAGCTCACCCGGCTCGGCGCGCAGATCCAGACTGACGGTCACCACGCGGTCGTCCGCGGCGTCCCGCGGCTCTCCGGAGCACCGGTCGTCGCCTCCGACATCCGCGCCGGCGCCGCGCTCGTCCTGGCCGGGCTGGCCGCGGAGGGCGAGACCCTGGTGTCGGCCGCACACCACGTGCACCGCGGCTACACGGACTTCGCCGGCAACCTCCGCCGCCTCGGGGCGGATGTCACCGTCGAGCCCGACGACGCGGACGTGTACTGGAACTGACTACTTGAGTCCCTTGGGGCTCAGCGGGTGCTGATGCTTCAGGATGCTGTCGACGGACTTGGGTTTGGCCGTCGCCTTGGCGGCCTTGCCCGGCCCGTTCGGGCCGACGGCCGGCTTCGAGGAGGCATCGAGCCAGGCGGCGAACAGGCTGTCCAGATCTTTGCCTGCCAGCCGCTTCGCCAGCGCGATGAAGTCAGCGGTGTTCGCGTTGCCGCCACGATGTTCAGCCGCCCAGGTGCGCAGGATGCTGAAGAACACCTTGTCTCCCACAGCTGTGCGCAACGCCTGCAGCGTCATCGCTCCCCGGTTGTAGATCCCCCAGGTGAACAAGCCACTGCCGGGATCGCCGGGCGGTTCCGACCAAGCCGGGTGTCCGGTTGGAAAGAGCTCGTACAAGTACTGGGCAAGCTCAGCCGCGGTGCCGTCGCCCTGGGACTCCGACCACAGGAACTGGGCGTACGTCGCGAATCCCTCGGCCAGCCAGATATCGCGCCAGGCGGCGACCGACACCGAGTTACCGAACCATTGATGGGCCATTTCGTGCGCCACGACGCTGGGGACCGCGCCGACGCTGAACATGTTGGTCGGGTAGATCGGGCGGGTCTGGGTCTCCAGAGCTCCGATCGGCATCTTCGAGTCCACCACCCCGCCCTGAGCCTCGAACGGATACGGGCCGAAGTATTTGGACAGCACGCCGACGATCTCCGGCGTGCGCTCCACCGAAGCCTTCGCTGCCGGGCCGTCCGCACCGAGATCGGACCCGTAGGCCCGGACGAACGGCAGGCCGCTCGGCGTCGTCGAGGTCTTCAGGTCGTACTTGCCGATCGCCAGGAACGTCACGTGGCCCGCCTGCGGCTCGGTGCTCCGCCAGTGCCAGCGGACCAACCCACCCGCCAAGGGGAAGCCGGCCACGGTCAGCAGACCGTTCGACACCGCGGTCAGCCCGGCCGGCACCGCGATGTTCACATCGTGGGTCGCTTTGTCCAGGGGGTGGTTGTTGCTGGGAAACCACCACGGCGCGATGTTCGGCTCCCGCGCCGCCAGCGCACCGGTGGGGGTCCGGACCCAGCCCTCTTTGCCGTCGAGGCGGTACTTCGCCGGAGTGTCGCTGTACGTCACCACGACGACCAGATCCTCGTCATCGGCGACCGCCGTTTTCGGAGTGACCTTCAGTTCGCCGCCATCGGTGGTGAACTCGGCCGGCTCGTTGTTCACCTTGACCGACGTCACCTTCAGCAGGAAGTCCAGATTGAAGCTGGACAGCTCCTGACTGGCTTTGGCCAGGATCGTGGTGGTCCCGGTCAGCAGATCGGTCTTCGGTTGGTACTTCAGACTGATGTCGTAGTGCGAGACGTCGTACCCGCCGTTGCCGGCCAGCGGGAAGTAGGGATCACCGATCCCCGGCGCGCCCGGTCCCGGTGCGGCCACGGAGACCGCAGTACCCAGCAGGCCGAACCCGAGGAGGGTCGCCACCCCTCTGCGAAGCAGCTTCATTTCGGTCCCTGTCCGTGGTGTCCGGTAGTCGCGAACAGGTGGCTGTTCGCGGTGATCTGCTCATACGACTTCGGCTTGGCCGATCGCTGCGCCGTGAAGGCCCCGTTGGGGCCGGTCGCAGGGCGTTCCGCGGCGTGGATCCAGGCCTGGAACAGCGCGTCCAGGTCCTGACCGGAGATCTCCTCGGCCAGCGCGACGAACTGCGCCGTGGTCGCTGCTTCGTCGGTCTTCTGCCGGGTGACCCAGTCACGCAGGATCGTGAAGAACTTGTCGTCGCCGACCTTGGTCCGCAGTGCCTGCAAGGTCAGCGCGCCGCGCGTGTAGATGGGGAACGCCGAGTGGCTCTCCGGGTCGGGATGGGACGGTGGCGACTGCCAGACCGGGTCGTCCGCGGGGTGCCGGTCGAAGCTGAACTGGGCGACCTCGGCCGCCGTCCCCAGCCCCTCGATCTCGGACCACAAGAACTCCGCGTAGGTGGCGAAACCCTCGGACAGCCATTGGGTGTCCGGACCGACCGTGTGCACCTGGAGGCCGTACCACTGGTGCGTCATTTCGTGGGCTACCACCGAGGAGTTCGCGCCGCCCGCGAACACACCCGCGGTGTAGGTCGGCCGGGTCGCCGTCGCCACCACACTCGCGAAGGTCGAGTCCACCAGGCCGCCGTACGCCTTGAACGGGTACGGACCGAACCACTTCGACAGCTCCGCGACGATTTCGGGCGTCCGCTCGACAGACAGCCGGGCCGGCGTGCGGAGGTCGCCGAGGTCAGCGCCGTACGCTCTCGTGAACGGACGGCCGTCCGGTCCGGTCGAGGTGGTCAGCTCGTACCGGCCGATCGCCAGCAGCGTGACGCCGACCGCCTGCGGGACGTTGTTCGTCCAGGACCACTTGTCCCCGCCCGGCGCCGGCTCAGGACCGCCGTACCAGGGCAGCTCGCCGTTCGACAGCGCCTGCAGACCCTTCGGTACGACGATCACCACCGACTGGGTGGCGCGGTCCGCGGGGTCGAAGGCGGTCGGGAACCACCATTCCGGTGAGCCGACCGAGACCACGCCGGTCGGCGTACGCTTCCAGCCCCACCCGCCCGAGCCGTCGCCCGTGCGGTCGGACGGGTTGTCGCGGTACCGGACCACGACGACGAGGTCGTCACCCTCCTCGATCGACCTCTTGGGCGTCACCTTCAGGATGCCGTCCTTGGAGGTGAAGGCGGCCGGCTCGTTGTTCACGCTGACCGAGGAGACCGTGAGCAGGAAGTGCAGGTCGAACGTCGGCAGTGTCCGAGTGGCTCGACCCAGGATCGTCGTCGTCCCGGACAGTACCTCCGGCGCGAGTTGATACCGCAGATTCACCCCGTAGTGACTGACTTCGAAGCCGCCGTCGGCAATCTCGGCCGCTACCGCGGGCACCGGCGGAAGGTAGCCGAGACTGCCACCGGCGAGCGCCAGCACCGTGGCCAGGGAGAAAGTCCTCCGTGAGATCTGCATGGTCCGAGCATTGCCTGGAACTGTCATGGATCCATGAAGGCCGGGTTAGGGTCTTGTCATGAGTGAGCGCGTGGTCAAGCCAGTAGGCCGAGGTTTCCTGTTCCTGGACTCGCATCCGGCCGGATGCACCCAGGTGGCCAGAAATCTGGCCGCCTCCGTCGAGCCCCGGCCGGCGGACCGCCGGGTCGCGTTGGTGATCGGGTCCAGCTCGGGGTACGGGCTGGCCACGACGATCGCCGGACTGGCGCAGTTCGGGATCGACGGGATCGGAATCGCCTTCGAGAAGGACGCCACAGCCCGTCGTACGGCGACCGCCGGGTGGTACCGGACGGTGGAGACTGCTGCGCTGGCGGCTGAGCTCGGGCGCGACTTCACCTTCGTGAACGCGGATGCGTTCGCGGACACCACCAAGACCGAGGTGCTCGATCTGATCGCCGAGAAGTTCGGCAAGATCGACCACCTCGTCTACAGCGTCGCGGCCCCGCGCCGGACAGACCCTCGCAACGGCGAGACCTACCAGTCGGCGCTCAAGACGATCGGCGAGCCGTACACGACCAAGTCCCTCGCGTACGACGGCACCGAGCCGCAGCTGACCGAGGTCACGGTCGACCCGGCGTCCGAAGACGACCTCGCCCAGACCGTCAAGGTCATGGGCGGCGAGGACTGGGCCCGCTGGATCACCGCCCTGCAGGAGCGCGACCTGCTCAACGAGGGCTTCAACACCGTCGCCCTGACCTACATCGGCTCCGACATCACCGGCCCGATCTACCGCCAGGGCTCGATCGGCACCGCCAAGGCCGACCTCGAGCAGACCGCACTCACCCTGGCCAAGGACGGTTTCACCGCACACACCTCGGTCAACGGCGCCGCCGTCACCCAGGCCTCGTCGGCGATCCCCGGCATCGGCCTCTACACCAGCCTCCTGCACAAGACCCTCGGCGACGCCATGCAGACGCCGATGCAGCAGTCCGTCAGTCTCTGGGCCCAGCTCACCGGCGAGACCCCGTTGGACCTCGACGAGGAGAACCGGATCCGCCTGGACCGCTGGGAGCTCACCCCCGAGGTCCAGACCGACGTCCACGCCGCCTGGCAGTCCGTCACCCCGGAAACCATCGCCGACCTGGCCGACCACGAGTGGTTCTACGCGGAAATCCGTCGCCTCTACGGCTTCGACGTACCGGGTGTGGACTACGACGCCGAGGTCGAGGTCGACGTCCCCTGGCCGGCCAAGTAGTCGCGTGCCGCCATCAGCGCGAAGCCGAGCAGATTGAGCCCCCGCCAGCGGGCAGGGGTCGAGGCTGCCTCGTCGTTGGCTGCCAGGCCGATCCCCCACACGCGATCGACCGGGCTGGCCTCGACCAGCACCCGTGATCCGGTGCCGAGCAGGTAGTCGCCCAGCTCCGGGTGGGCGCTGAATTTGTGGATCGAACCGTCCACGACCAGCCCCATCCGATGCTCCCGCCAGGTCTCCTCGTCGAAGTTGCGCACGGCGCGACCGGCGGCCTTCGCGGCTCCGGCGTTCCGTGCACCCTGCACGGCCGCGAGAGCGGCGTCGTCACCGAACAGCCGGGCTTTCCCCGCCATCATCCAGTGCTCGGCCGTCGGATAGCGGACGTCGTCCACAACGAACGGCGCCGGGAACCACTGGCTGAAACAACTCGCGTCGACTGCACCTGGGCGCCGCGGCCGGTGCCCCCAGAAAACCACGTAGCGATACCTGCGACCGCGCGCGATCCCGTCGAGCAGATCGGCGACGGACCGCGGAGCGTCGAGCGAACCGGGCGGCTTCATGCCGCCCAGTATCGAGTCCTACAGGGCTTTGAAGGAAACCATTTCCAGGACCAGGTCGGCGGCTTCGTCGGAGGCGGCCAGGTCGACCGAGGCCGAGATTCGCCAGTCGTGGTTGCCTTCGGGGTCGTCGATGATCTGCTGGACCTCCCAGTAGCCGGGGTGTTCTTCGACCATGAACAGTGCCGGGCCGCGCGCGGCCGGGCCGGTCGGCAGGGTTTCGTGTTCGGCGTAGTACTCCGTGCCGGCTTCGGCCCAGCGGCCGGCGTCCCAGCCGGCGTCGGTGTCCAGCTGACCGAGCTCCGCCCAGCGGTGGCGGGCGACCAGCTCGACGCGACGGAACATGGCGTTGCGGACCAGGACGCGGAACGCGCGGGTGTTGAGGGTGATGCGGCGCGGACCGACCGGGACGGCGACGACCTCTTCGGTGGTGGGGTTGGTGAGCTCTTCCCACTCGTCGAGCAGGCTGGAGTCGGTCTGGCGGACCACTTCGCCGAGCCACTCGATCAGGTCGGTGAGGTCCTCGTTCGCCTTGTCCGGCGGGACGGTCTGCCGTAGCGCCTTGTAGGCGTCGCTCAGGTAGCGCAGGACGATGCCTTCGGATCGCGCCAGGCCGTAGTACTGGATGTATTCGCCGAACGTCATCGCGCGCTCGAACATGTCCCGGATCACGGACTTCGGCGACAGGCCGGCCTCGGCGATCCACGGGTGCGTCTGCCGGTAGATGTCCAACGTTGCCTCAAGCAACTCTTCGAGCGGCTTCGGCCAGCTGATCTCCTCGAGCAGCTCCATCCGCTCGTCGTACTCGATGCCGTCGGCCTTCATCCCCTGCACCGCCTCGCCCTTGGCGTGGTGCAGCTGCGCCATCAGGATCGCGCGCGGGTCCTCCAGCGTCGCCTCGACCACCGACACCACGTCGAGCGCGTACAGCGGGTCCTCGGGGTCGAGCAGGTCGAGCGCGGCCAGCGCGAAGGTCGACAGCGGCTGGTTGAGCGAGAAGTCCTTCTGCAGATCGACGGTCAGCCGCAGGTACCGGCCGAACTCGTCGGGCTCCGGCAGCCGCTCGACCACACCTGCGGTCAGCAGGGTGCGATAGATCTGGATCGCGCGGGTGATCAGTCGCCGCTGCGACTTGGTGTCCTCGTGGTTGTCCTGCAGCAGGTGCCGCATGCTGTTGAACGCGTCGCCGTCGCGGGCGATGACGTTGAGCAGCATGGCGTGGTTGACCCGCATCCGCGACTGCAGCGGTTCGGGCTCGGCAACGACGAGCCGGTCGAAGGTCTCCTCGCCCCAGGTGACAAACCCCTCCGGCGGCTTCTTGCGCTGGACGCGACGCTGCTTCTTCGGGTCGTCACCGGCCTTCGCGAGCAGCCGCACGTTCTCCACCACGTGATCAGGCGCCTGTACGACGACTGTGCCGCTCGTGTCGTAGCCGGCCCGGCCCGCGCGACCCGCGATCTGGTGGAACTCCCGCGCCTTGAGGATGCGCTGACGGCGGCCGTCGTACTTGCTCAGCGCTGTCAGCAGCACGGTACGAATCGGGACGTTGATGCCGACGCCAAGCGTGTCCGTACCGCAGATGACCTTCAGCAGACCGGCCTGCGCGAGCTGCTCGACCAACCGCCGGTACTTCGGCAGCATGCCGGCATGGTGGACGCCGATCCCATGCATGATGAGGCGCTGCAACGTCTTGCCGAAGCCGGAGCTGAATCGGAAGTGCCCGATCAGCTCCTTGATCTTGTCCTTCTCTTCCTTCGTGCAGACGTTGATGCTGGTCAGCGCCTGCGCGCGTTCCAGCGCCGAGGCCTGCGTGAAGTGGACGACGTACACGGGTGCCTGGTGCGTCACGAGGAGCTCTTGCAGCGTCTCGTGCAGCGGTGTCGTGACGTACTTGTAGACCAGCGGCACCGGGCGCTCGCCGGACGAGATGATCGCAGTCGGCTTGCCGGTCCGGCGGGACAGGTCGATCTTGAACCGCTCGACATCGCCGAGCGTCGCGGACATCAGGATGAACTGCGCCTTCGGCAACTCGAGCAACGGCACCTGCCAGGCCCAGCCGCGGTCCGGCTCGGAGTAGAAATGGAACTCGTCCATCACCACCTGGCCGACATCGGCGGCGGCGCCCTCGCGCAGCGCGACGTTCGCCAGGACCTCCGCCGTGCAGCAGATGATCGGGGCGCCGGCGTTCACCGAGGCGTCGCCGGTCAGCATGCCGACCTTGTCGGCCCCGAAGATGTCGCACAGCGCGAAGAACTTCTCCGACACCAGCGCCTTGATCGGCGCGGTGTAGAAGGTCCGCATCCCGTGGGCAAGCGCCGCGAAGTGCGCGCCGGTCGCCACCAGGCTCTTGCCGGACCCGGTCGGCGTGGACAGGATCACGTTCGACCCCGTCATCACCTCGATCACCGCCTCCTCCTGCGCCGGGTACAGCGTGATCCCCTGCTCCCCCACCCAGGTGGCGAACGCGTCGTACAGCGCGTCGGGCTCAGCGGTCTCCGGCAACTTCTCGGTCAGCGTCATCGCTGCCCATTCTCCCCCACGCCGCAACGCATCCTCCGGAGGCGGTGCAATTCACCGCGGCTTGAGCACTACGATCCGCGGATGCCGGCCAGCAGTTGGCTCCGGGCTCTAGCTCGCGTGCTTCGAGCAGCAGAGTTCCGGCGCCGCAGAACGCGTCTAGCACTTGCATGCCTGCATCCGCCCGCGCCAGGCCGCCGGAAAGAAAACCGCGTACATGTCCGGATCATCTCCTGCTCGTCTACCGGCTTTTCAACCAAAGCCGCGGGCTCGGTCATCTGAGGACCATGGGACTGATCAAGGTCACCGTCCACGCGGCCGATCCGTTCACGCTGACCGGGCTCAAGGTCATGCTCCGGCACCTGCCGCAGGTCGTCGTGGTGAACGCAACTGAGGCCGGAGCGGTCGACGTCGTGGTCGTCGCGGTCGAACGATTGTCCGGCGCGGGACAGCAACTGCTCCGTGCAGCCGCCGCGGCCGGCCGTGCGCCAGTCGTGCTGATCGCGAACGAGATCGAGGACGGGCAACTGCTGTTGGCCCTGCAATGCCAGGTGGTCTCGATCGTCTCCCGAGCCACCGCGGACGAGAACCGGCTCCGGCACGCCATCCTGACCGCCGCGCGGGGCGAGTCCGATCTGTGTTCACCCGCGGGACCCGAGAACCACTCAGCTGAGTTGTCGATGCGTGAGGTGGACGTCGTTCGGTTGATGGCCGAGGGCTTGGACACCTACCAGATCGGCGAGGAGCTCGGGTACTCCGAGCGCACGATCAAAAACATCATCTACGCCTTCACAACCCGGGTTCAGCTGCGGAACCGGCCGCACGCGGTCTCCTACGCTCTGCGAACAGGAGTCATCTGGTGAAGCGGCCCACGACTGTCGCCGTCCACGCGTCCGACCCAGTCACCGCGCGCGGCGCAGACCACCTCCTGCACGCCGACGCCCGGCTGACTGTGCTGGCCGAGGGCGACGACCTGTGCGACGCCGCCGTGCTCGTAGTTATCGGTGAGTCGGTCACCGATCGCGCACTCTCCTTCCTGAGCAGGGCGCGGGCCACGTCACGACTTGAGTCACCGCCGCGGTGTGTCATCGTCAGCGACCAGCTCCAGCTGGACGGCCTGGCAGTACTCCAGTACGGCGTCGCCGCCGTACTGCCGCGGAGCCGGACCAGCGGCGAGAAGCTGGTGCAGACAGTGCTCGCGGTCAGCCGGGGTGCGGCGTATCTGCCCGCCTGGTTGCAGGGTGACCTGCTGGCTCAGTTCGACCGGCTGCAGCGCGACGTACTGGAACCCAACGGGCTCACCCTGTCCGGACTGTCCGCCCGCGAGCGTGACATCCTCCGGCTGGTGGCCGAGGGCGACAGCACCGAGGAGATCGCGGTGAAGCTCGAGTACTCCGAACGGACTGTGAAGAACGTGCTCCAGCTGCTCATGCGGCGGCACCGGCTCAAGAACCGCGCCCACGCGGTCGCCTTCGCCTGGCGGACCGGTGTGCTGGGCTAGAACAAGGCTCTGATCAGTTCCTGAGGATCACGGGACGACGGCCAGTCGCTGACCTGCCCGTCCCCGATTTCCACCACGCGCCACTCACCATCTGCGCGCCTGGTGAGATCCACAGTCACGAACGGCAGCGCCAGGTCAGCCACCAACGGCTCAACCTCCACCAGATCCACCCCGTCCGGTACGGCGTCAGGTGTATCCGGATGCGGAGTCACCAGCACGCACCGCCCGCCGACCCACCATGTGCGCGCTTCGACACCAGTGAACTGCTCAAAGCGCCGTACGACGAACCCACCGGCGAACGAGTCCTCCCGCAGCTCCAGGAACCGCTTGGCCACCCGCTCAACCGCAGTGGCGTCAGCAACATCGGGGATGTAGGCCGCCTCATCCCAGTAGTGCTTCATCGACTTCACATAGTCCCGCAGCACCGCAGGGCCTTTCCCCAGCTCCCCTACCGCAGTCACTAGCGCACCAACGTCATCCCCCACCGTCCACACCGACTCCGGAGTCACGTCGCGCAGTGCGTCGTACCAGCCTGGCAACTCATGCGCAGCCCGATAGCTCTCCGCGCTGGTCCGCAGCGTCACGCCGCGAGCTTCCAGTGCCGCAGCAAAGCCGTCGTACTGGGCTGTGGTCAGCATCCACCCGCGATACACCGCATCGTCAGCGGCCGGCACGCCTTCCACCGTCAATGCATCATGGTCGATCCGCGCCACCGCGACGCCCAGCTCCCGCGCAGCCGCGGCCTGCGCCGCGAAGTGCGGATCGACTCGCCGCGGGTTCAGGGGATCACCAGGCACCAGCAACATGGCTCCATCCTCCCTAAAACTCGGCGGCCATACCCGACAGCGGGTGTCGTGATTCGATGGGAGTCTGTTCCTGTGCCACCCGACCTCACCGAGTTCCGCGACCTCCTGACCGCCGATCGCGAGCGAACCCGCAAGCTGATCACCGCACTCACGCAGAACGTCAGCACGATCGTCGAGGCCAGCCAGCTCACCGCAACCGACGACGAGCACGACCCTGAAGGCGCCACGATCGCCTTTGAGCGCTCACAAACCAGCGCTCTGCTAGCCGCAGCCACCAGCCACTTGGCAGATGTGGACCTGGCCCTGGCCCACCTCACGGACGGCACCTACGGCGTCTGTGAACACTGTGGCACCCACATCTCTCCCGAGCGCCTGCTAGCCCGCCCAGCAGCCCGCACCTGCATCACCTGCGCCGAAGGACTCCAGTGACCACGGACGGACTCTTCGAGTTGCCCCAGCCAACAGACGACATACCCGGTACGGCGCCACTCGCGGTGCGGATGCGGCCGCGCACACCGTCTGAGGTGGTCGGCCAGACGCACCTCCTGCAGCCCGGCACGCCGCTGCGGCGACTACTGGAAGGCGGTGCCGCAGCATCGGTGCTGCTGTACGGACCACCCGGCACCGGCAAGACCACCATCGCGCGCCTGCTCGCCGTACAGGACACGCGGTACTTCGTTGCGCTGTCGGCGCTGTCGAGCGGTGTGAAGGAGCTCCGCGACGTGATCGGCGATGCGCGTCGCCGCCGCAACCGACAGACGGTGCTGTTCATCGACGAAGTACACCGCTTCTCCAAGACCCAGCAGGACGCGCTCCTCGGCGCTGTCGAAGACCGCCTGGTCCTGCTGGTCGCCGCCACGACAGAGAACCCGTCGTTCTCCGTCGTCACACCGTTACTGTCGCGCCTACTGGTCCTACCGCTCAGATCCCTGACCGACGACGACGTCCGCGAGCTACTCCGGCGTGCGGTGAAGGAAGAGCGCGGACTCAACGGCGCAGTCTCGCTGTCGACCGAGGCCGAGGACGCACTGGTGCGGCTGTCCGGAGGCGATGCCCGTAGCGCCCTCACCGCACTAGAGGCGAGCGCCGACGGCCTAGCCGGCACCACGGTGATCGACGTACCGGCTGTGGAGCGAGCTGTCGCCGAGGCGAGCGTCCGCTACGACCGTCAGGGTGACCAGCACTACGACGTCATCAGCGCCTTCATCAAATCCATCCGAGGCTCCGACCCGGATGCCGCACTGCACTACCTCGCCCGCATGCTGGTGGCTGGTGAGGACCCGCGCTTCATCGCCCGCCGCCTCATGGTCCACGCCAGTGAGGACATCGGTCTGGCCGATCCCACTGCGCTGCAGGCCGCGGTGGCCGCAGCCCAGACTGTCCAGTTCGTCGGTATGCCAGAGGCACGCCTCGCGCTGGCACAGGCCACCGTGCATCTGGCCGTGGCGCCCAAGTCCAACACCATCGTCAACGCCATCGACGCGGCCATGTCCGACGTACGGGCCGGTCTGATCGGCGACGTACCGGCGCATCTCCGCCAGGGCCGCTACAAGGGTGCCGAAGAGCTCGGGAACGCGGTCGGCTATCGGTCGCCGCACAACAATGCCGACGGTGCCGTGGGACAGCAGTACCTACCGGACCCGCTGGTGGGGAAGCGCTACTACAGGTAGGTCTGCGTGCTGGGGGGTGCGGATTCCATCCAGGCCAGGACGCCGGTGAGGGCTTCTTCGGTCATGGCGAAGTGGACGGTTTTGTCGCGGAGCTCGGCATCGACGATGACATGGCCGGCGTAGGTGACAAGCGGTTCGTTGCCCATCGGGCGACGGGTCTTCACGCCTTCGAGCTGACGACGGTTCACGGTCAGCTTCGGCCACCAGGCGAGGCTGAAGACGCGGAACCACTGCAGGTCGTCACCGACGTAGCGGGCCAGGCCGAGGGCCCAGCCGCGGCCGTGGTCCTTCTCGGCCAGCTGCAGGCTGCAATCGAAGGTGCCGCCGTCTCTGGTCAGCCAGCGACGACGGCACGAGAAAGCGATGACGAACAGTACGGCGGCAGCCAAACAGACCCCGACCACATCGAGGACTGTTCCCATACCTTGCCGACCCCATTTCCGGTGCCTGTGCGTCCCGGCACCGCCGGAGAACCCGTACTGTCAGTGACGTTCTTCGATTATGACAGGTGGGGTGGAGCCGTGATCGGCCCCACCCCACCTGCACTACTTCAGGATGCTGTTTCGGCGGCCCGAACCCGGGCCTCGGCGGCGCGGACCTCGTCCGCGTCGGCCTCACTGGCGGTGCCGGCCGCGAGCGCCTGCTCAAGCTCGCGACGGGCCTCCTCCAGGTCGATGTCGTGACCCAGCTCGGCGTTCTCGGCCAGGATCGAAACCCGGTCGTTCGCCACCGAGATGAACCCGTCCGGGGCGGCCGCGACGAGGAACTCCCCGTCGACGGTCCGGACCTGGACGGTGCCACCCTGCAGCAGACCCAGCAGCGGAGCATGGCCCGGGAGGATACCGACGTCGCCATCGGTGGTGCGGGCGACCACGATCGTCGCCTGCCCCTCCCACACCACCCGCTCAGCCGCGACCAGCGCGACCTCGAGGTGCTTGCCGGTGTCTTCAGCCATTACAGCTCCTTCTGGAGCTCAGCCCAACGCCGCTCGACGTCGTCGAGCGAACCGACGTTGAAGAAGGCCTGCTCGGCGATGTGGTCGCACTCGCCCTCGGTGATCTTCTTGAACGACTCGATGGTGTCCTTCAGCGGCACCGTCGAACCCGGCGTGTTGGTGAACTTCTCCGCCATGTACGTGTTCTGCGAGAGGAACTGCTCGATCCGGCGCGCACGCGCGACGGTGATCTTGTCCTCTTCGGAGAGCTCGTCGACACCCAGGATGGCGATGATGTCCTGCAGTTCCTTGTTCTTCTGCAGGATCTGCTTCACCCGGACGGCCACGTCGTAGTGCTCCTGGCCGATGTACTGCGGGTCGAGGATCCGCGACGTGGAGGTCAGCGGGTCGACGGCCGGGTACAGACCACGCGACGCGATGACTCGCGACAGCTCGGTGGTCGCGTCCAGGTGCGCGAACGTGGTGGCCGGCGCCGGGTCGGTGTAGTCGTCGGCGGGCACGTAGATCGCCTGCATCGAGGTGATCGAGTGACCACGCGTCGAGGTGATCCGCTCCTGCAGAACGCCCATCTCGTCGGCGAGGTTCGGCTGGTAACCAACGGCGCTCGGCATCCGGCCGAGCAGCGTGGAGACCTCGGAACCGGCCTGCGTGAACCGGAAGATGTTGTCGATGAACAGCAGCACGTCCTGGCCTGCGACGTCGCGGAAGTACTCCGCCATCGTCAGCGCCGACAGCGCGACGCGAAGACGCGTGCCCGGCGGCTCGTCCATCTGGCCGAAGACCAGCGCGGTGTCCTTGAAGACGCCCGCGTCTTCCATTTCACCGATCAGGTCGTTGCCCTCACGGGTGCGCTCACCGACACCGGCGAACACCGAGGTGCCACCGAAGTTGTGGGCGATCCGGTAGATCATCTCCTGGATCATGACGGTCTTGCCGACACCCGCACCGCCGAACAGGCCGATCTTGCCACCCTGGACGTACGGGGTGAGCAGGTCCAGCACCTTGATGCCGGTCTCCAGCATCTCGGTCTTGGACTCGAGCTGGTCGAAGGCCGGCGCCTTGCGGTGGATCGGCCAGCGCTCGGTGATCTCGAACTCGGACTCGTCCTGGCTCAGGCACTTGCCCGTGACGGACCAGACCCGGCCCTTGGTGACGTCGCCGACCGGCACGGAGATCGCCGCACCGGTGTCGCGCACCTCGGTCCCGCGGACCAGGCCGTCGGTGGGCTTCATCGAGATCGCCCGGACGATGTTGTCGCCGACGTGCAGCGCAACCTCGAGGGTGATCGTGGCGGTGACGTCGGCCAAGGTGATGTCCACCTCGAGCGCGTTGTAGATCTCGGGCATCCCGTCAGCGGGGAACTCGATGTCTACGACCGGGCCGATGACCCGGGCGACGCGGCCAACGGCACCTGCCGCGCCGCTGTTGTCCTTCTCGGTAACCGTGGCAGTCATCTCTCTCACTCGCTCCCGGCGTTGGCATCGGCCAGCGCGTTGGCGCCACCGACGATCTCGCTGATTTCCTGGGTAATGGCCGACTGCCGCACCTGGTTGTACTCGCGGGTCAGTCGTTCGATCAGATCTTGCGCGTTGTCGGTCGCGGACTTCATCGCCCGCTGCCGGCTGGCCAGCTCGGAGGCCGCCGCCTGCAGCATGCAGAAGTGGATCCGGCTCGCAACGTACTTCGGCAGCAGCCCGTCGAGCACGTCCTCGGCGGACGGCTCGAACTCGTACAGCGGCAGCACGTCTTCGGCGGCCGGGGCCTCTTCGCCTTCGACGACCTCCAACGGCAGCAGCCGGATGACATCCGGCTTCTGGGTCAGCATCGAGACGAACCGGGTGAAGACGATGTGGATCTCGTCCACGCCGCCTTCCTCGGTCGGCTTGAGGAAGGCCTCGATCAGCGCGTCGGCGATCTCGCGGGCCCGGGCGAACGACGGACCGTCCGAATCACCGCTCCACGACTGCTCGACCTCACGCTGGCGGAAGGTGAAGTAGGCGATCCCCTTGCGACCGCTCAGGAACGGAACGATCTCCTTGTCCCCGTCGCGCAGCAGCTGGTTCAGCCGCTCGCCCTCCCGGATGACCGAGGAGGAGTACGCGCCGGCCTGGCCGCGGTCGGAGGTGATCAGGAGAACCGCGGCCCGCTTCGGGTTCGGCTTCTCGGTGGTCAGCGGGTGGTCGACGTTCGAGAACGTCGCCACCGCGGACACCGCTCGGGTGAGCTCACGCGCGTACGGTCCGGCCGCCTTGGCGCGTTGCTGCGCCTTGACGATCCGGGACGCCGCGATGAGCTCCATCGCGCGGGTGAGCTTCTTGATCGTCGAGACGGAGGCTCGCCGATCCTTCAGCTCACGTTGGGTTGCGGGCATGGACGATCAGCCCCGCTTCTGCTTGGTGATCTGCTCCTGCTCGACGTCCTCGGAGTCCAGCGCGACCGTCTCTTCCTTGCCGACGAGCAACTGGCCGTCGGAGGTCTGGAAGGTCGGCTTGAACTTCGCCAGGGCGTCGGTGACCGCTGCGGCCGAGTCGTCCTCGAACTTGCCCGACTCGCGGACGGCGTCGAGCACCTTGCTGTCGCGGCGCAGGAAGTCCAGGAACTCACGCTCGAACCGGAGCACGTCCTCGACCGGTACGTCGTCGAACTTGCCGGTGGTGCCGGCCCAGATCGAGACGGTCTGGTCCTCGACCGGGTACGGCGAGTACTGCGGCTGACGCAGCAGCTCGACCAGCCGCTGACCGCGGTCCAGCTGACGGCGCGAGGTCGCGTCGAGGTCGGAGGCGAACATCGCGAACGCCTCCATCGCGCGGAACTGCGCGAGGTCCAGCTTCAGCGTTCCGGAGACCTTCTTCATACCCTTGACCTGGGCGGCACCGCCGACTCGCGACACCGAGATGCCGACGTCGATGGCGGGCCGGATGTTCGCGTTGAACAGGTCCGACTGGAGGAAGATCTGGCCGTCGGTGATGGAGATGACGTTGGTCGGGATGAAGGCCGAGACGTCGTTGGCCTTGGTCTCGATCACCGGCAGACCCGTCATCGACCCGGCGCCGAGCGCGTCGCTGAGCTTCGCACAGCGCTCGAGCAGCCGGCTGTGCAGGTAGAAGACGTCACCCGGGTAGGCCTCACGGCCCGGCGGGCGGCGCAGCAGCAGCGACATCGAGCGGTACGCCTCGGCCTGCTTGGTCAGGTCGTCGAAGACGATCAGGACGTGCTTGCCCTGGTACATCCAGTGCTGACCGATCGCCGAGCCGGTGTACGGCGCGACGTACTTGAAGCCGGCCGCGTCGGACGCCGGGGAGGCGACGATGGTGGTGTACTCCATCGCGCCGGCCTCTTCGAGCGCGCCGCGGACGGCAGCGATCGTCGAGCCCTTCTGGCCGATCGCGACGTAGATGCAGCGAACCTGCTTCTTCGGGTCGCCGGACTCCCAGTTGGCCTTCTGGTTGATGATCGTGTCGATCGCGATCGCGGTCTTGCCGGTCTTGCGGTCGCCGATGATCAGCTGACGCTGGCCACGGCCGATCGGGATCATGCCGTCGATCGCCTTGATACCGGTCTGCAGCGGCTCGCGGACCTCCTGGCGGTCCATGACGCCGGCCGCCTGCAGCTCCAGCGCACGGGTGCCCTCGAGGCCGGTGATCTCACCGAGGCCGTCGATCGGCGTACCGAGCGGGTCGACGACGCGACCCAGGTAGCCCTCGCCGACGGGGACCGAGAGGACGGTGCCGGTACGACGTACCTGCTGGCCCTCCTCGATGCCACCGAACTCACCGAGGACGACGACGCCGATGTTGCGGACGTCGAGGTTCAGCGCGATGCCCTGGGTACCGTCCTCGAAGACGAGCAGCTCGTTCGTCATCACCGAGGGCAGGCCCTCGACGTGTGCGATGCCGTCACCCGCGTCGATCACGGTGCCGACCTCTTCGCGGGCCGCCTCGTCCGGCTCGTAGTTGCGGACGAACTGATCCAGGGCGTCCCGGATCTCCTCCGGCCTGATCGTGAGCTCAGCCATTATCTTCCGTCCCTGCTTCCTTGACCTTCTGGCCTGGTGATTGGCTCTAGAGGCTTCAGTAATATCCAGGCCGCTAGCGCTCATAACTCTGTCGTTAGGGGTCAGCCCGCGATGCGCCGTTGCGCCTCGTCGAGCCGGGCCGCGATGGTTCCGTCGATCACTTCGTCACCGATGTCCACCCGGACGCCGCCGACGACCTTGGGGTCGACGATCACGTTCAGCTGGATGTCGCGGCCGTACTGCCGGCCCAGCGCCGTGGCGAGCCTGGTGCGATCGGCCTCGGACAGGTCCGCGGCGACGCGAACGGTCGCGATGCTGGCGCTGCGCCGGGAGGCCGCGGCCACCTGGTAGGACCGCATCGAGCCCGCGAAGTTGCGGCCCCGGCCGTCCACCGCACGCTCGGCCAGCCGCACGGTGACGGCGTTGGCCTTGCCCTGCAGCAGCCCGTGGATCAGCTCCTGGCGAGTGGCCACCGGGATGTTGCGGTCACTCAGCTTGTCGCTCAGTGCCCGCTCCGCGGTGACGATGCGGTCGAGCCGGAAGAGCTCGTCCTCGATGTCGTCCAGCTTGCGCTGGCCGTCGGCGTACGCGACGTCGGCCTGGACACTCAGCTCGTCGAGCGAGTCACCCAAGTCGCGCCCGCTCACCCAGCGGCCCGCGACAGCGGCGGTCAGGATCTCCAGCGCCTGGGCGGAGATCTTGCCGCCGAGCAGCTGCCCGGCCAGACCGGTCCGGGTCGCCACCGGGCGCGCCGGGTCGGTCAGGGCGCGCCGCAGCGAGCCGTTGCCGTCGAGCAGCTTGGCCACCGAGAACAGCTCGGCACCGAGTCCTTCGGTGACGGTGACACCCGCCAGGACCTGCTCGGCCTTGGCGAGTGACTCCCTCGAGGTGCCGCGCATCAGCCGTCCGTTCCGACAGCCTGGCGCGCCGACTCCGACGCCTCCAGGTCTGCCAGGAAGCGCTCGACGGTCCGGCGCTGCCGGGCCTCGTCCTCGAGCGACTCCCCGACAATGCGGCCGGCCAGCGTGGTCGCCATCGTGCCGACCTCGCTGCGGAGCGAGGCCACGGCCTGCGTCCGCTCGGCGTCGATCTGGGCGCGCGCGTGCGTCACGATCCGCTCGGCCTCGACGTTCGCCTGCTCACGCAGCTCCGCGATGATCTGCGCACCCTGCTCACGCGCGTCCTCACGGATCTTCGCAGCCTCCGAGCGAGCCTCGGCCAGCTGCGCGTTGTACTTCTCCAAAGCCGCCTTCGCCTCGGCCTGGGCCTGCTTGGCCTCGTTCATCCCGCCTTCGATCGCCGCGGTCCGATCGGCATACGCCTTCTCGAACTTCGGTACGACGATCTTGGCGAAGGCGATGGCCAGCAGGATCAGGAAGACGAAACCGAAGATGATCTCGGCAGTGTGCGGCAACAGCGGGCTGGCGGTCTCGCCCGCCTCGCTCAGCGGTAGCACCATCGTCGTCATATCTGTGTCCTGTCAGTCAGGGGAGGAAAGGGTCAGGCCTGGCCCTTGAACACGAACGCGAGCGCAATACCGATGATCGCGAGAACCTCGGTGACGCCGAAGCCGATCCAGGCGATCGACTGGAGCTTGTTCTGAGCCTCCGGCTGGCGAGCGGTGCCGTTGATGACGGCAGCGAAGATCAGGCCGACGCCAACACCCGGGCCGATCGCAGCCAGGCCGTAGCCCAGAACGGCGATGTCACCGGTGATTTCGAGAGCCATGCTCATTTCGGTGTTTCCTTTCGGTACGGATAGGGGCTATCCGGGTTTCCGTCAACTACGGGTCTAGGGGTACTACGGGCCTTACGAACTGGGGATCAGTGCTCGTCGGCGATGGCGCTGCCGATGTACTGCGCGGTCAGGACCACGAAGATGTACGCCTGGATGCACTGGACGAACAGCTCCAGGCCGGCGATCGCGAGGCCCATCAAGAAGGTGATGATGCCGACGCCGCCGAGCGCGATGCTGCCGGACTCGAACACCATGTACTCGCCGCCGAGAACGAACACCAGCAGCAGGATGTGACCGGCGAACATGTTGGCGAACAGCCGCAGACTCAGCGAGACCGGGCGCACCAGGATGTTCGAGATGAACTCGATCGGGATCATCAGCGGCATCAGCCAGCCGGGAACGCCGGCGGGCATCGTCTGGTGCTTGAAATAGCCCCAGAGGCCCTTCCGCTTGATCCCGACCGCGTTGTAGATGACCCAGCTCATGATCGCGGCCACGTACGCCCAGCCGATGTGGCTGAAGGTCGGGAACTGGATCAGCGGGATCGACGCGGCGACGTTGTTCAGCAGGATGAAGAAGAACAGGCCGGTCAGGTACGGCACGAACTTCATGTAGTCCTTGCTGCCGATCGCGTCCCGCGCGATCGAGTTCCGGACGAAGTTGTAGCCCAACTCGCCCGCGAACTGCAGCTTGCTCGGGACCACGGCCGCCTTGCGCGACGCGCCCCAGAAGAACCAGATGATGACGACAACGCTGAGCGCAGCCACCAGGACCGGCTTGGTGAACCAGTCCACGCCGTGAATGATCGGCGGGGTGTCGAAATTCTGTGGACCGGGCGGGGTGAACTCGGTCGGAACGCCGGCAATCACCGGGTCTCCTCTCGCGTCGTGCTCAAGTCGGACGCCTTGTGGCTAAGGGCAGGGCGGCTCAGGGCATGGCGGTCAACAACGTCAGACCCGGTGCGGATCGGACTGTTCCCCGAAGGGATCAGGACCGCGACCCGTACCGGTAGTGCAACAGCAGGATGGTGAGCCCGGCGCCAAGCACGATGCCCACCAGAACGAGAAACTGGGTGCCGAACAAGCGATCCAGCCCGAACCCGATGCCCCCGTAGATCAGGACACCGCCGATCAAGTAGGACAGGACCCGCCAGCCGTCGCCCGCAGTATTGGGTGTCGGCTTCGGATCCTTGTGCTCGCTCATTGGCACCCGAAAGGTACCAGCCCGCGACACGCCGGGTCACATCGGCACCCGCGACGTCCGTCACAGCACCGAAGCCGCTACCAGGCGTGATCACGGGTTCACCTCGTTGTCGAGGTCGTAGATCGGCACCCGCAGCCGGGACCAGGCCCACATCTCGCCGGCCATCCAGCCCAGTACGACGACCACGGCAACAATCCCCAGCACGGTCAGATTCACGTGACTGGCAAGGCTTTCCGAGTTCGTCGCCAGGGCCAGCAGACCACCGAAGGCCGCAATCCGGCCCGTGTACGACGCCATCGCCATCGCGAGCTGCGTCTTCGGCGAGGTGTGCCGCGAAAGGTGCAGCGCGAACAGCCCGAGACCGGAGAAGACGATCACCATCAGCATCCCCAGCAGCGCGCCCCACAGGCCTTTCAGCCCGGCAGCAACAGCCGAAACCGCGGCGGCGTTGACGCCGACCACAAGGGCCGCGACAAGAGCGCCGCGCATCATTGCAAGCGCCGGGTGTCGGGTGACTTGGCCGGCGGCTTTTTGGCTGTGGGCCGAGGAAGCCATCTGGTGGTTCCGTCCTGCGGGCGACGTGGTCTCGCGGCCAGATCGTCGGG
>NZ_SMKX01000160.1 GCF_004349055.1 Kribbella antibiotica
TTGGGGGGTTGTGGGGTTTTATCGGCGGGTGACGGTTGACGGGGCGGCGGCTGAGGCTGTTGATGCGGTATGGCGAATTGAGTCGGCGCGGATTGTCGCGGGAGTGGCTCGGATCGTGCGGGATGTGGGGCTCGCCGAGGAGTTGGCGGGGGATGCGCTGGTGGCTGCGCTGGAGCAGTGGCCGGAGTCCGGCGTACCGAAGAATCCTGGGGCCTGGCTGATGGCGATCGCCAAGCGGCGGGCGATCGATCTGATTCGGCGCAAGGACACGTACCAGCGCAAGCTCCAGGAGATGGGGCACGAGCTGGAGCTCGACGGGGAGAGTGTCGAGGATGACGTGGAGGCGATTCTCGAGGACACCATCGAGGACGACCTGTTGCGGCTGGTGTTCACGGCGTGCCATCCGGTGCTGACGATGGATGCACGGGTGACGCTCACGCTGAAGCTGCTCGGCGGGTTGAAGACGGACGAGATCGCGCGCGCGTTCCTGGCGCCGGAGTCGACGATCGCGCAGCGGATCGTGCGCGCCAAGCGCAATCTGGCCAAGGCCGAGGTGGGTTTCGAGGTCCCGGCCGGGCCGGAGTTGCTGGATCGCTTGGGCAGTGTGCTTGAGGTCGTCTACCTGATCTACAACGAGGGCTACTCCGCGACCGCCGGCGACGACTGGATGCGGCCGACGTTGTGCAACGAGGCGATGCGGCTCGGCCGGTTGCTGGCCGAGCTGATGCCTGAGGAGCCCGAGGTGCACGGCCTGCTGGCTCTGATGGAGTTGCAGTCGTCGCGCGCGAACGCTCGCGTTGGCCCCGATGGCGAACCGGTGCTGCTCCTCGAACAGGACCGCCGCCGCTGGGACCGCCTGCTGATCAACCGCGGCCTGGCCGGCCTCGACCGCGCCTGGGCCCTGGACAAACCACCCGGCCCGTATCTCGTGCAGGCTGCAATCGCCGCCTGCCACGCCCGCGCCGCCGATCCCGACGACACCGACTGGGCCCGCATCGCCGGCCTGTACGCCGTACTGGCGCAGCTCGTTCCGTCGCCGGTCGTCGAGCTCAACCGTGCGGTCGCGATCTCGATGGCGTCCGGTCCTGCGCAAGGTCTGGAAGCGGTGGATGCCCTCGCCGATGAGCCGTCGCTGAAGGACTATCACCTGCTTCCGAGCGTCCGCGGCGATCTGCTCTTCAAGCTCGGCCGCTTCGACGAAGCCCGCAAGGAGTTCGAGAAGGCCGCCGGCCTGACCCGCAACGAACGCGAACGCACCCTCCTGCTGGAGCGCGCCGCGGCCTGCTGACAGCAAAGAACAGCCCGGGAGCCCCTTGCAGCGGAGGCTCCCGGGCTGGGAGGGGTCTAGCGGTGGTTCACCAGAGCTGGTTGACGCGGCTGCGCTCGGCGGCGTTCGGGTTCGGGTTGGTGCAGGAGGTGCCGGGGCCACCACCGGACATCAGCTCCGAGCACGGGCCGGAGTAGTGGTCCGGCAGTCCGAGCACGTGTCCGGTCTCGTGGGCGGTGATCCGGGTCGGGTCGTACTGCTGGGCCTGGCGGTAGTCGAGGAAGATGTATCCCCGGCCGTGGCCATTGGTGGAAGCGTACGACCCGCGAGAGTCATTGCCCTCGGTGTAGTAGAAGTCGTAGGCAGCGGTGTTGCCGACCTGGACCAGCTGGACGTCGGTCACCGAGGAGTTCCAGATCTGCGTGCTGCGGCTGATCTGCGACTGGAAGCTCGGTGCGCCGCCGGCGCGGTACCGGACGGTGACCGCAGCGAGCTTCTGGCCCGACTTGGCGGCCTTGGCCTGCTGGGCGAGCGCGGACTTCATCACCGCGTCGTAGAAGGCCTTGGACGCGGCCTCGTCGGCTTGCGATCCGGTGTACGACGACCAGGTGGTGGTCGGCGCGGCCTCGGGGGCCGGTGCTGCACTGGCGGTGGCGACCGGGGCGACGATCGCGGTGGCAAGCACAGCGAGGGTGGTCAGGGCATGACGGTAGGACATGGGCGGGCCTCACTCCGATGGGCGGCGGATACTGCCAGCAACTGGGGGACTACAGGTTGCTAACAAAACGGAGAATGCCAAACCTGTTCGCTGTATGCATCCCCTCGCCCCGAACACAGGGGATAACCCTCACAATTCCTTGCCGTCCTGCGGAAAACCCGCTATCCCCTCGCCCAGAGGCAAGGGGATAGCTTCAACCGATAGCCCGCGGACTACTTGTGCCGGGTCGCCAGCCAGGCGGCTGCGCCGGCACCGAGCAGTACGGCGCCTCCGACCGCGGCGGTTGCCTTCGGGTGTTGCTTGGTCATCGCCGGAACCTGCGTGGCCGTGTCCTTCACGCGGAGGCCGGCCATCCCTGCACTGTCCTTCATCCGCAGGCCGGCCTCGGTGGCGCTTTCCTTCAAGCGCTTGGGCACGTTCAGCTGGTGGGTCAGAGCCTGCACGGTCTCGGACAGGTGCTGACGCGTCTGTTCCAGCTCGAGGCGCAGAGCCTCGGTTTCAGTCAGGTCTTCGCGGTGCTTCATGAGGTCAGAGTCCCTTCCGGGTGATGGCCTTTGAGGGCTTGGATGTCCTCGTGGACACCCTCGACGGCGCGTTGCGGAATGGGCGGAGTTGCTTGACTGACATGGCGTTTCCCGAGCAGTGCTGCGACCGCCGCCACCGCGAACAGCACGAACGCGACGATCAGTGCGGCCAGCCACGCGGGCAGGACGACGGCGAGCCCACAGATGGCTGCCGCGATCAGCGCGCCGAGTCCGTACAGCGCGACCGTCCCGGCCCCGCCGAACAGGCCGATTCCGACCCCGGCCTCTTTGCCCTTGTCCTTGAGTTCGGCCTTCGCCAGTTGCAGCTCGTCCCGAACCAGCCGACTCATGTCACTGGTCAGATCGCTGACCAGCGCACCGACATGCTCTTCCCGTACGACGCCTGAACGCGCGCTCATTTCTGGGCCTCCCGTGATCGGTTGTCACTCCCGGTACCCATCCGATTAGGTTGTGAACATGGACGAGACCGCCCTCAATGAGCTCATCGACCGTTTCTTCGCCGCGTTCGTCTCCGGCCCCGACTGCGAGGAGCGCCTCGATGCGCTCCCCGAGCTGTTCATCCCGCAGGCCGTCATCGTCCGCACGTGCGGCAGCGAGCCGCTCGCCTACACGGTTGACGAGTTCATCGCGCCCCGCCGCGCGCTCCTCACCGAAGGCACGCTCACCGACTTCCACGAGTGGCCGCTCGACGGCCGCCTCGAGGTCTTCGGCGACATCGCGCACTGGTACGGCGCCTATGCCAAGGAAGGCAAGCAGGACGGCGTCGCGTTCACCGGCCGCGGGATGAAGACGGTGCAGTTCGTCCGGACCGCGGCCGGCTGGCGGATCAGCGCAGCCGCCTGGGACGACGAGCGCGAAGGCCTCGCTATGCCGTAAGGGTGATGACCAGCTCATCCGTGACGACGACAGCCGTGCCGAGCGTGACCACGGCTCGGTTTCCGCTCACCGCGAGCGTGGCGGGCAGCGTCGTACCGGCGTGGGTTACGGCGACGGCCGTTGCTGGGCGCGCGGTTTCGAAGGCGAGTGACGCCAGCCGGACCCGGCCGTGGCGGACCTCCACGCTCGCGGTTTGCGCGGTCGCCGTACGGGATTGGTGGTAGCGGCCCCAGCCCTCGGCGGCAGTGAAGGCACAGGCGAATTCCTCCGGCGTGAGCCGCGGCGCGAACCCGAGATGACCGCGTGGTCCGTGGTATTCGTAGCCGCACGCCGCCAGGTACGTGCCGAAGCTCATCATCGCTCGCGCGTAGTGGTCGCTGGCCTCAATCTCGTTGTAGGGATTGCGTTTCTCGCCGCGATGCCGGTCGTAGATCGCTCGCGACACCGCAAGACCCTCAGTCGTAAGACCCTCCGCGAACAGCTGTGCCGCGAACTGCCATTCCTGCCCGGTCCATACCTCGTTGAAGTACGGGTGCGATCCGGCCTCGTTCGATCCGCCGTTCGGCCAGGTGGCCATGATCGTGCCCGGCTCGTTGGCGGTCGTGTACACGCGGCCAGCGGGGATGCCCGGTGGCCGGTACGCCGCTGGGTTCGGCTGGAAGTTGTTGCGATACAGGCTGGTCAGCGCGGTCCGCGCCTTGTCCGCCGCGAACACGCGGGGCAGCCCGAGCTGCGCGGCGTACGTCTGCCCATACATCTGGTCGATGAACACACCGCGGTTCGTGTTCGCCGCCGGATGCGCCGGGTCGACCTTCTGGATGTAGTAGGAGCCGTTCCACAGCGAGCCATTCAGGTACGACGAACCTCGGTCGGCGATCGTGCGATAGCGCGTGGCCGCGGTCGGGTCGCCCATCTCGGTCGCCATCGCGGAAGCGGCCCGCAACGCAGCGACGTACAGGCCGCTCAGCCAGGGGATCTCGCCGAACCACTCGGTGTCCAAGGTGTTCCACTGCCCACCGCGGAAGATGCCGTCCTGGTCGGCGCCGTCCCGCGTCGAGATGACGAATTCGACCGAGGTCTTCACCTTTGCCCAGACCCGGTTGAGGAAGGCCGCATCCGGGCTCATCTGGTGTTCGCGATAGATGCGCAGGATCGTGCCGCAGTGGCCGTCCGCGAACGACGAAGCAGCATCACCGGATTCGCCGCGGTTCGCGATCTCGCCGCTGGGTTTGTAGGCGATGCCGAGGTCGACCCGCTCGCGGGTGTCGCGTTCGAGCTCGGGGAACAATCGGCCGATCGCCTGGGCGTAACTCCACACGTGCTGGCAGGTGCCGTGACAGCAGTAGACGCCTTCCCAGGCGTAGAAACGGCCGTCGCTCCAGCGGTAGCAGGTGCCGGTCGCGATCGTCGATGCGGTCGCGAAGGTTCGCTCGAGAAACCAGTGGGGCAAGGTGGAATCGTCGTACCAGGTCTGGGCCCAGGTGCGGGTTCCTGACTCCAGCCGCTCGAGATTCGCGCTGATGTGTTCGGTGACCTGCCGGGCCGAGTTGAAGCGCGTGGCGTAGTGGCGGAGGAACGTCGAGCCGTTGGTGAGGTGGCCGAAGTGGCGGCGTTCGGGCGTTGGGTAGAACCAGGCTTGGGTGAAGCGCAGGGTCTTCGATTCACCAGGCTCCAGGCGCACGCTGAGCGCAACCGTGCCGACCTGGGTGTCCGAGTCATCGACCTCAGCCGGACCATCCGCTGCAGTGAACAGTTCGGTCGGCGTTGACCACGCCGCGATCGATCGCCGTACGACGGCGCCCGGCGTGAGCGCGGCGAGCGCGAAGCTGCCCGCATCGGTGCGCTCGGCAACGGGTTGCTGGCGGATCGGGCGGTCGCTGAAGATGATCCGGTCGACGTTGACATGCCCCCAACCGCCGGAGGATTTGTCGATGATCTGGATCTGTGCGGACTTCCCGGCCCAGCGGCCGACCGACCAGCAGATCGCGTCGAGCGGTTCGATGTCCGCGCCGGTGGCGGTAGCGACGACGGCGCCATCGACGAGGAGGTTGACTGCGGTTGTCGCCGGGTTGCTGCCACCGCCTGCCCACACAGTGATGTAGCGGCGGTCGATGGTGAAGACGCGGCTGGTCAACGTCCCTTGGGAGCCGTCGAGTGAGCCGTCACGGAAGTTGTACGACGTGACGAGTCGGGTGCCGGAGACATTCAGCTCGGTGCGGTTGCCGAAGGGCCGGCGGAAGTCGGCCGGGGTCTCCGAGACGGCGACCGGGCCGGCGCCGAACGCCGTACCGGTGACTGTCCAGCCGGAGTAGTTGGTGCGTTCCCAGTCCTCGAAGAGGATGTCGGCGCGGTCGGTGAAGGTGACGCCACCGATGTTGAGATGCGCCCACGCGCCGGTCACGTTGTCGACCACCTGGATGCGCGCGGTCTTGCCCTCATAGTTGCCGACATCAAGCAGTTGGCCGACGAGCGGCTCGCTGGTGGTTCCGGTTGCGGTGGCCACGACGTTGCCGTCGACAACTACATTCACGGCACCGCGATTGCCGCCGCCGATCGCGATGGCGACGTACCGGCGGGAGATCTCGAACGGCGGGCTGGTCAGGGTGCCGGTGCGGTTGTCCGGATCGCCGGTGAGGCGGAAGTTGTACGACGTGACGAAGCGGGCGCCGGTCACGTTCAAGTCGCCGTACCGCTGCATCAGGGCTGGGGTCTGCTCCGGTTTCACCGGGCCGCTGCCGAAGGCATCGCCGGTTGTCATCCAGGCGCCGTAGGTGTCGCTGGTCCAGCTCTCGAAGACGACGTCGGCGCGGTCGCTGAAAACGATCCGGTCCACGTTGAGGTGTGCCCAGGCGCCGGCGACGTTGTCGACCAGGCGTAGCTGGGCGGTGCGACCCTGGTACGCCGACACGTCCAGCAACCGTACGGTCATCGGCTCGGCGTCTGCGCCGCTTGCCGTGGCCACGATGTTGCCGTCGACAACGACCTGGACTTGTGGCCGGGTGCCGCCGCCGATCGACACCGCGATGTACTTCCGCTCCACCGCGAACGGCGCGCTGGTGAGCGTGCCCTGATGCGCGTCCGCGCCGTCGATGTCGTCCGGGTTGGCCCGGTAGTTGTGTGACGTGACGAACCGCGTCCCGTGGGCGCGCAGATCCCCGAATCGCCGCATGTACTCCGGGACGGCTGCCACGGCCACAGGGCCGGCCCCGAAGGCCGTGCCGGTGGCGGTCCAGCCGTCGTAGGTGTCGCGTTCCCAGGACTCGAACAGGATGTCTGCCCGAGAGGTGGTCGTGGGGTCGGCTGCGGACCACTCGATGCCGTTCGCGAAGGCAGTGGCGCGCTGACTGGTCGGCTGGTTGCGGCGGCTGTCGAGGCAGACCGGGTTCTCGGAGTAGCCGAGCAGCGTCGCATCAACCGCCGACATGGACGTGTTCCGCAGCGTGAACGCGAAGACGGTTGCCGGGAGCGTTGAGTCGAGTGTCTCGAGCGGAATGAACGGTGAGAACGCGTCGAGGGTGACGGCTACCGGGTTTCCGCCGTAGGAGACGCGGCCGATCGGATACTGGCCGGTGAAGCGCACATCGCTGAAGCCGCGAGCATCGACGTACCGGGTGTCTGTACCGGTGCGCAGTGCAAAGCCCTGGCGGAAGCGGGTCGCGCCGGGAGCGTCGGCGGACAAGGGAGCGACGTAGTGCGTTCCGGCGAAGTCTGCGCCGCCGAGTGGGTAGCTCAGGGCGTTGGAGACATCCCAGCCCCACATGCGGCCGTCGCCGGCCAGGTAGACCTGGCCTGCGCAGCCACCGCCGACAGGCATGCCGATGCGGGCGAGCGCCGTACCGGAGTACTCCGTTGGCACGCCGCGGTCAGTCAGCGCAGCAGACTCAGCCGCGGTGAGGGGCGCGCGGGGTGCGGCTGCAGCACGCAAAGCGTCCGGTGCCGCGAGCACGCCCAGGCCCGCGGCGCTGATGGAGAGGAACGTCCGCCGGGCGACGCCGGCCTTCGGGCAGGTACCGCCACACGAAGGGTTGTCGCAAGCGGAGAGATTAGAGGCGGGCGGCTCGGATTGGTGCGGCATGACGGTCTCCCGGGGGCGGTGGGGGCACTCCTCGCCAGCACACTAGCCCGCTGACATCGTCCCGGGAATCGATTTCCCCGTGGTGAAAAGGCCGAGGCCCGGCGGACGGATCCACCGGGCCTCGGGACGTAGCGCAGTACTACTTCGAGCAGGTGTAGATGCTCGCGTTGTCCAGCCACCAGTTGGCCGGGACGAGGTCTACGTTGTCCTTGCCGTGCAGGGTCCAGCGGAACTTGACCTGCTTGCCCTGGAACTGGCTCAGGTCCAGACGGCTGGTCTCCCAGCCGCCGGAGTTGCCGTGCCAGGTGGCCGGCTCGTCGTCGAAGTTCGCGTCGATCGACGGGCCGTTGGTCCAGCCGGACAGGCCAGCGGTGTCCTTCCAGGTGGCGCCACCGTTGTCGGAGTACTCCAAGGTGGCGACGCCGGTGCGGATCGCGTAGATGATGAACACGTTGTAGAAGTTGTACGCGTGCTGGAAGCGCAGGTACGTCTTCTGGTTCTTGATCTTGGTGCCGTTGGCGGTCTGGATGCCGATCGCCTGGTCCGGCGCCGTCACCATGCCGAACATGGAGTCGTCACCGTCCTTGCTGTACGACGTGTCGACCGCGGAACCCTCGACGCCCTCGGCCTTGCCGAGCACCCAGCCTGCGTCGCGGACGACCTTGCCGTCCGGGTACTCCGTGAAGGAGGTCTTCAGCAGGTTCTTGACCTTGGCGCCGGCGGTGTCGCAGACCGGGGCCTGGGCCGGGAGGCCGATGGCCGGCTCCTTGTCGAGCTCGGTGGCCTTGATGGCCAGCTCGACCTGGGCGCAGTCCTTCTTGGTCATGCCCGACTTCTTCTTCTTGGCCAGCTTGTCGCAGGTCGCACGCAGGCCCTCGGCGAGGTCGCCGTAGTCGGCGCCGGTGGTGAGCACCTTCTGCGTCTCGTGCCACAGCACCTCGGAGCGGGCCAGGCCGATACCGAGCATCTTCTGGCCGTTGAAGGAGCCGCCGTCGGCGACCAGGTACGCCGTCTTGTTGCCGACGCCCGAGTTCAGGTGCACGCCGCCGTTGTCCTGGAAGAACGTGTCGTCGAACCAGTTGGCGCTCGTCATCTTGTCCGGGTCGTTGAACTTGCCCGGGTCGGACATGCTGCGGATGACGCCGAGGCTGGAGCCCTCACCGATCTGCCAGCGGTTCTCGGCGGTGTCGTCCGCGGAGCCGTTGGTCAGGTCGACGAACTCGCCCATGATGTCGGACAGCGACTCGTTGATCGCGCCGGACTCCCACAGGTAGGCCAGGGCCGAGGTGTGCTGGGTGACGCCGTGGGTCAGTTCGTGGCCGGTCACGTCGTCGGTGGAGACGCCCTCGCCGAAGGCCATCTGCTCGCCGTTCCAGAACGCGTTGGCGAACGGGCAGCCGCCGTCGACGCAGATCCGGACGGTGCCGCGGAGCGCCTTGCCCTTGCCGTCGCCGTAGTCGACGCCGATCAGGTTGGTCAGATCGGTGCCGATCGACGCGTAGGTGTCGGAGGTGTCGCCGAAGAAGTCGAAGACCTGGTTGACGTCCTGGACCTCGGAGACCGGGCCGCCCTCGACCCGCGTGGGCTCGAACGCCTTGCCGGTGCCGCAGCGGACGTCCTCGCCACCGGTCTGGATGATGGCGCGGTTCGCGTCGCAGACGACGCGGTTGATCTTCTCGCTCAGGTCCCAGGCGAGCAGGGCCTGGCCGGTGGCGTGCACCATGGCCTGCCAGCGGACATCGCCGGGGCCGTGCACCTCGTAGAGGTAGACGGGGATGGCGACCGAGCCCGGCGTACGGGTCATCAGGCCCACGTCGAACCAGCGTGGTCCGGTCAGCTCAGCCGTCAGCTTCGAGGCGTCGAGCTTACCCTGCTTGGCGACGGCAGCCAGCGCGGACTCCTGCGCCTTGGCCTTGGCGGCATCGACCTTGTCGGCGGCCGGGAAGGCGCCGTACGTCGAGAGCGCGACCTCACCGTTGGCGGACTCCAGGGAGCCCGCCTTGTCGAGGTTCGTGACGATCTGGCCGCCGAACACCTCGACACCGTCGATGGTCTGCTGGAAGCGGGTCTGCGAGCCGTACTCCGACATCGAGGTACCGGTCGCCACCAGGTCGGCCGGGCGGGCACCGAAGTACGGCGCGACGGCGTCGACCTGAGCCTTGGCGACAGCGGCCGAGTCGGGCCGGCTGGTGGCAGCCTTGGCTGCCCGCGAGGCCACAGCCTTCGGAGCCGTGAGCGGAGTAGTCGGGCGGATCGAGTGGGCGCGGCCGAGGGCATCGCGCTTGGCAACGATTCCGGCGCCGCCACCCGTCGGGGTGTCGAGCTGGCGGACCGTCGGCTTCGGAGCCGGGTCCGCGGCCGGGGCGCCGATGGCAGCGTTGGGCGCTGCCAGGGTCAAAGCGACTGCACCGGCGGCAAGGCCGGCGAGCCAGGTTCGGGCTTTCACAGAATTCCTCCCAGTTCCGTGTGGCGCCAGGAACGTGGACGAGCCCCCAAGCTCGTTCCTGGCCGGAACGTCACGGCCCCACCTCAGGACAAGCGGGGCGGACGCTTGTTGACCGCACCCTGTCATCCGGCGACTTCAGATCGCGACCGGGTGTGATCCACCTCACATTCGGCACTGAAGTACACGGGTTTTCCTCCTTACCCCGCGTTATTTCCGCACTCTGTGTCGATCTGGCCGGAGGATGTTCGACGCACTGCCAAAGACCAACTTCGACAAGGAGCAGTGCCATGCACACCACGACCTCCAAAGACGGTACGACGATCGCCTATGACCAGCGTGGCTCCGGCCCGGCGCTGGTCCTGGTCGACGGCGCGCTCTGCAGCCGCGCCCAGGGCCCGATGCCCGAACTCGCCGAGCTGCTCGCGGATCGCTTCACGGTCTACAACTACGACCGCCGCGGCCGGGGCGACTCCGGCGACGCGGGAGAGTACGCCGTCGAGCGCGAGATCGAGGACCTGGCCGCGATGATCGAGGTCGCGGGCGGCTCGGCGTACGTCTATGGCACCTCGTCCGGCGCAGCGCTCGCGCTGGCGGCCGCGAATGCCGGGCTGCCGATCGTGAAGCTGATCGCGTTCGAGCCGCCGTTCGTCGTCGACGGCACCCGCAAGCCGATGCCGGACAGCTTCGTTGCGGACCTCGAGGCGCGGGATCCGGCGGCGGCCGTGCACTACTTCATGACGCGCGGTGTCGGGCTGCCCGGGCCGATGGTGACGATGATGCGGCTGATGCCGGCCTGGAAGCAGCTGAAGGCGGTGGCTCACACCCTCCCGTACGACGCTCGCTGCGTCGCGCACAACGGGGTTGGCCGGCCGCTCGACACAACGCAGTGGGCGGCGATCGACGTACCGGTGCTGACCGTGTTCGGCGGCAAGAGTCCGGTGTGGATGAAGAACTCGGTCGCTGCGGTGGCGGCCGCCGTACCGGGGGCGGAGCTGCACGAAGTGCCTGGTCAGACGCACATGATGGCGGCCAAGGCGATCGCTCCGGTGATCGCCGAATACAGCACAAGGCCCCGGTGAACCGCTGAGCGGTTGCGCCGGGGCCCAGTGGTCCGTGTCCAAAGTTTCTTGACGTATGCGGCGCCCAGGCACGCACCTCGCGGCACCGGAGAAACAGCCACGATAAAGAGCATCGAGGCAGCTTCTCCGGCACCACGATGCACGCACCTGAACACCGCCTACTGCCAAGCAACTTCAGACACGGATCACTAGGGGTGCTGAATCAGCCGCGAGCGGCGGTAAGGCGCTCCTGGGCGTCGGCCCAGTTGACGACGTTCCACCAGGCCTTGACGTAGTCCGGCTTCACGTTCTTGTACTGCAGGTAGAAGGCGTGCTCCCACATGTCCAGCATCGCGATCGGCACCTGGCCGGCCGGCAGGTTGCCCTGCTGGTCGTACAGCTGGTGGATGAGCAGCTGGCTGCCCAGCGTGTCCCAGCCGAGGATGGCCCAGCCGGAGCCCTGGATCGTGGTGGCGGCGGCGGTGAAGTGCGCCTGGAAGCCGTCGAACGAACCGAAGGACTCGTCGATCGCTGCGCTCAGCTCACCGTCCGGCTTGTCGCCGCCGTCCGGGGAGAGGTTCTGCCAGAAGATCGAGTGGTTGACGTGACCGCCGAGGTTGAAGGCCAGCGTCTTCTCGAGGCCGACGATCGAGCCGAAGTCGCCCTTGTCGCGGGCCTCGGCCAGCTTGTCGAGGGTGTCGTTCAGAGCCTTCACATAGGTCGCGTGGTGCTTGGAGTGGTGCAGCTCCATGATCTCACCGGCGATGCTCGGCGCCAGTGCGCTGTAGTCATAGGGGAGATCGGGAAGCGTGTACGTGGTCAACTCTGCTCCTTCGTCGGGGCCTGCGGGGGCCGGGATACCTGTCCAGCTTGAAACTTCAACCACGGTTGAGGTCAAGACGCCACGCGGAGGGACGGGTCCCGGCAGCACCTCGGACCGGTGCCCGATGCCTGCTGGTACCAATCACCGGACGCCACCAGCCTTACACATGACCCCGCAGTACCCGACGCTGCGTCTCAGTTCACCTCGAGGACGAGCTTCCCCCTGGTCCGGCCGGACTCCTGGGCCCGGTGCGCCGCGGCGACCTCGGTCCACGGGAAGACCTGCTCGACCTCAACCCGTACGGCGCCGCTCTCGACCAGTTCGGTGATCTCGTCCAGCGCGTGCCCGTCGGGCTCGACCAGGTACGACGCCACCCGGACACCGGCCTGTTTCGCGGCCTCGAGCAGCTCGGGGGAGGTCCCGGACGGCACCGCGACGAGCAGTCCGCCCGGCTTCAGGACCTTGATCGACTGGCTGAGGGTGGTCTCGCTGCCGATCAAATCGACCACCACGTCGATATCGCCGGTCGCGTCCTCGACGGCGGTTGCCGTGTAGTCGATCAGCTCGTCGGCGCCGAGTTCGCGCAACCACTCGTGCTTGGCGGCACTCGCCGTACCGATGACGTGGGCGCCGAGCGCCTTCGCGAACTGGACGGCCAGGTGGCCGACTCCGCCTGCGGCCGCGTGGATGAGTACGCGCTGGTCCTTCTGTACGTCGGCCAGCGCCGTCAAGATCTGGTACGCCGTCAGTCCGGCGAGGGGGAGTGCCGCAGCCTCGGTGTGGGTCAGGTTGGAAGGCTTGCGGGCGAAGTGTCGCGACGGCGCGGTCACGTACTCGGCGTACGCGGAGGCGGCGCGCGGGAACCACGGCATCCCGTAGACCTCGTCGCCGACCTTCAGTGTGTGTACGCCGTGGCCGACCGCCTCGACGACGCCCGACACGTCCCAACCGAGGATGAACGGCAGCTCGCCGAGGACGCCGGCCACGCCGCCGCCGGCGCGAGTTTTGGCGTCGACCGGGTTCACCCCGGCTGCATGGACGCGGACCAGGACCTCGGTCGGCAGGGGCTCGGGTCGGTCGACCTCGACCAGCTGCAGGACCTCTGGACCACCGAACTCTTTTTGATTGATAGCTCTCATGGCTCGGACGCTATCCGTGAGGCCCTAGTTTCCCGCAAGGGCGCCTGCTATCTTTTGGAAAGTGACCACTCTTTGTGCGACCGGGAAGCACGACCACCACGACGTCTATGCGGCGCAGTGCCCGTGCCGCGAGGTCCTCGACCTGCTCGCGAACAAGTGGGCTGCTCTGGCGATCGGTGCGCTGGAGGACGGCCCGCTGCGGTTCGGCGAGCTGCAGCGGCGGCTGCAGGGCATCAGCCCGAAGGTGCTGACTGCCACCCTGCGCCGCCTGGAGGAGAACGGCTTCCTGCACCGCGAGATCTACCCCGCGGTGCCGCTGCACGTCGAGTACTCGCTGACTGAGCTTGGCGTCAGCGTCTCGGTGCCGTTGTCGGGTCTACGCACCTGGGTCGAACTCAACCTCGACAAGCTGACGGCGTAGGGCCGGCTCGAATCCCTTCGGGTCGTCCGCGAAGCCGGTGTGACCGCCGGGGAATCTCGTCGGAGCGACACCGAGCAGCTCGGCCAATGCGGTCGAGGTCCGATCGCAGAGCTGACCGGTTGAGTCCTCGCCGATGCCGACGACCACCTGCACGGCGCTCAGCCGGGCGATGTCCGGTTGCCAACTGATCGACTCCCGCATCTCATGCGCGAACCAGAACCGCTCGTCGGCGCCACGTTCACCGCTGAACATCTGCTGCGCCATCCCGGGCGGCAGTTCGATGTTCGCCAGGGCGAAGAACTGCTCCCAGGCGCCGACCGTGTCACCGCTGAGGTAGTCGGCCATCAGCTTCTCCGATTTCGCGAGCAGTTCGTCGCCGTCGGGCACCAGGCGATCCAGTGGGGGCTCGTGCGCAATCACGGCCCGCACTGTGTCCGGGTGGCGCTGGGCGAGCGCCAACACGCTCACGGCTCCACCGCTCGATCCGAACGCCACGGCCGGCCCGCGATCGACGTACCGGATCAGCTGTGCCAGGTCGTCCGCCCGCTGCTCGGGAGTCGACGTACTGCCTGCCAGTCTGCTGCGGTTGATACCGCGTGGGTCTGTCGTCAGCACGCTGTACCCGTCCGCCAGGAGGTCAGCCAGTGGTGCGAACGCATCCGCATCCATCGGTGCGCCCACCAGTACGACGAGCGGTCCGTTGCCACGTACTTCGTAGTAAAGGTCTGTGTTGTTCATGCCTTCTCCACGAATGGGTTGGCGTCGGATGGACGCAGCCGCCACAAATAAGTCGTCTCATCGCTCCGGGCCCGCCGATGAGTCGGTACGGCGCCAGTCCGCCCCAGCACGCGGAGTCCAGCTGCGCGGAACTCGGCGAGCATCTCCTCCTGGGGTCGAATCCCCATCACCAACCACGCCTCCCCGTCCGGTGTGAGGTGGTCCCCGACTCCACGCAGGAACCCGCGCAGCATCCGGCTGTCTTCGTCGTACACGGCGGTGTCGAGCATCGTGTTCACCCGCCCCGGAACCCATGGCGGATTACAAACGACCAAGTCGGCTCGCCCAGGCGGAAACAAGTCGGCCTCGATCACCTCGGCCCGGCCCCGCAGGTTCTCCCGGGCACACGCGACCGCTCGGGGATTGTTGTCTGTAGCAACTACCTTTGTGATTCCCCTTCTGAGCAACACGGCTGCGAGTACGCCGGTTCCGGTTCCGAGGTCGAACGCGACCTCGGTCGGCGGTAACGGCTCGGCCGCGACCAGGTCGACGTACTCGGATCTTGTCGGTGCGAACACCCCGTAGTGCGGATGGATCCGCGCATTCAGGGCCGCAAGATAGATGCCGCGTTTGCGGTGTTGATGCGCCCCGATCACCCCCAGCAGCTCGCGCAAGGGGATCAAGCGCTCGCCGTTCGGCGGCCCATACGCCTCGCGGCAGGCCGCGGCGACATCTGGGGCTCGGCGCAACCGGATCGCGTAGTCGTTTGTTGTTATCAGCAACGCGTTGAGGTGCTGAACATGCCGGGTACGCCTGCCCAGCGCCGCCAGCAGTTGTCTCGCATTGTGGAAATCGCCCTCCCAGCGGAGGGTGGAGCCTTGGCGGATCAGGCGCAGCGCCCGATCCGCGGACGTGGTGTCGTCCACGGTGATGAGATTCAAGAGAGTCGTCCCTGCCAGGTGAAATGGTCTGAGGGCAGCACGGCTCACCCGGAGGCCTGATCGGCGCCGGGGAGCGGACGACGGAACTAGCGGACTACCGCTGCATGCAGGGGCGAGGTCACCCGGTAATTCTAGGCGGTGAAAACCGAATAGAATCGCGCTCAGGATCCCCGAAGACGGCTTGAGGTTTGCTGTGCTCACCATGCAGGACGCGCTGATCGCGCTGACGAAGTACTGGACCGACCGGGGCTGCATGATCGTGCAGCCGTTCAACACCGAGGTCGGAGCCGGGACGCTGAACCCGGCGACGATCCTGCGCGTGCTCGGTCCCGAGCCGTGGCGGGTCGCCTACGTCGAGCCGAGTGTCCGGCCCGACGACGCCCGGTACGGCGAGAACCCGAACCGGCTGCAGACGCACACCCAGTTCCAGGTGGTGCTCAAGCCGGATCCGGGCAACCCGCAGGAGCTGTTCCTGGAGAGCCTGACCGCGCTGGGTGTCGACATCCATGCGCATGACGTCCGGTTCGTCGAGGACAACTGGGCCAACCCGGCGACGGGCTCGTGGGGTCTGGGCTGGGAGGTGTGGCTGGACGGGCTGGAAATCACCCAGTTCACCTACTTCCAGCAGGCCGGCGGTATGACGCTCGACCCGGTGTCGGTGGAGATCACCTACGGCATCGAGCGGATCATGATGGCGCTCCAGGGCGTCTCGCACTTCAAGGACATCTCCTACGCGCCCGGCATCTCGTACGGCGAGGCTTTCGGCCAGGCCGAGTACGAGATGAGCCGGTACTACCTGGACGACGCCGACGTCGAGTCGCAGAAGCGTCTGTTCGAGGAGTACGCGAACGAGGCCCGCCGCCTGCTCGACCTGCGGCTGCCTGTTCCCGCGCACATCCAGGTGCTGCGCTGCTCGCACACCTTCAACGTCCTCGACGCCCGTGGTGCGGTCAGCACGACCGAGCGTGCCAAGGCCTTCGCGCGGATGCGCACACTGGCCCGCGAGGTCGCTCAGCTGTGGGCAGAGCGCCGTACGGAGCTTGAGCACCCGCTCGGAACGGCCGAACTGCCGCCCGCCGCTCCGGCGCCGACGTCGTTCCCGGTCGCAACTGGCACACGGCAGCTGACCTTCGAGATCGGTACCGAAGAGATGCCGCCGTCGGAGGTCACCAAGACCGCCGCAGCCGTGAAGACCGCGCTGACCGAGAAGCTGGGCGCGACCCGGCTCGGCCACGGCGACGTCACCGTCTACGCGACCCCGCGTCGCGTCGTCGCGTTCGTCGCCGCGGTGCAGGCCGGTGAGCCGGATGCCGAGAAGGTCAACCGCGGTCCGAAGAAGGTCGCGGCGTACGACGCCGATGGCAACGTGACGAAGGCTGCTGCTGGGTTCGCCCGCGGTCAGGGTGTCGACCCCAGTGAGCTGCACATTCTGGACGCCGACGGCGTCGAGTACGTCGCTGTCACCAAGCCGGACCCGGGTCGCGGGGCCGCCGAGGTGCTGAGCGGTGTCCTGAGCGAGATCGTCGCTGGGCTGCGCTCGGACAAGAACATGCGCTGGAACGACGCCAAGCTGTCGTTCACCCGGCCGGTCCGCTGGCTGGTGGCGCTGCTCGGTGACGAGATCGTGCCGGTCTCCGTCTCCTCGCTGGCCGCCGGCCGGACGACGCGCGTGCACCGCACGGCCGCCCAGCCGAAGGTGGAGATCGCGTCCGCCGAGGGCTACCTGGACCTGCTCCGGATCCACAGCATCGAGGCCGACCCGGCCAAGCGTCGTCAGCAGATCATCGAGACCTCCGAGCGGCTGGCCGCCGAGGTCACCGGGAGCATCGACTTCGCGGCCGAGTCCGCGCTGCTCGACCAGATCGTCAACCTCGTCGAGGAGCCGACGCCGATCCTCGGCAACTTCTCGGCCGACTACCTGGACCTGCCGGCGGAGATCCTCACCACGGTCATGCGCAAGCACCAGCGGTACCTGCCGGTGCGCGGTGCTGACGGCAAGCTGCTGCCGCACTTCGTGGCCGTGGCCAACGGCTCGGTCAACGAGGCAACCGTTCGGAACGGTAACGAGGGCGTGCTGCGCGCTCGCTACGAGGACGCCGCGTTCTTCTGGCGCGCCGACCTGGAGACTCCGCTGGCGGACATGAAGGCCGAGCTGGACAAGCTCGCCTTCGAAGAGAAGCTCGGCTCGATGGCCGCCCGCGCTGGGCGCATCGGCCGGATCGCGCTCGCGCTGGCCCCCGTCGCCGGTGTCTCGGACGACGACCTGGTGACGCTGACGCGGGCTGCTGAGCTGGCGAAGTTCGACCTGGGTTCGCAGATGGTGGTTGAGCTGACGTCGCTCGCCGGGACCATGGCTCGCGAGTACGCGCGCCGTGCCGGTGAGACCGAGGCCGTTGCCCAGGCGCTCTTCGACATGGAGCTCCCGCGCTCGGCCGGTGACCCGGTCCCGTCGACGACCCCGGGTGCGCTGCTTGCGCTCGCGGACCGCTTCGACCTGCTCGCGGGTCTGTTCGGTATCGGCGCCAAGCCGACCGGAAGCTCCGACCCGTTCGCGCTGCGTCGTGCCGCTGGCGGTGTGGTCGCGATCCTGCGCGAACACCCCGAACTGCGCGCGATCACGTTGTCGGCCGGACTCCAGGCCGCGGCTGCAGAGATCGGTGCCCAGGGCATCGACGTACCGGCTTCTTCGCTGGAAGAGGTTGTGGAGTTCACGATCCGGCGTTATGAGCAGCAGCTCATCGACCGCGGCGACGACCACCTGCAGGTCGCCGCAGTGTTGCCGTTGGCAACGGCTCCGGTCGTCGCGGACGAGACGCTGGCCAGCCTCCAGAAGCTGGTCGGCAGCGCCGACTTCGCCCAGCTGGTCGCCGTCCTGCAGCGCGTCCGCCGAATCGTCCCCGAGGGCACGGCAGCGTCGTACGACGCAGCCAAGCTGACCGAGCCCGCCGAGGTCGCCCTGCACGAAGCCGTCGAGAAGGTAGGCCAAGCGCCCACCGCCCTGGGCGACTTCGTCCCCGCCGCCTCGGTCCTCGTCGACCCCGTCACCACCTTCTTCGAAGAGATCCTGGTGATGGCCGAAGACCCCGAGGTCAAGGCCGCCCGCCTGGGCCTCCTGGCCACCATCGGAGCCCAAGCCGCCCCAGTCCTCGACTGGCAAGCCCTAGGCACCAGCCTCACTCCTTCGGAGTAGGCGATCGACACCACCCACACCCTCGGGCGTGGGTGGTGTCGCCCCGCACGCAGCTACCGCCGTGCCGCCCGACCCGATTGCAGTTGGTGGGTGAACCCATGAGCTTGGGGATTCTGCACGCCCATGCGGGTGGGGAACCCACAACCTGGTGGGTGAACCCACAACCTGGTGGGTGAACCCACCCGATAGCAATCCGGAGCGCGGCGCGGTACCCGGAGGATTTGCGCGCTGGATCGGTGGCGTACCGATGAACGGGTAGTGCTGCCCACACGGCGGTGTCCCGAGGCGTCGGCCCGCGGTGCTGCTCACCCGCGCCCAGACCACTACCCGTTGATCTGTACGCGAGGCGCCCGGCAGCAGTTGCCATCCCGGGAGCTAACGCGTCTACCGGCGGCGGCCGGTCCCGGTTGTGGATTGGGTATCCGTTGCTGGAATTCGGGGAGCGCTACCTGCCGATTCAAGGGGGTAGCACTCCCCAACCCCGCCGATGTTCGTCGCCCGCCGGCCTCCGCGCGGACCCAGCACGCGCCTTGAGCACCGATCAGTCACCGGTCGCCCCGGAAAACGACTGGTGGGTGCTCAAAGCTGGTCGAGTGCGCGGCCTTGAGCACGGTTCAGGCGTTCTAGGGGTGTCTGGTGACTGATCGGTGCTCAAAGGGGGCGGCTGGCGCCTTGGGTGCGGGGCGGGGCCGGCGGTCGTCTGATGGCCGGAGCGGGGGCGGCACGTTGATCGGGTTGGGCGGACCGCCGACACTCACCAACCTGCTCAACATCTGTCGAGCACGCTCACGCCGCGGGCGAAAACGCCGGTCGCAGGCACTTGGATGCTCCTATGGATGTCAAGCAGCGGTTGGCTTGGGGTTTGGTTGGCGTAGGACGTAGTAGATCTCGCGGGCGATGAGGCGTTTGAGGCAGCGGATGATGTCTTTCTTTGACAGGCCTTCGGCGGTGCGTTTCGCTGCGTAGGCCTGGGTGCGTGGATCGTGGCGGAGTCGGCTGATGACGATCACGTAGAGCGCTTTGTTGGCTTGCCGGTCGCCGCCTCGGTTGAGGCGGTGGCGGTGGGTCTGGCCA
>NZ_SMKX01000161.1 GCF_004349055.1 Kribbella antibiotica
CCCCAAAGCCCGCAGCGTCCCCCTCCTCAACTGCGGCCACGTCCCCATGAACGACGCCCCCGACCTGGTAGCCCGCACCATCCTCGAAACCACGAACGCCTGAGCCGACACGAGCAACTGCAGGTAGTCGCCTAGCGCATGCCCCACGGCAATGCGACCACCGCGACAACACCCAGCCCCCGCACCACCTGCAGCCGCTAGCGCTCCCCCGCGCTGCCGCTGACGGGCGAGATATCGAAGGTTGGCCAGTCGAGGGGCTCGTCCCAGACCCGGTTGGCCATCGCAGCCAGGCGAATTCCCTCGCGCAGGAGCTCCGCCGCCGGAACGCCACGCTTTCGCGCGGCCTCCGTGATCACCGCCAGATCCGCAGCTTCGGCGTACACACTCGTTCGCTTCATCGGCACCCGCCAACTCTAGGCCCGAATCTCGTGGGTGGCTCCGGGATCCGCCGCGGGAGGTTGGGGAGCGCTACCTGCCGATTCAGGTGGGTAGCGCTCCCCAACCCCGCCGATGTTCATGCACCCCAAGTCCAGCCAGCCGGTCGCCGCGCGAACCCGCGGCGCGCGCCTTGAGCACGGTTCAGGCGTTTCGCGGGGCGTTTGGTGACTGAGGGGTGCTCAAAGGGTGGGGCGGTCCGGCTTCCCAACTGAAGGGTCAGAGCTTGAGCAGTACGGCGCCGGTTGCCATGGCGGCTAGGCCGAGGGCTAGGGGCCAGGTGGTGTAGCGGGTGGTGTTGCGGCGGTCTTTGCGGTCGAAGTCGAGGTTGTGGGTGTAGACGGTGGGGTCGCTCGCGGCGTAGTGGAGGGTGAATTTCATGCCCAGGGACTTGCCTGGGTTGGGGAAGTTGTCGAGGGGCTGGACGAGGGCCGCGCGGCCGTCGGTGGTGGTGAAGGCGATCACCGGGGCGTGGTTGATGATGTCGCTGCCTTCGCCGTCTTGGTAGACGTCGGTGGTGACCGCGACGACATGGGCCGGTACGGCGATGGCGTCGGCCAGCTGCCGTCCGCGGAGCCGGGCGCCGCGGAGGTCGCGACTGAACAGGCCGACCAGGAACAGCAGGGCGCCGAAGCCGAGGAAGGCCCATTCGTGGCCCCAGGCAACGATCGCGTGGATGACCAGGCCGAGCAGCAGGAGGGCCGTCATGAACGTCGGGAAACTCCGGCCGTCGCTTTCGGCCTCGCCGTCCAGAGCGATCTTGAACTTCTCCGGGTGACCCTTGGGATAGTGCACGACCAGCTCCCGGCCGACCCAGGCCGCGCGGACCGGGAAGCCGTGTTTGCCGTCGGTGTTCGGGAGGGTGAACTCCTGGCCGGAGCGCGGGTCACGGAACGCCACGGTGACTGGGATGCCGTTCTCCTTGCTGGCGCGGTGGTCCGGTGACTCAAGGTCGACGATCCGCGCATCGACCCACTCGGCGCGCTGCGACGGGGTCAGCCTGGCGAAGGCGAGCAGATAACCCAGTACGGCGAGCCCACCCGGCACCACCCACCAGTACGCGAACCAGCTCATGCCTCATCCACCCGGCGGACGACCTCGGCAGCGACCGCCTGCAGGCCTTCCAGGCGGTCGCGGTCGTAGAGCAGCGAATGCTTTCCACCGCCGGCGAGCCGGATGATCATCCGGGGCATCCGGCCTTCGGTGAACTCGAAGGTCGGACGCTGCCAGATGTGGTAGCGGTGGACGTCGGTGAACCCGAAGAGTTCGAGGACTGTGCCGTCGAAGGTCAGCAGGTGCGTGTCAGTGAGCGGTGCTTGCACGTCAGCATTCGATCACGTTCACAGCCAGGCCGCCACGGGAAGTTTCCTTGTACTTGACCTTCATGTCTGCGCCGGTTTCACGCATAGTTTTGATTACCTTGTCCAGCGTCACAACGTGGACGCCGTCGCCGTGCATCGCCATCCGGGCCGCGTTGATCGCCTTCACCGCGGCCATCGCGTTCCGCTCGATACAAGGAATCTGCACCAGCCCGCCGACCGGGTCACAAGTGAGCCCGAGGTTGTGCTCCATCGCGATCTCGGCCGCGTTCTCCACCTGCTCCGGCGTGCCGCCGAGCAGCTCGCACAGACCGGCCGCAGCCATCGAGCAGGCCGAGCCGACCTCACCCTGGCATCCGACCTCGGCCCCGGAGATCGACGCATTCTCCTTGTACAGAACGCCGATCGCCGCCGCCACCAGCAGGAACCGAACGCAACCGTCGTCGTTGGCACCGGGGATGAACCGCCGGTAATAATGCAGTACGGCGGGAATGATGCCGGCCGCACCATTCGTCGGCGCAGTGACAATCCGGCCACCGGACGCGTTCTGCTCGTTGACCGCGAGGGCGAACAGGTTGACCCAGTCCATCACCTTCAGCGGATCCACCGACCACGGATCGCCGGTGAGCTTGCGGTGCAGCGCGTGCGCACGCCGCGGCACTTTCAGACCGCCGGGCAGCACGCCCGTGGTCTCGCAGCCCTCCTGCACGCAGTCCTGCATGACTTTCCAGATCTTCAGCAGGCCGCTGTGGATCTCTTCCTCGGACCGCCAGGCCTGCTCGTTCGCGAGCATCACCTCGCTGATCGACAGCCCCGACTCCCGGCAGCGGTCGAGCAACGCGGCGCCACTCAGGAACGGATACTTGAGCACCGTGCTGTCCGGAACGATCCGGTCGCCGGCCGCCGCGTTCTCGTCGACCACGAAACCGCCGCCGACCGAGTAGTAGGTGCGCTCCCGCAGCACCTCGCCATCGGCCCCGCGAGCGAGGAAGGACATTCCGTTCGGGTGATACGGCAGGGCCTTCCGCCGGTGCATGACCAGGTCGGAATTGTCGTCGTACGCGATCTCGTGGACGCCCGCCAGCAGCAGCCGGCCGCGCTCGCGGATCGTCTCGACGCGGGCGTCGACGGAGTGCGTGGCGACGGTCTCGGGGTCTTCACCCTCGAGGCCGAGCAGCACCGCCTTGTTGCTGCCGTGGCCGTGCCCGGTCGCACCGAGCGAGCCGAACAACTGCGACTCGACCCGGACGGTCGCGGTCAGCAGACCGGCCTCCTGGAGGCCGAGCACGAACGTGCGGGCGGCGCGCATCGGTCCCACGGTGTGTGAGCTCGACGGGCCGATCCCGATACTGAACAGGTCGAAGACACTGATCGCCATGATGCGGAGGTCCCTTCCGGTCGACGTTGACCGAGAGTGGTGTCCTCCCCGCTCTGTTGGGCTGATGCCCTTCAGAGATGCCTCGCCCGTACGGTGAAGGTGCCTGAGAGATTCTTGGGGAGAGTTGCTCCTACGGCGCCCAGGTCAAACGCAGCCTGAGTCTCTCCCGCACGGGTTCATGCGGCTGTTGAATTAGCTTCCGTCGAGGACGGTACGGCGGCCTTCGGGGTGGCGTCAATCCGGCCCGTGCGCGCCGCCCAGATCTCGAAGAACCAGGTGAACAGCGGCGGAATACTCGCGGCCAGTGCAGCCAGGGTGACCGGCCACGACCAGCGCAGCGGTTTCCGCACGACCAGCACGGTGACGACGTACACGACGAAGATGCCACCGTGGATCGGCCCGAAGACCTTCACACCGGCCTCGTTGTCGGACAGCACGTACTTGAACAGCATCCCGATCAGCAGACCGGTCCACGAGATCGCCTCAGCGATCGCCACCGCGCGGAACCACCGTGAGTGTGTCATCGCGCCGACCCTAACAAGTCCCTCAAGGCCGGACCGGGGTGGTCTAGGGGATTGTCCCCGATGCGGGCCAGCAAGCGGTTGCCGAAGGATCGGCCAGATGAGACTCCGATCGCTCGCGTGGGGTGTGGTCCTCACGGTTACCGCATCAAGCCTGGCCGTCCTCCCGGCCTCGGCCGCCGTCCAATGGACTGATTGCAAGCTCGAAGGCAACGAGAAACCTGAGGTGATCAAGGGTTCGGAGTGCGCGACACTTCAACTCCCCGTCGACTGGCGGAGCCCGAACGGACCGACCTTCGGCCTCGAGATCGCCCGCCGGACCGGAAAACACAGCACGGGTGTGCTGATCTTCGGCCCCGGCGGACCGGGCGACTCCGGCGTCGACCGGATCAAGACCGGGATCGCCCGCTTCAGCCCGGAACTCCAGGACCGCTTCGACATCGTCAGCTTCGACCCGCGCGGGATCGCCCGCAGCAACCCGGTCAAGTGCACAACCAGCCTGTACGCCGCGATGCCGTCACCGCTCGTTCGCAACCAGGCCGAGTTCGGCGCACTGGCCGACTACAACCGCCGTCTCGCCGACGACTGCCGCCGGCACACCGGTCCGCTGTACGACCACGTTGACACCTGGCAGACCGTGCGGGACGTCGATGCGATCCGCCGCGCACTCGGCGCAGCCCAGATCACCTTCCACGGCGGCTCGTACGGCACGCCGCTCGGAGCGCAGTACGCGGAGACCTACCCGCATCGGGTGCGCGCCATGGTGCTGGAGAGCGTGCTCGACCACAGTCTCGCGACACCACGCCAGTTCCTCGATCCGCAGGCCGCGTCGATCCAGGACTCGTTCGACGAGTTCGTCAACTGGTGCGACCGGACGACGACCTGCGCCCTGCACGGCCAAGACGTTCGGGCGCGCTGGGCCGACGTACTGGCGCGGTCGGGCAACAAGTTCAACGCCTCGTTCGTGGTGTTCCGCATGCTCTACGGCCCGCAGTGGAACGCGTTGGCGACGACCCTGCAGCGAGGCGTCATCCCGACCCCGCCGCCTCCGACCGGCGAACTCGTCTCCTACACCTTCGCTCCGTTCTGCCAAGACTGGAGCCTTCGCATCGGCACTTACCGCGAGTACGACGCGCTCCTGAAGCACCTCGCCCGCGCCAACCCGGACATGCCGTATCCCGGTCAGCTGATGGCTATCTCGGCCTGCCTGGGCCTACCGAAGGCCAACAACCCCCAACACCGCCTGGACGTGAAGCACCTGCGGACACCGATCCTGCTGGCGAACGCCCGGCACGACCCGGCAACGGCGTACGCGATGGCCCAGAACGTCCAACGTCAACTGGGCCGCGACGGCGTCCTGCTCACCTACGAAGGCTGGGGCCACGGCAGCTACAGCAAGAGCGAATGCATGCAGCAGACCATCGACCGCTACCTGATCGACCGCAAGGTCCCCAAGCGCGGTACGACGTGTGCCGCCGTCCCGCCAACCGGCTAGGAGTCAGTCGCCGGACAGCAGGTCACTCCGAAGGTTGTTGAGGAAGTCGGAGAACTGCTGTCCGGTACGCGCCGCCTTTCGCAGTACGGCGAACTGCCGGCGATACAGCTCGACGTCGTCGGGCCGACTGATGGTCAGGTAGGCATGGATCGTCTCGACCTGAACGTAGGGCTGTTCGTCATCAACGTCTTCGTTCAGCGTGAATCCGTGCCAAGGAATCGCTTGTGTCTCGACATCCAGCGGGAGTAGACCGATGGAGACGTTGCTGAGTGTGGCGAGGCTGGCGATCCGATCAAGCTGAGCGATCTGCACCTGCCTCGGCCCGGGACGCCAGCGCAACGCCGCCTCGGTGAGAATGAACTCGAACGAATGCCCCTGCTCGTACAGGAGCTGCTGCCGATCGATCCGTCGCTGAACCGCCGCTGCGTAGTCCTGCTCGCCGGTCAGATCGGAGGCGATGAAGACCAGTCGCGCGTACTCGGCAGTCTGCAGCAAGCCAGGCACCAACGCCGACAAGAACGACCGCTGAGTTCTCGCGACAGCCTCCCGCTGCCGGACAGCGTCCTGCATGTCCGCAAAAGTGTCGGCCCGCATGAACTCATGCCAGTTGTCGGCGTCGTTCAGCGCCGCCTCGGTAGCAGCAATGAACTGTTCGAGTCGATCGACGGCGCCGGTCTGCTCCAGCCATCGAGTCAGCTCAGGAACCGAGGCCAGCGCATTCCCGCGCTCGATCCGGCTGACCCGAGCTTGGCTCAGCTCCGTACGGCGGGCAACTTCGCGCCCGCTCAGGCCGGCCAGCGTACGCAGTCGTCGCAGTTCCGCACCGAGGCGTTGCCTCGGAGTTCGCGGGGTCTGGTTGTCATCACTCACTCGGGTACGACGTCTGCCTTCCGTGCTGCCAGATAGGTGTTCAAGCCGACCGAATGCCGCCGTACGATGTCACGCTGCTCGCGGCATCGGTCCAGAACACCGGGATCCACGGTGTGGTCGAAGCCGACAAAATGACCGGCCTCGTCATAGTGCATCAGTACGGCGTACGCGTCCGGCGACTCGCTGTCGAACAACCAGAAGTCCTCGCCGAGCGTCGACAGCGACGCATCCGCCGCCCGATCCGCGATGCCGATCTGCTCCCCGGCCGCCTGCGACTCGACATACCCGACAAGCTCGTATCGCAGATACTCGGACAACGGATGATCGACGACGTGAACGCGTTCCCAGTTCTTGCCCGCGACTGCCGTGGCGGCGATCCGCGCCAGCCAGGGCTCCGTGCGCACCGAACGTTCCGGCCGTGCAGTGCCCTCCCGGAACGCTCGCACGCGTTCGTCCTCCGCAGAGATCGCGTAATGCTGCAGGTTCTCAAGCCGGAAGACATCCTGCGTGAACCGATCGAAGTACGCGTCGAATTCCTCGAAGTTCACCCGGCGACCTCGGTCTGAACTTTCCTCGCGTACTCGATCAGCAACGCACGCGGCACCAGCACGACGGTCTCGTGTGCCGGCATCTGACTGAGTTGCGCCAGGGCGTTGGGATCGAGGAGTTCAGCCCCCTGGATGGCGACCAGATCTCCGTCGTCGGTGTCGAACACATTGGGGCAGGGACCGTTGTCGCACGAACCCGCACGATGGATGAGTCGCATATCGCCTCCACTGATTCGAAATGAGTCAATCCCCACCATGGCACCCACTCCCCAGTCAGTCAACCGCAAGCCCGACAAGAGCCCCCTCGCGGCCGCTTGACAACACCCCCCGGCGCCGTCACTCTGATTCAGGTGAGTCAAAATGAGTCACCCTGGGAATCAACGGAGCCGTCATGAGCGACGAACTCGATTCAGAGCGCATGGCACCTCGACGGTTCTGGCTCATCCGCCGAGGCACCCGCTCCGACGCCGACGGCATTGTTGCTGAGGGCACCTTGTGGTCGAGCGGGCGGGTTGCCCTGCATTGGCCGGGGCAGCCACCCGCGACCACCCTCTGGGGGTCGCTGGACGATCTACTCGTCGTCCACGGACGTGACGCCGTCGCATGGCTCGACGATTCGGACGACTGGCGTTGCGAGCACGTCGAGTGTGTCGAGTACGACGCCGGTGCGATCTGGATCCACTAGACCGGCGAGGCGGGCATGCCGATCCCTGCATCCACGCCCGTCTCGCCTGCCACCCGTCCGGGAACGCACTGAGAACAGGAGGTATGCCGCGGCACGCCCGCCTCGGAGACGTCAGGGCGCCGCACGAAGGACTGCACGTAGCCATCGCCGCACACCCGACCGCACGCCTGAGCCGAGCACAGGGCGCCGGGATCGGACGACCACCTGCAGTCGTTCGTGCAGCCGACACGCCACTGCACGAACCGAACCCCTCACAGGTCTCGAGCCAGGACTATTCCAACGTCCGAAGACTCGCCGACTGTGCTTGGTAGTACCAGGCCCGCGGGTCTTTCGGACGCTAGCGGTCACACCGCTACGCCGGTGACCTCGAGGACTCGGTACAGGTGGTCGCCGCGGCGGACGCGGCTCGTGAGGGCGGCCAGCTCGACACAGGCGGCATTCAGAGCCTGCGTCTGGGTGCGGCAGTGGTCGACGTACCAGAACGGGTCGTCAACGACCGGGTCATCGGCATCGTCGATGTCGGCATACCAGTGCGCTTGGCCGTAGTGGACGACCCTCACTCGCAGATTCATGGCCACTCCCCCGGTGGATCTCCCCTGATCCGGGACTTCGAATCCGGCCGGCGCGTAACCGAGGCCCCCCACCGTTACGCGCCGGGCCGAGTTCGACCCTCCCCGACGACTACATCGTGCGGGCGCCGGAATGTGTTACTGCACGTGACCAATAATTTTGAGTAGTCGGTTGATTACTGTCGGTTGAGGTGTCTGCGGGTCCACTGCTCGAGGCCGTCGGTGTCGATCGGCAGCGCCTCGGTGAGGATCTCGAGCCGATCCGAGTGCACGACGACGTTGTCCTCGATCCGGATGCCGATCCCGCGCAACTCCGGCGGCACGGTCTCGTCGTTCGGATGGAAGTACAGGCCGGGTTCGACAGCGAGCGCCATACCGGCCTCGATCTCACCGGCGAAATACGTCTCCGGGCGGGCCGCGTCGCAGTCGTGGACGTCGAGACCGATGTAGTGCCCGGTCCCGCAGACGATGAACCGGCGGTGCTGCTGCCCGTCCGGCCCGAGCAGTTCGTCGACCGACGCAGTGAGCAAACCCCAGTCCCGCAGGCCCTCGGCCAGCACAACCATCGCTGCGTGCTGAAAAGCCCGGTACGGCGCTCCTGCCTTCACTGCACCAAGTGCCGCGAGCTGCGCCTTGTGCACGAGGTCGTGAACCTGCCGCTGAGCCGCGGTGTACTCACCCGTGGCCGGGAACGTTCGCGTCACGTCAGCGGTGTAGAGCGTGCGGGTCTCGACGCCTGCGTCGAGCAGGATCACGTCGCCCTCGTTGACCGCACCGTCATTGCGCACCCAGTGCAGCACCGGCGCATGCTTGCCTGCAGCAACGATCGAGGCGTAGCCGACGCCATTACCGGCCGTCCGGGCGCGCCGGTCGAAAGTGCCTTGCAGCCAACGCTCGCCGCCGCCGCGGATCGCCTCCGGCAGCTCGCGGGCCACGTCCTCGAACGCGATCACGCTGGCCGCGACCGCCTCGCGCAGCTGGTCGAGCTCCCAGTCGTCCTTGATCCGGCGCAGCTCCGCGATCGACTGCCGCAGCGCATTACCGTCGTACGGCGAAGTCCGTACCAGCGCGTCGAGCATCGGATCGACGCCGGGCACCGACAGCATGAACGGAACCGCGCCACGCACCGCGGACGGCAGCTCCTCCAGCGGGCGGCACGCGATCTGCAGCGCATCGGACCAGTCCTTCAGGCCGGGGACCGGGCCGATCCACAGCTCACCGTCCCGCGCGTTCGCGAAGAAGTCGGCCTCATCCGGCCCAGCGGTCTCGCGCAGGTAAAGCGTCGCGTCACCATCACCCGAGAGCACCAATACGGCGCCCTCAGCCTGGCAGCCGGTCAGCCAGACGAAGTCGCTGTCGGCGCGAAAGTCGTAGTCGGTGTCGTTGGAGCGCACTGGAGCGTGGCCCGCACCCAGCGCGATCCGGCGGCCAGGCAACGCGGCCGCGAGCTTGCGCCGGTGCTCGGCGGCTGCCTCGGCCAGCCCGGCCGGCACAGTGACTGAGCGGTCGACTGCACCCCAGCCCTTCGCAATGGATTCGCGGAACCCCTTGGCGTCGATGGGGCGGTAGGACTTGGGTGTCTGGTCGTCACTCATACCCTCATCAACTCAGGTCACGCGGGGCGTGCGCAAGCCCTTATCGCGCGCGGAACGCCGCCAGGATCGCAACCTCGGATTCGAGCAGGTACTGATTCAGGTTCGCCGCCGCCTCGTCGTACCGGCGGGCCTCGAGAAGCTCGAAAAGTGCTCGGTTCCGAGCAATGTAGGGCTCGTGCAGTTCCCTCGGGGCCGCGATCACGTGGAAGAGGAGTCGCAGCTCGGCGAGCAGGCGGCCGGTCATCGCGTCCATCCGGGCGCTGTCGGCCAGCCCGATCAGATGCTGATGGAAGCGCATGTTCGCCGTACCGACGGCTGGCCAGCGGTCCGCGAGGGCAGCGGCCTCGGCCGCCTCGACGTCGTCCTGCAGTGGTTCGAGCCGGGCTGCGGGCAGCTCCGGCTCCCGGTCCGCGAGCCCGCGGACGACGTCCACCTCGAGCACGCGGCGCAGCCGGTAGAGGTCGACCACGTCGGCTTCGTCGAGCTCCGGGACGAAGACGCCGCGGTGCAGCTTGTAGATGAGCAGACCCTCGTGGGTGAGCAGCCGGAAGGCCTCGCGCAAGGTGTTCCGGCTGACCTCCAGAACCTCGGTCAGCTCGACCTCGGAGAGCTGGGCGCCGGGTGGCAGCGCGCCTTCGGTGATGCTGCGGCGCAGGATGTCGGCAGCCCGCTCGGCCGAGCTGCTGCGGTCCAGGCGCGCCACATCCGCGGCGACCGTTCGCAACCACGCCTGGCGATTGTCGGCGGCCTCACCCGTTGTCATGGCCGCATCATCGCGCACCACAGGTCACCAGGGAAAGTAGAACCATCCTCTTGCAGGATTGTTGAACAATTCCTAGAATGCGGTATGGATCTCAACGCGGACCTCGGTGAGGGATTCGGCTCCTGGTCGATGGGCGACGACAGCGCGCTGCTCGACGTCGTGACCAGCGCGAACGTGGCGTGCGGTTTCCACGCCGGCGATCCCTCGATCATGCGCCGGGTGACCGCCCAGGCGGTCGAGCGCGGCGTCGCCGTCGGCGCCCACGTCGGGTACGCCGACAAGGCCGGCTTCGGCCGCCGGTTCGTGGACATCGAGCCGGATGTGCTGCGCGATGAGGTGATCTACCAGATCGGCTCGCTCGACGCGTTCGCGCGGATCGCTGGGGATCGCGTCCGCTATGTGAAGCCCCACGGCGCGCTCTACAACACGATCGGCCACCACGAGGCGCAGGCCGCCGCAGTCGTCGCCGCGGTCGCCGACTACGACCGCACACTCCCCGTGCTCGGCCTCCCCGGCTCAGCCTGGCTCCGCCTCGCCGTCGAGGCCGGTCTCACCGTGGTCCACGAGGCCTTCGCCGACCGCGCCTACACACCCGAGGGCACGCTCGTGTCCCGCCGCGAAGCCGGATCGGTGCTGCACGAGGCCGACGAGATCGCAGCCCGCTGTACGGCGATGGCAACCGGCCGGCCGATCATCGACAGCGCGGGTGGTGAGCTGACCGTCGACGCCGCCTCGATCTGCGTGCACGGCGACACTCCGGGCGCGGTCGGGATCGCCCGCCGAGTGCGCGCCGCCCTGGAGGACGCCGGCGTCACGCTGAGCCCGTTCGGCCGCTGATGCAGATCCTTCCGGCGGGCGACCGCGCGCTGCTGGTCGAGCTCGACGGCCTCGACGAGGTGCTCGGCTACTACACCGCCCTGCTCGCCGACCCCGCTCCGCATGCCGTCGACGTCGTCCCAGCGGCGCGGACGGTGCTCGTCACGACTGCAGGCAGTCTGGACGAGTTGCGGCGCCATTTAATGAGCGTGCAGCCTCTGACCACGGCCCAGAGTGCGGGCGACCTATTGGAGGTGCCGGTTATCTACGACGGCGCCGATCTGGCCGACGTCGCTTCGTTGCTCGGGTGCAGCCCGGCTGATGTCGTCGAACGCCATACGTCTGAGCAGTGGACGGTCGCGTTCTGCGGGTTCGCTCCCGGCTTCGGCTACCTGACCGGTACGGCGGACTGGAACATCCCGCGTCGTTCGTCACCGCGCACCAAGGTTCCGGTAGGAGCAGTCGGCCTGGCCGGTGAGTTCAGCGGCGTCTACCCGCGGGAGTCGCCCGGTGGTTGGCAGTTGATCGGGCGCACCGACCTGCAGATCTTCGACCAGCAGCGTGATCCGGCCGCCCTCTTCCACCCTGGCCGTCGAGTGCGCTTCATCGAGGCATCATGATCACCGTGCTCGAAACGGGGCCGTTGGCAACGATCCAGGACGCGGGACGAGCCGGGCAGGCCGCCCTTGGCGTTCCGACCTCGGGCGCCTGCGACGCAGCGTCGTACGGGCTAGCCAACCGGTTGGTTGGAAATCAGCCCGGTGCGGCGGCTTTGGAGATCACCTTCGGCGGGCTTGTCCTGCACGCCGACACCGACCTGACGATCGCAGTGACCGGCGCCCCATGTTCCGGCGTGCCGCTGAATGCGCCGACTCTTCTGCGCGCCGGCGAGGTGCTGCGATTCGGTCTGCCGCGATCCGGGTTGCGGACCTACCTCGCGGTTCGCGGCGGCATCGACGTACCGGCGGTGCTGGGCTCGCGCTCGACCGACCTGCTCTCCGGTCTCGGCCCGGCGCCGTTGGAGGCCGGTACGACGCTGCCGGTCGGCCGCCTGTGCGGACCGATGCCGGGAGTCGACCTCGCCCCAGTTGCGGACCCCGCGGCCGACACTCTGCGCGTCCAGATCACCCCGGGCCCGCGCCGCGACTGGTTCACCGACGCGGGTTGGGCGTCGCTCCTCAGCCAGACCTATGCCGTGAGCAGCAACAGCAATCGGGTCGGCGTCCGCCTCGACGGCATCCCGCTGGAACGCGCCCGCGACGGCGAACTGTCCAGCGAAGGGATGGCCCTCGGCGCCATCCAGATCCCGCCTTCGGGCCTTCCCGTCGTCTTCCTCGCCGATCACCCCGTCACCGGCGGCTACCCGGTGATCGCCTATGTGTCGGCGGCGTCCCTGGCCGGTTGCGCCCAGCTCCGCCCCGGCCAGGGCGTGCGTTTCAGCGGCTAGGCCACTTGTACGTCAGGCAGTACGGCGGATTCGGCTTCGCATCCGGATTCGCCGGGCGCTTCTTGCCGTCCTTCCCCAGGACCCACATCTGCGCTGTGCAGTTCGGCTCTGTCGGCTTGGCGCTGTCGTAGATCTTCCGGCCGCGCGCATCGTAAGCCCGGTAGACGAAGTCCCACCGGTTCGGATCGTCATCGTCGTAGTGCGGCCCCCAGCCGACGCGGCCGACGGTCGGTGCGAACCAGAACCCGTTGAACAGGTACGCGTCGCGCTCCGGCAGCCCCTTCGGCTGGACGGTCACCCGAGTCACCGTTCCGGCGAAGGTGCCGGCGTTGCGGGCGATGCTGCGGACCTCTTCCGAGACTTCGCCGACCACCGGGTGCCGGAGGCTCGACTCGCTGATCGCGCCACCGGCGGTCCGGCTGCACAACCAGTAGCCCTGCTTCTCCTCGACGATCGGCGGCACGCCGTCCTGCCAGGTGTCGGGCTTTCCCTTGGCGATCAGCCAGGTCTTCACGACCTTCGGGTCGTTCACGTTCACGAACTCGAACGCCCGGACCGCCTTGTACGAGCGGAACGGCTGCGGCAACTGCTTGACCGTGAGCCGGTCGGCTTCGGCCTGGCACTGCGCCTGCAGTGTGGCCGTGTCAGCCGCCGACAAGTCCCGCACGACCAACTCGCCTCCGCCGGCGACCGGCGTACCGGGGTTGTCCTTCTTGAGAGCCGGTACGGCGACGGCCAGGCCGGCTGCTACTGCGAGGACCGCGGCTGCGGCGGCGACTGGGACCAGCACGCGCCGGGCCTGCCGGGGCTGGTTCTCCTCGATCGCGTCGAGGAGCTCGGTGCGGAGCTTGTCGTGCACCCCGGGCGGGAGCGGCTGGTCGGTACGGCGGTTGAGCAGCTCTCTCATGACAGGTCCTCCACAGTGCTGACAGCGACGCTCAGGTCGCGAAGACGTTTGCGGGCGCGCGACATCCGGGACTTCACGGTGCCGAGCGGGATGTCGAGGGCAACCGCCGCCGACTGGGCATCGAGCCCCGACCAGAAACAGAGCTCGACGATCTCGCGCTCGTGCCGCGGCAGCTTGCGCAGCAACGCGCGCAACCGCTTGGCCTCCCGCTCGTCATCGATCCGGGAAGCAACCCCCTCGGCATGATCCGGTACGTCGGCCTGTTGCTGCCGAAGCAGCGTGAGCCGCCGGAAATGCTGTTTACGCCACTCGTTCCGCAGCACGTAATCGGCCGTCCGGAGCAACCACGGCAGGGCCGAGTCGTGCACCAGCACCACCTCAGCCCGCCGCCGCCACGCCTGCAGGAATACCAACGACGTCAGGTCCTCGGCATCACTCCACGAGGCCGTCCGCCGGAACAGAAAGTTGTAGACCGCCTTGGCATGCCGGTCGAACAGGGCCCCGAACGCCTCGGACTCCCCCTCGACCGACCGCCGCCAAAGCTCTGCGTCGCTCATCGTCGTCGGCAACCCCTCGGGTCTCCCAGCCAGCGCGATCGTCACGCCACCACCTCCAGATCGTCCCCCACCGGGGGTTCTCACTGGTTATGTGTCGTGACCCGCCAACCGGGATCCCGAGGTCAATAGACGGCGATCTCGTCCACGAAGATCCAGTCCGCCGCGACGCCCTGCGAGTACTTCTCGTACTCGACCTGCACGTACCGCGCGGTGGTCTGCACCGGGAACCGGAACCACTGCGCCGACGAGACTCCCGTCGAGGCGAGCGGCGTCAACGCATCGGGGCTGTTGCCGACCGAGATCCGGACGGTGTCCGGCGAGTACTTCGTGACGCCGTCGAAATTGTCGTGCACCTCGATCCGCCCGATCGGCTTCACCGACCCCAGATCCACGGTCACCTTCGCACTCCCCGTCGTACCGACCCCGAAGGTGTAGCCGTAGTTGAAGGTGTCCTCGTGGTGCCCGGCGATCACGCCATCGGTCGACTCCTTGTTGCCGGAGTCGGGGTAGTTGGCGTGCGGCGGCGCACTCTTCGTGTACGTCGCCCCTGCGGCGAGATTGGCCGGGCCGGTGGCGCCGTACGCCTCGATCTCATCGACCAGCATCACCGAGGCATCAGCGGTGAACGTCTTCTGCAGGGTCACCCGGATATAGCGCGCGGTGGTCGGTGGGGAGTCGAACTGGTACCAGATCTTCGACTGATCGTTCGGCGTCCCCGGCAGGAAACCCTGCTGCTTCCAGGTCACGTTGTCGGTGCTCGTCGCGATGGTCACCCGGTCCGGCCGGTACGCCGGGTACTCCTCGTACGCATGCAGCCGGACCTCGTCGATGGTCTGGGCCGACCCCAGGTCGAACTGGATGGTCGCGGTCCCTTGACCGGCCCCGAACCCGTAGGTCCGGCCATCGTCGTGCGCGTCCGCCAGGACGCCGTCGGTCGACTCGAATCCGCTGTCCGGCTTGTTGTTCGGGGTCGGGCTCACCGAGTAGTTGCGGCCGCCGAGCAGGTTCTGCTTCGCCAGCGGGCTCCCGGCGACTTCCAGACTGCTCAGCCCGGACACACCGCTGCCGAACTCGACCCGGACGAAGCGGGCCTTCCCGTTGATCCCGGCGAAAGCACCACCACCACCCTCGTACGCCGTACTCCAGCGGGCACCGTCGTACGAGACCTTGACCGTGTAGTTGCCAGCAGCAACGCCGGCCCAGTTCAGCTGAAGCCCGTCCAGCTGAACCTGCCGCCCAAAGTCGACCTGCAACCACTGCGCACCGGTTCCATTTGGCTGCCAGCTGGTCGCGTTGTCGCCGTCGACCGCCTTCGCAGCCTCGTGATCTGCCGTCGCGCTCGACGCGGTGGCAGTCGTGTTCCGCGCCAGATCCGGAGCGATCGGCTTGCCCGCGGCGGCGTCCAGCGCCAGCCGCCGGATCCGCGCCTGGTATCCGGTGTCCGGACTGTACTTGTCCGCCCGCTCGGTCAAGGCCGTCGCCAGATCCCTTGCCAGCTTGGGATTCGACGCGCCGAGGATGTTCAGCACCTCGTAGTCCTCGATCCCGTCGCGCAGCGATTCGTACCGGATCGACGACTGGATGGTGTTGTTCGCGACATCCGGCCAGACGATGTAGTGGTCACCCTTCGACTCGGTCTCGTCGAGGTTGGCCAGCCAGCCGTTCATCGAATAGTGCAGATAGCCGTTGGCACCGCGCGAGTACGCGTACCAAGGGGTCAGTCGTTGGTTGAACTGCGGTTGGTCGATGAAACGGTTGAGGTAGTTCCCCACCGGGATGTTGCAGTTGTAGAAGTACAGATCCTTGCCCTGGGCCCGCAAATTGTCGTACGTCGCCCGGTTCTGGTCGTAGTTGAGCAGGTTCGGGACCATCACGGACATGGTCGACGACAGGTTCGCCGCGGTCGGTTCGTGGAACGCGGCATCACCGATCCGGACGTCCGGCCAGTGCGATCGCATCCGCTGCGCGATCCCGCGGTACGCCGCCTCTTCCTGGGCACCGACCGGCTCGTCACCGACGTGCATCCAGTACTTCAGGTTCTCGGTCCAGCCCTTCGCGTCCAGGTGCTGCTTGAGCTGGGGGATGAACTGGTCGATGAAGTTGTTCGCCTTCGCCGTGTTCCAGTTCACGTAGTTGCGCTTACCCTTGCCGCCGGTGCCGTCGATGATCTCGACCTCCCGGACGCCGTCCTGCGGGCGGCCCCAGTTGTAAGTGTCGGCGGAGACCCAGAAACCCTCCAGCCGCTTCACCACCCCGCGGTCCAGCATGAACTGGATGATCTCGTCGATCCGGCTCCAGTCGAAGGTGTAGACACCGGTGGCGTTGCTGTTGTTCGTCACGGTGGTGTTGCCGTCGACCAGGAGGTTCACCAGCGGCAGCGTGAGCGTGTTCGTCCGGTGCCGCTTCATCTGAGTGGCGACCTTGTCCAGCAGATCCCAGTACTGCGGGCTGTACCGCGGGTACTTGTACGTCTCCTCCATCGTCTGCCCGTTCGGCGCCCACGAGATCTCACCGAAAAACACGTTCCACAGCGTGGTTTCGAACGTCTGGTCCTTCGGGTCCGGCAGCGTCACCGCCCGGACGTCGACGGAGACCGGCACCTCGACAGCCCCCTTGCTGGTGGCAACTGTCGCCGTACCGGCGTAGACACCTGCGGCAGTGCCCTTCGGTACGGCGGCGGTCACCCAGATCGACTGTGTGGTGCGGGGCGCGACGGTCCAGGTCCGGGCGTTGGACAGCGGATCCGGGAAGGCACCCGGCGCCTTACGGACCGGCGGATACATCGGCTGACTGCCGAAACCGGTGTTCCGGTTCAGGTTCTTGTAGTCGACGAACGTGTACGACAGGTTGGCGGCTGCCAGGGATCGGGCACCGTTGGTGAGTGCCGAGAACGTCACACCGTCGACCGTGAACCCCGCGGCCGAGCGCAGCACGATCTGCGCGCTCTCCTCCTCGTTGGAGGCCGCATCGAGCGCGATCGAGCGGCCGGATTCCTTGCTGGGCAAGGTATCCCGGAAGATGCTGGTGCTCGACGGTTCGGTCCAGTAGTCGATCCCGGGTGCGACCTGCTGCTGGGCCGGCGGCGTACCGGCTTGGGCGTTCGGAGCGAGCGCCACGGCGGCCACCAGGGCGGCGATGACGAGATGACGGAGGGGCGGCATACCGTCAACGATCTACGGGCACAACAGAAATGGTCCAGAAACCGGGGTAGACCATTCGACTCTGTTCGTATTAATTGGCCGCCGCTGTAAACCGCCGCTTGTACTCCGATGGCGTCGTACTGAGATGTCTCGCGAACGCGCGTCTGAGGGTCTCGTCGCTGCCGAGCCCGCTGTGCCGCGCGGCTGCAGTGATGCTGTGGCCGTCCAGGATCAGCTGCTGCGCCCGGTCCAGCCGGACGCGCTCGATCCAGCGACCGGGTGTGGTCTGCAACTCGGACTGGAAGAGGCGAGTCAGATGCCGGGGGCTGAGCGAGACTTGCTTCGCGAGCGTGGGGAGACTGTGATCAGCGCCTGGGTCAGCCACAACCGCGGCGGTCACGATCCGGAGCGGATCGCTCTTCGCCGGCGGGGTCGCGATGGCCGTCGAGAACTGCGACTGCCCGCCGGGCCGCTGCATGAAGACGACCAACTCACGCGCCACCTCCCGCGCGACGGCCGAGCCGTGATCGGCCTCGACCAGGGCGAGCGTCAGGTCGATACCCGCACTGATGCCGGCTGAGGTAACGTACCGGCCATCGGTGATGTGGAGCGCATCGGGCTCGACGTGGATCTTGGGATGCTTGCTCGCCAGCGTGCTTGCATGCCGCCAATGTGTGGTCGCCCTCCGGCCGTCCAGAACCCCAATTGCCGCCAGCACGAACGCGCCGGTGCAGACCGACGCGACGCGCTCAGCATCTTGGGCGAGGGCTGCAGCGGTCGCCCGTACGTCGTCCGGCACGCGCTCGGCGAGGTGATCGGCCCCCGCGATCAGCACCGTGTCGACCTTCCCGACGTCGGCCGGTTTGACCGTCCCGGCCAGCGTCAGCCCGGCCGAGGTCGTCACGTTGCCACCCGTCGGCGAGACCAGGATCGTCTCGTAACGCTTCGCGGCCCGATTCGCCTGGTGGAACACCTCGAGTGGACCACTCACATCGAGCAGCGTCACGTCGTCGTACACGATCAGGGCGGCGCGCGATGTCCGAATCTGTGGTGAACCCGGCATTTTGGACATGGCCTCAGCGTAGCCGCTGCCGCCAATCTGGAGACCTCACCACTTTGGAAAGGCAGCCCGATGACCGAAGAGATCGCCGGCATCAAGATCCCCGACAGCACTCTGGCCCGCGAAGCCACCGCCCTGGTCCGGGACGCCGCAACACCACTCGTCTACCACCACTCCCGCCGCGTCTACCTGTTCGGCGCCCTCCGCGGTCTCGCCGACGGCCTGACCTTCGACCCCGAACTCCTCTACGTCGGCGCCCTCTTCCACGACCTCGGTCTCACCGAGCGCTACCGCCGTACCGACCAACGCTTCGAAATCGACGGCGCCGACCAGGCCCGCCGCTTCTTGGAGTCGCACGGCATCCCCACCCTCGACGCCGACCGCGTCTGGACCGCCATCGCCCTGCACACCACACCCGAGATCCCCCTCCACATGGCCCCCGAGATCGCCCTCGTCACCCGCGGCGTCGAGTACGACGTACTGGGCCTCGGCTACGACCTCCTCCCCGCCGACCAACGCTCCGCCGTAATAGCCGCCCACCCTCGCCCCAACTTCAAACCCCAGATCCTTGCCGCCTTCACCGAAGGCCTCGTCGACCGCCCCGCCACCACCTTCGGCAACGTCAAGTCCGACGTCCTCCGCCACTTCGCCCCCGACTTCACGCCTACCGACTTCGTCGAGATCATCCAGCACTCCCCCTGGCCCGAGTAATCCTCACCGGGCCGCATCTTTGACCACGGGCCGACCCACCTTTGGGGGCCTGCTTGTTCGGGGGCCATCGGCAGGCAAAGATGTCCGGTATGACGGAGAGTTCTGGGATCGACAGCGCGGTTCCGCCGAGCGGTACCGGGTGTGCGGAGTGTCTGAGCAACGACGGCTGGTGGTTCCACCTCCGCCGCTGCGCCGAGTGCGGTCACATCGGCTGCTGCGACTCGTCGCCGGCCCAGCACGCCTCGGCCCACTTCACCGAGACCGGCCACCCGATCGTCCGCAGCTTCGAGCCCGGCGAGGACTGGTTCTGGCACTACGGCGAATCCCAGTACTACGACGGCCCAGCCCTCGCCGACCCCCAGTCC
>NZ_SMKX01000162.1 GCF_004349055.1 Kribbella antibiotica
GGGTTGGGGCGGTCATGAGGTGGCCCAGGCGACTAGGGCTTCGTATTGGGTGGAGAGGGAATGTTCCGTTGAGGCGACGGGGTCTTTGAAGTAGAAGCCTAGGAAGGGCATGGGGCCTACGTGGCCTCGCTCCAACGCCAACGCCGACAAGCGGGCCAGGTCTAGGACCAGGGGCGCAGCCAGCGCGGAGTCGCAGCCTTGCCAGGTGAATTGGAGGGTCATGCGGACGCCCAGGAAACCCGAGAAGAGGATGTGGTCCCAGGCGGTTTTCCAGTCGCCCAGGGGGTCCACGTAGTCGATGTGGACTTGGCCGGCGACGTCTGGGCCGAGCATGTCGACGAGGCCGCGTTCCTTGGAGACGTTCTTCGACTCGGCGGCTCGGGGATCGGCCAGCGTGGCGCCGTCGCCGCCGCCGAGCAGGTTGGTGCCCGACCAGGCGTGCACGGGCAATGCGCGGGCGGTAAACATCGGGGCGAGCACGCTTTTCACCAGCGTCTCGCCGGTCTTCGCGTCCTGTCCACCGAAGGGCAGACCGCGTTCGACGGCCCAGTCCCGGATTACCTGCGGCCGGATCGACGTCGACGGCGTGAAGTCGATGAACGAAGCTCCCGCCTCAAATGCCGCCAGCGCCGCCACGCAACTGCCTGGCAACGGACTACCCGAGGCGAGCGCTGACCGCAGTGCGCCGACATCGTCGTACAAGATCTCGTACGGCGGCTCTGTGGACGCGACGTTGATTGCGACAACCCGCTCCAGCGAGTGCCGTTCGGCGAAGGCGCGGATGTCCGCGGCCATCAGTTCGATGACCTCGGCCTGGGTCGGAGCGATCGGGAGGACCACCAGGTTTCTCTCGGCCGCGGCTAGCTCCGCGCTGATCAGCCCGTCGAGGCCGGCTGGGAGGACCCCGCCGGCGACGAGCCGTTCGACTTGTTTGGCGAGCGGGGTTTCGGTGACGTCGTGACCACCGAAGACCAGGTCCTCGATCGGGACGAGCCCGGCCGAGCTGAAGGCAGGGCCGGCGGTGACGACTCCGGCCGGGGGCGCGCCATGGGTGAGCGCAGCCGCGCCGGCGACGGTCGTGGTCGCGACCGATCCTCGGGCTCCGAACAACCAGACACCAACGCGTGGACGCATGGAAGCTCCTCACGCCACGGACAGCGATGGACGGCGAACGGACCGTGGCAGCGAGACTCTAAGGTCCGCGAACGCCTCCTGGGAAGCGCCTGTCCCGACTTTGTTGGGGCAACCGCCTAATTCAAGGGTTCGGCAGCATCCAAGGATCCGGCCCGGTCGGCCGACGGCGGCACCCCGAACATCCGGCGGTACTCGCGGCTGAACTGCGACAGCGACTGGTATCCGACCTCGTGCCCGATCCGCGCGACCTCGGTCCGGGTGGAGAGCAACGCGAGCCGGGCCCGCTGGAGTCGCAGCGCCTTTTGATACTGCAGCGGGCTCAGCCGGGTCACCGCCCGAAAGTGCCGGTTGAGCGTGGACACCCCCGCCCCGACATCCGCCGCCAAGGCGTCGACCCGGAGCGGCTGGTCCACGTTCTGCTGGATCCACCGTACCGCGGCCGCGACGAGCGTCGTACCGGATTCGGTGTCGCCCAACTGCCGCACGACCGACTGCTCCGAGCCGGTCAGCAACCACCAATGGATCTCCCGGATGATCCCGGGCGCGAGCACCTGGTAGTCGGCCGGTCGACGATAGAGCCGGAGCAATCGGGTGATCGCATCGAGCAAGTTGTCATCGGCCGTATTCACCGCCAACCCGGGCGCCGTGCGGGCCGGCACCCGCCGTAGCTCAGCCGGCCCTTCGAGCAGCAGTTCGGCGATCAACGCGGGCCGCAACGGCAGCCCGATGCCGACGAATGGCGTCTCCTCCGACGCCTCGGTGACCCGCCCGATCATCGGCAGATCAACAGTCACGACCAGGAACTGCCCGGCCCGGTAGTCGTAAATCTGGTCACCGACGGTCGATTGCTTGGCACCCTGCAGGACGAACGCGACCGTCGGATTGGTCGTCGACCCCATCGACTCGGTGCTCCGCGAGTTCTGGACCAGCGTCATCCCGTCGATGTCGATCCATCGATCGGGCGCACCGGTCAGCGCGAGCACGAGGTCCCGCAGCGGGGTCAAGGCGTCCATGGTTCCAGTAAACCTCGCCTTGCCCGATCTCGACGGCGGCAGAGCGGATCAGGCAAGAAGCCGGGCGCATCGTTCTACGAAAGAAGCGCCGCCAAAAGAACACTCGAAGACATGACCACCTTGGATTCTTATCTCACCGTCCCCGGCTCGGGACTGCGGATCAGCCCGGCGACCCTGGGCACCATGACGTTCGGCGAGGACCACGGCTGGGGTGCCTCGGTCGCGGACTCGGAGCGGATGCTCGACGAGTACGTCGATGCCGGCGGCAACTCGCTCGACACCGTGAACATCTACACCAACGGCCACTCCGAAGTCATCATCGGCGACTGGCTGACCGCGCACCCGGAGCTCCGCGACAGGCTCGTCCTCGGCTCGAAATTCTTCGTCAACCTGCACCCCGGCGACCCGAACGGCGGCGGCGCCGGGCGTAAAGCGATCCTGCACCAGGTCGAGGACTCACTGCGCCGACTCCGCACTGACTATCTCGACATCTACTGGCTGCACAACTTCGACCCCGCCACCCCGCGCGAGGAGACCCTGCGCGCGCTCGACGACCTCGTCCGCGCCGGCAAGATCCGGTACGTCGGCTTCTCCGACGTACCGGCGTGGGCGACGACCGAGGCGATCATGCTGGCCCGCCAGCACAGCTGGGCGCCGGTCGTGGCGATCCAGGCTGAGTACTCCCTGCTTGAGCGGACCGCGGAAGGCGAGTTGCTGCCGATGGCCCGAGCGCTGGGCGCAGGCGTGTTCCCGTGGTCGCCGCTCAAGGGCGGTTGGCTGTCCGGCAAGTTCCGCACCGGGGCGACCGAGGCCGCGGACACGATTCGGAGCCGGGACAACCGGCCGCCGGCGTCGGCGTACCCGGTGCTTGATGCTGTGCACGCAGTGGCGGCGGAGTTGGGGACGACGCCCGTTGAGGTCGCGCTCGCCTGGGTGCGCGGGACGCCTGGCGTGACGTCCACGATCCTGGGTGCCCGGCGGCCGGAACAGCTCAGCGCAAATCTTCGGTCTCTCACTGTGGACCTGCCGCCGGAGTTGCGCGCGAGGCTGGACGATGTTTCTGCGCCGGCGTTGAACTTCCCGGCGGCGAACAATTCCCTGCTGGCACCGATGCTGCAATTCGCCGGTGCGACCGTTGATGGGGTCGCCCATTCCGTTTATCCGGCATTAGTGGGGGCCGAACGGTACTGATTCTCATTCGAGGGTTTGAACGGGCGCCGAAATCATCGGGATTTCCCCCATCCTCAGGGCTGGAAATCGATGCTCTACTAAGGCTCGCGGTGGGCCCGCCGTTCCTGCATTCCGCCCAACTAGAGGGGAAACCGTCATGGACAAGGTCGAGACGAAGCCGGAACCGCGCAAGATCATGGTGCGCCGGCTCGAGAAGCTGGAGACCACCGCGGTCATCGTGGCCGACCCGGGCTGCCGTAACGAGCTCTGCGGCTAGTCAACAGCATCAGGACCGGGGCGTGGCCACACCACGCCCCGGTTCGCGCTTCTGGGGAGGGGACTCGTATGGATCGACCGCGGATCAAGGGGATTCACAAGCCGACCCGGCTGACGCCGACACTCGTCACGATCGGCGGCCGGCAGCAGGGGATCGGTGCCGAGATCGACGACGAGGACGGCATGGTCTGGCAACTGCTGGGCCTGATGGACGGCAGCCGGACGCGCTCGGAGATCGTCAAATCCCTGTGTGTACAGCGTTCTGACGTGTCAGAGGCGGAAGCAATCGAGGCGCTCCAGGCGATCATCGACGCCGGTTACGTCGAGGATGCCGCCGCACCGCCGCCGGACACTCTGAGCCCGGAAGAGGTCGATCGCTACGACCGCGCGCTCACGTACTACGCGTGGGTGGATCTGACCCCGCGCCCGTCCCGGTACGACGTACAGGCCCGTCTCAAGGCGAGCAAAGTCGTCGTACTCGGTCTTGGTGGTACTGGATCGGCGGTCGCGTCCTCATTGGTCGCCGCTGGTGTCGGCACTGTGCACTGCGCCGACTTCGACGTGATCGAGGCCGGCAACCTGACCCGCCAACTGCTCTACACCGAAGACGATCTCGGCAAGCCGAAGATCCCGGTCGCAGTCGAACGTTTGAGCAAGATCAACAAGCATGCCGTCGTCACCGGCGAGGAGATCAAGGTCGATTCGGCCGACGCGGTCGCCTATCTGATGGAGCAGGCCGACCTGATGATCCTCTGCGCGGACCAGCCGATGCACACGATCCGCGAGTGGACCAACGAGGCCGCGCTCCGCACCAAGACGCCCTGGATGATCGCCCAGTACGCCGGTCCGATGGCTGTCGTCGGACTGTTCGTTCCCGGCGAGACGTGTTGCCCCGACTGCCTGCCGAGCGTCCGCGATCGGCTGCGCGACAAGCACGGCCAAGAGCCCGAGGACCTGTTCCCGTTCACCGGCCACGCCGTGATCGCGCCGACCGCCAACCTGACCGGCCACCTCGCTGCGCTGGACGCGGTCTATCACCTCGGCGGCATCCCGACGACTACGCGCGGCCTGATGTTCCACCTCAGTCTGACCGACCTGACCTACCACTACACCGTACGACCGACCCCTGGCGCGACCTGCGCGACGTGCGGGTGGACATGAGCATCGAGCTCGCCCATGTGGTCGTCCGGCAGGAGGGTGAGGACGAGTACGTCGTCGGTGATCCGGCCAGCGGCAACTTTGTCGTCGTACCGGAGGTGGGTGCTCGCCTGGTCGAGCTGTTCGTCGCCGGCCGAAGCGCCGAGGAAGCGGCCGCGCAGCTCCAGCAGGAAACCGGCGAGGAGATCGACGCAGCCGACTTCCTCGAGGTGCTGCGCGAGGCCGGGATCACCCGAGCGCCCGAAGAGTCGCACCACTGGTCGGTCTCCCGGATCTCGGCCCGCTGGGTCCGCCCGCTGTTCGGCCGGACCGCCTGGATCCTGTACGGCGCCTGCCTGGCCGTGACGCTGGTGATGTTCGTGATCGAGCCGTCGCTGCGGCCGACGTACGAGGACACGTTCATCTTCCCCGACATCGTGCTGAGCCTGCTGGTCACCAACGTGGTCGTCATCGCTCTGACCTTCCTGCACGAGACCTGGCACGCCTTCGCGGGCGCGGCAGTCGGCGTACCGTCTCGGCTACGCCTTGAGCGCCGCGGAATCTTCCCCGTTCTCGAGACCGATTTGTCCGGCCTGTGGGCCCTCCCGCCGGCCAAACGCTACGGGCCTTTCCTTGCAGGTATGGCGATCGACAGCGTCGTCCTGTTCTTTGCCGTCGCCCCGCGCTACGCCTGGTCGCGCGGCTGGATCGACCTGTCGCCGATGCTGATCCGCATCCTCGCCATGGTCGTCCTCAGCCAGGTCGCCAAACTCGCCTTCCAAACCCTGGCCTACCTCCGCACCGACATGTACCTCGTCATGTCCACCGCCACCGGCTGCGAAAACCTCCATCAGGTCACACGGCTGTCCTTGAAACGCCTGGTACGACGCCTCACCCCCGCCGAACAAAATGTCCTGGACACCGCCCACGACCGAGATCTCCGCGTGTCCCGCTGGTACCGGCTGCTCTACCTCACCGGGCTGATCTGGATGGTCTGGTTCGCCATCCACTTCCTCCTGCCCAGCGCCAAAGTCACCTTCGGCTGGGCGTTCGGCGTACTGCTCCAAGCGCCGCCTTTCAGCCTCTACTGGTTCGAAGGCCTGGTCCTGCTCGGCTTCACGTCCCTGAACGTCTTCCTGCCCCTGGGCGTGGCCATCCGCAACCGACGAAGGGCCGCAGCATGAAGAAACGCACCGGCCTGGTCGTCGGCATCCTCGTCACCACCTTAAGCGTCCTCACCATGTCGAGCTTCGCCTTCGGGGTCCTCCTGGGTCAGTTCAGCGACCGCAAAGCCCTTGCCTGCAACGAAGTCCCCGGCACCCCGCAACCCTTCGAAGGCGATCGACACCTCGCCTATCAGAACGCTCCGCACGACGCCTATAGGACGACCCCACCCACCTCAGGCCCACACTCCCCAAGAGTCGTCATCCCCGGCATCTACCGGTCGCCGATCCCGCCGGAACTCCAGGTCCACATCCTCGAACACGGTCACGTCCTCCTCCAGTACGCCGAAGGTACGAGCCCCGCCGATATCGACCGCCTGGAACGCATCGGCCGCCGGCACCCCCGCGACGTGATCGTTGCCCCCTACCCCAATCTCCCAACGCCCGTTGCTCTGACTGCCTGGCAACGGCTGGACAAACTCGATGCCATCGACAACGACCGCATCGAAGACTTCGTCACCAAGGTCGCCGGTCGCTACAACCACCAATGGCGCAACGGCGCCACCGATTGCGTCACCCCGTGAGGTCGTCGAGCTTCTTGCGGAGACCGGGGCCGCGCGGTGCGATGTACTCCTCGGCCAGAGCCAATGCTTGGCGGAGATGATCGATGGCGGCCTGCGGATCACTGGTCGCTGCGGCATGGTCGGCCAGACCTTCGCGGGCGGCGATGACGTAGACATGGTCCTTGTCCGCCATCGCCCCTTCCAGGACAGGCTCGAACCACTCCAGTGCACTATCCGGGTCGCCGGCCGCCAGCAGGCTGTTGCCGACATGAAGCTGCATTGACCAGGTCGTGAGTCTCGAGCCGATCTTCTGAGCCGCCGCATACGCCTGCCGGTGCAGGTCGACGGCGCGTTCGACATCACGTCCGCTGTCGCGGTAGGCAGCACCGAGTGCGCCCAGGGCCCACGGCAGGCTGAACATGTTGTCCAGCTCGACCGCAAGCTCGTACGCCGCAGTCCCGGTCGCGATGGCATCGTCGACTCGGTCCAGGGCCAGGTACATGATGCTGAGCCCGCCCAGTGTGTCGGCCATCAGACCGGTGGGTTCGAATCGGCGGAAGGCAGCCACGGACTCCTCCAAGGCGACGACGGCCGCTTCGTGGTTGAACGCGTTGCCGTGCAACATGCCGATCGAGGAAAGGCTGGCGGCAAGTAGCCGGTCTTCGCGAAGCTCTCGGGCCAGTCGGGTTGCTTCCTCCAGTACGGGCAGCGCCTCGCCGTACGGGTCTAGTGTCCGCAAAGCACTGCCCAGTGCGGACAGGATGCGCGCACGCAGCAGCAGATCGCCGTCGTCGGGCAGCCGACCCAAGGCAAGGCGCAACTGCTCGGCGGCCGGTCGAGCTCCGCGCTGTGGACGGATCAAGCGGCCGCGCGCGTGCAGGACCCTCGCCTCGGACTCACGGTCGCCGAGCGCCGTCGCGGCGGCCAGCCCCAGGTCGAAGACATGGTCCTGTTGCTGGATCTTTCCGCGGCGCTCGAGATAGGTGACGACAGCCAGCGCGAGTTGCCAGGTGCGCTCATGGTTGCTGGTGGTGGCCGAGTACTCGACGGCTGCCGCCAGGTTGTCGGCTTCCGCGTCTGCCCACGCTTTGGCGTGTCTCAGGGTGGTGTGCTGAGGCACGGCCCGTGGCGGCCGGGGACCGGGATCGAAGTACCGCATGCCTTCCTGCTCGTAGAACGGATGGAAGCAGGCCTGCAGGTAGTACTCCAGGAGCCGGTCGCGGGCGGCGGTGTGCGTCTCGGGCGAATCGTTCGCGCTGGTGAGCTGGGTGGCGTAGTCGCGGAGGAGGTCGTGGAACACGTAGCGGCCGGGCGCGCGCTGCAGAAGAAGATTGGCGTCGACAAGGGCCTCCGCCAGATCTGAGGCCTCGAGCGGGTCGAGGTCGGCCAGGGCAGCGGCGCCGTACTGGTCGAGGTCGCGCCCGGGGAGGAGGCTGAGCAGACGGAAGAATTCCTGCTGGTCCGACGGTAGTTGTTCGTAGGAGAGGGCGAAGGCGGTAGAGATTCCGAGGCCGTCGGCGGTCAGTTCGGAGAGCCGGCGGCCGACGCGGTCCAGGCGGTCGTTGATGTGGGCAACGGTCCAGGTCGGGCGGTGCCGCAGGCGGGCACCGGCAATGCGGAGTGCGAGCGGGAGGTTGCCGCAGCGGTCGATGAGACCGTTGCTGGCAGCAACGTCCTCGGTGGCGCGGTCGGCGCCGACCAGCTGCGTCAGGAGGGCAGTCGCGTCGTTCGCAGCAAGGAGATCCAGGTGTAGTTGCTCGCGGACGTCGAGGCCGGTCAGCTGGTTCCGGCTGGTGATCAGTACGCCGCACGTCGGCGAGCCCGGCAACAGCGGTAGCACCGATCCGCTGCTCGCCGCGTTGTCCAGCACGATCAGCATCCGGCGACCGGCAACCGTCGTGCGCCACAACGAGCGTGCCGCTTCCAGCTCCGCCGGAATGGCCGTCGTACCGACTCCGGCGCCGACGAGCAGATGGTCCAGCGCCGCTTTGGTGTTGCGGGGCGAATGACCTGGCGAGTGCCCGTGCAGATCGACGTACAGGACACCGTCCGGATAACGCTCCGCCAGTCGGCGGGCGGTGTGGACTGCAAGCGCCGTCTTGCCGACCCCGCCCATCCCGTCCACGGCAACCACCGGCGGCGCCGTACTGGAGCTGTCGAGTGCCTGGACCAGTACGGCGACCTCCGCGGCCCGGCCGACGAAGACCGCACCGGCGTAAGGCAGCTCGTCCCGGGCTCGGGAAGCGGCCTCGTTCCGCAGGATGCTCTGGTGGATCTCGCGCAGCGCAGGCCCAGGCTCGACACCCAGCTGATCGATCAGTGTCTCGCGAGTGCGGGTGTAGAGCGCCAAGGCCTCAGCCTGGCGGCCATCCGCTGACAGCGCCCGCATCAGTTGACCGGTGAGCCGCTCGTCGAAGGGCTTGGCCGCAACCACGGGCACCAGCTCGGCCACCAACGCAGTTGTCCGCCCACGGTCGAGCTCGACGTCCACACGATCGCCGAAGACCTTGTCTCGACGCTCGTTCAGGCGCTGCCGCTGGGCGGCTAGATACGGCCCACCCAACCCAGCCAACGGCTCCCCGCGAAACAGTCCCAGTGCCTCGTCGTAGGCAGCCGCAGCCCCGGCGAGATCCCCGCTCTCCCGAAGCCGGGCCGCTCGACGGTCAGCGGCCTCGAAGTCGGCGACATCGAGCGATCCCGGCGGCAGCCGCAGCACGTACCCGTCAGGCGTCCGCACGAGCACGTCCGGTGGGAGCATCTGCCGCAGGCGATAGACGTAGGGCGGCACCACCTTCAGCCCGCTCCCGGGCGGATTGTCGTGCCACACGAGGTCGAGGAGCTCTTCCGGCGTACAGACCTGGTTGGCTCGCACAGCGAGCACGGCCAGCAAGGCCTGCAACTGATGCGCACCGACCGTGATCGCCTGGTCCTCCCGGAGCACCCGCAGCGGTCCAAGAACCTCGATGCGTAGCGCGGCGGTCACGGGATCAGTCTGCCCTATTTCACTGAGCGGAACCCTGCGCTTGCCGTGAGGCGGGCGGGAGAGTGCACTGGGCCAACCTGGTGAATGGAGAGCGTGATGGCCGGTCGTCCTGCTGTGTTGCTGGTGCATGGCGCCTGGCATGGGTCGTGGTGCTGGGAGCCGTTGAAAGAGCTGCTGACGAAGGATGGCTGGCGGGTTGAGACCGTCGATCTGCCGAGCGTCGGTTCAGGCCGCCATGGGTTGCATGACGACGCGCGGGTGGTCCGGGAGGCGATGGGCGCAATCGGCGGACCGGTGGTCGTGGTGGCCCACTCGTACGGCGGTGAGCCTGCGACCGAAGGTTCAGCGGGACACCCCGCGGTGCAACGCCTGATCTATGTGGCCGCGTTCTTGCTGGATGTCGGTGAGTCGTTGCTCGGCGCGATCGGCGGGACGCCACCGCCGTGGTGGGACGTCGACGGCGACGTGATTCGGCCGCTGACCCCGGAAGCCGTGTTCTTCAACGACATCGACGACCCGACCGACGCCGTACGGCGGCTTGAACCGCAGAGCTACCGGGCTGTCACCGACGAGCTGACGGCGGCTGCGTGGCGGTCGACGGAGAGCACCTATGTCGTGTGTGAGAACGACCAGGCGATTCCGGTTTTTGCGCAGGAGGCGATGGCGCAGCGGGCAGGCAAGGTGGAGCGACTGGCCTCCGGGCACTCGCCGTTTCTGTCGTGCCCGGAGGAGCTGGCCGCGATCATCACAAAGTCGATCGGCTGAGCTGCACTCACCATCCCGGGGCCACCAGCGCGGCCCAGACGAGCAGCGGTCCGACGACAACCACGATCACGCTGTAGGTCAGGATCTGCTTGTAGTACACGGGTTCCGCGATCGTGTCCGGCCGGTTCGCGAGCATCAGGGCGCCGTTCGTGGAGAACGGGCTGACGTCGACGATGGTCGAGGCGACCGCGAGGGCGGCGACGAACAGGCCGGCGTTCAAGTGACCGTGGGCGATCAGCGGGAGCGCGATCGGGATGATGACCGGCAGGAGCGCGGTCGAGGAAGCGAAGGCCGAGACCACACCGCCGACGTAGCAGAGGATGAGCGCCCCGATGACGGCCGCGCCGAGCCCGGCGGCCCACTTGCCGACGAACTGCGGTGATCCCGCTTCGGTGAGGATCGCGGCGTACGTGCTGACCCCGGCGACCAGGAGGACGGTCGGCCAGGCGACCTGCTTGGCGGCGTCCTTGTTCTTGATCGGGGAGACGATCGCGAGGATGACCGCGGCGGTGATCGCGACGAAGCCGATGTTCTTGTCGAAGACCAGCGCGACGACCGCGACCCCGAGGAACGCGATCAGGGTCAGGATCTGGTCGCGGCCCGGCTTGCCGGCGGCAGTCTCGGTGGGCAGTTCGATCTGGTCGGCGCGCTGGGCGATCAGCTTCCGCCCGCCGAGAACCACGAACAGGATCGTCGCCATCACCAGGTTGACGGCCAGGCTGGACAGGAAGACGGTGACCTCGCTGTTCGGGAGGCCGTTGTCGGCCATCACCGAGTTCGTGATCGTGCCGTAGATGCTGATCGGCGAGAACCCGCCACCCTGCGCGCCGTGGACGACGAACATGCCCATCATCAGCGGGTTGATCTTGTACCGCGCCGCGAAGCCGAGCGCGATTGGCCCGATGATCGCGCACGCGGCCGGGCTGGCCGCACCGATCGCAGTCAGTACGGCGGTCACCGCGAACATGACCCACGGAATCAGCGCGACCCGTCCGCCGACCCCGCGGACCGCGCCCCTGACTATCAGGTCGACCGTGCCGTTGTTCTTGGCGATCGCGAACAGGAACGTGACGCCGATCAGGGTGAGGACGAGGTCCCCGCTGATCCCGGCCAGGATCTCCTTCTCGGTGAGGTGCAGCGAGTACATGCCCACGAGCCACGCCGCGACGTACGCGAGGGCGCCCATGTTGATGGGCAGCACGGTGCCCACGACGAACAACGCGACGAGCGCGAGGATCGCCACCCATTCAGGTCCCATGACATGTCCTTCTTCCGGGCGGCTGGAGGACAGACAGTGAGTCCTACCTCACAGTGAGTATGAGCAGTGACCTAGCCAATAGGTCAGTACATCGGTTGTCAATATGCTTCGTGGCATGGACCTGGCAGTGATCGCGGCAGGCTTCGGTGCCGGCATCCTCACCTCGACAGTGGGTGTTGCGTCGCTACTGAGCTTCCCGGTGCTGATCGCGCTGGGCATTCCGCCGGTCGTCGCGAATGTCTCGAACACCATCGGCCTCCTACCGGGATCGCTGACCGGCTCCATCGGCTACCGGCGTGAACTCCGTGAAGTGCCACGGCCGATCACGATTGCCGTCATCGCCTTGTGTTCGGTCGGTTCGATCGGCGGCGTCGTACTGCTGCTTGCGCTGCCGCCCGGAGTCTTCGCTGCCCTCGCGCCCTGGCTGATCCTGTTCACCTGCCTGATCGTCGGCGCCCAGCCGCGCATCTCCCGCTGGCTCCGCGCCCGCAGCGACCAGCCCCACGGCCTTCGTACGTCGATGTCTCCGGCAACGTATTTCTTCACCGCCCTGACCGGCGTGTACGGCGGCTATTTCGGCGCCGGTGCCGGCGTCATGATGATGGCGGTCCTCGGGCTGGGCCTCGACCTCGAACTCCGGGTCGTCAACGGCCTCAAAACCCTGTCTCTGCTGGCCGCCAACGTCGTCGCCAGCGCCATCTTCGTCGTGATCGCCGACATCAACTGGAGGGCGGCCGCACTGCTGGCCATCGGCTCACTCGCCGGCGGCTACCTCGGCTCCCACATCGGCCGCCGTATCCCCGGCGGCCTGCTCCGCACCCTGATCGTCATCGCCGGCATCATCGCCGCCGTCCTCATGCTGCGCTAGATGAACTGCACGAACGGCAGCAGGAACAGGAACCCGCAGATGATCCCGTTGATCCACTTGTGGCTGAACAGGATCGCGACGAATTCGCGGATGGTTGCCGTCGGCCAGTAGTAGCGGGCGGTGGGGGAGCCGACGACCTGGCCGTTGACCTTGGCCTTGCGGGCGGTGAGGGCGGCGCGGAAGGCGTGAAAGTTGTTGGTGACGATCAAGCACCGGTACTTCGGATTGCGGGCGACCATCAGGGCCCGGCTGAAGCGCAGGTTCTCGGTGGTGGTGGTCGATTTGTCCTCGCGCAGGATCTGGTCCGCGGGGACACCGCGCTCGACCAGGTACGTCGCCATCGCGTGCGACTCGGGGATGTCCTCACCGGGCCCTTGGCCGCCGGCCGTGATGATCATCGGGCTGCGGCCTTTGCGTACCGCGCGGTCGTAGACGAGCTTGCCGCGGTCGAGCCTGCTCGCGAGGAGCGGTGGGACGCGGGAGCCGCGGAGGCCGGAACCCAGCACGATCACGAAGTCGATCTTGCGGGACGACCGGACGCGGCTGTAGACGAACGCGTAGATCAGGAAACACACGAACAGGAACGAGACGTAGGTCAGCACCCCGCCGATCGCGGTCAGCAGTGCCGAGAGCGGCCGCGATTCGAGCAGCTGCGAGATGATCCCGAAGATCACCAGGCCGAAGATTCCGATCCCGGCCGCCAGCGACAGCAGGTTCGCCGGCCGGCGTCCCTCGCGGCGCAGCATCGTCACGCCGTTGACGGTGAGGAAGATGGCCAGGACGCCGATCGTGACCGGGATCAGGAAGATGATCCCGTAGGCGACCAGTTCGGCCAGGGTGCGGTTCACCTCCGCGATGGCGAACAGGCCGCCGAGCCCGGCGAACATGATGGCCAGCACCAGGAAGATGCTGTTGCGGAACAGGCGGCGGTCGTACAGGAAGCTGATTCCGAAGATCAGGAACCAGAACCCGGCGATCGAGAAGCAGATGGTCATCGGGCGCCATCCAACCATCGGAGGGCGCCCGATCACCTCACGCCAGGCTGGTCAGTGACGAAATCGATGCTTTGTGCAACCGGGTGATGACATTCTTGGTGGTCTTGTCCGAGCGGTACGGGTACGAGCCCGACTCGAACACCAGGTACGCACGGCCGCCGTACTCGGTGATGCCCTCGGACATGCTCGGCGCCCGGAAGCAGGACAGCTTGGCCTTGTCGAGATCCGGCTGGCCACGGCGAACGACGTACAGGTTGGAGAGCTTGTCGCGCCCGTACGACGTGCTGTAGACGAAGTGCGTCTTCGTGACGAGTAGGCCCTGGGTCTTGGTCGGGACCTCCCAGGCCTTGTTGACCGTGACGAGCGTGCCGTTGCTCTTGATCTTGTACTCGTACATCTTGTCGCGGCCGTCCTTGTTGAACTTGCCCGACCACAGCGAATCGCCGTAGCTGGTCAGGAACGACGCGCCGTAGACCTTGCGCTCGGAGCCGACGGCCTTCACGTACGGCGTTCCGGCCTTCTTCATCGCGGCGGCCAGCGTGGACAGCTTGTACTTGCGGATGCCGTTGGTGCTGCCCTGGACGAAGGCCCAGCCCATCGACGTCGTGATGCCGCCGCCGTGCGTCTCGGCGATCGCGACGTCACCGACGACCTTGTTGGTGGCCGGGTCGATGCCGACGATCAGCGACTGCTTGCCGGTGTGGTACATCGTCACCAGCAGCAGGTCCTTCTTGCCGGACCAGTTCCACCAGGTGCCGATGCCCTGCGGGACGTAGGAGCCGAGCTTGGGCAGCGCGGCGCTGTTGCTGAAGCGGGTGTCGTACTTCTTCGAGGCCGACGGGCCGTCGTAGAAGTGCTTGCCACCGGCCTTGGTGTCGCAGCTGATCGCCCGCGTCGCCGCAACGGTGGCTGCCGCTGCTGGCTGGGAAGGTCCCTTCAGTGCGACGGTGGTGGCGGTGCCGGCCGCGAGTACGCCGGCCAGTCCGAGGGTGAGGGCGACCCGGCGGCGGGTCATCGAAAGTCGCATTGTCCGACCTTAACGCGCGATGGTGTGAAAGAGTCATCCAGTCTTGGTACGACGGAAGGGGCTAGCTGTGGTTGCGAACTGGGCCGGTAACGTCGAATTCTCCAGCGTGCTCGAACGGCCACGATCAGTGGCCGAACTGCAGGAGCTGATCGCCGCCGCGGAGAAGGTCCGCGTGCTCGGCACCGGCCACTCCTTCAACCGGATCGCCGACACCTCCGGCACTTTGCTAACCGTCGCCGACCTGCCGAAGGTGCTCGAGATCGGCACGTCCGGGGCGACCGTTTCGGCAGGCCTCCGGTACGGCGAGATCACCGCGGCCCTGCAGGCTCGTGGCCTGGCGCTCCACAACCTCGGCTCGCTCCCGCACATCTCGGTGGCCGGTGCCTGCGCGACCGGGACCCACGGTTCCGGCGACACCAACGGACCGCTGGCCGATGCGGTCTACGCGATCACGTTCATCGACTCGTCCGGCTCGCTGGTCACGCTGACCCGCGACGATCCCGACTTCAACGGCGCGGTCATCTCACTCGGCGCGTTCGGCGTGATGGTGAGCATGACGCTCAATGTGGAGCGCTCGTACGAAATCACCCAGGTCGTGTACGACGGCCTGCCGGTGCAGCGACTGCAGTCGAGCTTCGACGCGGTGATGAGCAGCGCCTACAGCGTCAGTGCGTTCACCGACTGGGTCGACCCGGATGTGATGGTCTGGCGTAAGCAGAAGACTCCGGCGTTCGACCGTGAATGGCTGGGCGCAAAGGTTGCCGACGGCCCCCGGCACCCGATCAAGGTGATGCCGGCTGATTACGCTACCGAGCAGGGCGGCATACCGGGACCGTGGAACGAGCGGTTGCCGCACTTCCGCCTGGAGTTCACGCCCAGCAACGGTGACGAGTTGCAGTCCGAATACTTCGTTCCCCGCCGACGCGGCGCCGAAGCCGTCGAGATCCTGCGTTCCCTGGGCAGCCAACTGGCGCCGGTCATCCAGGTCTCCGAAATCCGCACCATCGCCAAGTCCGACCTCTGGCTGAGCCCGAGCCAAGGCCGCGACACGGTCGCCCTCCACTTCACTTGGATCCAGGACGAGGACGCCGTGCGGCCGGTTGTTGAGGCGCTCGAAGCGGCCTTGGCCCCGCTCGACGCCCGCCCGCACTGGGGCAAGGTCTTCGCTGCCGACGCAGCCACCCTCGCCCAGCGTTACCCGAAGGTTCCCGACTTCATCGCGCTCGCCGGCCGCTACGACCCAGCCGGCAAGTTCCGCAACGACTACCTGGACACCTACCTGCCTAGGTGAGGTGACAAAATCGCGGGATGTTGCGACTTACCGACTTCATCATCGACTGCCCGGACGCGATGGAGCTGGCAGCCTTCTACTCTGCGGTGACGGCGACTCCGGTCAAGGAGAGCAGTAACGAGAACTGGGCCGGTATCACGTTCGGCAAGATCGAGCTGGCCTTCGTTCCGGTGGAGGACTACCGCGCTCCGCAGTGGCCCGACAGTGAACACCCCAAGCAGTTTCACCTCGATTTCGAAGTCGACGACATCGAGGCCGAGCAGCGCCGCGTCCTGGACCTCGGCGCGACCCTGTTGCGGGAGCACACCGACGCGGACGGCTACGGCTTCCGCATCTACGCGGATCCGGTCGGCCACCCCTTCTGCCTCTGCCGCAACAAGGGCGTCGTCTGGACCGATGAAGGACCTAGCTGGGGACCGAGCGGTGTCTGACCGACCTGAGATTGTCTGCATCTGCGGCTCTGCCCGGTTCGCCGACGAGATGAGTGCGGCGAACCGTGAGCTGACCTTCGCAGGCGTCATCGTCGTCGCGCCAGGGTTCTTCCCGCGCGCCGACGATCAGGTGATCACCGACGAGCAGAAGACCGCGTTGGGCGACCTTCACCTGCGCAAGATCGACCTGGCTGATCGGGTTCTGATCGTGAACCCGGGCGGGTACATCGGCGAGGCCACGACCAGGGAGATCGCCTACGCTCGCGCCACGGGCAAGCCTGTCGCGTTCACCGATCCCGCCTGACCATTCGTCACTTGGGACTCCAGGCGTTCTGGGCGGTGTAGTCACCGACGTACTGGGTCTGGATGGCGGGTTCGCCGCGGCTGAGCTGGCTGGCGTAGCGGGGGAGTTCGTCGCGGACCTTGAGGTGGTGCGCCTGCGACTCGGCGGGCGTGGTGCGGCCGATGACCTCACCGTCCTTGACCAGCGGTTGCAGGAGCTCGCGGTCGTCGCCGTCGTCCTCCGGCAGGCTGCCGACGCCGATCAGCTCGGCTTCGGCGACACCGGCCGCCGTACGGCGTCGTAGGGCCCACTTGCGGCCGCCGATCGAGATCTTGTCGACGCTCTTCTTCGCCACCGGCTGCAGCTCGCCGGACGCGTCTTCGCGGGCGACCAGTTTGTAGACGAACCCGCAGGTCGGATGACCCGAGCCGGTGACGAGCGACGTACCGACTCCGTAGCCGTCGACCGGGGCCGGGGCGAGCGCGGCGATCTGGAATTCGTCCAGGTCCGAGGTGACGATGATCCGGGTCTTGGTGGCGCCCAGGGCGTCCAGCTGCTCCCGCACCTGACCGGCCAGGGACGGAAGGTCACCAGAATCCAGCCGTACGGCGCCCAGCTCCGGGCCGGTGATCTCGATCGCGGTCCGGACCGCGGCGGCGACGTCGTACGTGTCGACGAGGAGCGTCGTGCGCTTGCCGAGGGCATCGACCTGGGAGACGAAGGCATCGCGCTCGGTGTCGTGCAGCAGCGTGAACGAGTGCGCCGCCGTCCCCGCGCTGGGGATGCCGTAGCGGTGCGCGGCCTCGAGGTTGGAGGTGGTGGCGAAACCGGCGATGTACGCCGCCAGTGCGGACGCGACCGCGGCTTCCTCGTGGGTGCGGCGGGAGCCCATCTCGATACAGGGCCGGCCGCCGGCCCACCAGGTCATCCGGGAGGCGGCCGAGGCGACCGCGGAGTCGTGGTTCAGGATCGACAGGAAGACGGTCTCCAGCAGGACTGCCTCGGCGAAACTGGACTCCACGACGAGCACCGGGGAGCCGGGGAAGAAGATTTCGCCGTCGGCGTAGCCGGAGATGTCCCCGGTGAAGCGGTAGTCGGCCAGCCAGTCGCGGGTCACTTGGTCGACAACACCCCGATCGGCCAGGAAGGCGATCGCCCGCTCGTCGAAGCGGAACTGCTCCAGGGCATCGAGCAGCCGGTTCACCCCGGCGACGACGCCGTAGCGGCGGCCGTCGGGCAGCCGGCGGGCGAACAGCTCGAAGACCGAGCGGCGCTGCGCCGTGCCGTCGGCGAGGCTGGCCTGGAGCATGGTCAACTCGTAGTGGTCCGTCAGGAGCGCGGTCGAGGTGTTCACAAGGGCAGCCTATTGCGAACTCAGCCATACCCATTGTGAAGTGACCGGGACCAGTGGAGAGAATGGGGCCGTGACCACCGCACCGAGTGAGCTCGACAGCCCCGAAGTCGACGAGGCGATCCAGCTGAGCCCACCCTGGGTGACGATCGTCTGGAACGATCCGGTCAATCTGATGGACTACGTGACCTTCGTCTTCCAGACATACTTCGGCTACTCCAAGGCCAAGGCGGAGAAGCTGATGAAGCAGGTCCACGAGGAGGGCAAGTCCGCGGTGTCGAACGGTAACCGGGAGTCGATGGAACGCGACGTCGAGGCGATGCACTCCTACGGTCTGTGGGCCACCTGCGAGAAGTCGTGACGCGGTTCCGCAAGCGCCGCAAGATCGTCGCGGTCAGCTTCGCCGAGCACGAGGCCGACATCCTCGCCAACCTGCTCCGCAACCTGATCGAACTCCTGTACGACGGCCTGCCCCCGCGCGAAACCGAGTCCAGCGACCCGCTCGCCGCCCTGCTCGACTCCGACGGCCCCACCTCGCCGCCCGAGGACATCGTCCTGCAGCGCCTGTTCCCCGACGCCTACGGCTCCGACGACATGGCCTCCGGTGAGTTCCGCCGCTTCACCGAACGCGGCCTCCGCGAAGGCAAGGTCACCGACGCCAAACGCGTCCTGTCGGCGTTGGAAGAGTCCGGCGCCGACGAGATCGCCCTCGAACCCGACGAACAACTCTCCTGGCTGAGGGCGTTGAACGACCTCCGCCTGGCCATCGGCACCCGTCTCGACATCAAAGACGAAGACGACTACGGCACTTGGGAAAAGCTCCCCGAAGACGACCCCCGCCGCCTCACCTACGACCTCTACGACTGGCTCGGCTACCTCCAGTCAGCCCTCCTCCACAACATGCGCTGAACGCGGACGCCGAAAGGACACCGCCTCCGGCGGCGACAGCTCTTCGGGGCACCTCGACGTGCTTACGCGCCGAACGGTTGAGCCCGGGCAAGTGCGGTGCCGGGGCCGGGGTCGGCGGCGGCTTTGTCATCCGGGTGGCGGCGTACCGACGGACTGGTAGTGGTCTGGGTGACGGGCGCGGATTGTGCTGCGCTGAGCGTGGGCGGCAGGCCGGTCGGCGACTACTACCAGTTCTTCTGCACGCCTGGTCCTGAGGCCGGCAGTCACTGGGCGGCGTGCGGACCGCTGTCACCCACCAAGTGGCTGGCGAGAGGTGATGCGGGGCGGGTTTAGGCGTGGGGCGCTTGCATGGGGGCGCGTTAGTGGGTGGTGGG
>NZ_SMKX01000163.1 GCF_004349055.1 Kribbella antibiotica
GGGTGGAGGCGAAGGTGAGGGTCGCTGCGGCGCCGACGATGACGAAGTAGATCCAGAGCGGGCCGGTGGGGAGGGAGTGGGCGACCTTTGCGGAGAAGGGGAGCAAGCAGGCTAGGGCTACGAGGGTGCCTAGGGTGATGCCGGAGAGGGCGATGAGGGTGCTTTCGGCGGTGAGCATGCGGAGGACTTGGTTGCGGGTGGAGCCGGTGAGGCGTTGCAGGGCGAACTCTCGGCGGCGGCGCAGGGTGGTGGAGACGAGGGTGTTGACGACCGAGACTGCGGTGTAGGCGATGAGCATGCCGACGAGCATGTAGTTGACCCAGGCTTGGGTTTTCTGGTCTTCGGCGTTGGCCGAGACGAGGGCAGCGCGGTCGGATACCTGTACGCCGGGGTTCGCAGCGGCGAGTTTGGTCAGGTCGGTACCGGGCTTGGCCTTGACGAGGATCTGGTGAACGAGGCCGTCGGTGGTGTGGGCGGTGACGAGGGCTGCGGGGAGGACGATGCTTTCGTAGCCGCGTTCGGCGGCGAAGGTTGCGACCACTCGCAGGGTGACGGAGGCGCCGTCGCCAAGCGTCATGGTGATCTTGGAGCCGACGCCGCGGTTGATCTTCTGTGCGATGTAGTCCGGGAGCGCGACGGTCGATCCGGTCAGGTCGGCGAGCGAGCCGGCGGTCGGTCGGACCGGTGCGGGTCCTTGGGCGTCGATGCCGATGAGTGAGGCGCCGTCGTCGTCGAGAGGGGCGCCTTGGGGTTCGTCGATTACGCCGGTACTGCGAACGTACGCCGACGCACCGGTGACACCGGAGACCGACTGCACCTGCTCGACAAGTCGCGGTGACATGCCGACGGTTGAGGTCAGGACGATGTCGGCGTTGAGGTCGCGGGTGAATGCTTTCGCCGCCGCATCGACCTGGGTGGTCTGCATGTAGAGGTTGGCGGTGGAGATGCCGACGGCAAGCATCACCGGCATCACGGCGGCCGACATCGCGACCGAACGCACGGACATGTTGCGGATTGCCAGGCGACCGTTGACGCGGCTGAGGAGCTGGACGGGCCAGCGCCAGAGCAGCAGCGCGAGCTTGGTCCAGAACGGACCGAGTAATGCGACACCGATTGCCCAGCACAGTACGGACGGTCCGGCGGTCGCACCGGCGAGCGGGCCGACCATGACGGTGGCGGTGATGATCACCAGGGCGATACCGCCGCCGAGGAAGAGCAGGCCGGAGATCAGACGCACCCAGCTGAACCACTTCCGCTGCAGCGACGACTCCATCAACGCCTGCACCGGCTTGATCTTGGCCGACTTCCGTGCCGCGATCAGTGCGGCACCGATCACCGCGAGAATCGCTCCACCAGCACCGGCTGCGAACGGAATCAGCCCTTGGTAGAAGGAGATGACCGGTGCCGCCACCCCGTGCGCGGCCAGCTGGTCGAAGAGGAACCGCCCGAGAAGCAGACCCGGAATGATGCCGACAGCAACGGCCGGCAGTGCCACGAGGAGACCCTCGCCGAGGATCATCCGCCGTACCTGGCCGGGCGTCGTACCGATGCCACGGAGGAGGGCGAACTCGCGTTCGCGGTGTTGCGCGGACAGGGCAAGGGTGGACGCGACGACGAACATCATCGTCATGACCGCGATCCCGCCGAACGATCCCGCGATCGAGATCAGCGCGGTCCGCTGGACCTCGGTGCCGGGGTGCTCAGCCAGACCGCGATCGATACCGCTGCGCACTGTCAGGTCGCCGAGCGCCTCGATCCGCTCACTGACCGCGTCGAGGTCAGTGCCCGGGGCAACCAGTACGCCGATGGCGGCGTACCGGTCGGGGGTGTGGCTAAGGCGAGTCGCGTCGCGCTCGCTGAAGAAGGTGTGACCGGCCGGGCCGGTGACGATCCCGCTGACCGTGAAGGTCTGCGGTACGCCGCGGACCAACACCTTCAGTCGGTCGCCCACCGTGCCGGTCGTGCTGACGACCTCCCCGACCGAAGGAGCACCGCCACTAACAAGCCTGTACGGCGCCAGTGCGGCGCTCGCCCAGTTGTGGCCTTGGGCAACCACTGGACCGGCCAAGCCGACGATCGGCGCGGCGAAGGTGCGGTCGCCGATCGCGCCGGTGACGCCCTCGACGGAACGGATCTTGGTCAGCAGATCGCTCGGTACGCCGGAGACTTCGGTCAGCGGAAACGCGTCCAGGTCCTCATCGGCGCCGGCCGGCTTGTGCGACTGCTGGCCGGTCACCACGATCGGGGCGGCCGCGAGTCGCTGCGGCTCGACGTTCGAGCGAATACCGGTCTCCATCAGACCGCCACAGGCCATCACGATCGCCGTACCGAAGACGACCGCGACGAAGGTGGCGATGAAACCGCCCTTGCGGAAGCGCAGGGTGCGGATCGCGAGCCGCATCATCCGGCCACCGCCAGCTTGCCGCGCGCGCCGAGGTGGGTCATCCGGTCGGCGACTTGTTCGGCCGTCGGGGCGATCAGGTTGCCCGCGAGGCGGCCGTCGGCGAGGAAGACGACCTGGTCCGCGTACGACGCTGCCACCGGATCGTGCGTGACCATCACGACGGTTTGTCCCTGGGTGCGAACCGGCTCCCGCAGCAGCTCAAGAACGTCGGCCGCAGTCTGTGTATCGAGCGCACCAGTGGGCTCGTCGGCGAAGATCACCGCCGGGCGGGCGACCAGCGCACGGGCGATCGCGACGCGCTGCTGCTGACCACCGGACAGCTCACCGGGACGGTTCTTCTGCTTGTCGCTGAGGCCTACCCGCTCGAGCACCTCGCGGACAGCGGCCTTGTTCGGCCGGCGGCCGTCGAGCTCCTGCGGGAGGACGACGTTCTGCCAGACAGTCAACGCAGGAAGGAGATTGAAGGACTGGAACACGAAGCCGATCCGCTCACGACGCAGTTCGGTGAGCTGGCGCTCCCGCATCCCGGCCAGCGGCTGGCCGTCGATCAGAACCGAGCCCGAGGTCGGCCGGTCGAGCCCGGCCGCGCAGTGCAGGAATGTGCTCTTGCCGGAGCCCGACGGACCCATCACCGCGGTGAAGGTGCCGCGGCCGAAACTGATGCTGACCCCGTCCAAAGCGGTCACCGCGTTGCTGCCGCGGCCATAGACCCGTCGTACGTCCTGGAGAACCACAGAGTGCTCGTTCGTCATGCTCAGGACGCTACGGTTCAGCGGCCGCGCGCCCCAGGGTGTTGAGTCGTCGGCAATGGTGGTGGAAAGTCCACCTAAGCCAGTAGCTGGCTGCGCATGCGTGCGCTGAGCTGGGCGACCAGGGGCTCGGTCCAGTCGGTTCCGTCGCCGCTGAAGTGTCCGGTGAGGGCACCGTCGGTGGTGGGGCGGAGGCGGATGCCGAGGATGTCGGCGAGACCGGTGTCCTTGGGGCCGGCCACTGCGGCGACCGAGCCGTGTACTGGGCCGAACTGGTAGCCGGCCGGCCACTGCTGCGGCACGTACTCGAAGAACGGGGACTGGTCCGGCATCTGAGCTTCCAGAACGGGGAAGCGCGCATACCGGCTGCAGCCGACGACCGCCTCCCGCACTGCGGCGATGTCACCATCACGTGGGATCGCGATGGCTGACGGCACGATGCAAGGGCCGAGCACCCGCTGCCACTGCGGCCGGTCGCGTTTGCTGAACAGGGTGGCGAACACCAGCGTGTCCCCAGCCCCTACGTACGGCGTCATGCCGGCGGCCAACGCGGTGAGCAACGTGACGAGCGGCGTACTGCGCTGTTGCAGTGTGCGCTGGTTGACCGCAGCGAGCTCGTCGGGGCTCAGTAGCTGCTGGCGGTAGGCGAACTGCTTGGCCGGCTGGAGTGGTGGTTGAGGGCAGGGCTTGGCGTCAGCGATGCGGGACTGCCACCAGTCTCCGGCCGGACCGCGTTGCCGCTCGACCAGCTCGGCTTCGTTGAGCGTGTAGTCGGCGTACTGCGCAGCAGGCGGTACGGCGGTGTTGGAGTAGAGCGCGGCCAGCTCGTTCAGCGTGTTCCAGAGCGTCACCGGGTCAGCGATCATGTGGTGCAGGTGGAGGGCGAGCCGGTTGCCGGCCAAGCGCAGCCGGACTGGTGCGGCCAGTGGTACTTCGGCGTGCGTCTCGACCTCATCCACTAGCTCCAGCTCGGCCGTTGGGCTGCCGTGAATGTGCTGAGTGTGGTCGACGATCTCAGTGCGCAGCACGGCGTGCCGTCGCTGCAACTCGTCGAATGCCGTGGCGAGCCGGCTGTGGTCCAGTACGCCATCCAGCCCGAGTACCGCGTTCATGGTGAACCATGGGCCGCGGGCGAACCCCGGCCGATCCGCATCTAGCTTGAGAGCGAACGTCTGCCACAGCGAGGTCGGGAGGGTCACAGCAGCGCCTCCGAGTAGTCAGGCACCTCCGCCTTGAGCAGTGCCTCGTGGAGGTCTTGCAGCACCTCGACTGCGAAGTCCTGCCGGGCCCAGTCCTCGAAAGCGATGCCGTAGCCGAGTGAGATCCACAGGTCGGCGTTGCGTTGCTCATGCGCGCCGAATGGCTCCAGGAGCACGAGTGGGGAGGCCGACCAGAGCGAGTCCAGTAGAGTGCCGCCGCCTGGCTTGCTGACGGTTGCCAACGCCTGGCGGCAGAGGTCGAACGAGCCGTGGTGACCGGTGCGCTGCTCGAATGCCTCACCAGCAAGCCCGAACGGCGGATAGCCGTCGTCGAGCCACGGGTGCCAGTCGGGGTCGATCATGAAGTAGCGGACGCCATCTGAGGTGAGGTCCTGCTTCTCGTACGCGACCACGTCCAGAGCGAAGCCGACGCTTCCCAGCTGGGCGGCGTACTCGCGGTAGGTGCCCATGCCCCAGCCGCCACCATGGACGAGCAGCCGGCGGTCGCGGTCGGTCCACGGGATCGGCGCGTCGCGGCTGACCGGGATGCTGCACGGAATCGTCCCAGCGTCAGCATCTGCGAGTTTCACGTGCCGGACCGGGTAGGGCGGCGTACCGACCTTTTGGAAGGACGGGGAGATGACGGAGTCCACGTGGCAGATGTCCACATCGACCGGTCCGTGCTGCTCGAGGTAGTCGGCGAGCAGGGTGAGCCAGAAGCCGGAGAAGACCACGAAGCGGCTCACCTGCCTGGACTGCCAGTCTGCGAAGAGTGCAGCGACGGCTGCGGGGTCGGCGGCGCGGGAGGCGTTCCCGGCGAGCTTCTGACCAGCCATGGCGACGCGGAAGTCGCGGTGGAACGCCAGCTTGGACTGGGCGGTGGTTTCCAGGGTCTTGGGCGGCATCAGGCGTTCCAGGACTGAGACGGAGACTCGGCCGCCCTGGTCACGGATGCGGTCGGCCAGGAGGAGACCGGGCACGTGGACGCCTAACGCGACGCCGGACGTGAGGACCTCGATCACAGCGTCGCCAGGTCCTTGGCCAGGTGCCGCTCGACCAGTTTGACGAGGGCGGCGCGGTCGGGGCCGGTATAGCCGCGCGGGGTGCCCTCGACGAGCATGATCAGGTAGAGGTAGACGCGGTACAGCGAAAGCCGCTCACGGTCGATGTCGGCGCCGTACCCGCCGAGTAGCTCGGGGTCGAGGTCGCCGAAGAGAGTGAGCGAGGCGAACTCCGCTACCGGGTCGCCCCAGAAAGCGCGCTCGCCGTCGATCAGGCCGGTCACTCTGCCGTCCTCCACCAGGACGTTGCCGTCCCAGATGTCGAAGTGGATCAGCCTTGGTACTGCGACGGAGTCGAGCAAGGCGGTGCGGTCGGTCACGAGCTGCCGGGACACCTTGTCGCCGAGCGTGACGTCGTACCGCTCGGCATCGGCCAGGACGTCGTCGAACATGCCGAGGAAGGTCCTGCTCCAGGAGTCCTTGAGACCGCGTTGCGGATAGCCGAAGCCGTCGGTGCCGGTGACCTCGTGCAGGCTCGAGATGATCGCCCCGAGCTCCCGCTGGTACTGCGCTCGGTCGGCGGAGACGCTGTGGAGCGTCACACCGGGGAGTGCGGTCATCAGGAGGAAGTCGGGTCCGTAGTAGACGACTTCCGGGACCGGCGCTTTGCCGAGTGCTGCTTGGTAGAACATCGCCTCGGTCTGGATAAGGTCCTGCTCGTGGGTGAGTCCAGGACCAGTTGGCGCCACCTTCAGAACAAGGTCGCCACTGGTCAGCTCCAGTCGATGGACCGTGTTGTAGGTGCCGTCGGCGAGCTCGGTCACTGCAGTGAGTTCATCCGGGTCGCGGCCTGCGTCGGCCAGCAATCCTTTGATGTTCATCGGCTGGCCTTCCGGCGGGCGTCGGCGTAGATGGCGTCCATCAGCTCGATCCTCGGTACGGCGTCGGCCAGGTCGGAGGTGCCTTCGACGAAACGTGTGAGCTGGCGCTCGTAGTACGACACCGGGGCGAAGCTGATGACCTCGCGTTCTCCGTTGACCGGCGTCACCACCAGGTTGAGGGGGAGGGCCGCAATGACTGGGCGGAGGAAGTTGCGGAGCTTGACCGTCGCGCCCTCGAACTCGAAGAGGTGCTCGCTGGTGTGGTTGGGGCCGACGCCGCACTCCAACGTCGCTGTGGTTTCCGGCCAGTGGAGGGTGGCGACGAAGGACCGGTCGACACCGTTGGGCCCGTCGAACGCCGACTCGCCGGTGACCTCGACGGCGTCGGTCTCCGAGTCCAGGCCGACTGTTGCCTGGAGCGCTTGGAGCCAGTAGCTGGCGCAGTCGTAGAAGATGCCGCCGCCGAGAGTGGGGTCGTCGCGATAGCCGCCGGGTTTGGGCTCGGCGAACGTCATCCGGGTGTGGACGGCTCGCAGAGCGCCGTACCGGCTGTCTTCGATGAAGGAGCGGACGACGCGCTGCCACTCGTGGTTGGCGGTGGCGACGGCTTCGGTCACCTGGACGGCGCCGTCGGCGGCGAACTCGAGCTCGGCGACCTCCTCGGCCGTCAGGCACAAGGGTTTCTCGACGATCACGTGTTTGCCGGCGACGGCTGCGCGGACCGCCCAGCGGTGATGGGCCGAGTTGTGCAGCGAGATGTAGACGGCGTCGACGGATGGGTCGGCGAGCAGCGCTGCGTAGTTCTCGTGGACGACCTCGATCCCGTACTGGTTGGCGAACTCCTTGGCCCGTACGGCGTCACTGGCGGCGACTGCGCGGACATGGGCGTTCGCCGTGGAGGCCGGTGCCAGCATGGTGCGGGCAGCGATCCCGGTGGCTCCGATCAGGCCGATTTCAAGCGGCATCGGTGGTCATCCCTCGTAGTGTCAGGCCGGCCGAGCCGACCGCGGCCACCGAGTGGCGTTGCCACTGGCCGAGGTCGTCCGGACGACAGAAGATCGCCAGGTACACGCGGCCACCGGGCGCGGCCAGGGTGCTGCCGTTCAGCACCTGTACGCCTGGCCGGTCGCCGGTGCTGAGCAGACCGTCGAAGGCGGTCAGCACGTCGGTAATTCCCTTGCCTGGAGCAATGTTCAGTTCGAGCTGCCACAGGTGGGCGGTCAGGTCGGTCCGCTGCTCCAGGTGCAGAGTCAGCAGACCGAGCGATTGGCGAGCGTTGATTTCCAGCACCGGTACGACGGTCCCGTCGGGGAGGATCATGGCGTCGACCCCGACCGGCCCCCAGTAACCAGCCTTTGTTAGGGCGTCGGTCACGCCGGCCAGCGAGTCGGCGTACCAGCCTTCGTCGACTAGGGCCGGTGGTGGTCGGTGCGAACCGAGGTGACGGAAGCCCTTGTTGGTCATCTGCTGCAGGCCGAGGAATTCCGCCGTACCGTCTTGGCGGAGGTGCAGGTGTCCGGAGAAGTCATGCTGTTTGGGCAGCTTCTCCTGAACGAGTAGCTCGACCCGGAGGTTGCTTTTGCGCAGCACGCGCTCCACCGCCCGCAAGACGCCGGGGGTGGTGATCTCCAGCAGCGCGCGACCGGAGACGCCGTACGGGTCCTTCACCAGCGCTCGGAAATCTAGCGCAGTAACGGCTTCGACGAGCTCGTCGGTTGAGCGAACGACTCGGCCTGCGCCGGGAAGGCCGAGCTCGATCACCAACTCGTTGGACCAGGTCTTGGAGTTGACCAGGGCAACGACCTCGCTGGGCGGAACGCTTGCCCCGAGCAACCTTGAGGTGTCCGGGAGGATGGCGTACGGGGCAACTGGTTCATCGCGAACCAGCTCAGGACTGATGTACCGCTCTATCGGACCGGGGCCTGGGTCGTCCACGGAGATGTGGCGAATCCGAGGATCTAGGAGATCCGGGTGGATCGGGTACCTGGTGATGAGCAGGTCGTTCGGCGCGCAGAAGCCCAGCAGCAGCTCGTCCATCGAGTCGACCGCGGGGTCGTGGCCGCCGACCGATGGCAGCTCGGCCAGGTCGTCGGGCCGCCACCAGGTCTCCGCGTCGAACGTGCCGAAGCGAACCGTCATTGCACTGGAGCCGCCAGTCGCTCCACGAAGGTGCTGAACTGCCGCACCGACCGCAGGTCGTCCAGCTGCAGGTTGGGATAGTCGAGCTCCAGGTCGAACTCGTCCTCGATCGCGAGCAGGAACGTGATCGTCTGCAGCGAGTCCAGGCCGTACTCCTCGACCAGGTCCGCACCCGAGCCGATCTCCGCGGCCGTCATACCGTTGTCCAGCACCTTGGCGAGGACGGCCTTGACCCTGTTCTCAATCTCCATGTCACACCCCGTTCAGGTAGAGAAGAATGCACTTCGAGCAGACCGGCATCATTCCGTTCTCGGACATGATCCGGCGGACCTCGCGGAACGACTGGCTCTGCCACAGATCGTTGACCGACTGCTCGTAGAGGTTGCCGACGACGAACTCCGGGAAGAACTTGCAGGAGCTCACGGCGCCGTCGGCGTGGACCTCCATCCGGTTGGAGACCGCCAAGCACTTACTGCGGTGCTGCGCAGGGCGCGACGTACCGAGGATGAAGTCGGTGACCTCATCGTCCTCGAGCTGCGGCTGGTAGCGCAGCCGGACGTTCCAGGCGCGGGACGCGAGCCGGGCCATCGACTCACGGAGCGCGGGAAGTTCTTCCTCGGGCAGCTGGTAGGTGTACGAATGCCAGGTGGGCTTCTTGGTAGCGGTGTTCGGCTTCAGCCACGCGAACGACTTCTCGTAAAGAGCGTCCATCGCCTCGGCAACCGACGGGCTGATGTACCAGGGGAACTGGAAGTAGACGGTGTTGACGCCGAGCTCCTCGGCCCACTCCATGAACTCGTACATCTTGTGCACGGTGACGTGGGAGACCATGCAGGACAAGGAAAGCTCGCCGTCCCACTTCCCGTCGCGCTTGAGATCCAGCATCATCTGGATGTTCTCCATGGTCCGCTTGAACGTGCCGCGGCCGCGCAGCGCCTCATGGTCCTCGCCCAGTCCGTCCAGGCTGACCAGCAGGTTGAGGTTCTCGCCGATCCGGAGCAGGTCATCGACCTTGCGCTTGAACAGCAGGCCGTTCGTGCACATGTTGACGGTCCGCGGGTACTTCTCCAGCAGCTTCGCGATCTCGTCGAACTTGGTGTGCATCAAGGGCTCGCCGCCCCACAAGAACATCTTCGAGCGGACCGGCGCGGTCGTCTTCAGCACGTCCTCGATGACGCTCAGTTCCAGCTCGGTGCGCTGGCGCTCGACGCTGAAGTCGCGGAAGAAGCCCTGCTCGTTCCACTGGTAGCAGTGGGTGCAGCGCAGGTTGCACTTGTACGTCAGCTGCAGGCTGATCTCCTGCGGCAGCGGTGCGGCGTACTCGGGGTCGAGCAACAGGTTCTTGCGAGCCTTGGACCGGATCGAGACGGTGTGCAGGATGTCGGCGAACTCTTTGTTGTTCAGGGTGCGGGTCGTGGTGGGGCGCATCAGACCTCCCGGGGAGTGGTAGCGACGAGTAATGCACTGCTTCCGGCGATCACACCTCCTGCCGCGAGTACGAGGACGAGGCCGGTGGCAGCCCCGAGCTGAGAGCTCAGTACGCCGCCGGCGAAGCCGCCAGTGAGCGCCCCGAGCGGGACGGTGGAAGAGGTGAGCGTGCGAGCCGTTGCGTGCACTGTGCTCTGCAGCGCGGCCGGAGTGAGCTGCTGACGGACACTGGTGGTCACGACGTTCCACACCGGCAGCCAGCCACCAGCCAGCACGCGGATGAGGACCAGCGTGATCGCAGGGGCAGTCACGAGGCAGAGCGGAATTGCTAGCCAGCACAGGGCTTCCACGCTGGTCAGGAGCAGCACTCTGCGGGTACCCAGTTTGATGGCGAGGCGGTTGGCTCCGAATGCACCCAGGAGACCGCCGACTGAACCTGCGGCGATCAGTAGACCGCCAGCCAGGCTGGAGAGCCCGAGAACGCGGTACGCGAAGAGGAGCAGTACGGCGTCGACCATGCCGGAGCCGAAACTGCGCACCGCGGCCGCACCGACTTGTCGGCGGAGGATGGGATGACGCCGTACGAAATCGAAGCCGGTACGGATCCGCTGCAGCATGGGCTCTCGTGCTGCGTCTACCGGCGGCTCGACGGTGGTGATCCTCGTCCGCCCGTACGCCGATGCTAGGAACGGCAGTGTGCTTAGCAGCATGCCGATCGTGGAGCCGGTGGTCCGCAAGAGCAGGCCGGCCAGCGCGGGACCGACGAGCTTGGATGCGCTGTCAGAGCTCTGCACCCTCGCGTTCATGCCAATCAGTGCGTTGGCGCCGACGAGGTGTTGCGGTTCGACCAGGGCCGGCAGGTAGGACTGCCCAGCGACGTCGACGAACACCATCGCGACACCGGCGACCGCAACCACGACGAAGAGTTGGCCCATCCCGGCTCCGCCGAGCGCCGCGGCCAGCGGGATCGTCGCGAAGACGGCGAAGCGGATGACCTCACCGATGATCATCACGCGGCGGCGCGGGATGTGGGGGAGCGCTGCACCGGCGACCAGGCCGAAGGCGGGGTAGGCGAACCAGCCCAGCGCGGACAAGACTCCGACCTGGGCGCTGGATGCGTTGAGGCTGAGAATCGCGATGCTGGGAACGGCGAAACCGGTCAGCCGGTCACCGGCGAAGCTCGCCGTTTGACTGCTCCAGTACCAGGTCAGATCAGCGTCTGGCCGTGTCTGTGTGATCGTCCGTCCGCGCACCCGTCGACTCCCCAGCGTCGGTTGGCTGTCCCGGCTTTCTTTAGGTCCTGAATGAAGTGCTCGGACAACTTAACCGGGTAGGTGGCGCTACTCAAGAGCTACTTCATGAATTCCTGGCGGGGGACGACAAGTGGTACGGACTCTCATTTTTGGGACATCAGATGACTTACTCAGCGAAGGATGGCGCGCAGGCCTGCGGTGTAGCTCTCGGCGGTGACATCGCCGAGCAGGAGGCGCTGCAGGATGAAGCCCGGCACGAAGCCGAACAGCACCTGGGCGACGACCTCGGGATCGGCATCGGCAGGGATGGTGCCGTCGGCCTGGGCGCGGCGTGCGACCTCGACGAAGCGGCCGCGGAGCATCCGGTACTTGCCCTCGGCGATCGCCTTCACGGCCGGATTGCGCAGCGACTCGGCCCAGGCCTGAAGGGCGATCTTGGTGACGTCGCCGCCGGGCCGGTCGGCGATGGAGACGATGTGCTTCAGAACCCGCTCGAGCACCAGGGTCGGGCTCAGTGGCTCGTCGCCGACCATCGCGTTCTCGAACAGCTCGTCGACCGAGCTGAGCGCCTCCTCGGCGATCGCGGCGACGATCTCCTCCTTGCTCTTGAAGTAGCCGTAGACGGCTCCGGCGGACAGCTCCGAGGCGGCGATGACATCGGCCATCGTCGTCTTGTGAAAGCCCTGGTCGATCACGCAGGAGCGGGCGGCGGCCACGATCTGGGCGCGGCGGGCCACGCGGTGCTCTTCGGTCACCTTCGGCATCTCCCGAACCTAAAACGAATGTCCGTTCTTGACAAATCCGGGGCCGGTGCGGGACGCTCGGATCAATAAAGAACGATCATTCGGTTTTAATTGAGGAGTCCCCACCATGACCGCTGAGGCGCAGGCCGAGAACCGCCGGACGCCCCTGGTTGCCGTCGTCCTTCTGCTCACCGCGGTGCTGACCGTGCTGCTGATCGCCTTCGCCTGGCCGGCGGCCCGATCCGCGCCTCGCGACCTGCCGGTGGCCGTGGCCGGGCCGAGCCAGGCTGTCGCCCAGGTCCAGGCCGGGCTGGAACAAGCGATGCCGGGCGGGTTCGAGATCACCGCCGTCGCCGACCGGGCTGCCGCCGTACAGAAGATCGAGGATCGAGAGGTGTATGGCGCCATCGTGCTCGACCCGGCTCAGCCCGAGGTGCTGACCGCTTCTGCTGGTGGACCGGCGGTTGCGCAGATTCTGACCCAGTTGGCGACCAGGGTTTCGCCGGATCATCCGGCCAAGGTGACTGACGTCGTACCGTTGCCGACGGATGATCCGCGCGGTGCCGGCCTGGCCGCTGGTGCGCTTCCGCTGGTGATCGGCGGGATCATGGCTGCGGCCGTGCTGACGATGCGGGTCAAGTCCGGTTCGCAGCGGATGCTCGGAGCCGTCGGGCTGTCGATCACGGGCGGGCTTGCGCTGGGTGCCGTACTGCAGTTCTGGCTGGGGTCTTTCGAAGGCAACTACTTCGCGAACTCCGGGGTAATCGCGCTGTCGATCGCGGCGACCAGTCTGACGCTGCTCGGGCTGGAGTGGCTGTTCGGGATCGCCGGCCTCGGCGCCGGGGCTGCGGTGATGATGCTGCTCGGCAACCCGCTGTCAGGTCTGACGAGCGCGCCGGAGATGCTGCCCGGCGGTTGGGGTGCACTGGGACAGCTCCTGCCTCCGGGAGCAGCCGGTACGGCGTTGCGCTCCGTGAGCTTCTTCGATGGTGCGGGTTCGGGTCAGGCGTTCGTCGTACTGGCTGCGTGGTTCGCGCTCGGGTTGTTCCTATGTGGTCTGGGTGCGATGCGGTCGCAACGTTTCGTCCATGGTCGTCACGAGGCATCGCCCGCTACCGTCTGAATCATGTTCCGGCGCGGTGACCTGATTGTTATGACATGGTCACCGCGTCGTCGCGTTCCAGCGTGGACAACGTTGTCTCTCACCCATTGACTTCGCAGGCTCCAGCCTCCTAAGTTCGCCAAAAGCCCGCTCTGTCCGGGTCGTAGTACGGGGATGACAACGATTGCCCGAAGGTGGACCTGATGGTGACAAGGAAACGTTTCAAAGCGGCCGGTGCACTGGCCGCGTCCGCGCTGCTGCTGGCGGTGTCGGCCTGTAGTCAGGGGTCGTCGACCAAGCAGCCGGAATCCGGCGGCCAGAGCAGCGGCCCGGCGAACATCAAGATCGCCTACCAGCAATGGGGTCCGGGCACGACGATGAAGACCTTCCTCGCCGGGGTGAAGTCCGAGTACGAGGCGGCGAACCCCGGTTCGACGGTCGAGGTCCTGCCGATCGTGGCGAGTGAGAACGACTACTACACCAAACTGCAGCTGATGATGCGGTCGCCGAACACCGCACCGGATGTCGTCTACGAAGACACCTTCCTGATCAACTCCGACATCACCGCGGGTTACCTGCGGCCGCTCGACGAGTACATCGGCAAGTGGGACCAGTGGAGCCAGTTCCAGGACTCCGCCAAGGGCGCGGCCAAGGCGCTGGACGGAAAGACGTACGGAGTTCCGGACGGCACGGATACGCGGGCCTTGTGGTACAACAAGGAAATTTTCGCGAAGGCCGGCCTGCCGACCGACTGGCAGCCGAAGACGTGGGACGACGTGCTGAGCGCGGCCCGGACCATCAAGGCCAAGGTCCCCGGTGTCACGCCGTTCAACATCTACTCGGGCAAGCCGATGGGTGAAGGCTCGGCCATGCAGGGCTTCGAGATGCTCCTGTACGGAACGAAGGACACGCTCTACAACAACGACCAGCAGAAGTGGGTCGTCGGCAGCCAAGGCTTCAAGGACTCGCTGAACTTCATCAAGACCGTCTTCGACAAGAACGAGGGCATCGGCCCGACGCCGAAGCAGGCGCTCGACCCGAACATGGGCTCCAAGGTCGGTACCGAGCTGCTGCCTGGTGGCAAGCTCGGCATCGCGCTCGACGGCTCGTGGATCTACGGCAACTGGCAGAAGACCGGCGCCAAGCCGTGGCCCGAGTGGAGCAAGGTGATGGGCCAGACCGCGATGCCGACCCAGGACGGCAGCGGCAAGGGCAAGGTCAGCCTCTCCGGTGGCTGGACCTGGGCGATCCCGGCCAAGTCGAAGAACCCCGACGCCGCCTGGAACCTGATCAAGACCCTGCAGACCCCGAAGAACGCGGCCAAGTACGCGACTGACGGTGCGCAGATCGCGGTTCGCAAGGACGTTGCCGAGGATGCGTCGTACAAGACCTCCTCGGAGAGCACGAAGTTCTTCACCGACCTGGTCTCGGTCACGGTCTACCGGCCGGCCTACGCGGAGTACCCGAAGGTCTCGAACGAGATCATCACCGCGATGGAGGCGGTGATGACCGGACAGTCGTCGGTGGACGACGCCGCCAAGAACTACGACGAAGCAGTCGAAGGCATTGTCGGCAAGGACAAGACGACCTCCGGCCAGTAGAAGGATCCCTCCCTGTGACGACTACTGTCGCCGCGACCCCCGCTCCCGCTGCGCCCAAGGCTGGGCGCAGCGGGAAACCGCGGGCCGCGAACCTGATCAAGATGCTGCCGCTCACCCCGGCCATCGGACTCATGCTGGTCTTCCTGGCCGGCCCGATCGCGTACTGCATCTACGCCGCGTTCACGAACATGGCGCTGACCGGCAACGGCGCCGCGAACGTGACGTTCATCGGACTGGACAACTTCCGTAAGGCCTTCGGCAGCGGCGCGTTCACGAACGCGATCTGGCTGACCCTGATCTTCACGCTGCTCTCCGCGATCATCGGCCAGAACACGCTCGGACTCGGGCTGTCGCTGCTGATGCGCAAGTCCACCAAGGTGGTCCGCAACTTCGTCGGTACGGCGGTCATCGGGGCGTGGGTGCTGCCCGAGGTGGTGGCGGCGTACCTGCTGTCGGCGTTCTTCAACGAAGAGGGCACGCTGAACGTGATGCTGCATGCGGTCGGTCTGCCGGGTCAGGACTGGTTGTACGCGGCACCGATCATTGCGGTCGCGCTGGCCAACATCTGGCGCGGTACGGCGTTCTCGATGCTGGTGTATTCCGCGGCGCTGAGTGAGGTGCCGAAGGAGATCGAGGAGTCGGCCGAGATGGACGGCGCCGGCGGCTGGCGGCGGCTCGTGTTCGTGACGCTGCCGATGATCAGCCGCGCGATCATGACCAACCTGATGCTGATCACGCTGCAGACGTTGAGCGTGTTCGGTCTGATCTATGCAATGACCCGCGGTGGTCCTGGGACGAAGTCGCAGACGCTGCCGCTGTACATGTACGAGCAGGCGTTCAGCTTCTCCCAGATCGGCTACGGGACCGCGATCGCCTTGGTGATGCTGGCCATCGGTGCCGTCTTCTCGCTGATCTACCTGCGTGGACTGAATACGGAGGCAGCGTGATAGCCCGGGACAAGCTTTCGAAGCTCGCATCGAACCTGGTGCTGCTTGCCATCGGCATCTTGTTCGTCCTTCCGTTGCTGTGGGTGCTGTTCGCCTCCATCAACCGGACCGCCGGGCTGCGGGTGGAGTTTCCGACGCATCCCACGTTGGGGAACTTCAAGGCGGTGCTGAACACCGACACGACGTACCGGCCGGTCTTCAACGGCCTGGTGCTGTGTGGTGGGTCGGCGCTGCTCACCATGGTTTGTGCGGTGCTGGCGGCCTACCCGCTGTCGCGGTTCAAGTCGCGGTTCAACCGGCCGTTCTTGCTGACTGTGTTGTTCTGTACGGGGTTGCCGATCACTGCGGTGATGGTGCCGGTGTACGGGTTGTTCGTTCAGCTCAACCTGGTGGACACGCTGGGCGGAACGATCATGTTCATGGCGACGGCCTCGCTGCCGTTCGCGATCTGGCTGACGAAGACGTTCATGGACGGCGTACCGATCTCGCTGGAAGAGGCGGCATGGGTTGATGGCGCTAGCAACATGCGGGCTTTGAAGAGCATCGTGTTGCCGCTGATGTGGCCGGGAATCGCCGTGGTGCTGATCTTCACGTTCATCGGGATGTGGGGAAACTTCTTCGTCCCCTTCATGCTGCTGCTGTCGCCGGAACGACTCCCCGCCTCCGTCAGCATCTTCACCTTCTTCGGGCAGTACGGCGAACCGAACTACGGCCAGCTGGCGGCGTACTCGCTGATCTACACCATGCCTGTGTTGTTGCTGTACCTGTTGCTCAGCAAGAAGCTCGGCGGTGCCTTCGCCCTCGGCGGAGCCATCAAGGGGTAATGCCTCGGAGTCGCCTCGGCGTGTGCTGAGGCGACTCGCCGGGGTGATTGCGGGGGGCAAGTAGTCGACCTAGGCTCCGTGGGAGGAGGTCAGATGAAGGGGATCGTGCTGGCTGGTGGGTCGGGGACGCGGTTGTACCCGATGGCTCGGGGCATCTCTAAGCATCTGATGCCGATCTACGACAAGCCGATGATCTACTATCCGCTGGCCACGCTGATGAGCGCGGGGATCAACGACATCCTGATCATCACCACTCCGGAGGACCGCGCGAGTTTTGAGCGGTTGCTGGGGGATGGGGCGCAGTTCGGGTGCTCGTTCAGTTATGCGGTGCAGGCGCGGCCGAACGGGATCGCTGAGGCGTTTCTGGTGGGCGCGGAGTTCATCGGGGACGGTGCAGTGGCGCTGATTCTGGGGGACAACCTGTTCTACGGGGATGGGTTCGGGGATGAGCTGAAGGCTTGTGCGGATCCTGAGGGTGGGCTGGTTTTTGCTTATACCGTGGCGGATCCGCGCCGGTACGGCGTGGTGGAGTTCGATGCGGATCGGCGGGCGATCGGGATCGAGGAGAAGCCGCGTGAACCGCGGTCGAACTCGGCGGTGGTCGGGTTGTACTTCTACGACAACGACGTGGTGGAGATCGCTCGGTCGCTGGAGCCCAGCGCTCGCGGCGAGCTCGAGATCACTGACGTGAATCGGGAGTACCTGCGGCGCGGCAAACTGCAGGTGCAGATGCTGGATCGCGGGTCGGTCTGGCTGGACACCGGGACGATCGAGTCGCTGGCTGATGCGTCCGATTTCGTGCGGGTGCTCGAGAATCGCACCGGGTTGAAGGTCGGTTGTGTCGAGGAAGCCGCTTGGCGGCAAGGGTTCATCAGCGACGACGATCTGCGGTTGCTTGCGGAACCACTACGGAACTCCGGGTACGGCGAATACCTGCTGAGGCTGCTGGATCGCCGTACGACGTATTCGCGGTTGGGCTGATCGATGAGCCGGATCCTGGTGACCGGGGGAGCGGGTTTCATCGGTGCCAACTTCGTGCCGGGCGCAGTGGCGGCGTACGGGCGGGTCACTGTGCTGGATGCGCTCACGTACGCCGGCGATCGGCGGAACCTGGCGGCGGTGAGCTCCTCGGATTTCGAGTTCGTGGAAGGCGATATCGCCGATGCCGCGCTGGTCGACAAGCTGGTCGGGCAGTCCGACATCGTCGTGCACTTCGCGGCCGAGTCGCACGTCGACAACTCGATCGGCGACCCGGCGCCGTTCATCCGGACCAATGTCGTTGGCACGTTCAACATCCTTGAAGCCGTACGGCGACATGACGTCCGCCTGCACCACATCTCGACCGACGAGGTGTTCGGCGCGCTGCCGTTGGACACGGGCACGCGGTTCACCGAATCGACGCGGTACGACCCGTCGTCGCCGTACTCGGCGACCAAAGCAAGCTCGGATCATCTGGTCCGCGCCTGGACGCGGTCGTACGGGATTGCGGCGACGATCTCCAACTGTGCCAACAACTACGGCCCGTACCAGCATGTCGAGAAGCTCATCCCGCGCCACATCACCAGCGTGCTCACGGGAAGCCGTCCGAAGGTCTACGGCACCGGCGCCAATGTCCGCGAATGGACCCACGTCGACGACCACAATGCCGCCGTACAACTGATCCTGGACAGCGGACGCCTGGGCGACACCTACCTGATCGGCTCCGGCCAAGAACGCTCCAACAAGCAAGTGACACAAGCGATCCTGCGCTTGCTGGACCGATCGCCCGACGCCTACGACCAAGTCGCCGACCGCCCCGGCCACGACCTCCGCTACGCCACCGACTCCACTAAACTTCGCACCGAGCTCGGCTGGACCCCGCAGTACGAGGACTTCGAGTCAGGCCTGGCCCAAACCATCACCTGGTACCGCGACAACGCCGTCTGGTGGCACGAAGCCAAGCGCACCACCGAAGCCCGCTACGCCGCCGGCACCTGACGAAACGCGGCGACGGCGGGTGCGGTGTACCGAAGAACGGGTACTGGTCGCCGTCAGTGGCTGAAACGACTGGCGCTGAGCGCGGCGCGCGTGTTGGAGCGGGACCACCACCCGTCCGTCGGTACGCAGCCGCCCCGACCAACCGCAACCGGGTCCGGCGCTGTGCATTTAGTGGGCCAGCCCACCGCGTTGTGGGTGGGCTAGCTGCATGCGGTGGGCCCACCCACAACGGCGTGGGTCAGCCCATCAAATGGGGGCGCCCGCTACGCGAGGTCTTCGTAGGTTTCTTGCCAGAACTCGAGTTTTTCGGCGAAGGGTTCTTCGACCTGGGGGTCGGGGGTGCCTTCGGCGAAGGCGTCGAGGGCGGCGGGGATGAGGACGGCTGCTTCGGGGGCCTGGGTGAGGACGACGGTCAGGCGGACGATGAAGGTGACCAGGCGGGTGAGTTTGTTGTGGTCGATGGGGGCGTCGCGGCCGAGGGGGTCGTGGATGATTTCCTGGGACTTGATCTGGTCCCGGATGTTCTTGAGGGTGCGGGCGGCGTCTTTGTAGTCGGCGCGGAAGGGGGTGGCCTCGACCGCGGTGGTGGGCAGGCTCAGGA
>NZ_SMKX01000164.1 GCF_004349055.1 Kribbella antibiotica
CATCCCATCCGTCCCCCCACCCCACAAAACCTGGTCCGCCTGGGCAGCCACCCGATGGCCTTCCTTGCCCGACCAGTACGCCTAAGAACACGAACTACCCGTCTCCGTAGACCCCGCCGCCCGCATGAATCCGCCTTGCGCCCCAGGCACCAAACGCCAGCCACCCCTTTGAGCACCCCTCAGTCATTTTCCGGCCCGCTCAGTGACTGAACCGTGCTCAAGGCGCGCGCCGGGGCTCGCGCCGACGGAGAAAGCCTCGCGAGAATCTCAGCCAATAGGCTGTTGGATCCGGAGTGAGGCGTTCGTAGTGGGGGTAAGGATCGGCCGGAGAAGCCGCCGGCCTGACAGAAAGGCATGGCGCCATGCGGAAACTGATCTACGGCATGAACCTGACCTTGGACGGCTACATCACCGCGCCCCGCGACGACATCAGCTGGGGCGTGCCGAGCGACGAACTGTTTCAGTGGTGGCTCGACCAGGAACTGGCGATCGGGCTGCTGCTGTACGGCCGCAAGCTGTGGGAGGCGATGAGCTCCCACTGGCCGACCGGCGACCAGCAGCCCGACGCCACCCCGGCCCAGATCGAGTTCGCACGCAACTGGCGGGACACCCCGAAGCTGGTGTTCTCCTCAACGATCAACAAGGTCGACTGGAACACCCGCCTGTTCACCGGCGACGCCGTACCGGAGATCACCCGGCTGAAGGCCGACGACGGCGAGCCGATGAGAGTCACCGGCGCCACACTCGCCGGCGCGGCGATGCGAGCCGGGCTAGTCGACGAGTACGAGATCGTCACCCACCCGGTGCTGGTCGGCAGCGGCACACCGTTCTACCCCACGCTGGACAACTGGGTGAACCTGAACCTGGTGGAGACACGAACATTCCCCGGCGGCGTAACTCTGGCCAGATACGAACCGACGCGCTGAGCTGACACCGCGAATCGACGATTGGGAATCACGGCAGGTGGATAGCCCCGGGGCACGCGAGTCGGCCGTGTTGAGGTGATTGAGTGTGGGGTGTGTCGTCGAGTGGAAGGAGTGTGTCGTCGGAAATCGGTTGCCGGCTGCACGGTCCGTTCACTCGATGGCCGATGGTGCTGTGGCCGGTGGTGGATGGTGCGGCGATCGAAGCCACGTGTCACTCGCATGCCGCACCGGCTATCTCGACGAACGGGAGCCTGCTGGACCACTGCACAGGACTTGACCGTCCTCCGTTGACAGATGCACGACACTCGTCCGCCAGGTGATATGCGGCAGTCTGCAGCCCGGACCGCGGGATGTGAGTGCGTTTCGCGCGCCTGGCCCATGCGATCATCACCCCATGTTGCACGTGTCTGAGGACGGCACTGCCGTTGCCCTTCGATGGGGTAGTGCGGACCGCGTGGCGGAGATCGAGTTCGCGTCCCCGCGCTTTCGCTACCGCGATGCCTCGGACCCATACCTGGCTTCCGACGACATAGTCGAGTACACGGTTCGCCTTTCGGGGAACGGGTTGGTAGCAGAAGTGCTGGTGCTGAGTCACGACACTGCCGGCGCCGGATTGCCTGCGTTCCTCGAGCGGTTGGGCGAAGATTTTCGCGGTTGGGACGGCACACGTATGTGGGTGAACTCGGACCGCGATCTCGGGGTTGAAGCCACCTGGTCGTCGCGCGGGCACGTCGACCTCCGCTGGTGGATCACGCCCAGCCTCTACGACAAGTGGAGCGCCGCGGTTGTCGTGCAAGTCGAGGCGGGTGCTGAAATGTCAGCCCTCGCCCACGAACTGTCGTCATTCTTCGCTCTCTGAGCCGGTGCTATCGATTGATGGGGTGCTGCGGGTGGTCGACGCCATGCCGCCTCACTTCCGGATGATGGTGCTGCCGGCCACCTTCACACGAGTCTGCGATTCGGCGAGCTGGCTGGGCTTTTCCGTCGAAACGTCGATCTATCCACAGGGTTTGTCACAGTCGTGGAAAACCAGGCCCAACTGAGCAGCGGCGAACTGTTCCTGAAGGATCCGAAGTCAGCCACCGGCCGCCGCGCCGTCCCCATGCCAGATGACCTCCTGGACGAGCTGAAGCAGCACCTAGCCAAGTACGCCGAGAAGGGGAGGACGGCCGCGTCTTCGTCGGCTCGAAGGGCCGTTCGCGCGTCATCGCCGACAAGCTGAACGACCGGCTCCGTCAAGCTCGACCGAAGAGCGGAAACGCCGGGAAAGGGCACGTGGAGGGCACGGAGTCTCCGGAGAACGAAAAATCCGGACCCACTGGGAGTCCGGATTCACGCTCGGATGAGCTTCGTGGAGACGAGGGGACTTGAACCCCTAACCCCTGCCTTGCAAAGGCAGTGCTCTGCCAATTGAGCTACGCCCCCGTGGTGGGGATTTAGTGGCCCGGGGTGACCGGGTCTACGGCTTCGGCCCAGAGGTCCTTGTCCGCGCGGGACTGCTGGGTCTTCTTGTACGCGAAGTATCCACCGATGCCGGCCAAGAGCACCAGCAGAATCTTTCGGAACACCGGGGACTCCTCGGATCGGGGGTTTCACGATCTGGTGGGCCTAACTGGATTTGAACCAGTGACCTCTGCCTTATCAGGGCAGCGCTCTAACCAACTGAGCTATAGGCCCGTATCTACGGGGTCGAACTCGGGAGAGATTACCGCACCGAGCGCCTGTCCTCCAAAACGGTTTCGGCCGGGCCGCAGCGGGCCCGGCCGACAGGGCTCAGTCTTCCGACGCGAGCGTGACCTCGAGACCGCCGAGGAGCGTGGCGGCGATGTTGTAGAGGAAGGATCCGAGGGTGGCCAGGGCCGTGATGATCAGCACATCGGCGCAGGCGAGCAGGGTGGTGAAACCCATCACCTTGCCGGTGTTGATGTAGTTCTCGATCCGGAACGGTTCGGTGTTCGGGTTGCCGAGGACCTCGGTGACGGTGCTGTTGATGTTGTCGAAGACACCGGCGGCACCGATCGCGGACCAGACGATGAAGACGGCGACCCAGGTCACGATGCCGAAGGCGATCGAGAGCAGGAAGGCGGTCTTCATGACCGACCACGGGTCGATCCGCGACATCCGCAGCCGCGCCTTGCGGGTCTGGCCCTTGGCCGCGGCCTTGGAGCCGTCGCCGAACTCGACGCTGTCGGTGTCGTCGGACTTGCCCGTGACGGCGGCGGCCTTGTCGAGGACGGCCTGACGGGCCGCACTGACCTTGTCACCGAACGTCTCGGTCTTGCTGACAACACCGGTACTACGCCCAGTCAGCCCGTACGCCGACTCACTGTCGACCGGCTTGCCCGCCGCCGGCGTGGTCGGGGACCACGGTTCCGGGCGGCTCGGCGTACTGGGTGTGGGGGTGGATCGCGTCGTCCCCGGCTGGGCCGCCGGACGGACCGGCGGCTGCTGGGCAGGGCGAACCGGCGCCCCGGCAGTGCCGGGACGCTGTTGCTGCGGGCGGAGCTCGGCGGCCGGGCGCTGCCCGTTTCCACTGGGAGTGGCGCCGGAGCGACCGTTGGAGGGCGGACTGGCCGGCGTGGACTGCTTCTCGCTCGGCGCCGGGCGCTGAGACTTGGAGCTGTCCGCACCTTCGGGCCAGGTCGGCCTCGCGCGGTTGGTCATCAGTTACCCTCCTGGCCGGCTTCGTCGTCTTCGACCGTAGCCGCGCCGTTCACATCCGTCGAACGCTCGTCGGTAGTACTGACGCTCCCAGAGGGTGTTTCGGTTGTCGGAGCGTCCACATTCTGGGCATCCTCGGCGACAACGCCCTCGGCCGCCTCGGCGTCCTCGACCTCTTCGACGGTCAGATCGGTGTTCCGGGCGATCGCGACGACCGCGTCGGACTCGCCGACACCGGCGAACCGGACGCCCATCGTGTCGCGACCCTTGACCGGCACACTGTCGACCCGGCTGCGGACGACCTGGCCGCTGGCCTTGATCGCGAGCACCTGGTCCTCGTCGACGACGACGATCGCGCCGACCAGCGAACCGCGCTCGTCGTTCAGCTTGACCGCCTTGATGCCGAGACCGCCACGACCCTGCTGGCGGTACTCCGACACCTTGGAGCGCTTGGCGTAGCCGGCGTCGGTGACGGTGAAGACGAACTGCGCCTCCTCCTCCGAGCCGGCCCGGATGACGGCCATCGACAGCAGCTCGTCACCGTTGCGGAACTTCATGCCGGTGACGCCGGAGGTGGCCCGGCCCATCGGGCGGAGCTGCTCGTCGCTCGCGGTGAAGCGGATCGACTGGCCCTTCTTGGAGACGAGCATCAGGTCGTCCTCGGCCGAGGCCAGCTCGGCGCCGATCAATTCGTCGTCCGCGTCGCGGAAGTTGACCGCGATGATGCCGCTCTGCCGGGCCGAGTCGTAGTCGGTCAGCGAGGTCTTCTTGACCAGACCGCGCTTGGTGGCGAGCAGCAGGTACGGCTCCTGCTCGTAGTCGCGCAGTGTCAGCACCTGCGCGATCTCCTCGTCCGGCTGGAACGAGAGCAGACCGGCGACGTGCGAACCCTTGGCGTCGCGCGCCGACTCGGGCAGCTGCCACACCTTGGCCCGGTAGACCCGGCCCTTGGTGGTGAAGAACAGCATCCAGTGGTGGTTCGTGGTGGTGAAGAAGTGGCCGATCTCGTCCTCGGCCCGCATCGTCGCGCCCCGAACACCCTTACCGCCCCGGTTCTGGGTCCGGTACAGGTCGGTCTTGGTGCGCTTGGCGTAGCCACCACGGCTGATCGTGACGACGACTTCCTCGTCCGGGACCAGGTCCTGGACGGACAGGTCGCCGTCGGCGGCGATGATCTCGGTACGACGGTCGTCGCCGAACTTGTCGACGATCTCGGTCAGCTCGTCGCGGACGATGTGCCGCTGCCGGACCGGGTCGGCCAGGATGTCCTCGAGGTCGGCGATGACGGCCTCGAGCTCGTTCAGCCGGTCGATGATCTTCTGCCGCTCCAGGGCGGCCAGCCGGCGCAGCTGCATGTCGAGGATCGCCTGTGCCTGGATCTCGTCGATCTCGAGCAGGCTGATCAGGCCCTGGCGGGCCTCTTCGACGTCGGGGCTGCGGCGGATCAGCGCGATGACCTCGTCCAGCGCGTCGAGCGCCTTCACGTATCCGCGGAAGATGTGCGCGTTCTTCTGCGCCTCACGCAGGCGGTACCGGGTCCGGCGCTGGATGACCTCGATCTGGTGGTCGATCCAGTGCGTGATGAACAGGTCCACGCTGAGCGTGCGCGGCACGCCGTCAACCAGGGCCAGCATGTTGCAGCCGAAAGTGTCCTGCAGCTGCGTGTGCTTGTAGAGGTTGTTCAGTACGACGCGCGGCTGGGCGTCGCGCTTGAGCACGATCACCAGGCGCTGGCCGGTCCGCGATGACGTGTCGTCGCGGATGTCGGCGATCCCGGTCATCTTGCCGGTGTTCACCAGCTCGGCGATCTTCTGCGCCAGGTTGTCCGGGTTGACCATGTACGGCAGCTGGCTGACGACCAGGCTGGTCCGGCCCTTGGCGTCTTCCTCGATGTCGACGACCGCGCGCATCGTGACCGAGCCACGACCGGTGCGGTAGGCGTCGTCGATGCCCTTGTAGCCGACGATGAGGGCGCCGTTCGGGAAGTCCGGGCCCTTGATGTTCTCCATGCACGCGGCCAGGACTTCTTCCTGGGTCGCGTCCGGGTTCTCCAGGCACCATTGCGCGGCGGCCGCGACCTCGCGCAGGTTGTGCGGCGGGATCATCGTCGCCATGCCGACCGCGATCCCGGCGGAGCCGTTCACCAGCAGGTTCGGGAAGCGGGCCGGCAGGATGACCGGCTCCTGCGAGCGGCCGTCGTAGTTGGCGCGGAAGTCGACCGTCTCCTGGTCGATGTCGCGCACCATCTCCATGGCCAGCGGGGCCAGCCGGCACTCCGTGTACCGCATCGCGGCCGCGGGGTCGTTACCGGGTGAACCGAAGTTTCCCTGTCCCTGGATCATCGGCGCGCGCATCACCCACGGCTGCGCCAGCCGGACCAGGGTGTCGTAGATCGCCGAGTCACCGTGCGGGTGGTACTGACCCATCACGTCACCGACGATGCGCGAGCACTTGGAGAAACCGCGGTCCGGGCGGTAGCCGCCGTCGTACATGGCGTAGAGGATGCGCCGGTGCACCGGCTTCAGGCCGTCGCGCACCTCGGGCAGCGCGCGGCCGACGATGACGGCCATCGCGTAGTCGAGGTACGACTGCTGCATCTCCGTCTGCAGATCGAGGGGCTCGATCCGGTCGTGTCCAGGGGCAGTGGGGGTCTCGGTCATCTGATGCTCGTCCCGTTCGTGTCAGACGTCGTACGTCGCTGAAGTCGGCGCAGGAGTGGTAGCGGCCCCGAAGAGGCGAGGCCGCGGCACTCAGATATCAAGGAACCGAACGTCCTTGGCGTTGCGCTGGATGAAGTTCCGGCGAGCCTCGATGTCGTCACCCATCAGGGTCGCGAAGGTCTCGTCGGCCCGGGCCGCGTCGTCCAGGGTGATCTGCAGCAGCACCCGGTTGGCCGGGTCCATCGTGGTTTCCCACAGCTCCTGGGCGTTCATCTCGCCCAGACCCTTGTAGCGCTGGATCGCGTTGTCCTTCGGCAGCTTCTTGCCGGCCTCGATCCCGGCCTCGAGCAGACCGTCCTTCTCCCGCTCGGTGTAGGCGAGCTCAGGGGTCTGGTTGCTCCAGCGGATCTTGTACAGCGGCGGCTGCGCGGCGTAGACGTGGCCGCGCTCGATCAGCGGCCGCATGAACCGGAACAGCAGGGTGAGCAGCAGCGTCCGGATGTGCTGACCGTCGACGTCCGCGTCGGCCATCAGCACGATCTTGTGGTACCGCAGCTTCTCCTCGTCGAAGTCCTCGTGGATGCCGGTCCCGAGGGCGGAGATGATCGCCAGTACTTCGTTGTTCTGCAGAACGCGGTCGATCCGGGCCTTCTCGACGTTCAGGATCTTGCCCCGGATCGGCAGGATCGCCTGGTACTTCGGATCGCGGCCACCCTTGGCCGAGCCACCGGCCGAGTCACCCTCGACGATGTAGACCTCGCACTCGGCCGGGTTCGTCGACTGGCAGTCGGACAGCTTGCCCGGCAGGCCGCCGCCACCCAGCAGACCCTTGCGGTTGCGGGCCAGCTCGCGCGCCTTGCGGGCGGCGATCCGGGCACTCGCGGCCGCGGTGGCCTTGCGGATGATCTCGCGGCCCTCGGCCGGGTTCTGCTCGAACCAGGCGCCGAGCCGGTCGTTGACGACCCGCTGGGTGAAGCCCTTCACCTCGGTGTTGCCGAGTTTGGTCTTGGTCTGGCCCTCGAACTGCGGGTTGCCGAGCTTGACCGAGATGATCGCGGTCAGGCCTTCGCGGATGTCGTCACCGGTGAGCCTGTCCTCCTTCTTCTTGATCATGCCCTGGTCCTCGGCGAACGAGTTGACCAGTGAGGTGAGCGCGGCCCGGAAGCCCTCTTCGTGGGTGCCGCCCTCGTGGGTGTTGATCGTGTTCGCGAAGGTGTGCACGGACTCCTGGTAGGAGCCGCTCCACTGCATCGCGACCTCGAGGCTCAGCGATCCGTCGGCCTGCGCGGCCTCGAACGCGATCACGTCGCGGTGCACGGTCTCGCGGATCCCGGTCAGGTATTTCACGTAGTCGACCAGGCCCGCTTCGTACCTGAAGGACTGCTCGGCCGGCTGCCCGTCCTCGATGAACTCCGGGCGCTCGTCGCGGATGACCAGCTCGAGGCCCTTGTTCAGGAAGGCGTACTCGCGGAAGCGGGTGCTCAGCGTCTCGAACGAGAACGTGGTCGTCTCGAAGACTCCCGGGCTCGGCCAGAAGGTGATCGTGGTGCCGTCGGAGTCCGACGTACCGATCTCGGCCAGGTCCTCGTCCGGGACACCGAAGGTGAAGGACTGGGTGTAGATCTTGCCGTTCTTGTTGACATCCACCCGGAGCCGGTCCGACAGCGCGTTCACGACCGAGACACCGACGCCGTGCAGACCACCGGACACCTTGTAGCCGCCGCCACCGAACTTGCCACCGGCGTGCAGAACGGTCAGGACGACCGTGACGGCCGGCTTGCCCTCGGACTCGACGATGTCGACCGGGATACCACGGCCGTTGTCGACGACGCGAACGGCGCCGTCGGGCATCAGGGTGACCACGATCTTGTCGCAGAACCCGGCGAGTGCCTCGTCCACCGCGTTGTCCACGACCTCGGTGACGAGGTGGTGCAGACCGCGCTCACCGGTCGAGCCGATGTACATACCGGGCCGCTTGCGGACCGCGTCGAGCCCTTCGAGGACCTGGATCGCGCTGGCGTCGTACTCCTTCTCGACGACGCTGGACTGGATCTCGGTCAGCAGTTCTTCTTCTTCGATCTCTGCGACTGCACTGCCGGTGTCCTCTGCGGACGTTGTTTCGTCGATCTCGGTCGGCTCGTCGGTCACCGGCTGTTGTCCTCCTCGGACCCCGCGTTCGCGAGGCATCGCGGCACACTGGAAGCGGCCACTACAGTGTTGTCAGGGGCGCAGCTCGTCGTACACGGTCTATCTTACCCGTCGACCGAAGCAGAACCTGCCATCAGCCGCCCGAAACTCACCTCAGGGCGTCTTTTCGCCCTCCTCGCCATGTCCCCTCTCGCGGGTGGGGGGCCGGAAAGCGCTCACGGGCGCTCAGTGGCCTCCGGCAGTTTCACCACTGACCCGGTACGGCGCCGCCTGCCGGCCACCGGTCCAGACCGCCTTACGCGCACCCGCTGCCCCTTAGGATCGCTGGCGTGGAGAGTCTTGACGACGTCATCGACGACCTGATCGCCGACCGGGTGATTCGCCGGCACCGGCGGACCTGGCTGATCGTGATCGGTGCCGTGGTCGTGATCGCCCTGCTGGTGCTGGTCACCGGCGGCTGGAAGGAGAAGACCGGCCGGGCCGTCCCGACGCTGGTGGCCACCGTCGATGCGCCGGCCACGGTCTCTGCGGGCCGCTGGGAGTACAGCTTCAGCAAGGCCGAGATCATCCGCGAGCCCAAGACCGAGTACTCCGCCGCGAAGGCCGAGCTGCGCGTCTACTTCGACCTGCGCAACATCGACACCGAGGAGAAGGAGAGCGACTCCCTGGCCGGAAACCTGGTCCGGCTGGTTCCCGGTGGCGGCCAGGACCTGATCGAGTCCAACGGAGGCACCTGCCGCGGCGAGATCGGCTGGGTAATGGTCTACGGTCTGCCGGCGGAGAGCTGCTTCACCAAGTTCGAGATCGCGCCGGACTTCAGCGCGGACCAGATCGAGGTCGGCATCCTCGGTGAGCAGTACATCTCCGACAACGGGCTGCTCGGCGCCAACGAGGAGCCGTACTGGCACCTGCCGGAGGCGACCGCCGTCGTCCGGCTGAAGCCGTCTGTCGTCGTCAAGGACGAGGAGAAGTAGGAGTGAAGCTCTACCGCCCCGCCACCATCGCCGTCGGCGTCCTGTTCGTGCTGATCGGCGGCCTGACCCGGCTGGCCACCCCGGACCAGGTGTTCGAGGAACAGAACATGGAGATCAGCAAGGGGACCATCGGCCAGCCACTGCAGTTCGGCCAGGACGCCTCGCTGACGATTGTCCGGATGCAACTGGCCAAGTCGGTGCTCGACGCGAACTCGTCCACGGACGAGAAGCCGATCGAGACCAACGGCGTGTTCGTCGCGCTGGAGTGGGAGAGCACCGCGGGCGCCGGCAAGCCGGACCGGCCCGATCCCACGCTGACCTCGGACGGTGATGCCGTCTTCACGCCGGTCGGGCTCACGTACTCCGGGATCGAGTTCGGGGCTGCCGGTTTCACGAACGCCGGCGCGATCGTCTTCGAGGTCGACCCGGCCCAGCTCGAGGGACTGACGCTGGACGTGCAGCCCTCGCAGCTGTGGAACGTGCTGAACCGGAAGGTGTCGGTCGATCTCGGTATCCCGGGCGCCGCGAGCGCACAGATGCTGCTCGACACGGCTGTGGATCAGTACGTGCTCCCCGAGCGGGATGTCCGGGTGGCGTCATGAAGGACGCGAGCCGCGCCGCCCGGCTGGCGGCGCAGATCTCACTGCTGCTGGTCCTGCTGGCCACCAGTTGCTTCCTGATGCTGAAGACCTACCTCGGCGACCCGGAGCAGAACTTCAACGACGGCGCGATCAACCACGTCGTCGCCAAGGGCCCGGTCACCATCGGCCGGGCGGCCTGGCAACTGGACTCGATGACCGTCTACACCCGGCTGGTCGACACCAAGGGTGAAGAGATCAAGGTCGACCGTCCGGCCGGCGCGGTCATCGTCGTTGCCCAGTTGCGCGTCACTGCGCTCGACGGTCTACGAATCAAGGACGGCGGTTTCCTTTGCTCCGCCGCGCTCCGCGACGACCGTGGGAACACCTGGCAGACCACCAGTGCCAGCAGGTTCCCGATCCAGACAAGCTGCTCCGACTACGACCATCCGTTCCCGCGGAACAAGGCCACCAAGGTCGCGCAAATCTTCGTCGTACCGGCGGAGGCCGTTCCGCACCTGCAGGGTGTGGTGGTCACCAACCGCGACGAGTACGAGCGGTTCCTGATCACCGTCTAGTCGCTCAGGCGGTCGCCTTCGCCGCGGCCGCCGCTTCGGTACGGCGTTCGCTGCCGACCGAGATGCACAGGTCGAAAGCCGCCGCCAGCAAGGCGATCCGGATCGGCTCGAAGATGATGCTGCGAATGAAGTCCGCGATCTCGTGGTTCATCAGGCCCCACCGCTGACCGTGGATGCCGATGGCACGCTGGATCGCGACGAACAGCCAGTCGTCACCGAGCAGCCAGACCGTGTAGAGCATGCAGACCACACCGAGGAAGACCGGTCCGACCCGGACGAGCAGCCGGAACGCGTTCAGCGTCGGGTAGAACTTCTCCCGGAATCCGCCGAGCAGAAGATCCGGCGCTTTGTTGGTCAGGGCAACGAACCGGTTGGGCTGCGGCGCTTCCGCGCCGACCCGTGCGCCGAGCCGTCGCTCCACTCCCGTGCCAGTGAACACGCCACGGCTCGACAGCACCCGGTGGCCGAAGACGACGGTCGTGATCGCCAACCAGGTCAGGGGTTCCGCGACCCCCAGCTTGAACAGCGGCCAGAGGGTTTCCCAGGTGAAGCCCCAGAGGAACTCGATGCCGGCCGGCAGCGGGATCTTGATCGCGGCCCAGAAGTCCTTCCAGGCATCGAACCAATCGACCGACCAGTACCAGAAGTTGCGATCCTTGAACCAGTACTTGGCGTCGTCGATCGCGTACGTCGAGACAACCACAGTGAGCAGCAGGAAGAACGACTCCGCCCACACCTGGGCGAACTTGACCGGCCGGCTCGGCCACCGGTCATCGACGGCCTGCAGGATCCGCCGCAGGACCAGCAGGATGACAATCGCCGGCACGTACTTGTGCCACTGCCCGCCTGGCAGCTCGAAGAACAACGCCCCCTGTTGGAGACCCCGCTCCACGTTGTTGCTCGTCGACAGTTCGGTGACCTGGCCCTCCAGGAACCCCCACGCCGACCAGACCGCGACCAGCGGCAGCAACGTGACGGCGACCAGTTCCAGAAAGCCCTGCTGCGTCGGGTCCGAAGTCTCCTCAGACTTGTTCCGGGCGGCATCGCGCCACCGGTACAGCGAACTCGCGCAGGTTCGAATCATGCCGATCGACGCGGTGATCTGGATCATCACACCGATCGCGAAGACCCCGACCCCCAGGCTCCCGTGCGCGTGCTCGTCCAACCAGATGGCAGCCCGCACACAGGCCTTGAAGCCCACATACCCGACCAACCACCAGGTGATCAGAGGCAGCAGGTTCCGCCACCAGAGCCGGAAGGTGTCTCCGATCAGCTGGACCATTTCGCGGAAGCCATCGACCAGGGTGCGCATCGCGCCCGATCCTAGGTCATCGCGGGGCGACGATGGCGACCCCCGCGGGCTATCCCGGCCGGACGGGCTCCGCACTGACCACACTGGGCTTCGGCAGGGCCAACCGGAGAACCACTTTCGGCTCCCAGACCAAACTGCCCCGGTACTTGAAGGTGCACTTGTGGTCGTTCTGGTAGGTCTGCTGGAAGTAGTTGCGGGTGAAGGTATGCCCCATCGTGGAGTCCCACGTCTTCTCCGACCACTTCTTCACCGCGTCGTAGTGCCGCCGGGGATCGCCGTCCCACTGGGAGAACACATCGGCCCCGCACTTCTCGTCGTTCTTCTGGAGCTTCCAGGTGGCCGACCGCTTGGTCGAGTCAATCGTGTACTGCGACGGTTTTCCGACCCAGCTCCAGCAGTAGACGACGGTCTGCGTGTAAGCCCCCACAGGTTTGTTGCCCTTGTTCGAGAGCAGTGTGGCCGTGCCGCGCGCCGTCGTACAGCCGCGATCGCCCGGCGCCGCAGCAGCGGTGAGGGGGACTGCGCAGAGGGCCAGCGCGGCTGAGGCCGCCAGGAAACGTCGTCGCATAGTCATCGACGTTAGTTACTGATAATGACGACTACGTAACAGATTGTGAGCGATCAGCCGTAGGTGTCGCGCGGACCGCGGCCGCCGCGGACTGTGCGGGGGCCGCGGCGCCAACTGGGGGCGTGAGGGCCTTGGACGTTGACGGCGACGACGGTGCCGTCGCCCAGTTCCGCGTTGAGGCGGCGGACGAGGTCGGGGGCGAGGAGTTTGAGCTGCGTCGCCCAGGCTGTGGACGAGGTCCGGACGGTGAGGATGTTGTTCTCGTAGGACTCCGGGGTGCAGTGCTGGGCTGTCTCGCGGCCGACGATCGTGGGCCAGCGAGCCATCACCCCGTGTACGGCGACGTCCACCTCCCAGCCCTGGTCGCGCATCAGGCGGCCGAGGGTGTTGGTGAGCTTCTGCGGGTCGCGGTCGTCGGGGCGGGCACCGCTGACCTGGACGCCCTCGATGCGCGAGCGGCGCTTGCGCTTGACCGGCTTGAAGCCGCCGTTCGCCGCCTGCTGCTTGAGCCGGCCGGCGAGGGATTTCGCCAGGTCCAGCCCCTGCTTGTCGTGCTCCTCGTCCTCCGGCAACTCTGGAGCGACGAGGCTGTCGTCGTCGCTCTCAGAGGAATTCCGGGGTTCAGGCACGACGGACGGTCCCGTCGCCGACTTCGAAGCGCACTCCGCTGAGCTCCGCGGGCACGTCCGCGCCGACCGCAGCGGTCACGAGCACCTGCTCGGCCGGAGCCACCAGCTCGGCCAACCGATCCCGGCGACTGGTGTCGAGCTCGGCGAACACGTCATCCAGGATCAGCACCGGTTCACCCCCGTCCGCCCGCAGCAGCTCGTACGACGCCAGTCGCAGCGCGAGTGCGTACGACCAGGACTCACCGTGACTCGCATACCCCTTCGCAGGCAAGTCCCCAAGCCCCAGTACGACGTCATCTCGGTGCGGGCCGACGAGCGAAACCCCGCGGTCGAGTTCGTCCTGCCGCTTCTCCAGGACCGTGGCGAGGATGACCTCCGCCAGTTGCTCACGAGACGTGACCCCGGGCTCGAGCGGAATCGACGACTTGTACTCCAGCCGCGCATCACCCTTGCCGCGGGCAACAGCGTCGTACGCGTCGGCTGTCAACGGACGCAACGCCTCGAGCAGCTCCAGCCGCGTCGCGAGCAACTCCGCGCCGGTCCGGGCGAGGTTGGAATCCCACACCTCGAGCGTGCGTAGTTGTGCCTCAGCGGAGCTCGTCCGATTCTGCCGACGAGCCTGCGAAGCGCTGCGCAGCAAGGAGTTCCGCTGCTTGAGCACCCGGTCGTAGTCAGCCCGTACGCCGGCCATCCGCGGTGCGCGCAGTGTCAGCAGCTCGTCGAGGAACCGCCGCCGTTCCGACGGATCGCCCTTCACCAGCGCAAGATCTTCCGGCGCGAACAGCACCGTCCGGAGCAGACCGAGCACTTCCCGTGGCCGCGGAACCGGGGATCGGTTGATCCGGGCCCGGTTTGCCCGCCCAGGATTGATTTCCAGCTCGACCACGACGTCGCGGTCGTACTGGCTCTTGATCTCGGTCCGCACGATCGCCCGGGGAGCGCCGGCCCGCACCAGCGGTGCGTCGGTCGCCACCCGGTGCGAACCGAGCGTCGCGGTGTAGTGGATCGCCTCGACCAGGTTGGTCTTGCCGTGCCCGTTCGGCCCGACGAAGGCCGTCACGCCCGGAGCGAGCTCGACCTCCGCCTGCTGGTAGGACCGGAAGTCGATCAGACCCAGGGCGGTGACATACACCTCAGTGCTTGATCGGCGGCGTCGCGTACGACGGGTCGGCCGCGTCGGCACCCTTCACGGCGTGCCCACCGAACTGGTTGCGCATCGCGGCGATCGCCTTCATCGCCGGCGAGTCCTCCTGCCGGGACGCGAACCGCGCGAACAGCGCCGCCGCGATGGCCGGCACCGGTACGGCGTGGTCGATCGCGGCCTCGACGGTCCAGCGCCCTTCGCCGGAGTCATCGGCGTACCCGCGGATCTTCTCCAGGTGGGTATCGTCCTCGAGTGCGTTCACGAGCAGGTCGAGCAGCCAGGACCGGATCACGGTGCCCTCGCGCCAGGAGCGGAATGCCTCCGGCACGTTGTCGACGACATCCGCGGCCTCGAGCAGCTCGTAGCCCTCGGCGTACGCCTGCATGATCCCGTACTCGATGCCGTTGTGAACCATCTTCGAGAAGTGGCCCGCGCCGACCTTGCCGGCGTGCACGAACCCGAACTCGCCCTCGGGCTTGAGCGCCTCGAAGATCGGCATCACCGTGGCGATGGTGTCCTTCTCGCCGCCGCACATCAGCGCGTAGCCGTTCTCGAGACCCCAGACGCCACCGGAGACACCGCAGTCGGCGAACTTGATGCCCTTTTCGGCCAGCTGCGCCGCGCGCCGGGTGTCATCGGTCCAGCGGCTGTTGCCGCCGTCGATCACGATGTCGCCGGGGGAGAGCAGCTCGGCCAGCTCGGTGACGACCGGGTCGATGGCCTGCACCGGCACCATCACCCAGACGACCTTCGGCTGGTCGGACGCGCTGAGCTTGCCGACCATGTCGGCGAGATCCGTCGCGTCGGAGATGTCCTGGTTGTGGTCGAAGCCGACAACCGTGTGACCAGCGTTGCGGATCCGCTGGCGCATGTTGCCGCCCATCTTGCCGAGACCGACAAGGCCGAGCTCCATCGTGAATCCCCTTGTTCTGTTGGCGTTCAGCTGTTCAGACGGACCGGCATCAGCACGTACCGGAACTCGCTGATCGGGTCACCCTCGAAGTCTCGCACGCCGGTCAGCTCGGCCGGCTTGGTGGCCTGCGTGAACGCCAGGTGAGCAACCGGCGTACCGATCGCGCTGAGACCGTCGAGCAGGTACGTCGGGTTGAAGCCGACCGTGACTGGATCACCGACGACGCGTGCCTCGATCGACTCCGAAGCCTGCGCCTCGTCTCCGCTGCCGGCATCCAGCGTCACGCTGTCCTCGGCGAAGGTCAGCCGGACCGGTGCGTTCCGCTCGGCGACCAGGGCGACGCGCTTCACGGCCTCGACCAGTACGGCGGTCTCGATCCGGACGCGAGTCTGGATCGCGGCGTCGGTCGGGATGATGCCGCGAACCTTCGGGAACTCGCCGTCGAGCAACCGGGTCGTGGCCCGGCGGTTACCCCCGGACACCTCGCCCTCGAAGCCGACGATGCCGTCACCACTGCCGGGCGCGGCCAGCGAGACGGTGACGTCCGAGCCGGTCATCGCTTTGGCCGTCTCCGACAGCACGCGGGCCGGGATCAGCGCGGCCGCGGAGGCGTCGGGGGACTCGGGGTTCCACTGGAGCTCACGGATCGCCAGCCGGTAGCGGTCGGTCGCGAGCAGCGAGATCGTGGATCCCTCGATCTCGACCCGCACACCGGTCAGCACCGGGAGGGTGTCTTCACGGCCGGCCGCAGTGACAACCTGCGAGACCGCCTGCGCGAAGACATCCGCCTTGATGGTGCCGCTGGCCGCCGGAAGGTCCGGCAACGCCGGATATTCCTCTGTGGGAAGCGTCTGGAGCGTGAACCGCGAACTGCCACAAGTGACCTGCGCCTTGGCGCCGTCCACCTGGAAGTCCACGGGCTGGTTCGGAAGACTCTTGGAGATGTCGGCGACGAGCCGGCCGGAGATCAAGCACTTACCGGTATCGGCCACCTGTGCAGGCACGGTGACGCGGACCGAGGTCTCGTAGTCGAAGCCGGACAGGGTGATCTGTCCGTCGCCTGCTTCGACCAATAGGCCGGCAAGGATCGGAACACTCGGGCGACTGGGCAAGCTACGCGCGGCCCAGGCCACCGACTCGGCCAGTACGTCGCGCTCGACGCGAAACTTCACCGCGGGGTGCCTCCTGATTCGGCTGGGTGCCAGGCAGATCCTGCCACGGACACGGGTGGTGTGTGCCCATCGGGGATGACGTGGCGCTCTCGGGCGGGTCGCGTCTGCATCTGGTGAGGGGTCTTGGAGCTGGTTGGGGGACCCAGCCTGACAGGTCCCGGCGATCGATGCGAGACGAGGTTTTCCCCAGGTTGGGCCGTTCGTTCAATTTATGGACTCAGATTCCTCTACAGGTTCCATAAGGTTCTTAGCACCTGTGGATTCTGTGGGAAACCCGAGACTTCGCAGGTCAGAGGCCGAATTGCCCTGTGTACGCCGTGTGGACGGCCACCGCTTTGTCTGGGGACGGCGGTGGACGAACTTTGCTGTCCCCACAGGCCGTCCACAACACACACCGAGCTATCCACTGCTTTACCCCCACTTTGTCCACAGGTGTGTCCCCACCCTGTGGGCTTGTTACTGCTGTTTCGCCTGGTGCTTGATCCGGTTCGTCAGCTCGGTCACCTGGTTGAAGACCGACCGCCGCTCGGACATCAACTGGCGGATCTTTCGTTCGGCATGCATGACCGTGGTGTGGTCGCGACCGCCGAACTGCTGACCGATCTTCGGCAGCGACAGATCCGTCAGCTCCCGGCACAGGTACATCGCGATCTGGCGGGCCGTCACCAGTACCCGGCTCCGGCTGGATCCGCAGAGGTCGTCGATCGACAGACCGAAGTACGAGGCGGTCTGGCCCATGATCATGCTCGACGTCACCTCGGGCTTGCTGCCTTCGGGGATCAGGTCCTTGAGCACGATCTCGGCCAGGCTCAGGTCGACCGGCTGCCGGTTCAGGCTGGCGAACGCGGTGACCCGGATCAGGGCGCCCTCGAGCTCACGGATGTTGGTCTGCACCTTCGAGGCGATGAACTCCAGCACCTCGGGCGGCGCAGTCAGTCGTTCGGTGGCCGCCTTCTTCCGCAGGATCGCGATCCGGGTCTCGAGGTCGGGCGGCTGGATGTCGGTGATCAGGCCCCACTCGAACCGGTTGCGCAGCCGGTCCTCCAGCGCCTCCAGTCGTTTCGGGGCCCGGTCGGAGCTGATCACGATCTGCTTGTTCGCGTTGTGCAGGGTGTTGAAGGTGTGGAAGAACTCTTCCTGCGTCTGGATCTTGCCCTCGAGGAACTGGATGTCGTCGATCAGCAGGACATCGACATCGCGGTACCGGCGCTGGAACTGGGACGCCTTGTCGTCGCGGATCGCGTTGATGAAGTCGTTGGTGAACTCTTCGCTCGACACGTACCGGACGCGGGCGCCGGTGTAGAGACTGCGCACGTAGTGGCCGATCGCGTGCAACAGGTGCGTCTTGCCCAGACCCGAGTCGCCGTAGATCAGTTGCGGGTTGTACGCCTTGCCCGGTGCCTCGGCGACCGCGACGGCGGCTGCGTGGGCGAACCGGTTCGAGCTACCGATGACGAAGGTCTCGAAGGTGTACTTCGGGTTCAGCCGGGCCTCGCCCTGCGCCTCGGTGGCCGGCTGTGCCGGTGCCGGGGCACCAGGCGGCCGACTGTCCGGACCGGACTGGTGACCGAACGGCTGCTGGGTCGGCTGACCGAACGGCTGATTCTGCTGAGGCGCATATTGCTGGGCCGCAGGCTGCTCGTACGACGGCGCCTGCTCCTGGGGCGGTTGCGCGATCGGCTGCTGAGCCGGCTGCCGGTAGGGCTGGGTGTGGCTCTGGTCCGGATCGGTCAATGCGGACTGGATCGTCGGCTGGTAGGAACCCTCGGTCCTGAGCGGCTCCCGGATCGGCGGCGGCGTCGGTGCCTGCGGCTGGAGCTCAGGGTCGAGCGACGGGTCGACGGTGACGGCGATTCGGATGTCCCGGCCGAAGCTCTCCGACAGGATCCGCTCAAGATCGGGACGCAGCCGGGTCTCCAGCTGACCGCGGGTGAAGTCGTCGGGCACCGCGACGATGGCGGTGCTCTCGTGCAGCGTGACCGGGCGCGAGTTGGTCAGCCAGGCGCGCTGGTTCGGCGGGAGACCAGCCAGGACTCGGGTCCACGCGTCGCCGAGATCCATCACCGGGGGAGCCGCTTCGGCACGGACCGGTGCCTCAACCCGGGGAGCCGGGGTGGGCGCTGGTGCCGGGATGGGTGCAGCGGGGACAGGTGCAGCCGGGAAGGGCGCAGCGGGAGCGTGTGTGGCGGGGTCATAGCCGGCCGGGATGCCTCCACCGGGAACGCCCGCGTCAGGGACGCTCGGCCCAGGGCCATCCGAGCGGGGGATCTCCGCAGCGGGGCTGTCCGAGCGGCGGATGCCTGCGCCGGGGATGCCTCCATCAGGGACTCCTGCGATCGGAACTCCTGCGATCGGAACTCCTGCGATCGGAACTCCTGCGATCGGAACTCCTGCGATCGGAACTCCTGCGATCGGAACACCTGCGATCGGAACACCTGCGCCAGGAACACCCGCGCGGGGGATTTCTGCGGCGGGGGTGTGCTCGGCGGGGG
>NZ_SMKX01000165.1 GCF_004349055.1 Kribbella antibiotica
GGTTGAACACGTTGGCGACTACTGCGGGGGTGATGACTTCGGTGGGGGTGCCGGTGGCGGCTACTTGGCCGTCTTTCAGGGCGATCAGGTGGTCGGCGTAGCGGGCGGCGAGGTTGAGGTCGTGGAGGACGAGGACGATGGTCTTCCCGTGCCGGCGGTTGAGGTCTTGGACCAGGTCGAGGATCTCTAGTTGGTGGGCCAGGTCCAGGAACGTGGTGGGCTCGTCGAGGAGCATGGTTTCGGCGTCTTGGGCGAGGGCGAGGGCGATCCAGACGCGTTGGCGTTGGCCGCCGGAGAGCTCGTCGAGGGAGCGGTTGGCGAGGTCGGCGACGCCGGTGGCAGCCAGAGCGGCACTCACCACCCGTTCGTCGTCCAACGACCATTGGCGGAACCAGCGTTGATGGGGATGCCGACCGCGGCCGACCAGGTCGGAGACGGTGATGCCGTCCGGGGCGACTGGTTGCTGCGGGAGCATGCCTAGTTGGGTCGCGAGCCGACTGGCGCTGACTTTGGCGAGGTCGATGTCATCCAGGTAGACGGCGCCGCCGCGTGGGGTGAGCAGGCGGGCGAGGCCGCGCAGCAGCGTGGATTTGCCGCTGGCGTTGGCGCCCACGATGACGGTGATCTGCCTGCGCGGGATCACCACCGACAGTTCGTGGACGACGGCGCGGCCGTCGTACGCGAGGGTCAGATGGTCGGCACGGAGTTCGGTCATGTCAGCCTCCTCGGCCGATGCGGTTGGCGCGAGCCATCAGGATGAGCAGGTACGGCGCCCCGAGGAACGCGGTCACGATGCCGACCGGCAGTTGGGTCGGCGCGAAAATCTCCCGGGCGACCAGGTCGGAAACCACTACCAGCAAGGCGCCGAGCGCACCAGCCGCAAGCAGCCCGGCGACTCGCTCAGCCACCAATCGCCGAGCGAGTTGCGGCGCAACCAATGCCACAAAGGCAATCGGCCCCGCGGCCGCAGTGGCCAGCGCCGCGAGCGCGACGCCCACGAGAATCAACAACCCTCGCGAGAGCTCAACCCGACCAGCCAGCGTCCGCGCCAAGTCGTCCCCGAGCTCCAGCAACCGCAACTGCCGCGCCCCAGCCAATGCGGCCGGCAGCAGCACAACCAAAGCCGCCCCGATCAGTACGACGTGAGTCCAGGTCCGACCGGCCAAGCTCCCGGCCAACCACTGTACGGCGCTCTTCGCGGCGTAGATGTCGGCCAACGTCAACAGATAGGCGGTCACCGAGCTGATGATCGCCGTCACGCCGATCCCGACGAGGACCAGCCGATAGCCGGAGATCCCGTCCCGATAAGCCAGCAGATACACGACGATTGCCGACAGCAACGACCCCAGCAAAGCACCCGCCGGAATCCAGCCACTCCCCAGCACAGTAATCATCAGTACGGCGGCCAACGCGGCCCCGGCGTTGACGCCGATCAGGTCCGGGCTGACCAGCGGATTACGCGCCAGCCGCTGGAAGATCGCCCCCGACACGGCGAACGCCGTACCGACTCCGATCCCCACCAGCACCCGGGGCAACCGTCCATTCACGACGATGTCATTGAGGATCAACGTCCCATGACCACTCAGCGTTTCGAGCACCAACGGCAGCGGAATCCGATAATCCCCCAGCGTCAAAGACAAAGCCCCGACCGCAAGAGTGAGCAGCCAAGCAACAAGCGAACACACCACGCTCGCCACATCAACGCGCGTCGAGACCGGCCCGACCCGAAGCGTTCTCACAGTGCAGCCATCCGGCGGCGGCGAACCAGCGCGATGAACACCGGGGCGCCAATGACCGCGGTGATAATCCCCACCTGCAACTCTGACGGCCGAGCCACCAACCGCCCCACCACATCAGCGAGCAACAACACCACCGGTGCCAGCACCATCGACCACGGAAGAATCCACCGATAGTCCGCGCCCACCAACGTCCGCGCCACATGCGGTACGGCGAGTCCCAGGAACCCGATCGGCCCCGCGATCGCAGTCGCCGTACCAGCCAAGACGACAACCGCGAGCCCAGCCATCACTCGCACCAACATCACCCGAGTCCCGAGCGACCGCGCCAACTCATCCCCCAGCGCCAGCTGATTGAGCGACCGCCCCAGCACCAACGCCAGAACGATGCCCACAGCAATGAACGGAACGGCCTGACCAATCACCGGACCAGTTGCCAAGGTCAACGATCCGACCACCCAGAACCGGAACTCGTTCAACGTCGACAGGTCCAGCAACGTGATCGCCGACGTCACCGACCCAAGCAGTGCAGAGATCGCCGCCCCGGCCAACGCAAGCTTCACCGGCGTCGCGCCGCCGCGCCCAATCGCGCCGACCAGATAGACGACCACTGTCGCAACCAATGCACCACCCATCGCAAACCAGACATACCCGGTGAGGCTGTGCACACCCAGCACCCCGATCGCCCCGACCACCGCGAGCGCCGCTCCGGCATTCACGCCGAGAATTCCCGGGTCTGCCAACGGATTCCGCGTCACGCCCTGCATCAGCGCACCCGCCAATCCAAGCGCCGCACCTGCCAACAATCCAGCGGCTGTTCGCGGTACCCGCAGATACCGGATCACCCGATCGTTGTCGCTCCCGCTGAAATCAGCCAGCGCCAGATACACATCGTGCGCCCCGAAATGCTGGTTCCCGATGCTCAACGACAGCAGGACGGACACCGCGAGGACTGCCACACACAGCAGCAGTCCGGCAGCACGCAATCTCATTTGAAGAGATCGGGATGAATCGTCTTGGCAATGTCCTCGGTCGTATAGGCACCACGAACACCGGCCGAGTGATTCGCAAACAGCCACGGTACGACGTGCTTGTTGCGCACCGCCTTGAGATTCTGGAACGCCGGGTTCGCCAGCAGCTTGTCCACGTCCGGCTGTGTCGAAGCCGGCGTCAACGCGGCATCGCAGCACCCGCTGATCAGGATGTAGTCCGGGTTCCGCTTGATCAGCTCCTCGACGCCGATCTTCACGTTCCGCTTGGCGGTCAGATCGGCGAACGCATTCACTCCACCGGCCTGCTTGATCAGCACCGTGCCGAAGTCGGGACCACCAGAGACGGTCAGCCCGCCACCCTCCAGCCCGGGCCGCAGGATTGCGACCGTCGGCCTCGGCGCGTTCTTCACCTTCGCCTCAACCGCAGCGATCCGCTTCTCTTGATCCGCGATCACAGTCTCGGCGCGATCCTCGACCCCGAACAGCTTGCCGAGGCCGCGCAGATCGGCGTACACGTTGTCCATCGTGACGCTCGCCGGGTCGATCGCCTCGTCGCCCTTACCGTCCGCGGTCGGGCAGAGCGGGCTGAAGATCCAGGTCTGGACACCGAGCTCGGCCAGGCTCTTCCGGCTGCCGAAGCTCTCGTCGCTGCCGCCACCGGCGCTGAACACGTCGTTGAATCCGGACAGCACGAAATCCGGGTTCGCCGCGAGCAGTTCTTCCCGGCTGGGCAGGTTCTTGTAGTACTTCGCCTTGGCCTGCGCACCCGCGTATTCCGGGAGCACCTCAGCGTCCAGGTACGCCGTACCGACCAGGCGATCGGAGATTCCGAGCGCGTGCGCCATCTCGATGGCCGGCTGGTACGCCGCGAACACCCGCTTCGGCGGGCCGGCGACGGTGACGTCGATCCCGCAGTTCTTCACGGTGATCGTCGACCCAGGCGGATTGTCCGCAGTCGGCGTGCCGCAACCAGCGAGCAGACCTAGCAATAGAACAGGGAGAACTGACTTACGCAGCACAGGACCGCTCCTCCAGCACCTCGTGGACGGATCACATGCCGTGGCCGGTCTCCTGGCTGACGGGACTCAGTTCACCGCCCTTTGGCCTTCCCAGCCAACACGGCCAGTGACCTCCCCCGGAGGGGATCGGTCGGTGAACTCCCGATCACAGTGGCGAGGGCCGCTCCGGCATCACACCGGCTTCCCGAGCACCACGGCGCGGCCACAGTAACACCCGCGACCGAGTCGCACGCGGCTGTATCAACCAGGGGTTCAGCGGTACTGCGAGAGCATCGCCAGCGCGAGCTGAGTCATCGTGTCCGGGTTGATCGCCCGGGCCGGGAGCGGCACGAAGTCGATCAACTGGCCGTCGCCGATCCGGATCGTGGTCCGCCCGGTCGCGGTGTCGACGTACCCCTCGTCGCCGAGCGGGAGTGCCTGCGCGGTCGGCGTCTTCCGGATCGCGGTCATCAACTCGGCAGCCTTCGGCGTACGACGCGCTGACGTCGACAGCACACCGTCCGCGGCGATCCAGCCGCAGACCAGGTCGCCGTTCGCGGTCTGTCCGTCGCGACGGAACATCGGGGGCCCGCCCATCACCTTGACCGCGGCCGCCGAACCGCGGTCACACTCCGGCCGAGTGATCAGCGGCTCCGGCGCGGGCAGCCCGTCGACCTGACGAGCGACCTCTTCCGCAAGCGCGATGTACTTCGCGAGCGTGGCCTTCGGTCCGGAGACCTTGTAGAGCTGGCCATCCAGCAGGAAGACCACGAAGCTGCTTGCCCCGAAGCCCGGCGCGGTGACACCAGGCGCGCCCACGACCGCAGGCTTCGCCGGCTCACCCTTGTACGCCTTCTGCACCGCAGCCAGCGTCGCCTTGGTCGCCGACTGCACCGACGTCCCAACCCGCAACACCGACCCGCCCAGCCCCAGCTCACACCCGTCATAAGTCACCGGTACGCCGAAATCGGCCGGCGGCGCCTTGAGCCGAATCTGCACAGACGGAACGCCGAGCGTTGCCTGCACCAGCCCCTGGTCCATCCGAACGCAGACCGTATCCGCGACCTTCGAGGCCGGCGGCGTGCTCGACGGTGTCTCGGAGGGTGTCTGAGACGGCATCGTCGGGACCGAGACGAGTGGCGGCACGCTGGGCGCGGTCTCCTGGCCAGGACCGCCGCATCCGCTGAGCAGCACGGCGGCAACGGCGAGCGGCACGACCAGACGGATACGCATAGTGTGCGAAAGCCTACGCTTCTCCGGCTTCGGCCTCGGCCCGAAGGTCGCGCTCCCGAACCGCGTGCTCGTCGGTGCGAGCGTCGTACCGCCAGAAGTCGCGCAGGGCGGCTCCGGTGGCAGCGACACCGGCCACGCAGAGGATGCCACCGCTGACGATCGACGTACGGACGCTGGTCAGGTCGGCGACCAGGCCGGAACGGGCTTGTCCGCCGAGCGGACCGAGCATGTACGAGAGCATCTCGATGCCGGCCAGCCGACCGCGCATCTCGTCGGGAATCGTCTGGTTCCAGATCACCGACCGGAACATGCCGGAGACCATGTCCGCAGCGCCGGCGAACGCGAGGAAGACGATCGCGAACCAGATATTCGGCGCCAGCCCGGCGATCCCGATCGCTGCACCCCAACAGGCCGCCGCCATCACGACGGCTCGACCATGGTGATGCACCCGGCTGGTCCAGCCGATGGTCAGCGTCGCGATCATCGCCCCGACCGCCTCGGCGCTGTAGAGAACGCCGAGCAGCTTGGGCTCCTTGAGCACCTCGGTCGCGAAGGCCGGGAACAACACGATCGGCATCGCCATGAACATCCCGACCATGTCGACGACATATGTCCCGAGCAGGTCCTTGCGGCGAGCGGCGTATTTGATTCCCTCCCCGATGACACGCAGGCTCGGTGGCTGGGAGTGCGCACCAACCTTGTAGGGCTTGAGTCGCACGTACAGCAGCGTCGCGATCGTCAGCCCAGTCAGCTCGATCCCGAAGGCCCAACTGATCCCGGCAGTGCCGACCAGTACGCCGCCCAGGGCGGGGCCGGCCAACTGTCCGGCCTGCATGGTCAATGCGTTCAGCGCGACCGCGGCCGGCAACTCGGAGTGCTTCACCACGCGCGGGAACAGCGCGTCCCGGCTCGGCCGCTGCAGTGACGCAGCGATCGCGTTCAGTGCGCCACAGACGTAGATGATCCACACCTGCGGGTTCGACAGCAGCGCATTGCTCAGCAGTACGGCGCACACCGCGACCTGCGCGATTCCGGTGAAGATGAGCATCTTTCGCCGGTCCACGTGATCGGCCAGCGCACCGCCGTACAGGCCGAAGACGACCAGCGGAAGGATGTTGACCAGGCCCATCGCGCCGACCGCGAAGTTCGAGTGGGTCAGCGAATAGAGCTGGTACGGCAGGGCGACGTACCCGAACATGCTGCCGAGAAAGAAGATCGAGCCGGAGACGACCAGGATCCGGAAGTCACGGGAACCACGCCACGGAGTCAGATCGACACGCAGCCGGGCCAGCCGCGTCCGGAAACTTGCTGCCACCGGCACATCCTGTCAGCACATCACCCCGGCGACGAACCCTTTTCTCCCTACGGTGGAACCGATTGGTTGCCTTAGGCGTCAATCTCCTGGATATTCCACTGACCGTACGGAGACAACCGGATGATCTCGACCAAGTCGGTACGCACCAAGGTGCTCGCCACTCTCGTCGCAGGGGCGGCCGCCGCAGGTGCCACCCTGCTTGCTCCCGTGACCGCGCAGGCCACGACCTCCGCACCCGTTGCGGTGACCAAGGCCGCGGCCGTCCCCGACATCCTGAAGCCGGGGCAGAAGCTGAAGGCCGGCAACTACATCCGCTCCAAGAACGGCCAGTACATCTTCATCATGCAGTCCGACGGCAACGCGGTGCTCTACAAGGGCAAGACCGCGCTGTGGTCGACCGCCACCAACCGCAAGGCCTCGGTGCTGGTGATGCAGAAGAACGGCAACCTGGAGGTCGTCTCCGGCAAGACCGTCGTCTGGCAGAGCAACACCGGCACCAGCCCGGGCGCGATCCTGGCCGTGCAGAACGACAACAACCTGGTGATCTACAACACCCGCGGCAAGCCCAACTGGAGCCGCATCATGGTGGTCGGCACCCTGGGCGTGAACCGGGTGCTGAAGTTCCCGGAGTACCTGACCTCGGTGAACCGGGTCTACCGCCTGCAGATGCAGAGCGACGGCAACCTGGTGCTGGTGAAGAACCAGAAGACCCCGCTGTGGAGCACCAAGACGCAGAGCAAGGGCGCCTTCACGGTCATGCAGTCCGACGGCAACCTGGTCGTCTACAGCGCCGCCAAGAAGCCGCTGTGGTCGAGCAAGACCACCCGCGCGGGCTCGGTGCTGGTCGCCCAGAACAACGGTGACGTCCAGATCCTGAACGGCCGCACGGTCGTCTGGCACACGAACACCGCCGGTCGCTGAGAATTTTCTCGATTATTTTCTTCGGCCAGTGAACTTTCTGGCCGGTCGATGCGTCTTGTAAGTAGCCGCGGCACCCGGGGCGGGGTGTCGCGGCCCCTTTATGCCTTGAGTTATCGCTGCTCGGTGATCAATTGGTTACCAAGGGCAACAATTCGCTGAGATCGGTGCGTTCACCGCTCGCGCGAAGCTTCCCGGTACTGCGTGCCTCGGCCCAGGTGGTCCGGCCCAGCGCGAGATCGATCCACAACTCGGGCGGCAGCTCGACCACCGCGCCCGGCGTTCCCCGGGTGTGCCGCGGGCCCTCGATGCACTGCACAGCGCCGTACGGCGGGACGCGGACCTCGACCGCGTGGCCGGGAGCCTTCGCGACCAGGCGTTTGAGCAACTCCTTCGTCAGGAGTTTCAGCTCGGGGCGCTCGGCCGTGCCCGCGTCGTACCGCACTAGTGCTTCGTCAAAGGGCGTGCTCACGACGTGCCAGCGTACGCGCGAATTTCGGGGACGCCCCCCTCGTGAACGATAATCAGACTGGAGAAAACGGAAGCGAGGTCCGATGCTCACGCCCAGGCACCAGGCACTGCTGATGACGCTGGCGGGGATGACCGTCGGCGTTGCAGTCTTCGGCATCGCGCTGGCCATCAACGGCAGCGGCGACGACGACAAGCGCGCGACGGATGTCGTGACCAGTCAAACCACCCCAAGTACGACACCCCGCGGCGACGGTCTGCAGGCCGACAGTCTGCAGTTCGCGGCGCAGACCTTCGGCACCAATCGGGCACCGGTCTCCGCCGACGTTCCGACGACCTGGCGAGCGACGCACGACGGTGAGCGGCCACGGTTCCAGGACCCGAGCGGCGTCTGGCAGATTCGGTTCGACACCCGGGGCAGCAGCAAGTCCCCGGAGCGCCAGGTGAGCGACCGCGAGCGCAGCATCAAGGAGTCGCAGCTCTCCGTGCTGAGCCGCGACAACGGCACGCTCATCTACACGTACGTCGACGGCGCCCGCGGACCGCGGATGGGCCTGTCACGCTGGGTCCCCACCGCTGCTGGCGGCGACACCGCAGTCGAGATCACCGTCGGTGGCCGCCCACAGGACGAGGCCGCGCTGCGGGCCGTCCTCGAGCGAGCCACGCACTCACTCCAGGTATCGGAGGCGGGCAACCGCCCTAGTTAGCAGTTGACGTCTGCTGTTGGGGCCTGGCCCTGCAGCAGGTAGGTCTCGACGATGTTGTCGACGCACGCGTTGCCGGCCTTGTAGCCGGTGTGGCCGTCACCGTCACGGGTGAGGAGCACGCCGCTGTCGAGCTGCTTGGCCAGCCCGACGGCCCAGTCGTACGGCGTGGCTGGGTCGCGCGTCGTACCGACCACGACGATCGGCTTCGCGCCGGCCGCCTTGATCGCGTGCGGCTTGTCCTCGGCCTTGACCGGCCAGTTCGCACAGGCGAGCGAGCCCCAGAGCAGGAACGACCCGAACCGCGGAGACGCCGCCTTGTACTTCGGCTCCTCGGCCTTGGCCTGCGCCACCGAGGCGATATCCGGACGATCCACGCAGTTCACCGCGTAGATGACCTCGTTCTGGTTGTTCGCGTAGCCGGCGCTCGAACGCTCGGTGTACTGGTCGGCGAGCGCGAGCAACCGGGCGCCCTTGCCGTCCAGACCGTCGAGCACAGCGTCCTCGAGCCGCGGCCACAGCTCCTGCGAGTAGAGCGGGTAGATGACCCCGAGCACGACAATCGCCTGGGTGACCTTGCGGTCCTTGTCACCGGGCAGCGGGGTCGCATCGCTGTCGTTGATCAGCTTGTCGACCTTGCCCAGCACCTCGGCCTTGCTGTTGCCCAGCCGGCACTGCCGCTGCGCACAGTCCGCAGCGAACGCATCGAGCGCGGTGTCGAACCCCTTCGCCTGAGCGATGTTGTTCTCCTGCGACGTCTTCGACGGGTCGACCGCACCGTCGAGGACCAGCCGGCCGACGTTCTTCGGGAACAGCTCGGCGTACGTCGCGCCGAGGAAGGTGCCGTACGAATAGCCCAGGTAGTTCAGCTGGCTGTCACCGACGATGCCCCGCAGTACGTCGATATCGCGAGCCGCGTCCTTGGTCCCGACATGCGGGAGGAGCTCGCCGGAGCGCTGCTCACAACCGTCGGCCAGCGTCTTGGCCTCGTCGTTCAGTTCGGTGATCTCGGCTTCGTCGTCCGGACTTCCGTCAGCGGCGATGAACTTGTCCAGCTGCTCGGTGTCCAGGCACTTCACCGGCGTCGACTCCCCGACCCCGCGCGGGTCCCAGCCGATCACGTCGAACTTGCGCAGCAGCGACGCACCGAGCGCGAACCCGGCCGACGCGGCGAACTCGACGCCCGAACCACCCGGTCCGCCCGGGTTGACGAACAGCGTCCCGACCCGGCCGGCGCGATCGCGGGCGAGCACCTTGCGGGCGCGCAGCTCGATCGTCTTGCCGGCCGGCTTGGTGTAGTCCAGCGGCACCTTGATCGTGGCGCACTGCTGGTTGCTGCCGCAGCGCTCCCAGACCGGCTGCTGGTTGTAGAACTGCTCCAGCCCCGCAGGAATCGGTCCGGCCGGGCCCTTCGACGGGCCGCCGCCAGTACTCGTCCCGCCCGGGCCGCCCTCGGCGTTCTGCGCCCGGCTCGCCACGCCACATCCACTGAGCAGTACCGCGAGAGCGGCCAACATCACGGTCGTCTTGCGGAATTTCACTGCTCAGGTTCTCCTTCTTCGTGGTTCAGCCGGCGCCGGCGCCTCGGCTTGCGTTGCCGCCGTTCCTCAGCCGTTTCTGCCACCGGCTCGACGACTGCCGGCTCTTCCGCAACGACGGCCACCGGTTCGACGACTGCCGGTTCCGGCTCGGGTGCCCGGACGGCGGGGGTCGGAAGCTCAACCGGTACGGCGTCCGGCGTCGTCGTACTGGAGGCTTCGTACTGCTGGCGCGGTGAGCACACGTCCGCACGGCTGCAGGCGCAGCGCCGGCCGGAAGCCGCCAGCCGGACCACGACGGTGTCGCTCGGAACGTTGTGCCCGACGACCACTCCATCACCCGCGGGGGTCTCCACCGCGGTCCCGACGGCCGGGGCCTTCGCGTTGTACTCCTGGTAGAGCGGGTGCTCGTACTTCAGGCAGCACATCAGCCGCCCACAGGCACCAGAAATCTTCAGCGGGTTCAGCGGCAGGTCCTGGTCCTTCGCCATCCGCACGCTGACCGGCTCGAAGTCCTTCAGGAACGTCGCACAGCACAGATCGCGCCCGCACGGCCCGATCCCGCCCTGCAACCGGGCCTCGTCGCGCGCGCCGACCTGCCGCAGCTCGATCCGCGCCCGCAGCCCACGGGCAAGATCCCGCACGAGCTCGCGGAAATCCACGCGATGCGGTGCGGAGAAGTACACGATCACCAACTGGTCGACATCGGCCCGCCGGTCGACGAAGTCGATGCCGACGACCTTCATCGGCAGGTCGTGCTGCCGGATCAGCTTCTTGGCGATCACTCGCGCGTCGGCCCGGCGCTGCCGATTCTGCTCGTCGCGGTCGAGGTCCGCCGTACCGGCGATGCCGTCACACAGCGGAAGCCCACCGATCTCCTCGGTGACGAACTGCGGCGCCCAGACACACTCGGCGACCTCAGGACCGTCGTCGGTCGGGACCAGCACTTTGTCCCCGACCCGCGGTCGATGCGGGCCGGGATCCAGGTAATACAGCCGCCCGTAGCGCTCGAACGACACCGCCATCACCATGCCCACGCGGTCAGAGTACTTGCCGTGGGTCAGAAGATCAGCGTTTAGTGCCCTTCACCGATCCGGTCATCGGGCCGCCGTACGCAGTGCAGACGACCAGCCGGTCGTCATCCTCGTCCCAGGTCTCCTCGGTGGGCACGTACCAGCCGAGGTCGAAGATGGACTTCTCGTCGCTGATCCCGACGTAGCGCGCGAACTCGCTGGCACAGCGGCCCTTGCCGGTCAGGTCGATCGCACGTTCACCTGGATACGGGCCGTCCGGGAGCGTCACGTTGGAGATGATCTCGCCGTCGTGACCCAGCCCGCAGTCCCTACGGATCACCTCGCCGTCCTCGTTGCCGTCGTTGAAACACTCGCCGACGGCCAGGTCCTCGACGTACGTGCCGGAGCTGTAGGAGCTCGACGGGCTCGGATACGGCGAGCTGTTGGCGTCGTCGTAGGCAAGCCCGAGCCCGACGAACAGCGCGATCAGCAGTCCGCCGCCGACCGTGACGATGGCGCCGCTGATGATGCCGGTGATCGCCATCCCCTTACCGTCTTGCGGGCGACGCTTGAGCTGCACCAGCGCTGCGATCCCGAGCCCGACGCCGAAGGGCGCCGAGATCCCGATCATCAAGCTGCCGAGCCCGCAGACCAGGGAGGCGATCGCCAGCGAGTTCGTGCCGTTCCCGCCCTGCGCCGGATACCCGTAGCCATAGGCGGCCGGATACCCCGGCTGGCCATAACCGGGCTGTCCGTAGCCCGGCTGCTGCTGCCCGTACGGCGCCTGTCCCGGAGCCTGTCCGTAGCCCGGTTGCTGCACTGGCTGCTGGACCGGCGGCTGGCCGTACGGCGGCTGCACCGGCGGCGGCGGCCCGTACGGCGTTTGCCCGCTCGGCTGTCCGTACGGCGCCTGCCCAGGCGTGGAACCGGGCGCTACCCAGCCGGACTGCGGTGGCTGTGCAGGCGGTGCGGGCTGGGTGGGGAGCTGCTGCGTCGGATCCGACGTCGGCAGCGGCTGTGTCGCATCCTGCGGAGGCTCACTCGGGCGTGCGTAATTCGGGAAGGACCTTGGCGTGTCCTGTGGCCGGTCCGGTTCCTGACCGTACGGTGGCTGACTCACAAACTCCCCCAGATGATTCCCCCGCGAACCACGCTATCGCTGCGATCCGCGCATGCTACCGCTGAGCCGGGTCCCCGGCATCCCCACCAAACACAATACGTTGCCGTCAGCAACCGCGCGATCCACCAGGACGACGTAGTACATGTCCAGCTCCGACTGCTCGTACGGTTTCCCGATGAAGGTCCCGAACGCGGTCGTGCACTCCCGGGTCGCGAGCGTCTGCGCCTGCTCCGTCGACGCGCCGACCAGCTCCGCGCGCACCCTGGCGTAGGCCTCGCCGTTGTGCGCGGTCCGGCAGTTCGCGATCCGCGCCATCCGCAGTGTGTCCGCCTCCAGATCCGCGTCGAAACAGCGCCCGACCTCGACCTGGGCGATCGGCACCGTCTTCCCGACCCCGTCGCGCAGCTGCCCGGACAGGCCGAGCGCCACTGCAACTCCGGTGATGATCCCCCAACACAGGCAGACCGCCAGAGCGCCGTACGCGAACCGCTTCCCGCTACCGCCGGTGCGCTTGATCCGCCGCAGCGCGATCCCCGCCAGCACCACCGCGACCGGGACCAGCCCGGGCAGGCTCGTCACCAGCGCCGCCACGGCGTACCGGTCCTGCCGCTGCTGCGCCGGCGTCGGCACGCCGTCCAGCCACGACTCCGCCGACGGTAGCGACGGCCGGGCAGGCGGCATCGGAGCAGGCGGCTGGGTCATGGGTGTCCGTTCGGGCGAAGCGGCCGAGCGAGCTGTTTTGCCCGGACACACGAACATCGCTCGGATGAGCGCAGGTGTTACAGCGGCCGTCCAGCCAACGGACCGCCATCTCAGTGGCTGGTTCAGCCCTCGAAGAGGCCGATCGTCATTGCCTCGAGTGCGAGCAGGGGCGCGACATTCGTCTCGATCGCCTCGCGACAGTGGGTGATCGCGCCGAGCCGCCGCACGGTCGACTCCGGCGTGGTCCGCGCGCCCAGTGCCTCGATCTGGCGGGTCAGCTCGGCGTTGATCAGCTCGGCGCCGGCCTTGGTCTGCAGCACCAGCACATCGCGGTAGAGCGCCATCAGGTCGACCAGTGACCGGTCCAGTACGTCGCGTTCCCAGCGCTTGGCGCGTGCCTTCTGCTGGTCCTCGAGCTCCTTCAGCGCGGCGTTCGCCTCGCGCGGCTTCGCGCCCTTGGTACCGACGCCGAGCGCCTGCTCCAGCGCGGCCCGCTCCTTCTCGTCGACCTTCTCCGCGCTCGCCTTGGCCTCTTCCTTCGCCGCCTCGACCAGCTGCTGCGCAGCCTTCAGGCACGCCCCGAGATCCCGCAGCGCGAACGGCACCTCCAGCACCTTCGACCGCCGCGCCCGGACGTCCTCGTCGCGTGCCAGGGCCCGGGCCCGACCGATGTGCCCCTGCGCAGCCCGCGCCGCGAACCCGGCCAGCTCCGGATCGATCTCCAGCTTCCGCACCAGCATCTGCGCCACCGCGTTCACCGGCGGCGTCCGCAGCACCAGCAGGCGGCAGCGCGATCGAATCGTCGGCACGACGTCTTCCACCGTCGGCGCGCACAACACCCACACTGTGCGAGGCGCGGGCTCCTCAATGCTCTTCAACAGCGCATCGGCCGCCTGCTCGGTCAGCCGGTCGGCGTCCTCGATCACCATCACCTGCCACCGGCCCTGCGTCGGGCTCATCGCGGCCCGGCGAACCAGCTCGCGGATCTCGCTGACCCGAATCGACAGCAGCTCGGTCCGGATCAGTGACACATCCGGGTGCGCTCCGGTGAGGACTGTCTTGCAGCCGTTGCACTCACCGCAGCCCTGGTCAGGGCACTGCAGCGCCGCCGCAAACGCGCGCCCCGCATTCGAACGCCCCGAACCGGGCGGCCCGGTGATCAACCACGCATGCGTCATCCCGACCACAGCAGCCCCGGACTCACCCCGGATCGCCGCCGCAGCTCCCGACACAGCCTTCCGCAGTACGGCGACCGCCGGCTCCTGACCCACGAGGTCGTCCCAAACCGTCATACCGTGGTCACTTTCGGAAGCAGCGGTTGCAGGCGTCCGCGGATCTGTTTGGCGATCTCTTCGCGGTCCTGGGTGGCGTCGACGACGAGGTAGTACTGCGGCTCGGCCGCTGCCAGCTCGAGGAACGCCGTCCGCACGCGCTCATGGAAGTCGGCCGACTGCGCCTCGATCCGGTCGCGCTCGACGAAGCGGCCGAGGCCGCTCCTCGGCGGTAGGTCGAGGATGACGGTCAGGTTCGGCCGGAGGTCGTCGGTGGCCCAGCGGTTGACCCGCTCGACATCGGCCACGTCCAGGTCGCGCCCCGAACCCTGGTAGGCGAGCGCAGAATCGACGTACCGGTCGGTGATCACGACGGTGCCGGACTTGAGGGCGGGCTTGATCACCGAATCGACGTGCTCGGCCTTGTCGGCCGCGTAGATCAGCGCTTCGGCCCGATGCGAGATGTCGCCGGTGGCGGGATCGAGGATGATCCGCCGCAGCTCCTGCCCGAGGTCGGTCGCACCAGGCTCCCGCGTCAGCAGCACCTCCTGGCCCTGCTCCTTCAGCCACTCGACGAGCAGCGCGGACTGCGTCGACTTCCCCGCGCCCTCACCGCCCTCCAAGGCAATGAACAGCCCGGTCGTCGGGTAGACACCAGGCGTCTTGCCGAAGCTGCGCCGCAGGTCGCGCCAGAACGGGACGCCGGGTCGGTCGTCCATCTGCCGCCAGGCCAGCATCCCGATCACGCCGGCCAGGATCGCGGCAATCAGCATCGTGATCGAGGCGCCGTTGTAGCTCACCGAGTGACCGGAGACCGAGTAGGTGTGCCGCCCGATCGCACCGGCCACGAACGGCGCGATCGCCAGCGTGACCGCCAGCACGGTCCGGACAGCGGACTGCACGAACGCGAACGTCCGGCCGCGGACCGCGTCCGGCACCTCGAGCCCGAGCAGCGTGTACCCCGAGACCCAGGATGCTCCGGCGCAGAAACCGAGCAGGATCGCGATCATCGTCGCGATCTCGATCTGCTGGATCAGTGCCAGCCCGGCCAGGCAGATCCCCGAGCCGACCAGACCGGCCGCGAACAGCCGCCGCCGGGACAGCCCGGAGAAGATCCGCGGGGCGAACCCCATCCCGAGCGCGAGACCACCGAAGACTGCGCCGAACAGAACGCCGTACCCGGGGTCGCCGGCGTCGAGATCCTCGACATACGTGCGGCCGAGGCCGATGACCACCGCACCGGCCGCGAAGGCGCCGGAGATTCCGACCACCAGGCCGCGGATGACCGGCGTACCGGTCACATAGGACCAGCCCTCGACCATGGTCCGCCACAGCGTCGGGTGTTCCTCGTGGTCGTGGACCGCACGGCCGATCTCGCGGATGGAGATGATCGCGAAACCGGAGACGGCGAAGGTCGCGGCGTTCACGTAGACCGCGAGGTCGATGGCGAAGTCACCCGCCCACCGGCTGACCAGCGTGATCGCGGTGAAGATCGCCGCCGCCGGCAGCGCACTCCCGTACGTCGTGATCAGGCTGAGCTGGTTGGCCGCCTCAAGGCGGTGCCGGGGCACCAGGTTCGGCACGCTGGCGTCCTTGGCCGGGCCCCAGATCAGGCTGACGATCTCGATCAGCACCGTGGCCACCAGCACCCAGGTGAGGGTGCCGACGATCGGGATACTGACGAAGAACGCCGCCCGGATGAAGTCGCCGATGATCATCGTCGCGCGCCGGTCGAGCCGGTCCGCGACCCAGCCGGCCACCGGTCCCATCACGAGCGCCGGCAGCACCCGGAGGAACAGGACGCCGCCGATCGCGAAGTTCGCCGCCTGGTAGTCGTCACCGGCAAACGACTTCGCCATCGCGGTCAGCGCGAGCAGCCCGATCCAGTCACCGAGACTGGACAGCCCGAACGCGATCCACAGTCGCCGGAACGCCTTTATCCGCAACACCGCGCGCACATCGTGCGCGGGTGCAGGATCGGTCAGCGGGTCATATACCTCCGGCACGCCGCCAAGACTAGTCGGCTCATTGGACAGCTTTGTGCAGTGCGGTGGTCAGGGCGTCCAGCGCGGCCTTCAGTTCGACCGGCGGCGGGTAGCCGAAACCGAGGCGGAAGACCCGTGGCTCGTCGGTGAACCACTCCCCTTCGGCAAGCCGGACGCTCAACTCTCCGGTCGCCTCCCGGAATCGCTCGAGGTCGATCTGCGGACGGAGCCTGATGGTGCAAAGAGCTCCGGCATCCGGGCGGACCCACTCGACCAGGTCGGCGTTCGCGGCCACCCACTCCGCGGTGGCTGCGACCCCCTCAGCCAACAGTGGACGTCTGGTGGCGAGGATCTCGTCCTGCAGCTCGAAGACCCGGACCGCCAGAGCTTCGGTCAGCGGGGAACCGCTCACGACCGTGCTGAACTTCGCAGTCACCAGGCGATCGACAAGCTCAGCATCAGTGCTGATCGCCCAGCCGACGCGCAGCCCGGCCGCGCCGTGGCATTTGGAGAGCGACGCCACGGTCACCACCTTGTCGCCGAACTGGAGAGCTGACTCAGCGATCGGATCGTCGCCGTACGAGGCAGTGCGGTAGGTGTCGTCGACCAGCAGGTACGCCTCTGGGCAGGTGGACGCCATGGCTGCGTAGATCTCGCGGAGGGTGTTGAGCGGTATGGCGACGCCAGAGGGGTTCTGTGGGCTCGCCAGACTGACCAGCTTGGTGTCAGGGGTGAGCTGGGCGATGACATCGGCTGCCTGGAGTTGGTAGCCGGTGTCGAAGGTCAGCTCGACCACTCTGACCTCCGCACCGACCGCGTGACACACGCTGCGAGCCATGGGGAACAGGGGTGCAGTGGTGACGACCTGGCCGCCGTCGGCAACCAAGAACGCCAGCAGGAAGAGCGCATGCTGCCCGCCAATCGTGACGACCACCTGGTCGGGCTCGACCTGATGTGCTTTGGCGATCGCAGCCCGCAGCTTCGGATCGCCTTGTGCGGTGCCATAGCCGAGCTCTAGCTCGGCGATCTCCGGAGTCAGGAGGTCAGCGACGCGCAGCTCCGGGCCGTAGCTCTCACCGAGGTCGTGGCGCGGGTGGGCCTCGGACAGGGTCTGGATGGGGTTCCGCACGAAGTTCGCCATACCTCCGATGCTCCAACGCCAGGGCTGGCCACCCCAGAGCCAATCCGGCAGAATTGGTTTGGCAATGAGACCAATCGAACTTTTAGACCGTCTCGGCCGGTGGTCATCCGGTCGAGGGCCCCTGTATGTGCTGCTCGCATCCCGGATGCGCCAGCTCATCGACGACGGTGAACTGCCCGCGGGTGCGCTTCTACCGCCGGACCGGACGCTGGCTGAGGCTCTGGCCGTCGGCCGCACCACTGTGGTCGCGGCCTACGACCTGCTGCGCTCAGAAGGCCGCATCACCCGCCGCCAGGGCAGTGGGACGCGAGTAGCCGGGACACCGGTCGCCTCTGACGACCTGCCGGCCGATCCGATCTTCCTGGGCTCACTGGAGACGCGCGACGACGGCGTACTGCTCGCTATCTGCGCAGCGCCCGGTGAGCCACCACCTGAGCTGGCCGAGGCCTACGCCCGGATCATCCCCGAGCTGACGACCATCACTGGCGACATCGGCTACTACCCGTACGGCCACCTCTCCCTCCGTACGGCGATCGCCGCCCGCTACACCCAGTACGGCGTTCCGACCGTGGCTGACCAGGTGCTCGTCACCAACGGCGGTCAGCAGGCACTGTCTTTGCTGGCGCACGCCCTCGTGTCGCCCGGCGACCAGGTGCTCGCCGAGGCGCCCACCTTCCCTGGCGCCCTGGAGGTCTTTCGGGAGCAGGGCGCAGTGCTCCGCGGACTGCCAGTCGGGCTGGACGGCTTCGAATCCGCCGTACGGGAACGGCGTCCGGCCTTGGCCTACGTGATTCCGACGTACCAGAACCCCACCGGCTCAGTGCTTCCCCGACTGGACCGACAGCGCCTGGCACGCGCTGCCGCGGCGGCCGACGTACCGCTGATCGAGGACGAGGTCCCCGCCGACCTGGGCTTCCCCGGCCAAGACCGCCCCACTGCCATGGCGGCGTACGGGCCCTCTGTCATCTCTATCGGCTCCCTCAGCAAGAGCATCTGGGGCGGCCTCCGCATCGGCTGGATCCGCGCCGCCGCGCCTTTCATCACCCGCCTGGCCCGCCTCCGAGCCGTCCACGACCTGGGCGGCAACGTCCCCGCCCAACTAGCCGCCGCCCACCTGGTCCCGTTGTTGGACGACCTGAACGTAGGCGCCACCCTGGCCACCCGCCACACCCACCTCACCGGACTGCTGGCCCAGCACCTCCCCACCTGGACCTACCCCAAGCTCACCGGCGGCCAAGTCCTCTGGATCCGCCTCCCCACCGGCGACGGCAACTCCTTCGCCCAAACCGCCCTCCGCCACGGCATAGCCGTCCTCCCCGGCGCCGGCCTAGACATCACCGGCGCCAGCGCCGGCTACATCCGCCTCCACTTCCACACCCCCGAGGCAACCCTCACCGAATCCGTCAACCGTCTAAGGACAGCCTGGCACGC
>NZ_SMKX01000166.1 GCF_004349055.1 Kribbella antibiotica
CTCCCCGTCATCCCCCACCAAGGCCCCAGCAGCCTTCCCAGCCTGCTCTCCCGCCTCAGCCAACCCCGACCCGATGGTCTTCAGCAGCTCCGGCAACTTCCCGATGAAACCCACAGCCCCATCAGGCAGCCCCCTCACCAACTCAAGCACCTTCTGGAAGTCGTCCGAGTTCTCCATCACGAACCCGACCGCCTTCTTCACATCCCCCAAATCACGCCCACCCAGCAAGTCTTCGATACCCATACCGGGGACCCTAAAGCCCCTCCCCGACCCCCGATTGGCATCGACCCGCCGCCTCCCTGTATCGTTACGTCTCGTTGCCCGGCGCTCGTAGCTCAACGGATAGAGCATCTGACTACGGATCAGAAGGTTGGGGGTTCGAATCCCTCCGAGCGCGCAAGTAAAACCCCAGGTCAGAAGCTAGATGACCTGGGGTTTTCGCCTTCTCTGGGGCCGAACTTGCTAACACCTTTACTAACACGGGATCAGCGCCGACATGTCTGGACCGACCCTCGGGTTCCTCCACGAGAGCCGAGGGCATCTGCCTCCGGCGGGGGCCTCACGACTCCGGGATGACGGGGTCCGAATTGGCCCGCCTAATCGGTGGTCCGGGTGCATCTTTCCCGCCTGTCGCTCAGCCAGTTAGCCCCCGAGCGACTTCACGAACTGTCGGCAGGAGTACACGCGGCTGAACTGATTGCGCAGGGCACCCTCGTGGTCGATCCAGGCGTGGAAGAAGCCCGCGCGAGGCATCAGGTCCATCTGCGAACCGAAGGCCGAAAGAGCCTCGTCTGGATCGGAGGCGTACACATGCAGGTAACGCATCTTTTGTTCGAAACCTTGTGACCGGTACCAGGCCAGCGTTCCCTCATCGTCCCGAGTCCACGCATCGACCTGTATGGCTCCTCGCCGCTGCAGTCGGTCGCAGATCTCGTTGAGCAGCCGCTGGGCAATACCAAGCCGACGGTAGTCAGGGTGAACCGCGATCGTCTCGATGGTCGATTCGCTTCCTGTGACACTCGCGTCCAGCAGCCCGATGATTTGATCATCGACGACAGCGACCAATTCAAGACCCGCTTCGCGCCTCGGCTTGATCGTTGCGACGTCGTCGTAGTAACTCGTGTCAAGAAAAGCGAGGACGCGGCACCGCAGCCATGGCGTCTCGTCCCCTGGGGTGTAGTCCCGCACAGTCCACTCCGTCATGCAGGCATCCTCCCCTGCTAACGGGCTTGCTCACAGCGACTTCGGGGGGATCGCTTAAGACGAACTCACGCGCGTAGCCGCTGCGATGGACTGCCGACTTGGGCGTGCCACGTTGCCACCAGGTCGTCGGTGCGGCGTTTCCGAATTCGGCATGTGCTGCAAGCAAACCCTTCGGCACCTAGAGGTCAGCTGTTGCGTGAGGTCGCTGACGTGGCGCCGGCGAGCGGGGTTCGGGTGGTGGAGCGCCCGGGTCCGCCGTTCTTGAGCAAGGGGATGAGCGCGACGACGGTGATCACGGCCGCGATCGTGAGCGTCACGCCGATCGGGAAGGGCGAGATGAACTCGCAGACGATCGCGGCGCCGTACCCGAGCGGCCAGCCCAGGGTGGCGAGTAGCTTCTCGACGCGAGTCCAGCGGTCGGAGGTCCACAGGAGCCAGACGCCGACCAGCCAGCCGATCGCCAGCAGGAAAGGCCCGATGAATAGCAGTGCCACCGTGGCGAAGTCGCGGAGGCGAAAGCGCGGCTCGGCGTCGACGAGGACCAGGCCGTCGGTCGATGCGGCGACGATCTCGTGGGGATCGCCGAGGCGCTGCAGCACTGCGCGCACCTCGTCGTCCGAGGTGGCGCCCTCGGCGCGTGCCTCTGCGATGTGCGTCGTCATGTCGGCGAGGAGCTCCGTACGGCGCTCTGCCGGCAACGCTTCGGCGGCCGTGGCCAGCTCTTTCAGGTACGCCTCGACCAGCTGGTCAGCGCTCATTTCGTGTCTCCTGGATGAGGATCTTGTCACTACCTTGCAAGACAAGGTATCTGTCAACGCATATGAGTGCAACCACGATCGGCGCCGGACGTGATTGCATGAAGCTGCCATCGGCGGAGCTTGCCTGTCTCGGGAGTGCGTGCGCTACTTGTTGCGCACGTACTGGCGGCAGGGGTGACCGCCAGGCGCTCTCCCTGGGAAACACACATGCGCAAACTCGCAGCAACCGCGGCGGCCGCCGCGCCGGACGCACCCACCGACTTCGAGATCTCGTTCAACTACACGCAGGTGGAGTTGGCCTGGAAGGACGACAACGCCAAGAACGTCGTCTACGTCGAGCGGGAGGGGCAGGCGCCGTACGTCCTGACGACTGTGGCCGCGACCGCCGCGAACAAGTTCTCGCTCCAGGGCTACGAGCTCGAAGAGTCGGACAAGACGCGGCTGATCGTGAAGAGCGAGGTCAACGGCGAGCTGAGCACAGGTGCCGTGTCGGCCTGGTTCGACACGCATCGGCCCGCCCGGATGGTGCTGCTGGACGCCACCCCGGACGGTCCTGAGCACACCAATCTGACCTGGAAGGCGGAGGAGATCCCAGACTCCACGCCGAACGACCCGCTGGATTTCTCCGCCACCGACACGACGGTCAGGGCCACCGTCGCCACGCCTGGGCACCACGACATCTATGACTTCTCGAACGATATCGGTTCCGGCTCCATCCATACCGCGCCGTACCCCCGGCCCTTCGAGATCAGCCTGTATGCCTGGAACGAGTGGGGCGACAGCGCGTCGGCAGCCAAGTCCGTCCGGCTGGGCAAGCTCAGCGCCGGTACGAGCGTTCCCGCGTCAGCGACGTACGGATCCCGGCTCGGTATCAAGAGCACGATCGACCTGTTCACCAGCGAGGGCCGTGAGGAGCGCGCGAGCGGCATCCCGGTCGAGCTCCAGGCCCGCGCCAAGGCTACCGACGCGTGGAAAACCTACGGCCGGTACGCCGGTAACACCACGACCGCCTTCGACACCGGGATCGGTGCCCTGGGCAACCGTCAGTACCGCATCTGGGTTCCGGCACGCAAGGTCGTCAGCACCAACGTCATCGCACTGACCCCGGCCGCCTCCACGGCGGCGAAGTCCTCGACCACACTGACCAAGTTCACCGCTGCCGGCTTCACACCGGCAACCGCCCAGGTCGGCACCACGGTCAAGTTGTCGGTGAAGATCCAGCCCGCCGTAACGGTGCAAGCCACTCTGCAGCGCTGGGACGGCAAGAAGTGGCTCAACGGCGTGAAGATCCAGCTCACCAAGGGTTCGGCGCTCGTCCTGATCAAGGCCGTCGGTCGCGGCACCACCTCGCGCTACCGCGTCACCGTGCCCGCAGTACTGGTCAACGGACTCACCGTCAGCGCCACCAGCAGCTCCGCCTTCCCCCTCACCGTGCGCTGAGCCACTTGCACGAACACTTGCCGAAGCCACCAGCGCGTGCTGGTGGCAATTGACTAGGATCGCCCGGATGCAGCTAGATCAGCGCAGCGGCGACCTTGATCCAGAGCTTTGGTTTCCTTGCTCGGAGCACGAAGGATCACGGGACATCCTGTACCCCTCGTCGGGCAACACCTTTCGAGGCCGGATGCCGGCGTGGTGCGAGCACAAGCAAGTCAGCTTCCGAGTGAGCCTCAGCGAACTCCCCGACGACGCGCCGGCTGCCACCCGGCTCTGGGCCCGGGGCTTCCTCGCGGGCTCCGTCCCCCCGCTGGATGACGACACCGATTTAGCCACCCGGCAGCAGGAAGCCGACGAATTTCTGACGACTGGCGTCTGGTCAGGCACCCCGAAGTAGGCCGGGTTCGCTCAGCCTGTGTGCGACAGTACGGGCGTGTCTTTCTTGTCTGGTCTGCGCCGCGAATGGGTGACGATCCAGGTTCCCGGAACGCTGCCGGAGATACCTTTCAGGACCTATGTCTCGTACTCGGGCGACGAACTGCCCGACGTACCGGCAGACGCAGCCGAGCTCAGCTGGCTCGAGCAGGCAGCTCGCCATCAACAGGATTACCTCGCGAGTGATTTCGAGTATGCGACTCGGGATATCTCCAGGGGGGCCGTAGCCGATCTTCTGGGCGACGGTGCAGCATTGCCTGCAGACTTCGAGCGATTCCTGGCAGGCGACGGCCTCCGTGATCGCCTGCGCAGCGCGACCGACTGCTACTTCGATCTCGGTGACGCGGTCGTACCGGTCGATGGCGGACGCCTCCTGCACCTGATCTCAGACTCTCAGGTCGTCTACCACTGGCTGCTCTACCTCGGCGACGACGGCGGCTCCGCCGTGGTCAGCACGGGGTATCCCGCTGGATTCGAATTAGACGCCGAGGATGTCGCTTACTGGCAGCAAGAGGGCTGGGAGTTCATACTGGTCGCCGACTCCTTCGCCGAGTTCATCTGGCGCTGGTGGATGGACAACGAGATCTTCTTCCGAGCGGCTGTCGACAAGGTCGCGCTACTCGCGGACCAGCAGACCTACGTCGAACAGTACGGCGGACCGTTTACGTCGATCGCTGTGGAGGCGCCTCCCGAGAAGGCGTTGAGTGTAGGCCGTCGTTCTGCGCTTCCGCGGTGGGGACGGTGGCTGTGGTCTCGTCGCCGCCGCGCTTGATGTCGCTCGGGTGAAGCACCAAAGAAAGCTAAGCCAACTCGCCACCTGACGCGTAGGGTCAGGCGACGTGACGGACACCGAATTCACGATCTTTCTCAACGGCGGGTATGGCGTTGGCAAGTCGTCGACGCTGGATCATGTCGGGGATCTGCTAGCCAAGGCTGGGCGGCCGTTCAGTCTGATGGATGTGGACTGGTTTCATCGGTCTTGGCCGCCTGTTGATGAGGGCAACGTTTTGATCGAGGCTCAGAACATTTCCGCGGTATGGGCCAACTACCGGTCGGCGGGGCCTCGGCAGTTGGTGATGTGTGGGGTGATCTCGTCGCCGGACGCACGGGAGCGGTATGTCGCGGCGGTTGGGCAGCCAGTGCGGATGGTTCGGCTTACGGCGGATGCCGAGACGACTAGGCGGCGGTTGCGCGGGCGCTATAGCGCTAGCCAGGTGTCGGCGTTGGAGTGGCATTTGGAGCGCTGCGACGAGGTGGCTGAGCGCCTCGCGGCTGCGGACCTGGACGAGCTAGTCGTCGACACGAGCACACTCACGCCGTACGACGTTGCTGAGCGTGTGGTGCGCCATTTCCTTAGCTAGCGTTGAGGTTCGACTGGTGGGGACCGGCTAGCCAGTCTTGGGCTAGGCGGGGGTCAGCAGGGTCCTCGCCTCGTTGGAGTGCGTCGAGGTAGGCGTGATCGGCGGCGAGGCGGGCCGCCAATTCGGGGCCTTCGGCAACGGATCCATGACCAGGGATCAGTACGTCGGCCTGCTGGGCGGCCGCGCTGAGTCGGTCAAGCGCGGTTTTGTACGCGGCCAGTTGGCCGGGGCGGCGGGGGTCGAGGAGCGGGATGAGTACGTCGGAGAGCATGTCGCCGGCGATCAAGACTCCACGGCCAGCAAGGAGGATCGCCACATGGCCGGGCGCGTGCGCTTCGTGCTCGATGATCTCGCCCGGCACGGGACCGCCGTCCGCGGGGAGCGGGGTGAGGAGCGCTACCAGGTCGAGCGGGATGTCCGATGCGCTCGCGGCCGCCATAGCCTGCGCCCGCTCACGGGCCTCGCTGGCAACCTCCGCGCAGGTGGACGTGGCGTAGCGCGGCACATCGCCGTACCGGGGGTGCCAGAGCAGGTGGTCCCAATGCGGGTGCGTGGAGAAGCCGGCGACGATCGGGATGCCGAGTCGGTCCACGTCGTCGGCGAGCTCTTGCAGGTCAGCACCGTTGATGCCGGGATCGACCAGGACGAGCCCCTCGTCGCCGCGCACCACGATCGCGTTGCTCCAAACCCACTCGCTCTGCCGCACCCAAACGCCGTCGGCCACCTGCTTCAGCATCCGTTCACTGTGGCAGGCGAGCATGGAAAATCCCAGGCACCAGAGCGCGTCCTCGTGTCAGCATTCAAGGGTGAACCCGAGCGTGCCCGCCGCATTCGAGACTCGCCTGCAGCGTCTCGCCGTCGACATCGTGGTCTCGCGCACGCCTATGGATGATGCCGTTGTCCTCGCCGAGGACCTCCTTGCCGCCGGATTCGAAGGCGATGCAACGGTCGAGGTCGCCGTACTGCGGCGTGACGTCACGTACGGCGATGCCGGGCCGCTCGTGCGCGCCATGCTTGCTGAGTACGGGATCGAACTGCCAATTCCTGGCGACGAGGAGGCAGAGTATCGGCTGCTGCTCAGAACGTTCGGGTTATGGAAGCTCCCGATCGGCGATTTCTACGCACCGTTTCTCCACCAACTACCGCCATGGGACAAGCAGGACTCCCTTGAGCGCGCACTCATGGAACTGTTCGTCAGGCTGGACAACGCTAGTGTTCCTGCGCAGGCGGACGAGGTTGTCGAGCGCATGCGCGCAACCGTCCGCGCCGCGCTGCAGGCTGACTAGTCCGGCTGGATGTAGTCGGGTTCGGGGTCGACCGGGAGGCGGATGGCGTTGATGGTGGTGGCTCCGCTGAGCCAGGCTTTGGAGATTCGGTGGCCGCCATCCATCAGGCGGCCGTCGGCCGACAGGATCACCGGGTAGCTGAGGTCGGCTTTCTGGATGCGGCCGGCGTGTTCGGCGACCATGCGGCAGGTGACCGGGGCGTCGCCGAACCAGCAGTTCTCGTCGAATTCGCGGATGTCGTCGATCAGGACCGGCTCGGCGGGGAGACCTTCCGCGAGTTGCCAGAGGCGTTCGGTCATGTAGACGGCTCGACCACCTGGTACCGGGCGTGAATGTGACTGAGGCATCGGATCATCATCACTCGCGGGGGCAGGGCAGCGCGCGTCAATTACACGCCGGCCATGGTGTTGAGGGCTGCGATGAGTTCTTCGCCCATGGAGCCGCTGAAATGGCCGGAGTCGTCGACGACGATCAGGTGGCTGGCGGGCCAGGCCTTGTGGAGTGCCCAGGCTGAGTCCAGTGGGCCAGAGACGTCGTACCGGCCGTGAATCAGGATGGCGGGGAGGTGGCTGATGCGGTGGACGTTGGCTAGGACCTCGTTGTCGGCTAGGAAGGAGCCGTGGGCCCAATAGTGCGTCACCAGGCGGGCGAAAACCTGTTGCCAGGTTGGGGTCTCGAGGTTGAGCTGCGGGGTGTGGTCGGGGGCGAGGGAGATGTGGGTGTCTTCCCAATCGCACCAGCGGCGGGCTGCTTCCGCGCGGATCGCTGGGTCGGGGTTGGCCAGCAGGCGGGCGTAGGCGGCGCTCAGGTCGCCGTGGCGCTCGGCCTCGGGGACTAGGTCGACGAAGTGGTCCCATTCACGGGGGAAGACGCGGCCCATGTCGCGGGTGATCCACTGCGTCTCGCGCAGGCGGCCGGAGGTGACCGCGGCGAGGACCAAGCCGAGCACGCGTTCCGGGTAACGCTCGGCGTAGACCAGGCCGAGCGTCACGCCCCACGAGACGCCGGCCACGACCCAGCGATCGATGCCGAGGTGACTGCGCAACCGCTCGAGGTCGGCGATCAGGTCATCGGTGGTGTTGGTGGTGAGGTCGGCTTCGTGGTCGCTCGCCAGGGGCCGACTGCGGCCGCAGCCGCGCTGGTCGAAGATCAACGTCCGGTACTGCGCAGGGTCGAAGTACCGGCGTGTTCCCGTCGAAGGTGGAGCGCCCGGGCCGCCGTGCAACCAGACGATCGGGGTGCCGGTCGGCGTACCGGAGGTCTCCCAGTAGACAGAGTGCCCGTCGCCCACGTCGAGATGACCGGACGCGTTGGGCTCGACCGGCGGGTACAGGTCCATACGCGGTCATCCTGCCAAAGCCGGCGGCATGCCACCATGGGCCCGTGCAACGACACCTCACGCTGCGGGCAATCTCGGAGTCGGGCGACACGATCGACGATCCGTCGGAAGACGCACTGTTCCTGATGTTCGAAGGCGTCGAGGCGGGTAGGAGCTCCTTCTTGATCGTCGATCGACTCGCGGACAGCTCCGGTCAGACGTATGGGCAGAGCTCGCGCAACCCCGACGGAAGCTACGTCGTGGAGTACCGGGACGGTAGCCCGGACCAGCACTACGGAACCGTGGTCGCCGACATGCGGACCGCCCATCTCCTCCTCACCGGCTGGGCCTTCGACCTGCCAGGCTGGCACACCTCCACCCGGTGGGAACGCATCTAACTGCAGATGGCGGACGGCCGCGGCCTGGTCCATCAATCGCCGCGACGGCAGCGGACCTATCTCGTCGCATAGCGGGCTAGCCCCGTTCGGGTGTAGATCCGCGATTCTGGCGCCGTACGGCGGGAGCCACCGCGCCGGCAGTTGGCGCTACGCGCGTCGATCCGGCTTGATGAGTTGCCAACAGGCGTTCGGCTTTCACAGCGAGCAGATGGATCTCGCGACCGACGTCTTCACCATCGACGATGAACTCGAGCGCATCCTCGTCGGTGTAGTAGCGCGAGATCACTTGCTCAAGATCATCGGCCGTTGCATTCTCCATGCCGAGGCGTCCAGCGAGAGTGATGATGTCGGCTGCATCCTTGCGGCGCTGAGCAATCAACTTGGTCGCCATCAGAAACTCGTCACTCGCATAGGTGATCTGCAGACCGGGCGCCTCGCTGTGTTGCAACACGCCTTCCGGGAGCGGTGGCATCCATGCACTGGCTTGGGTGTTCAGCCAGCCCTCGGGGAGTTTGCGTTGGGCGGCCATCGCACGAGCCTCGTCGAGCACGATCTCATCGTGCGTGATGGCAGCAATGTCCTCGGTACGACGCGGAGTCTCGTGCGAGCTGACGGCAATCGCGGCACCTCCGACGACGAAGATCGATGCCGGGATGCCGCGGGTCTTCAGCCGCTTGTCGAGCTCCGAGAGCAGATCGATAATCTCGGCGGCTGCAAATTCGTGGCGGGTGTTGCTCACGCGGTGACCAGATCACGAGCAGGGACGAAGATGTTGGCCTGTGCGAGATAGGCCGGGGTCTGCCCGATGATCTCGTCATAGTCCAAGAACGGGTGATCGGGAACCCATGGTTCGGGGAGCGCCGCGATCAGGCTCCACTCGGGTGGTTCCTCGTCGGCAGCCTCGAACTCATGTGCGGTCAGGACTGCGAGGAGCGCGTCGAAGCCGGCTTGACCGGTCGTGCCTGGCGCAGCCTCCCAGGCGGCTTCGGAACCATCACGGCGGCTCAGCAACAACCGCAGGTGGTCACGTCCCTGAATCAGCATGCGCCAAGCCCAGTCCTCGTCGCTTGCCTCACGAACGGCCATGGCGGTGGCCGGGGCAGTCATGATCCGATACTCACTCGCCTGATGGAGGGCGTGAGCGAGTCGCCCGGCACGTACGACAAACTGCGCCGTCGGCTTCGTCTTACCGGAACGATAGGTGGAGAACCGGGACGCAGAGGTACCGAGGGCGTGAGCGAACGCGGCCTGCGACAGTTCGCTCTCGGTGAGCGCATGGTTGAGCAGGTCGATGACCGCCTGAGTGTCTTTGTCCACGCCACCATCTCCATTGTTCGTTATCTAATCAGATAATAGCTCGGGCGGCCCATCCAGCCAATAACTGGTTGCTGGTTGCGGCTTGGGCGCGGAGAGTCGGTGGGATGGATGAGTCAGCGCTTGCGGAGTTGCTGCGGAATGAGCGGTATCCGCGGGCGGCGGGGTATTCGGCGCGGTGGGTCGTAGAGGGCGGGATGGGGCCTCATCCGTTGTGGCAAGCGGAGGCTTTGAGCGAGTGCTTGGTGCTTGAGCCGGGGATGCGGGTGCTCGATATGGGGTGTGGGTCGGCGCTGAGCTCGGTCTTCTTGGCCAAGGAGTTCGGGGTTGAGGTGTGGGCTGTGGATTTGTGGGTGAAGCCTGAGGAGAACTTTCGGCGGGTGGTTGAGGCGGAGCTGGAGGGGCGGGTGCATCCGCTTTCGGCGGAGGCGCATGCGTTGCCGTTTACTGAGGGGTTCTTCGATGCGGCCGTCAGTATCGGGGCCTATCACTACTTCGGAACCGATGATCTCTACCTGGGCTACTACTCGCGCTTCGTGAAGCACGGTGGGCAGATCGGGATCATTCAGCCGGGACTTGCCGAGGAGTACGAGACGCTGCCTCCGCCGCACCTCACGTCGTACTGGAAGTGGGATTTCTGCGCCTGGCACAGCGCGGCTTGGTGGCGGCGGCACTGGGAGAAGACCGGGCTGGTCACGGTCGAGGTCGCCGAGCGGTTGCCGGAGGGGTGGCGGGACTGGCTGCAGTGGAACGAGGCGTGCGATCTGTACGTCGGTATGCCGGGTCAGGAGGAGGCGCGGATGCTGCATGCGGATGGCGGTCGAACGCTTGGTTTATGTCGGGTTGTCGCTCGCCGTAACGGCAAGGTGGTCTGAGTCGACGGTGAGATGTCGTACCGTTCGTCGGGTGACCATTGACGCGTGGGCCTTCTACGAGCAGTACGCAGAGTCGGACAGGTCCTCGCTGAGTGAGCGCGAGCGGCAGGTGCTGGCGGTTTGTGACTTCCGGCAGGAGGTCAACTCGGGCGGGTTCGACTCGTACTTCCGGTATAGCGGTGGTGACACTGCGTTGACGGCGATCACTGCTTTGCCGCGGTTGCTGGGTTCGCGGTGGGCGGATCTGCTGGGCGAGGCGGTCGCGCTGTTCGGGGCGCCGTACCCGCTGGATCCGGATGATCGCAGCGAGAAGGTCGGGTCGTTCGACCTGGATGAGCTCGACAAGCGGTTCTACACGCTGGAAGCGTCGACCAACGCCGACGGCAAGCTCACCGAGGCGCTCAGCAACTAGCGGTTGTCGCCGCTCCCGCCCAGTACCGCACGCTGCTGCCGATCGGCAAGTTTGGCGATGTTGCGCTGGGCAACAGTTTCGAGCGGTACGTCGAAGTAGTCCGCGATCATGGCGAGATACCACAGCACGTCGCCCAGCTCCTTGGTCAGATCCTCGGTGTCCCATCGGGAGAAGTCGCTGTCCTGGTCGCGGACGATCTTCTTCGCCTTCTCGGCGATCTCGCCCGTTTCACCGACCAGCCCGAGCAGCAGCTGGAATACCTCGTTGTGCTTGTCCTTGGACGCAGCGGTACGAAGCGCGGCCTGCTGATAGGCATTCATCTCCACACCACAACTCTAGACATGGTTAATGGCGCGACGATCCAGTTGTCGGCGGGCATGATCGTGGCGTGGAGGCTGAAGAGATTCTGACGGGTGGGAACGTCGCTGCGGAGGTTGTGCGGGTGGGGGCGACGGTGCGGAAACCTGCGTTGCCTCAGACGGCTGGGGTTGAGGCATTGCTGGAACACCTTGCTGGCAGCGAGTTTGCGCCTCGCACGTTGGGGCGGGATGAGCGCGGGCGGCATGTTCTTGAGTACATCCCTGGAGCGATAGCTGAAACGTTGACGCCGTTCTCGCTGGAGGACCTGCACCGGGTCGGGCGGTTGATTCGGGAACTGCACGACGCGATGGAGGGGTTCGCCGCGCCGACTGACGCGGCATGGCAGGTCGTCGTACCGGATCCGGCTGGCGGGGATCTGATCTGCCACAACGATCTGGCGCCCTGGAATCTGGTCTGCAACGAGGACCGCTGGGTATTCATCGACTGGGACAACGCCGGGCCGGCGACGCGCTTGTGGGATCTCGGGTATGCGGCCACTGGGTTCGTGCCGTTCACTCCGGACGGCGACGTACGGGTGGATGGGCCTCGGCTGCGCGCGCTGGTCGACGGATACGGGCTCGACGAAGCGCAGCGGGAGGCGCTACCGGCGCAGATCGCCGCGCATACTCGCGGGAGCTACGACCTCCTGGTCGACGGACACCGCACAGGCACCCAACCCTGGGCCCGGCTCTATACCGAAGGCCACGGCGACTACTGGGGCCCCACCGCCGCCTACATCGAAGCCAACCACGACGCCTGGCTCACCGCCCTGCTCTGAACAGCTGCCGTACGACGGAAGCCCAGGCAGCGCATGTCTGCCTGGGCTCGCCGGTCCGGGGAGGCGGGGTCAGCCGCGGCCCCAGCCCTTCTTGCCCTCGTTCTTGGCCTCGGGAGAGTCCCAGCGGCCGCCCTTGGCCTCGATGTTCTTGGCCGCCTTCAGGTGGCCCGTCGCTTCGAGCCGGGGAACGACCTGGGACTGCGCGCGGTAGAGCTCAGCCGCCTTGTCCGCCGCCGCCTGGTCCTTGCGCTCGCTCATATCCACTCCTGTGCAGTTCGGGGTGAGGCCGCCTGCGACCTCGTCGTTGGAAGCTTTTCCGCCGGGCAAGTGATCCGGCGATGGGCATACGACGCGGGTTCTTCGTAGCCGGTTCCCCGATTTTCGGAGCCCCGGGCAACCATCTGTGGGATCCGCCGGATCGGGCTCGGGAGGCGGCGTACCGATGGGCGGGTAGTGGTCGGCGATTGGTAGGTGGCGCAGGCGTGAGTGGCGCGGCGTGGGTCGTGTCGGGGGCACCACCACCCGTTCTTCGGTACGGTTTTGGGATGGTGATGGGTGATGGGATTCGGGCGGGGTTGCTGGGGTTGCGGCAGGCGGCGAGTGAGCGCCAGTTGGGGCTGGAGGGGGTTTATGTCACGCGGGACGGTGAGGAGCCGGTTTCGTATCGATGGGTGAGTGACGATCGGCGCGATATTTACTCGGTGTCGAAGACGTTCACGTCGGTGGCGGTGGGGATGGCTTGGGCGGAGGGTTTCCTCGAACTGGATGATCCGGTGCTGGCGCATCTGCCGGAGTTCAAGAGCACGGCGGCCGAGGGGGTTGAGGAGCTGACCGTTCGGCATCTGTTGTCGATGACGTCGGGGATCGAGCTTCGCTGGGAGAATGAGGACCTCGATTTCGAGGGCGATCCGGCGCAGGCCTTTCTGGCGACTCCGTTGGCCCATCCGCCTGGCACCAACTATGCGTATCGCGGTCTGAGTTCCTATGTGCTCGGCCGAATCGTCGCGGCCGCGAGTGGTTCCGATCTGCGCGAATTCTTGATGCCGCGGTTGTTCCGGCCGCTCGGGATCGGCAACCCGCAGTGGTTCCGTTGCCCGCTTGGCTTTCCGCTGGGCGCGATGGGCCTGCACCTGCGCACCGACGAGATCGCCCGCCTCGGCGAAACCCTCCTGTACGACGGCAGTTTCCGCGGCGAGCAGCTGATCCCGGCCGAGTACGTCGACCTGATGCACGCCGACGTGACCCCGACCGACCGCGGTCACGATCCCGACAATGCGTCGTACGGGTTGCATTGCTGGCCTTGTGCTCGTGACGACGCCTGGCGGATGGACGGCATCTACGGCCAGTTCAGCATCATGTTCCCGCACCAACAAGCGACCATCACCGTCACCGCCCACTACGAACACCCCACCACCGACATCCTCGACGCAATCTGGACCGAACTGGTCCCGTACCTCTGAACAGAGCGGCTGGGATACCGCAGCGAGGCGGTACCCCAGCCGAGCGTTTACTTCAGAAGGAAGGCGTTGATGGTGGTCTGATCCACCTTGTTGCCGGAGGCATCGGTTGCGGTGGCTTTGAGGGAGACGGCCTTCGCGCCGGCTGGGTGTTTGACGAGCGCGAAGGTCTTGCCGGCAGCGGTGTAGAACTTGGTGGACTGCCAGGTGGTGCCGCCGTCGTGGGAGACGGCGAGCGAGGTCAGGCGGGTCCGGGCGCCGGTGTTGCTGTCAAGGGTGATCGGGACCAGGGTCGGGATCTTGGCCGAAGCACCAGCGGGCGGGGCGAAGCGGACTGCCACCAGTGGCAGGGGTACGACGTCCGTGCCGGTGACGGTGTCGGAATGGAAGGTCCAATCGGCGGTGATGCTTGAGGACAGCGGGTTGTCGCGGGTGCCCTCGACATGGAGCTTGTACGTCGCTGGGCCCGCTGGGACTGGGGATCCGGGGAGGTAGCCCGGGAACTCTTCCCGCGCGATCTCCTTGCCGTCCTTGGAAAGTACGGTGCTGCCTGCGGTCATGGAGTACCCGTAGTGGCCGGGGTCCTGATCCGAGTGCAGGGCGATGTCGAAGCCCATCAGGTTTCCGAGCCGACCGGCCGCGTCCGCGCTGCCCCGGTACGTCGGGAATGCCGGGCCGAAGACCGGGAGCCCCCACCGCTCAGTGACAACTCGTCCGAGCTTGTACGACTTCGGCGTACTGGTGAACTGGTTCGCGAAACCGCGGTCGTCCGAGGGATCCGTGGTCTCGGTGAAGGACTGCGACCACTCGACGCCGGGGGTGTAGTACTCGTCCAGCGTGAACGGCAGCGGCCTGACGACGCCCTCGCGGATGCCGTACGTACCGGGCTTGCTGCCGGTGTGCGTCGACCGCACGCGCGCCAGCGAGCTGTCCCGCACCCGATGCACAAGTGTGCTGGGCACCTTGCCGAGGTCGTTGCGCTCCAACTGGTAGAGGTACGGCGAGTTGGTCGGTGCTGCCTTGACCTCGAGCATCAAGAACCGGAACTCGGCCGGGGGCGAGGTGGTCCGGCTCGGCAGGACGTAGGTGCCCTCGAAGTTGTTCCCGATGTAGGTCACCCCGGTCGACTCGTCGCCGCCCCAGACAGTGTCCCGGAGGAAGCCGTAGACGGCGGTCGTGGAGACCGCGTCGGTCTTGTCGACCTGGAAGCCGATCGGCTTGCCGGCTCGCGCGTCGATGGTCAACGATGACGGACCGTCCACCACATACGTCGGCTCGGCGTAGTTCGTCGACTGCGATCCGTCCTCGGTGGCGACGTAGGTCTCGAAGTAGTGCTTCCCCTTCGCGACCCGGGCCGTCACGCTGCTCCCGTCGCTCTCCTTCGGAACCGTCACGGTCGGAAGCTCGATACCGACGAAGCGGAAGAAGTAGTTCGCGCTCGGCTTGCCGTCGAACCCGATGTAGTTGAGCTTGACGTCGTAGCTCTCCACTTCGCGGGTGACCGCGATCGGCGTCCGCAACGAGCCTGCAGTGACCACACCGCTGTAGCGACCATCAGCACCCGGTACGGCGGTGTTGGTGGTGACCGTCGCGGTCGCGTGGCCACCGGCCGGGATAGTCAGCGTTGCCGGCGACACCGTGAACATGCCCGCCGGAGCAGCCTTCCCATCCGGACCTTGCACCGATGCGCTCAGATCCAGCGCGACCGGCGCCGTACCGGAGTTGAAGTACGTGACCTCGCGACTGATCGGCTTGTCGTCGTTGTGCGGCCACTGGACGATGCCGTTGCTGATGCTGCCGACCGATGCGCGCACTGTCGACTTCACCACCGCAGCAACGTCGACCCGGCCGGCCCCCTGCTCGAAGACACTCAGCTTCGGGTTCGCCTTCGCCGTACCCATCAGGGCGGTCTTGAGCTCGCCAGCCTTCCAGTCCGGGTGCTGCTGTGCCAGGATCGCGGCGGCGCCAGCGGTGTGCGGCGCGGCCATCGACGTACCGGACAGCTGCAGGTGATCCGGGCCGATGTTCGGGTACTCCCCGGCGAGATAGCTGTCCTTGGCCTTCGCCGCAACGATGTCCACGCCGGGCGCAGTGATGTCCGGCTTGATCGCATCGTCCAGCCAGCGCGGACCGCGGCTGGAGAACTCGGCGAGGTTCTCATTGTGGTCGACCGCGCCAACCGTGAGCCCTGACTCGGCCGCAGCCGGACTGCCGACCGTGCCGCCGCTGTTGCCGGCAGCGAGCACGAAGAGCGAGCCGGTCTCAGCGGTGAGCCGGTCGACGGCCTGCGACAGTACATCGGTGCCGTCGCTCGGCCAGTCGGAGCCGAGACTCATGTTGATCACGTCAGCGCCGGAGTGCGCGGCCCACTCCATCCCGGCGATGATGCCGGAGTCATAGCCGCCACCGTCGTCGTCCAGGACCTTGCCGTTCAGCAGCTTGGCGTCCGGCGCCACGCCGCGGTAGACGTCGTCCTCCCCGGTCACGATCGACGCGACATGCGTGCCGTGGCCGAACTTGTCCGTCGTACCGCTGGCGCTTTCAGTGAAGTCCTTGGCCGCAACAACTGCGTCCTTCAGGTCGTCATGCGCAGTGTCGATACCTGTGTCCAGTACGGCGACCTGTGTGCCCTTACCGGTCAGTCCGCTCTTCCACGCCTCCGGTGCGCCGATCTGCGGCACGCTCTTGTCCAGGAACGCCCGGACCGGCCCGTCCAGCCGGATCCACTGCTTCCCCTTGGCCCGGAGCGCGTTACGAGCCCCACTCCAGTACGGCGTCTCCTTGCCGACCCGGACCGCCGTACCGCCGACGCTGGGCAGGCTGCGGGCGTTGCTGGCACCAGACCGCAGCGCCACTGGGCCGCTGACGATCAACGGGATGTCAGAGCGCGCCTTGTCGCCGTACCCGTTCTTGAGCAGCTGCGTGACGTTGAACAGCCGCGCATCCAGCTCACCGGACCGCACTGCGGCCTCAGCGTCCAGCGGGAGCACGGTGATGTCACCGTTGATCTCCTTGCGCTGGATGAACTTGATGTTCTCCCGGCCCTTGGCAGGCCGTATCTTTGCCGGCTGGTCGCCGCGCAGGCTGACCAGATCCCCGGTGATCAACGTGATGTCGCCGGTGGCCGACAGGCCCTCCGGCTTCGCCGCCGACGGTTTGGGCCCGTCGGCTTGTGGCTCGCCCGCTGCCGCCGTACCGCCGAGCATGCTGCTCCCGGCGACCAGCACCGCCAGCACAGCCACGGCGGGACGAGTGCGTCCCTTCCTCATAGCACCTCCACTGAGTCCTCACAGATGGGTGGACATAGATGTCTATGTCCGGAAGGTGCGAAAAGTTGACAGGGAGCGACACATTCGACACTGCTCGAATCGAACTTAAGAAGGATTGACGTCCTTGACGAAGACGATTCCGTCGATGCTGGGCAGGTGATCCGGGTGGAGAGCGGCGTACCCGAACCATGGCGAGACCCTGGGCTTCAGGGGTCCGGTGAGAGCTTTGGGATCGACCAGTTGGTGGTCCTGCGTGTAGAGAACGCCCTCGATGGTGTCCGCAGGCGGAGTGTCCACTTCGTGGTGGCGCATCGTCCCTAGCGCGGTGGCGAAGAAGGCGTAGTCCTGGCCGAGACGCGCGTTGACCAGTGCGCCAGCACTCCACCAGTTGTGGTTAGCGCCGGCCATGTTCAATGTGCTCTGCTCCCGCTGCAGGTGCGAGTTGTGAGCGAACACCAGCGTCGGACCGCGGTCCACAAGGTCGAGCAGGTTCTCAGCCATCATCAAGTCCCGCTGCGCGAGCAACCGCGCGATGCGGCGGTCGGAGGTGTCCGCCATCCAGTAGTGGTAGCGCATGAGGCCGCTACACGTCCGTGCGTAGAGGCGAGCGCGGTCCCAAGCCTCCCGGGAGGCTTGGGCGATCAGGTACGGCGCCTGGGTGTCCGCGAGCGCGGTGAGCTCCCCCGCAAGCAACTGCAGGCGGTCCGCTTCTGGGGTCCGGCCGATGGACTGAGTCGGGTCCATCATCGTGTCCGGGTTGATCCAGCGCTCGTCAGAACCGAGCAGCGCGTCGAGAGCGTCCGCCGTACAGGGCAGTAGGTCGGCGTCTAGCCAGGTGGCGAGGTAGGTGTGCAGAGTAGTGAACACCTGGCGCGGACTGGCCGGGCCGGTGATCTCCAGCGGCCCATCGAACCCGGCGAACCGCACCGGGTCCTCACGTCCCTCATTGAACGCCCGCATCCACTCCACCAGCTCACGGTTCCCCGCCAGCCCACCCCACTCATGGCTGAACCCGCGCGCCATCACCTCGTCGAGCTCCCCCACCCCTTGGGTCACATAGTCGTCCACTACCAACCCCATCAGGCAGTCGGACTCCAGCGCGATCGCCCGATACCCCTCCTGCTCCACCAACTCCCGAAACAACCCGTTGCGCACCCGCAGCAAGTCGTTCTCCTGATGCGTCGGCTCACCCAACGCCAGCAACCGCGGCTTGACCGCAAGCAACCTCAGCAAAGAATCCATAGCTTCAAACTTATCGTTGAAGTTATTTGTGGAAGGTCTGCTCCATCATCCACCGTCGAGTCACCCCAAAAGCTTCAAGTCGACGGATGCACCGCGAGCTTCCTCCGACCGACCGGGTCCCGTGGGCGTAAGCCGGTCTCGGCGCGAACTCTCGCGTGAGCCTTGAGCACGGTTCAGTCACCGATCGGGCCGGAAAATGACTGGTCGGTGCTCAAGGTCGGCCCGGCCCGCGGCCTTGAGCACGGTTCAGGCATTTCGAGGGGCGTCTGGTGACTGATCGGTGCTCAAAGGGCGACGGCTGAGCCAGTGGGCGTAAATGTCCTGTTCTTCGGAGGTTCCGGGCGGGCAGGGTG
>NZ_SMKX01000167.1 GCF_004349055.1 Kribbella antibiotica
ATAAGAGACACCCCCAGACCCGCCCCCAGCCACGCCGATTCTGCAACAGCTCAGCGGCGTACTTCTCCGGCATCGCGCCCGGCAGGAGCAACGCCACGCAAAGCTGACCTGGCGGCTGGTTGCAGCCGACGGGTGGAGGGATTTAGGCTGGCAGCAGCGTCGCGTGCGGTGGCAGTCTGTGTCAGGCATGGAGGCGCCGAACCGAAGGAGCCGACGATGACATCGTCCCTCTCTTCGTTCTCGCGTGACTGAGCGCGAGACGACCAGGCTGGTTGCCTGGAGCAATGAACTGCGCCAGGTGCACCTCCGGATCCGCGATGCACTGGAAGTCACCCGGCAGGCCGTGCGCGACGGGACGGGACAGCAGGCGACGCGTGACCTGCTGCTCTACTGTCATGGATTCTGTGCCGCGCTCGACGGCCACCATCGGGGCGAGGACCGTGCGCTGTTCCCCGCCATCGAAGCCGCGCATCCGGACCTCGCGCCGGTACTGCGTGCGCTCGAACAAGACCACTCGATGATCTCGCACCTGCTGCAAGGTCTGCGCCAGGCAGTCGAACGATCGGCGACTCCCGATGAGCTCGACCGGCACCTCGAAGGCGTGGCCGCGATCATGGAGAACCATTTCCGCTATGAAGAGAAGCAGTTGCTGACAGTGCTGGAAAACCTCGAGCTGGACGCCGCCGTCAAGGAGGTCTTCGGCCCGCTATGAGGCCTGGTCGCGGGGCAGCTCGTAGCGGCAACTGCCGTCCGTGCTGACCCCGGGCTGTGGAGTCATGCCGAGACTACCGATCAGCGCGCGTGATCCGGCGTTGGCTTCGTCGCAGCCCGCTGTAACACGTGCCAGGCCGAGCTCTTCGAACAGGTAAGCCAGGAAGGTGGTTGCGGCCTCGTGACCGTAGCCCTGGCGATGGAAGGCCGGGGCGAACTGAAACCCGATATCGCCTTCCACCGCGGACGCCAGGTAGACACCGATATCGCCGATCAACTTCCCCGACGAGGTGTCCTGGACGGCGTACCCATGCCAGGCGCCGACTTCACGCTCACCCAACTCCGCCTGCGACGCCAGATACTCCGCTGCCTGCTCGACACTCATCGGCTCCCCGGGCAAGTACCGCCGTACCAGCGGGTCTGCTTGATAGGCATGGAAGTCGGCGAGATCATCCGGCTGGAACTGCCGGATGATCAGTCGGCGGGTGCTGAGATTCATTCCGCGACGGTACTGCTTGCCGGCCGAGCGCGGTGCACTGTTTTCAGCTGGCCAGCAGAGGCAGGCTTGCGTAGCCGCGGATGACTCGCGAATCTCGCCAGATCGGCGGATCCGCCGGGCGGTGGAGCTTCGGGAGTCTGGCCGCTAGTTCGGTGAAGGCGATCTCGGCCTCCAGCCTGGCCAGTGGGGCGCCCAGGCAGTAGTGGATGCCGCTTGAGAAGGCCAGGTGCTCGGCTTGCCGGGGGCGGGTGATGTCGAAGGTGGTGGGATTGCTGAAGACGGCGGGGTCCCGGTTGGCGGCTGCCAGGAGCAGCAGGATCCAACCGTCTTGGGATAGGTCGACGCCTGCGATCGATACCGGCTCGTGCGCGACGCGGCCCGTACTGTGCACCGGCGGCGCGTACCGCAGGACCTCCTCGACGGCGGCGGCCGCGCGCTCCGGCTCGGCCCGCAGCAGCTCCCATTGCTCCGGATGATCAAGCAGCGCGGCAATGCCGTTGCCGATCAGGTTGACGGTCGTCTCGAACCCGGCGATGAGCAGCAGCCTTGCCGTGGTGTGCAGCTCGTACGGCGTGATGCCGTCCGGCGAGGCGGCGACCAGGTAGCTGATCACGTCGTCGCCCGGACGTGCCTTCTTCAGCGGGATGAGCTCGCTGAACAGTTCGTAGAGTTCGGCGTTCGCGGCGGCCAGCGCGGCTGCTTCGGCCGGACCGTTGATGCCCGACAGCGCCGAACCGACGACGGTGCCGTGCTGGGACAGCCGGTCGACGTCCGCGTCCGGGATGCCCATCAGCGTGGTGATGACACCGATCGGGAGCGGTGCGGCGAAGTCGGCGATCAGGTCGAACGGACGGTCCGGCTCGGCCGCGGCCCGGCGTTCGATGCCGGTGATCAGGTCGCGGGTGAAGTCCGCGATCCGCTCGGCGTAACCGGCCATCATCTTCGGCCGGAAGGCCGGCGCCGCGAGTCGCCGCAACCGGGTGTGGTCCGGTGGCTCGCGGTCGAGGAATCCGAGGTCGAGGGTGTTGCCCGAGGTGTCCTCCGAGGTCGGCGCCGGGTCGCCGACCGGCCGGATTCCGAAGCGCCGATCCCGGAGGACCGCGTTGCAGACGGCGTAATCGGTCGTCACCCACTCCGGCGCGGAACCGACGATCGGTCCGTCGGCCCGGAGCCGCTCGTACATCGGGAACGGGTCTTCCGGGCCGGATCGGGCCCAGAACTCGTCAAGCACAGCAGTCATTGCGTCAGCACTCCTCCGGTGAAGGTCGACAGGACCAGATCGGGCGCGTCCCGCGGTGCGAGCCACCCGCCTTGGACCAGCTCCCAGGCGGTGAACATCAGCGCATGCAGGGATCGGACGAGCCACCAGTCGGGTACGCCGGGACGCACGCCCCCGGCGCCGGCGACGATCGCGGCGATCGGCGCGGTCAGGGCATCGGTCCTGGCCGTGATGGAGTCGTCCGCGAAGACTTCGGGTTGCGCCGTCAGCAACGTCAAATAGGCGCCGAACGGCAGCAGATCGACGACCATCCGGCGCAGCGGATCAGGATCGTCCGGCGCGGCAGCGACCACCGCCTCGCTGATGTCGAGCGCCCGCGACGCCACGCCGACCAGCAGATCGTGCCGAGTCGCGAACTGCTTGTGCAGCGTGGTCCGGCCGATTCGCGCGGCCAGGGCGATCTGCCCCAGCGAGGCGGCCGGATCCTTGGCGAGAACCGCCGCGGCCGTATCGAGAACCTGCTCGGGCGTCGCAGCACCCGTCGTACCGGGCAGTGACTGTGCAGGAACCACGCGAACACTCATGTTCGCGAAGGTACAGTGCTGTTCGCGCCAGCGAAAGGGTTCGGGCGGGAAAGGACGGCGGGTCAGGCGGCCCGCGAGGGCACGACCACGCGAGCGCTGACTCGCCATCCGTCCGCTGTCCGCACCACCTCGTCCTCGTACACGACTGTGCCCGCCCGGCCGTCCGCCATCACTGAGAGCCCTTTTGAGCGGACCCGGGCGCGGTCGTCGAGATCAGGGACGGCCGTGACGATCACGTTGGTGACGTGATGCCCGGCGGGCTGGTCACCGGGCGCCGAGCTGAAGAGTTCGATGAGGGCAGGCAGTCCCTGGACGATTCCCAGGCCATAAGCAGTCACGTCGTACGACGCGTCCGGCGTCAGGAGGAGTCCGAGTTCGTCGGACCGCCGGTCGTCGGCGAGATGTCCGTGCAGTGAAACCAGTTCGTGAATGGCCAGCCGGTCTTCGGTAGTCAGTGGCATCGGCGCTCCTGGGCGGTCGTGGGGGAGGATGAGGACGATGACTGATCCTAAACGGGGCGAGCGCCCCGCTTCAACCGGTCCGCGCCGGGCCGACGCCGTCGCCAATCGCGCCAAGGTGGTGGCCGCGGCCCGGGAGGCGTTTGTGGCGGCGGGGCTCGGCGTGTCCCTCGATGAGATCGCCAGGCGGGCCGGCGTCGGCGCGGGCACGGTTCACCGGCATTTCCGGACCAAGGCCGAGTTGGTCGACACGGTCCTCGCCGCAGCGGTGGAGGACCTTCTGGTCGCGGCAAATTCGGCTGCCGCGTCCGCCGACGACGCAGGCGGTGCGCTGCGGGACTTTCTGGTGCGGCTGGTCACCGAGGGGGCGGAGGTCCATGAGCTCGCCGCACGATTGCAGGCTGGTGCCCGCAACGTCGAAGGGCCGGTTGCCGAACTTGATCGCGCGATGGGTCTACTGCTGTCCCGCGCTCGCGCAGCCGGGGCCGTCGATCGCGACATTGACGAGCGCGACCTGGCGGCGATCGTTGCCGCCGCCCACGCGGCGTACGTCCATCCCGCGGGCGGCGAACGTGCCATGAGACTCGTGTTGCGAGCGCTCGACTAGGTTTTTGCGGAGTCGAACATTTGTTCTAGTATGGCGGCAGGAGGTCGCCATGGGGTACAACAATCCGCCGGTGAAGTGGTCGGAGCTTGAGCGCAAGCTCTCCGACCGGTCGCGGCCGGGCAGTCATGGCGGGCGGCCGGTGACGGCGGATGGTGGGGACAGTCCTGCTTGGTCGCAGCATCGGGGGCCCTATGTGCCCTCGGAAGATTTGCCGTCGAAGGTTGAGCGGGGCGAGTCTTCGGTGGCTTATGCGGAGTTGCATGTGCACTCGAACTACTCGTTCCTGGACGGGGCTTCGCAGCCGGAGGAGCTGGTGGAGACTGCGGTTCGGCAGGGGCTGCATGCGCTGGCGTTGACGGATCATGACGGGTTCTACGGGGCGGCCAGGTTTGCGGAGGCGGCGGCGGCCTACAAATTGCCGACGGTGTTCGGGGCGGAGCTGTCGCTCGGGCTGACCGGTCCGCAGAACGGGGTGGCTGATCCGGAGGGGAGTCACCTGCTGGTGCTTGCCGAGGGGCAGGAGGGGTATCACCAGCTGGCCGGGGCGATCACCGAGGCGCAGTTGGCCGGTGGGGAGAAGGGGCGGCCGGTCTATCACCTGGAGGAGCTGGCGAAACGCGGGTCGAGCTGGGTGGTGCTGACCGGGTGCCGCAAGGGGCTGGTGCAGCAAGGGCTGGCGCGCGGTGGGCCGGCGGTGGCCGGGGAGGAGCTGGATCGGCTGACGCATCTGTTCGGCAAGGATCGAGTGGTGGTGGAGCTGACCGATCACCATCTGCCGGCCGACACCACACGCAACAAGATCCTTGCTGGGCTGGCGGCTGACAGGGGTCTACCGATCGTTGCCACCAACAACGTTCACTACGCGACCCCGTCGAAACACAAGCTGGCCGCCGCGCTGGCGGCGGTCCGTGCTCGCCGTGACCTCGACGCGATGGACGGCTGGCTACCACCCAGCGGGATGGCGTTCCTGCGCACTGGCGAAGAGATGGCCTACCGCTTCCGCCGGTACGACGATGCTGTCGCCCGATCAGTCACGCTTGCCGACCAGCTCGCCTTCGACCTCGGTCGGGCCAAACCGAAGCTGCCGTTGCGTGATGTGCCGGAGGGGCATGATCCGGACAGCTGGCTGGAGCACGTCACGATGGAGGGAGCTGCCCGGCGGTATGGGACACGCAAACAACGACCGGATGCGTACGAGCGGCTGAAGCGGGAGCTGGCCGTGATCAAGGCGAAGGGCTTCCCGGGATACTTCCTGATCGTTCACGACATCGTCAGCTTCGCCCACCGGGAAGGAATCCTCTGCCAGGGTAGGGGATCGGCGGCGAACTCGGCGGTCTGTTACGCGCTCGGGATCACCGCGGTGGACAGCATCCTGTACGACCTGCCGTTCGAGCGGTTCCTCGCCTCGACCCGGGCCGAGGAGCCGGATATCGACGTCGACTTCGACTCCGACCGGCGCGAAGAGGTGATCCAGTACGTCTACGACAAGTACGGCCGCCGGAATGCCGCCCAGGTGGCGAATGTGATCTCCTACCGCCCCAAGTCCGCCGTACGGGATGTTGCCAAGGCGCTGGGGTATTCGGTCGGTCAGCAGGACGCGTGGTCGAAGCAGGTGGACGGCTGGAGCCCTGAGATCACGTCGACCGAGCACGACATTCCGCCGCGGGTGGTGACGATGGCGACCGCGCTGCTGAAGTTCCCGCGGCATCTGGGCATCCACTCCGGTGGCATGGTGCTGACCGAGCGGCCGGTCGGTGAGGTGGTGCCGATCGAGCATGCCCGCAAGGAGAAACGCACCGTTCTGCAATGGGACAAGGACGACTGTGCGTGGATGGGGCTGGTGAAGTTCGACCTGCTCGGGCTCGGGATGCTGGCCGCGCTGCAGTACTGCCTGGACATGGTGCGCGACGAGCTGGGGGAGTCCTGGCAGCTGCACAACATCCCGAAGGAGGAAGCCGGGGTCTACGACCAGCTGTGCCGGGCCGACTCGGTGGGCGTGTTCCAGGTCGAGTCGCGGGCCCAGATGGCGACGCTGCCGCGGCTGAAACCGCGCCGGTTCTACGACCTGGTCACCGAGATCGCGCTGATCCGCCCCGGCCCGATCCAGGGCGGCGCCGTCCATCCGTACATCCGCCGCCGGACCGGCGAGGAGCCGATCACCTACCTGCACCCGAAGCTGGAGCCGGTGCTGCAGCGGACTCTCGGCGTGCCGCTGTTCCAGGAGCAGCTGATGCAGATGGCGATGGCGGTCGGCGAGATCGACGGCGACGAGGCCGACCTGCTGCGCCGCGCGATGGGCTCCAAACGCGGCGTCGAGAAGATCTCGTCCCTCAAGGCCAAGCTGTACGCCGGGATGGAGCGCAACGGGATCGAGGGCGACCTGGCCGACGAGATCTACGCCAAGATCGAAGCCTTCGCGAACTTCGGGTTCGCCGAGTCGCACTCGATCAGCTTCGCCCTCCTCGTCTACTCGAGCACCTGGCTGCGGTTGCACTACCCGGGCGCCTTCCTGGCCGCGCTGCTGCGAGCCCAGCCGATGGGGTTCTACTCACCGCAGTCCCTGGTCGCCGACGCGCGCCGCCACGGTGTCGAGGTGCGGCGTCCTGATCTGGAGCGGTCCGGGATCGAGGCCAAGCTGGAGCTGCTGGTCGACGGCCAGGAGCTGACCGGCCCGACGGGATCACCGGGCTGCCTGAAGGATCCGCAACCGCCGGTCGGACCGTTCGATCTGTCGAAGCCATTCGATTCGAGCGAACACCGGCGCGACGGCGCTTTCGCCGTCCGGCTTGGATTGTCGGAGGTCCGGACGGTGGGGAAGAAGGGCGCGACGCTGATCGTCGAGGAGCGCGAGCAGGGTGGCGATTATCGCGATATGGCCGACCTGGTCCGCCGTACCGGGATCACTGCCGCGCAGGTCGAGGCGCTGGCCACGGCCGGGGTGTTCGACTGCTTCGGGCTGGACCGGCGGCAGGCCTTGTGGGAGGCCGGACGAGCCGCCGAGGAGCGCCCGGACCGGCTGCCCGGCGTCTCCGCCGCCGGAGCGCCACCCACCCTGCCCGGCATGAGCGACATCGAGACCGACATGGCCGACCTCTGGTCCACCTCGATCACCGCCACCAGCCACCCGATGCAGCGCGTCCGCGACCAGCTCCGCGCCGAAGGCATCCTGTCGGCCGCGCAACTCCGCGAGGTCCCCGACGGCACCCGCGTCCGCGTCGCCGGCGTGGTCACCCACCGCCAACGCCCCGCCACCGCCTCCGGCGTCACCTTCATGAACCTCGAAGACGAAACCGGCATGGCCAACATCATCGTCACCAAAGGCTGCTGGCACCGGCATGCCGCCGTCGCCCGCAACGCCACCGCCCTCATCATCCGCGGCCGCGTCGAACGCGCCGGCGAAGTCACCAACCTCTCCGCCGACTCCCTCGAACGCCTTCCCCTGGCCACCCGTACGCCGTCGCGCGACTTCCGCTGATCAAGCACAGTCGTTGATGAAGCACAGTCGTTGGCTGTGGGGTTGGGGTGAGCGAAAAAGCCACAACAAGTCAGCGGCGATAGATGGTCAGCTCGGACATGTTAGTGTAGCTGGACGCGGCGAAGTTCAACGACTGTGCTGGAACCGCCGTACCGCCGGAAGCGTTGTCGTGCTCCCAGTTCGCATGGTGGAGGTTCGGCTCGCCGATGGTCTGGAAGAACTGCTGGAAGTTGATGTCGCCGTCGCCGAGCGGGACCATGTCGTACCCGTCCGGAACGGCCGCGTTGCGGTCGCCGTCCTTGGCGTGGAACAACGGGAACCGGGTGGTGCGCGGGGCCACGGTCAGGATCGGGTCGAACAGGTCGGTCTGCTGGTTGCCTCGCCAGTCGGTGTACGTCCGGTGCTTGAACCGGGCCACGTACGCCCAGAAGATGTCCATCTCGAAGAACACGTAGCGAGGGTCGGCCTTGTCGAAGAAGTACTCCAGCCGGCGCACCCCGGACGACCGGGTCGGTTTGCCTGCCGCGTCCAAGGGGCCGGTGTCCAGCAGGAAGCTGTAGGCAGTGTCGTGATTGTGGGTGTACAGCCGCAGGCCACGCGCCTTGGCGCGACGGCCCAGTTCGTTCCAGACATCGGCGGCGGCGTCCCAGTCGGCTTTGTACGCGCTGTTCGTGGGGTCGCCGCCGGTGCCGATGTGCTTCATGCCCAACTCCTGGGCGATGTCCATCTGCTGCTCGAACGTGTCCGGGCTGATCTGGGTATGGGTTCCGTTCGCGATCAGCCCGTTGTCATCGAGGATCTTCCGGATCTCCTTGGGCGTGATCTGCCGGCCAAGGATCGCGGTGTTCTGGGTGTAGCCGGCGAACTCGACCTCCTTGTAGCCGATCTCGGCCAGCCGGGCCAGCACCCGTTCGAATCCGTACGGCACGCCGCTGGTGTCCGGCGCCGCGCCGATCCGGTCGCGGACGCTGTACAGGATGATCCCGCGATGACGGGACGGGATCAGCGGCTCGGCCCGCAGGCCACCACCGTGGCCACGGTCGCCGCCGGTGGCGAACGCCGGAGCTCCGGTGGCCAGAACCGGCAGTCCGGCCGCGCCGAGCGCGGCAGCGGCGCTTGCGGAGGCCGTGAGTACGTTGCGACGGGTGAATCTGGCCGGAGCCTGCTCTTCCTTGTCGTGCATGGAGTCACGCCTTTCTCACCACGGAGGGCGCCGTGGATGGCTCGTACCTCGGAAGGAGGTGTGCCGCAGGCGACTGCGGCCGACTGGGGCGGGAAGGAGTCGACGGTGTTGGGTACTCGTGACAGAGTCAGGAAAACCTTTACAGAGGCGCGCCGAAGTTTCTACTGGTCGCAAGACATATCTCAGATAGCCCCACGAAGCAGCTGCAACGAACGGGCTTCCGGCTGCGTCTAGGGTGGGAGGTGATGACGATGAAGCTACGGTTCGGTACGGCGCTGGTGGCGAGTGCTGCCGCGATGCTGGTTTTGGTTGCTTGTGGCAATGAATCTGGAGCGGGAGGAGCCCCGACTGTGAATCCGTCCGAGAGCGGTTCGAGTGTGCCGACGCCGGGTGGTGCGGCGCCGACCGGGACTCCCGGTGGTACGGCGGTGGAGCAGGCGACCGCGGATCTGGTCAAGAAGCTGGGTGTGCAGGCGGCCGGGGTAAAGGTCGTTTCGGCCGAGGAGATCACCTGGTCGGACGGGAGTTTGGGCTGTCCGGAGGAGGGGATGCGGTACACGCAGGCCCTGATCAACGGGATGCGGATCATCCTTGAGGCGGACGGCAAGAAGTACGAATACCACTCGGGTGGGTCGCGCGCGCCGTTCCTGTGTGAGAACCCCCAGGCCCGCTGATTTCAGGTCGCCGGTGCGCCCTGCGTCAATTAAGTTGAGTGCAGGGAGACCGCCGGGAGGCGGCTTGGGCTGGGGGGCTGGATGGCGATATTTCTGTTGCTGGTGGCTGCCGGGGTTTCGATCACCGGACTGATCAGCGACAACGACGGGCTGCTCAAGGTCGGATGGGTGATCTGGGCGTTCGGGCTGCTCGGGCTGCTGCTGCGCAAGCTGCGCGGCAAACGGAAGTTCCGCACCGTCGAGGAGGCCCAGACGGCCGCCGACGCGGGCAATACGCACGCGCTGCGGTCGCTGGCATCGGTCGCGAAGCTGAACGGCGACCTGGTCGAGTGCGAGCGACTGCTGCTGCTCGCCGTCGACAAGGGTGACGTCGAAGCGATGTGGGATATGGGCCGGCTGTACGACTTACGCGACGGCGACCTCGTGGCCGCCGAGCCCTGGTTCCGGATGGCGGCCGAGCACGGCCACTTCTTCGCCAAGCGTCTCTTCCGTTCCGGGCACGCCCTCAACATGGACGGCACGACTCCACTGTGAACAGGACAGGCGCTGTGGCGGGGATCTTGGCGTTCGTCACGTTGACGCTGGCAGTGGTGTCGAACGTCGTCCAGTTGATCACCGGGAACAGCATCTTTCTGTGGATCTGTGCCGGGCTCTATCCCATCGGCCTGATCTTCGGCGCACTCGAGTGGGCGGAGCGGCGGGCGCGATTTCGGACACCGGTCGGCGCGAATGTCGCCGAGGTCCGGGAGCTCGGGCTGGAAGCCAGAGGTGCCGGTGACAAGAAGGCGGCCGAGCGGCTGCTGCAGGTGGCCGCGGAGCGGGGTGACGTCGAGGCGATGTGGCAGCTGGCGACGGTGCTCCTGGAGCGGGATGGTCGCGCCGCCCAGCCGTGGCTCGAGCGAGCTGCCGCGAAGGGCCATCCGATGGCTCAGATGTTCCTGAACCCCGGGAACTGACGGCCAGAAAAAAGTTTTGAAAGTGGGTGTATCACCGGTCCGGCGTGCGGACTCCGCACTATGGAACGTCGTTGTGGTGCCTCCGGGGGGAGGGCAGGACGACGGCCTCCGTGGGGGGAGGGGCTGACGCGGTGTGCGAGGAGTTTCGGTGGTCAGGCCGAAGCTTCTCGGCACCGCGTCAGTGCGTGCTGCCGGTCCCTGCCAACTCACCTGACTGAGCTGGCAGGGACCGGCTTGATTAGGGCGTGCTGTTGAGCGCGTCGCCCGGCTTGAGGATCGGCCCGACACCCGGGATCGCCTGCCCGAGGGCGTAAGCGAGTAGACCGTCGGCGGCCTGCAGGGCGTTCTCGCCGGTGCGCGACATCCGGCCGGCGATCAAACCGGCCACGAGCGGCGTGGAGAACGACGTACCGCTCCAGCGGGCCATCTCGGCGTAGTGCCGCACCTCGCCGGTGTGTGGCGGCTCGGTGCAGTGGTATTCGCCGGTCAGGAACGCGTTGGTCAGGTTCTCGCCCGGCGCGTAGACGTCGACCCAGCTGCCGAAGTTGCTGAACCCCGCCCGTGCAGTCTCGGCCTCGTCGAGGGCGCCGACACCGACGGTCTCCGGGAAGGCGGCCGGCCAGAAGTAGTCGCGGGTCGACTCGTTCCCGGCCGCTGCGACCAGAACCAGACCGTTGACCCGATTCAGCCGGGACTCGATGAACACATCGAGCCCGAGCGGCGGCAGGTCGAACCTGGTCCGCGTGCCCGCCGACAGGCTGATGATGTCCGGCGCCAGATCCAGCACCTCGTCGAGCGCAGCTGCCAGATCGAACTCCCAGATCGCTCCGGCGTTGTCGAAGTAACTCTGTACGACAATCTCGGTCTCGATCGCCATCGACCGCAGCACCCCGGCGATGAACGTGCCATGACCGGCGTACGGCTTGATCAGCCCGGCCCCGTCGAACGCGCTCTCCAGCTCACCGGTCACGCCGTTCAGCCAGGAGGCCGACGGCGCGGGCGACCAACCGACATCCAGTACGACGACCTTCACGCCCTTGCCCGTGGTCGTCTTGTCGTCGATGTACGGCTTCGGCTCGGTGGCCTTGACCTCTTCAGGCTCAGTCGCCGGGCACGGGCTGCAGCTCGGTACGACGTAGAACAGGTGCTCGGGAGTGACGATGCCGCGCCCGAGCCGCAGGTCGGCGTATTTCAGGAACCGCTGGGTCGGGGACGGGTCCTCCGGCGCGCCCGGTGGCACCTTCGCCGGCAGCTTCAGCCGGGTGACCCCGCCGATGCCGCCCTCGCTCGCCGTACCGCCCTCGAAGAGCCGGATCACGCGCTCCAGGTCCTCGTCCCGGATCAGGACGAAGCCCGCGTGGTAGAGATAGTCCGCGCCGGTCTCCTGCCACTTGAGCGGGAAGACCTCGACGTTCTTGCCGAAACCCTTCAGGATGAGGTTGATCTGGGCGATGTACTTCTGGTCGCGCTCGCCGGCCGGTTGCTTGCCTTCGTCTGCCATGAAAACTGCGTCCCCCTCGAATCACTGAAATGGTCGAGTCAGATCGATATCATTCCACTCTGCCGGCGGACTGGGGGAGACTCGATGACGGTTGCACCGGAAGAATTGCTGCCGCTGGCCATGTCGCGTCCCCTCGACGCGATCGAGGCGGCGCGGTTGCTGCTTGCCGGCGGACCGCCCGCGGAGCCTGCCTCGTTCGCTCATCAGGCCACCGCGATCGCGTACCGGCAGCTCGGGGAGGTCGACACTGCGATCCGCGAGCTGCGGACGGCGCTCCGGCTTGCCGAGGAGTCGGGGCTGCCCGAGCGGGAGGCCGACGTCCTGGCCACGCTCGGCGCGACGCTCGGTCGTGCGGGCAAGAGCCGGGAGGGATTGACCCACCTGGATCGAGCTGTCGAGCTGAGCAAGGGTGCGCTGGCCGGTCGGGTCCTGTTGCGACGGGCTGATGTGCTCCTCGTCCTCGGGCGGTATCAGGAGGCGCTGGAGGATCTGCGGCTGGCGATCAGCCGGCTGCGGAAGTCCGGCGACCAGCTCTGGGAGGCGCGCTGCCGGAACTATCGCGGCGTCATCCAGATCGCATTGGGTGGGACGCGGCAGGCCAGCGACGACTTCGAGCAGGCAGGCCGGTTGTATGCCGCGCTCGGGCAGGACTTCGAGTACGCCGAGACTCGGCAGAACCGTGGCTGGGTCGCTTTTGTTCGGGGTGACCTGCCGGCGGCGCTGCAGTTCTTGGAAGAGGCCGCGCAGGGGTACGAAGGGGTCGGCGTGGTGTGGCCGGACCTGACGATCGATCGGTGTGCGGTGCTGATGGCGGCCGGATTGACCGCCGAGGCGCTCACCGAGGCGGACGAGGCGATCGGCCGGATGGAGACCAGCGGAGCCCCGGCGCCCAAACGTGCCGAGGTGCTGTTCACCGCGGCGAGCGCAGCGTTGGCGGCCGGTGATCCCGCAGCAGCGCAGGAGCGCGCCGAGCGGGCTCGACGATTGTTCTCCGCGCAACGGCGTTCGTGGTGGTCGGTTCGGGCCTCGATGCTGCAGCTGGAGGCTCGCTTCCGATCAGGCGAACGCGGCCCACAGTTGCTGCGCCAGGTGGTCCGGACCGCGGCCAGGCTCGACGAATTCGGTACGTCGGAAGCGGCGGCAGCCCATTTGCTCGCGGGACGGCTGGCCTTGGCCGAGGGTCGTCAGCGGACCGCGGATCGGCAGCTCGAGCTGGCCGGCCGGTTATCGAAGAATGTTCCGCCGCCGGTGCGTAGTGCTGCCTGGCTCGGCCGTGCGTTGCGGGCCGAGGCTCGTGGTGAGGTGAAGCGGATGCTGACCGCGTGTGGCCGCGGTCTTGAGACGCTCGACGAATACCGCTTGATGATGGGTGCGACCGAGCTGCGTGCCCGCGCCACCGGCCATGGTGCCGAGCTCGCCGACCTGGCGCTGCGTGAGGCGCTACGCCACGACGACGTTCGCGGCCTGCTCACCTGGGCCGAGCGCTGGCGCGCCACCGCATTGACAGTCCCGTCGGTGCGCCCACCCGACGACGAGCAGCTGATCCGCGACCTCGCCCAGTTGCGCGACGTCGTCGGCCGCCTCGAGTCCACCCCCGAGTCCATTCGCCCGGCGTCCCTCGAACGTGACCGCCGCCGCCTCGAAGCAGCGGTCCGCGAGCGAGCTTTACGGGCCCAAGGCAACAATTCGGGCGATCCTGAAAGCGGCTTCGAGATCGCCGAGCTGCAGGCGGAGCTCGGCGACACAGCGCTGGTTGAGCTGATTGCTGTCGGCGGGACGCTGCATGCGGTGGTTGCTGCCGGTGGGGAGCTGACGCGGTACGAGGTGGGTCCGTTAGCGGCTGCTGCGATCGAGGTCGAGCGATCGCGGTTCCGGTTGCGGTGGTTGGCGCACGGGCGGTCGCGGACCGGGCCGTCGTTGGAGGTTTTGGGCGCGAGATTGGGCGACGCGATCCTGGGGCCCGTGCAGAAGGTGCTGGGCGACCGCGCCGTCGTGATGGTGCCGCCGGCGAGTCTGCAGGCGGTTCCTTGGGCGCTCATCCCGGCGCTCGCTGACCGGCCGGTGAATGTTGTGCCGTCGGCGGCCATGTGGTTGCGGGCGCGGCGATTGCGGCCGCCTTCGGATCGCCGGGTCGTGCTGGTGCTCGGGCCGGGGCTGACCGCCGGGCGCGCGGAGATCAACCGGCTGACTGAGCAGTACCCGGACGCCGTCGTACTGCGGGATGGCACAGCCACGGCGGAACGCGTGCTGAAGGAATTGGACGGCGCCTGGATCGCACATATCGCCGCGCACGGCACGTTCCGGGCGGACAGTCCGCTGTTCTCCTCACTGCGGCTCGATGACGGGCCGCTGACCGTGTATGACTTCGAGCGGCTGCGGCGAGCGCCGTACCGGCTGGTGTTGTCGAGTTGCGACTCCGGGCTGGCCAAGCCGGTCGGTGCCGACGAGCTGCTCGGGCTGACCAGCAGCCTGGTCCCGCTGGGCGCGGCCGGCATCCTCGCGAGTGTCGTGCCGGTCAATGATCCCGCTACGGTTCCCTTGATGACCGCTTTGCACGATCATCTGCAGGCGGGCCGAACACTGGCCGAGGCCTTCGCCCTCGCCCGGACGGCGGTGGGCACGGATCCGGTGGCGGATGCGGCCGGCCGGTCGTTCGTCGCGCTCGGCGCTTGAGTGATTGTTGTATCAACAGGCGACCCAGGTCGCTCCGAGGTTATATCGGGGGAAGGAGAAGGGGCATGCGGGACGATCCGGTCGTTGTCGCTCTGGTGAACAGGGCGGTCGACGGGGACAAGGGCGCGTGGGACGAACTGGTCGAGAGGTATGCACCGTTGATCTGGGGGATCGGACGCCGGTACCGGCTGACGCCTGCGGATATCGACGATGTCGGCCAGGGCGTCTGGTTGCGCCTGATCGAACACCTGCCCACCCTCCGGGAGCCCGCCGCTCTTCCCGGCTGGATCGCAACCACCACGCAACGGGAGTGTTTCCGCCTGCTGCGTGCGGCCAGCCGGGTCGACCCGGTCGACCCCGCCGAGCAGCGTGATGCGGTGGAGCCGGCCGTGGCGGAGGAGGAGGTGCTCCGGCATGAACAACGAACGATTGTGCGCAGCGCGTTCGGGCAACTGTCCCAGCGCTGTCAGTTGCTCTTGGCAATGATTACGAAGGACCCACCGACGCCGTACGACGAGATCAGCCGGCAGCTGGCGATGCCGGTGGGAAGTATCGGCCCGAACCGGGCGCGGTGCCTGGAGCGGCTGCGACGGACACCGGCGCTGGCCGGATTGGCCGACGACTCCGGAACAAACACGGGAAAAAGCACGGGAACGAGGAGGTGAGTGGGGTGACGGAGACCGACTGGAACGACGACGGCCAGCTGCTCGAGGTACTGCGCGATGCGCTGGTGACCGAGCAGGAGGTGCCACGCGCATTCGTCGAGGCAGGCAAGGCGGCTTTCGCCTGGCGGACCATCGATGCCGAACTGGCCGCGCTCACCTACGACTCGGCCTGGGCCGGCCTCGAGGCTGCCCCGGTCCGCTCGGCGGAGAGCGCGACGCTTCGGTCGCTGACGTTCGCCTCGGACGGCTGGACGATCGAGATCGAGCTCACCCCGGAGGGGCTGCTCGGCCAGCTCGACCCACCGGCCGCGGGCGAGATCACCGCGCGCACCGACTCCGGCGTACTGGCGACCGGACGGGTCGACGAGCTCGGCTTCGTCGTACTGAAGCCGCTGCCGAAGGTGCCCTACCGCCTGGTCTTCGTCGCGGACGACGGACCGACCATCCTGACCGGCTGGGTCACGCCGTAAGGCGAAGCCCAGCCGGTGCAGTGGGTGATGCTCAGCCCAGGTAGTCACGCCACGGGCCGGTGATGGCCAGCGTGATGCCCGGGTCCTGGATGTTGACGAAGAGCACCTTGCCGTCGGCCGAGAAGGCCGGCCCGGTGAACTCCGAGTCGTTCAGCTGGTTCCGGGCGATCGCGTAGGTCGGACCGCCCGGTACGGCGCTCAGCACGTGGCTGGCGGCCTGGCCGTCCTCGGCGAGGATCAGCGAACCCCACGGGGTGACGGTCACGTTGTCCGGGCCGTCGAAGTTGTAGTCCTGGTACTTGGCGTCCGCACCCTTGTTCGCGGCGGCGCTCTCCGGGAAGTAGGTGACGAGCTGGATGGTCTTGTTCTCGTAGTTGTAGAACCAGACCATGCCGTCGTGCGGGACGCCGTCGACCGGGACATCCGCCGTACCGGAGGCGGCGTACGAGTTCACGACGTACGCGCCGTGCTTGGTGCCGTAGACACCCTCGAACTTCTTGCCGCGGGTGATCTGGCCATCGGTGAACTGCTTGCGCACCGGGGTGGTGGCGGCGTCGCGGTCCGGAACCTTCACCCACGCGACCCGGAACGGACGCAGCAGCTGGGCTGAGGTCAGGTAGGCGACATCCGGGATCGGCTTGCCGTCGTCACCCAGGATGGCCAGCGCCTCGAGGGTGCCGAAGTCCTTGTCCTGCAGGTCCTTCCAGCTGCGCGAGCTCAGCTGGTACCCGCGCGGGGCGGACCAGCGGTAGAACGACCCGTTCGGGCCGGAGGCGTCCTCGGACAGGTAGATGTGCTCGCGGTCCTCGTCGATCGCCAGCGCCTCGTGGGCGTAGCGGCCGAGGGCCTTCAGCGGGACCGGGTGCGCGGTCTCGCCGTCGCCCCAGACCTCGAACACGTACCCGTGGTCCTTCAGCCGGGTGGTGCCGTTGGCCTTGCTCTCGGTCTCCTCGCACGTCATCCAGGTGCCCCACGGCGTGTGGCCGCCGGCGCAGTTGGTGAGGGTGCCGGAGATGGCGACCCACTCGCCGAGGTTCTTGCCGTTGCGGTCGACCGAGATGACGGTGCAGCCACCGGCTGCGCCGACGCCGGTGTCGTACACGGTGCCCGCGATCTGCGGTACGCCGAGGGCGCTGTTGCCGCTGATCTCGTGGTTCTGGATCAGTCGGTAGGCGTCGTGCCGGCCGCCGGGGAACACGGCGTTGCCGTCGTGCGCATCCGGTGTCGGCTGCCCGGACTTCAGCTTGGTCTCACCGGCCTTGGTGACGATCCGGTACTTGAATCCCGCCGGCAGCGCGAGCACACCGGCCGGGTCGTCCAGCAGCGGCGGGAACGGCTTGTGCTGCGGGAACGGCGAGTGGTGGCCGTGGGAAGCCGGCGTGGCCTCGGCCAGGGTCGGCATGGAACCAGCGGTGGCGAAACCGACACCGGCGGCCCCGGCAGCGGCGCCACGCAGGACGGAACGACGATCGACGGACATGGAGCTCCTTGGACGCTGTAAGCGGAACGTCTGATCCTCTCGTGGCGAGGACTGCCATTCGGCAAACGCAAGCTGAACAACGAGCGTCCTGGGGTGGCGTCGAGATGTTGTTTTCGCCGGTCATCGGCAGCGCGTGGTCGGCTCGTCGCCGGGAGCGAAAAAGTTAGGCCACCCTATACTCGCGCCTATGCTTGCGACTGTGCGAGGCGAGCGGATCGAAGCATGGGCGCGAACCCACTCGCACGCCGTCGATACCGCCCTCGCAGCTGTCCTGCTGGCGCTGGCCGTGGTCTTCGGCCGCGTGGTCCATGCCGAGGGCCCCTACTTCCTGTTCACCACGTTGTTGCTGGTTCCTTTAGTCGTACGACGACGCTGGCCGGTGTGGTGCTTGGCGGCGACCGCGCTTGTCGCGCTGGCGCAGTGGCTGACCGTCCGCGGCACAGTAGGCGCCGTACCGGCTGATGTCGCAGTGCCGCTGGCTGTTCATGCGGTTGCCGCCTACGGACCACGCTGGGCGAGCCGGGCTGGTCTGTTCGCTGGCTTGGTGGGTGCGGTGCTCGGCGGTGTGGAGTGGCCGCGGCTGCGGGAGTCGTTGGTGGCGCACCTGGTGATTGGTGCGTTCCTGGCGAGCATGGTGATCGCGGCGTGGGCTGTCGGCACTATGCAACGACTCCGTCGCTCGCAGGTCGACGCCCAACGTGAACTGGCAGTGCTGGCCGAAAGAGCCCGCATAGCTCGCGAAATGCACGACGTGGTTGCCCACTCCTTGGCCGTAGTAATAGCCCAAGCAGACGGAGGTAGGTACGCCGCCGCGGCTCCCGCCGTGGGAGATGGGGCGCGGGCTGAGGACACTGGTGTGGATGGGGCCGCGGCTGCTGTGGCGGCGCTGGAGACGATTGGTGCGTACGCTCGGCAGGCACTCGGGGATACCCGGCGGATCCTTGGTGTGCTGCGCGATGATCCACAGCAGCCGGTGGAGCCAGTGGCGGGCTTGGGGGATGTTGCTGAGCTGGTGGAGCGGGTGCGGGGGAGCGGATGGGATGTTGGCCTGGCGGTGGAGGTGGGGTCAGTGGACCCAGGGG
>NZ_SMKX01000168.1 GCF_004349055.1 Kribbella antibiotica
GGCGGGAGGCGGGCGGGGCTAGGCGATGCGGTACTTCGCCACGACCTCGGGATCGACGTCTACCCCGACGCCTGGGCCGGATGGGACGTGTACGTGGCCGTCCACCAGGGGTAGGGCGGGAGCCAGGTCTCGGCTGATGGGGGCCGAGGAGACGTTGTATTCGACCATCACCGGGTCGGGCAGCCAGGCGGCGGCTTGGACAGTGCCGGCGGTGAGCAACGGCGAGGTCCAGGCGTGCGGGACGATGCGGCGGCCCTCGCGGGCGACGACTGCGGCCAGGGACTGCAGGGTGGTGAAGCCACCGCAGCGGGACAGGTCAGGCTGTATGACGCTGACCCCCGGCTCGGCCAGCAACTCGTTGAACTCGTCGCCGCCGAGCTGCTCACCCGACGCGATGGTGAGGCCGGTCTCCCGGCCCAGCCGCGCCAGATCACGCGGTCGATCCGCGGGAAACGGCTCCTCGACCCAGTACGGGTCCAGGTCCTCGAGACTGCTGACAAATCGCCGTACGGCGTTGAAGTCGCCCGGAAGGTAGCCGTCCACCATCAGGCGAATGTCGGGCCCAGCCTCGGCGCGGGCGGCGGCCAGCAATGCGCGAGACCCCTCGGATCCCCACGGACCCCAACCGAACTTGATCGCGCGGAACCCACGGTCCAGATAGGAACGTGTCGCCGCGCGCATCTCGTCCGGCGTCTCGCGGAACAGCGTGCTCGCATACGCCAGCACGCGATCCCGGCGCCGACCGCCGAGCAAGGAAGCCATCGACTGACCGGACAACCGCCCGCAGATGTCCCACACGGCCAAGTCGATCCCGCTCAGCGCATGCAGCGCCGGCCCGCGTCGACCGTGGTACCAAGAGGCCTGATAGAGCCTTTCCCACAAGGCGTTCCGGTCCCACACACTCTGGCCGACAGCGGCCTCGCGCAGCCCGGCGCAGAACGCCGGAATGTGTGAGACCGCCTCCACGATCGACTTCACCACCCACGGGTGCGAGTCCACGTCCCCGTACCCCTCGACGCCGGCATCGGTCGCCACCCGGATCAGGCAGGTGTGCCGGGGCCCGGCCCGCTCGTCGTCGCCGAGCCGCGTCCCGTACTCGATCCCGTTGTCCAGCACGATCACCTCGACCTCGGTGATCAGCGCATCAGTCAGAGTCGTCATCCTTCAGAGAACACCACATCGGCGAAGTAATTACGGTTCTGGTAGCTCTGTGTCGGGAACTGACCCGACTGTACGGCGAAGAGTCCCGGACCGCTGGTCGTCAGCGAACCGTTCGACCGCGCAGCGGCCAGCCCGCCGTCGGTCGCGCTGAATCCACCAGCCGAGCTGTAGGAAACGACGTACTCCGTATCCGTGGTGATCGTGATGGGCTGTGCGAATCGCACCTCTTGCCAGCCGCCGGCCGTCTCACCGGTGAAGGTTGCGGTCGCCAGCTTCACACCGGCCGCCGTCCACAGCGTTCCGACATGTGCGCCGGTGTTGTGGGTCCCCTTGAAGAACCGCACCCCGTGCGCCTTGCCGGCCTTTGTGCTGCTGAACTTCACGCCCATCTCCAGCGACGACGGCTCGGTCGCACCGAATGTGGGCGCATCCCCGACGTTCCACAGCGCGTAGGTATCCGGCTGGAAGATCACGTCCGCCCAGTAGTTGGTGTTCAGGTAGGACTCGGTCGGGTACGACGTCGGCCCGTAGGAGAAGAAGCCGTTCCCGGCCGGCGCGTGCAGCACACCGTTGTCCTGGCTGTGACCGTTGAAGAAGTTGTGGTTGTACCCGAACGTTCCGGTCGGCGAGTGGTACGAGACCGTGTAGTTGCCGCCAGCATCAATATGGACCGGCTGCGCGAACAGCACCTCCTGCCAGCCTGCCTTGCTCCCCTCAGGGAATGTTGCCGTCGCCAACTTGTCGCCCGCGGGCGACCAGAGACTTCCGGTGTGGACGTCGCCGTCCCCCGGCGCCTTGTAGAACTTCACGCCCTTGACGAGCCCCGGCCGGTCGACCCGGAACCGGACACCGAGCTCGGTCTCGCGGGAATCGGTGTACCACTCGACCGCCGGCCCGTCCTCCTCGTTGAACAGCGACCGCGGGTAGGCGATACTCGGCCGCTTCGCGACCTTGAAGCTCCACTGACCGCTGATCCACTGCCCGGCGGTGTCGCGGGCCTGGAAACTCATCGAGCAGGTCTGCTCGTACCGCCACGGCGCATTCGGGGTGAACGTCGCTGTGTTGGTCGCCGCGTCGAACGTCGTCCGCCCCGGAGTACCGGCCTCGATGCCGCCCTCACGGAGCTGCACCGACGCCGGATCGATGTCGTCGAAGAACACCACCTGCGGCTTGCGCTGCGGCCAGACCGTGGTGGCACCGTTCACCGGCGAGATCTTCCGCCGGCCCACCGGGTACTGCGGCGGGCGGCCGACGCGGTTGATCCGCCCCGGGAAGCCGTCGGCGTAGCGCGCGTACGGGAACGGCGATCCCCACAGGATCTGCGCCAGCGAGCGGAACGGCTGGCGCAGCCCGTTCGACTGGATCTCTTCGGCCTCCGTGGCCGGCAGGGTCCACAGGTGAAGCTTGGCGCCGCGCAGGCCGGCGTGATTCGGGTCGACGATCTCGTTCCCCGGGAAGACGCCCGGGTGGAACCGGTCGTAGATCGCCTCCGCACTCGGGATGCGGCCGGGGAAGTCCGGCAGGTTCGGCGGGTCGTAGTACAGGAAGTCGCCGTTGGAGTTGGAGACCTGGTAGCCCTCGTTGAGCAGCTGCGTCGGGGTCTTGCGACCCGGCCAGGTCACCCAGTGCTCGAGAATGATGTTCTGGTTCAGCGGCGCCTTGTTGATGTTGCTGAGCAGGCCGTCGCTCCAGACCCGGAGCTGCTTGTTGTGCGCGCGGACCGTCTCGTTCATCTGGTTGAGGAACCCGGTGAAGATGTCGACCGGGTTCGCGGCTGCGCCGTACCGCTGCTTGGCGCTCTGCCCGAGCTGCGGATACCGGGCGTACTCGACGGTGAAGTTCGGGTCCCCGTCGAGCCGGGTCAGGTACTCGTCGGCCCCGAGGTGCCAGAACGGCGTCTCGAACTCGTCCAGGTACTTCTCGAACAGGCCGCGGGCGAACGGGTAGACCTCGTCCTTGCTGAGGTCGAGATCGCCACGGTCCGGCAACCCCATCCCGGGCTGGAGCAGCCGCTCCATGTGCCCCGGCATGTTGACCTGCGGAACCAGCGCGATGTTGTACTTCTTCGCGTACGCCGCGATCTCCTTCAGCTGCGCGAGTGATGTCGTCGACTCGTATCCGACGTACACCCACAACAGGTTCATCTTCAGGTAGGCCAGCTCGTTGATCTGTCCCTTCCACCACTCCATCGTGTAGTGCCGGGCCGAGTTCGCGACCAGGAAGCCACGGTCCTTGTACTTCGGCCAGTCCCGGACCAGCCCGGGCGGCACGGTCGTGGCCTGCCGCAGCCACTGGATCACGGTCTGCGCGCCGTGGATGACACCGGCCGCCGTACCGCGCAGCCGGAGCGCCGCGCCGACCTCGATCTCGTACCCCTCGAGGTTCTGGTTCGGCGGCGCGCCCAGACTCAGCACCAGATCACCGGCCGCCGGGGCCGGGGTGTCCTGGGTCTCCACCGTGATCGTGCGGTTCAAGACCTTCGCGAGGTCCTCCTGCAGGATCACCTTCGCGCGGGCCACCTGGGCTGCGTCGGCGGCCCGGACGATGATGCGAAAAGGCTGGCCCGCCGCCGGTACGACGTACTGCGCACCGGAGCCCGGTGTCCACTCCTGCAGGTTCGGGATCGTGTCCGGCAGACCGGCGAGCGTGCCCTGACCAGTCGCCGCGGCGGACTGGGCAGTCGTGGTCAGACCAGCGGCGAGGGCAGCGCCGCCGGTCAGGGCGAGGAAGTGACGTCTGGGCAGGTTCGGCATCGGGCGCTCCGGGAGGACGGCGAAAGGGCCAAAGTTTCGATATATCGAAGATGAATCTCCATATGTGAGCATAAGAGAGGGTTCTGGCGAGCACAAGAAAAGTGGCCGAACACGCCTGGCCTTTACATCCACGTCGAAAGGTGGACCATGAGAGCGCTCTAGTTCCGGAACCGGCTACCCCTTGATCTGGGGCGCCGCAGCGCCCAGAGTCGGGCGCGACGCGGGCGCGCGCCCGCGCTGAGCTCAGGAGAGTCGCCCATGCCCAGGTGGCCAATTGCCCGCACCTCTAGACGACGAACGGCAGTAGTAGCAGCCGTCGCGCTGCTGGCCGGCACGCTCGTGGCCGGTCCGGCCGTCGCTGTCGACCCGTCGCCCCTCACGCTCGCGGCTTTCGAGGGAGCCGAGCCGTTCGCCTCACCGCCGAACCCCGGCATCTTCGGCTGGGGCAGTGACGCCGACGACCCACCGACGATGTCGCTGCAGACTCGCGCCGACGCACCGGCAGGCGGCTCAGTCCTGCACGGGACGTACGACGTGAGTGGCTGGGGCGGTTTCACGCACGACATCACCTTCGACCAGAACCCTGGTAACTGGTCGGCGTTCAAGGGCATCCGGTTCTGGTGGTACGGCCAGAACACCGTCCAGACCGAGCCCGGCACCGGGAAGCGGATCTTCTTCGAGATCAAGGACGGCGGCGCGAACGCCGAGGCGTCGGAGCTGTGGAACACCAGCTTCACCGACGACTGGCAGGGCTGGCAGCAGGTCGAGATCCCGTTCAGCGATTTCGTCTACCGCGGCGACTACCAACCGGTTGGTGGGATCGACCAGATCCTGAACCTGACCAACATGTGGGGTTACGCGTTCACGATGCCGGCGGGTTCGCCGGGCAAGTTCGAGATCGACCAGGTCGAGACCTACGGCAAGGCCGACCCGGCCCTCAAGGCGAGCGTCAGCACGAACGCCGAGGTCTACCCGGTCAAGGAGGGCGGCAGCGCCCAGGTGAAGGTCGCTGTGACGTCCACCGGTGACACGCCGCTGGAGGAGCCGGTCACCGTCGCCTACACCGCCGGTAACGGAACCGCCGGCACCGACGACTTCGTCCCGGCCACCGGCACGCTCACCTTCCCGGTCGGTACGGCGTCCGGCGCGACCCAGACCATCACGGTCGCGACGAAGAAGGACAAGACCGCCGAGGTCGCGGAGACCATTCCGGTGGAGCTCACGGTCACCGGCGCGAAGTCGCCGCAGACCAAGCCGGTCGTCGTCATCGACGCTCACGACCTGCCGTACCTGAACCCGAAGCTTCCGGTGCAGAAGCGGGTCGACGACCTGCTCGCCCGGATGACGCTGGCCGAGAAGGTCGGCCAGATGACCCAGGCCGAACGGAACGCACTCAAGTCCCGCAGCGACATCGCGACGTACGCGCTCGGGTCGTTGCTGTCCGGTGGCGGCTCGGTGCCGACGCCGAACACCCCGGCTTCGTGGGCCGCGATGATCGACAACTTCCAGCTGAGCGCCCAGGCGACCCGGCTACAGATCCCGCTGATCTACGGTGTCGACGCGGTGCACGGGCACAACAACGTGATCGGCGCGACGATCCTGCCGCACAACATCGGCCTGGGCTCGACTCGCGATCCGGACCTTGCTCGCCGTACTGGTGAGGTGACGGCGACCGAGGTTCGTGCGACCGGCGTTCCGTGGGACTTCGCGCCGTGTGTGTGCGTCGTCCGCGACGACCGTTGGGGTCGTGCGTACGAGGGCTACGGCGAGGACCCGGCACTGGTGAACTCGATGTCGACCGTCATCACCGGCATGCAGGGCAAGGCCGACGGCAGCCAGTTGAAGAACAAGGACCGCGTCCTGGCGTCGGCGAAGCACTACGCCGGCGACGGCGGTACGGCGTACGGGTCGGCGACCACCGGTGGCTACAAGCTCGACCAGGGCATCACCAAGGTCACCCGCGAAGAGCTGGAGCGGCTCCACCTGGCGCCGTTCCAGACGGCGGTCGACCTCGGTGTCGGTACCGTGATGCCGTCGTTCTCCAGCATGTCGATCGACGGTGCGACGCCGGTGAAGATGCACGGCAACGACGAGTTGATCAACGGCGTCCTGAAGCAGCGGATGGGCTTCGACGGCTTCGTGATCAGCGACTGGGCAGCGATCGACCAGCTGCCGGGTGACTACGTGAGCGACATCCGGACCTCGATCAACGCCGGTCTGGACATGATCATGGTGCCGTCGCGGTACGTGGAGTTCACGCAGGGACTGACCAACGAGATCGGCGCCGGCCGGGTGACAGTGGCCCGGGTCGACGACGCGGTCCGCCGGATCCTCGGCGAGAAGTTCAAGCTCGGTCTCTTCGAGAACCCGTACTCCGACCCGACGCAGCTCAACACGGTCGGCTCGGCCAAGCACCGGGCGGTCGGGCGCGAGGCCGCGGCAAAGTCCCAGGTACTGCTGAAGAACGAGGGGAATTTGTTGCCGCTGGCATCGACCTCGAAGGTCTATGTCGCCGGTAGCAACGCCAACGACCTCGGTAACCAGCTCGGCGGCTGGAGCATCACCTGGCAGGGCAAGTCCGGCCCCACCACCACCGGTACGACGATCCTGGACGGCATCAAGCAGGTCGTGCCGACGGCCACCTTCAGCGCGGATGCCACGGCACCGCTCGAGGGTCACGACGTCGGTGTCGTCGTAGTCGGCGAACGCCCGTACGCCGAAGGTGTCGGCGACGTGGGCAACGGCCACGACCAGGTGTTGGCGCCTGCCGACAAGGCCGCGGTGGACAAGGTCTGCGGTGCGATGAAGTGCGTCGTACTGACTGTGTCCGGGCGGCCGCAGGTGGTCGCCGATCAGCTTGGCAAGATCAACGCGCTGGTCGCGTCGTGGCTGCCGGGCACCGAGGGCGCCGGCGTGGCCGACGTACTGTTCGGCAAGAAGCCGTTCAGTGGCCGACTGCCGGTGAGCTGGCCGAAGAGCGAGGCTCAAGAGCCGATCAACGTCGGCGACGCGTCGTACGACCCGCAGTACCCGTACGGGTGGGGTCTGACCACGCAGGCGGCGGCTCGGCAGAAGCTGACCGACGCCCGGAATGCCTTGCTACGCAAGCACGACGCGTACGCACTCGCCGCCGCAGTCGCGGCGGAGATCGCTCTCCAGACCAAGGACTGGTCGGGGCCGAAGGCAATCATCGCCCTGGCCGCGCTGGAACAGTCCGCGAAGTACCTGGAGCGCACGAAGGTGGACGGCTTCGCCGAGGATGACGCCGTGGTCGGCGCGGCCCGGTGGATCGCCCAGAACAAGATCGGTCAGAACCTGACCGAGCCCACCTCGAAGCTGACCTCGGATTCCGAGCACTTGGCGCTGTCCGGCCAGCTTCACACTGCGGTCACCAAGCTGACCGCGGCGTTCAAGACGAAGTAACACCCGAAGGGCGGGACGGTACGCCGTCCCGCCCGCTCGGTCACCTGCTCAGACCGGTGTCCGGACCCGGCTTGTGATCCCGCTTCGGCCGCTCGCCCTGCGACCCCTCGACCGCCTTCTTCTGCACAGGCATCTGAAGCCCCAGCCGGATCGCGTTCCTCAACTCGGGATCCATCACCGAGTAGTCAGGTCCGTCATGCACGATCCGCGCGCTGTTGACGAGCCCTTCGGCCGCCTTCTGCCAGCTGTAGTTCGTGGTCAGATGCTCCCGCAGCGCCAGCGCGCGCTCCCGCTCCTGGGGAAGGTTCGCCAGCATCTCCTGCAGCCGATCGGACCACACTTTCGTGTTGTAGCTAGAGGCCGGGACAACCGAACCCTGGCCCAGCTCGCGCGGCACTCGGTCCTCGTCGGCCAGGAACATCCCCATGCCGGTGTTCATCTTGTCGACCAGAATCGGTACGCCGGCGCCGGCCGCCTCGCTAGCCACCAGGCCGTATCCCTCGTGATGGGACGGCATGATGAACGCATCCGCACCGTTGTAGTCGCGCATCAGTTCGGCCGAGTCGTTCGTGAACTGACGCAGCCGGACCGCGCCCCCGCTCAGGCGGTTGACCTTATTCTGTTCGTCGGCAAGCCGCGCCGGCGGAACACCACGCATCGACAGGTGGACCGGGACGCCCCGTCCGCGCAGCTCGTTGACCATCTGCACGGCCTCCGGCCCGCCCTTGAGCAGATCGTCCATCCGGCCGGTCAGAAGCAACTCGTACCGCCGCTGGAACGAGCGGTACAGCGGCGGATCCAGCGCCACCACGCCAGGGATGAGCTCGTGCAACGGCTTCTCGAGGCGGTCCCGCTGGAGTAGCTTCCCGGACTCCTCCGCGATCAACGGACCGACTCCGACGGTGAGGTCGGCGCGACGCATCCGCTCGGTGTCCTCGCGGGCCTTCAGATCGGCGTGCGTACCGTCGCCGTGCCGAGCCCGGCTACCTTCCTCCGGCGACATGTGCATGACATAGGCAGTCAGGGCGTTCGGGTAGTAGCGGTCACGCAGTTCGAGCGCGATGTCGCCGGTGAAACGAGCGTGCCCCACAATCAGATCGATATCGTCGGGCAGCCCATCACGGCTGAGCAGCATCTGCTGCTGGGTCGCCAACTGCGCGGTGTCGGACTGTGTCAGGTCCGGCCAGCGCTCCGGGTTTGTCGGGTGCAGGAGCTTCAGGTTCGGGATGTCGGGTGTCTGGACTGCTTGCGGGAGCCAGACGTACGCCTGGTGCCCAGCCTGGGCCTGGCCGATCGACAGTTCCCGGGTGACCGTGTGGCCACCAGTGGTCGACGCCCAGCCAAGACCGACATTCAAGATCCGGAGCGGCCGGTTGCCCAGCGGCGGACGCTCAGTCGTCATGGAACTTCCTGCTCTCCAGGTCGGCCTTCAAGTCGACGACCCCTTGGATATAGCGATCGCCACCGATCAGACGGCCCTCGATCTGATCGCGCATCAGCCGGGCCGCGAACTCTTCGAGCACCTCGGTCAGGGCGAACACGAGGCTGCGTGGCACCCGGGCGACGAGCGGATCCTCGGGGTCGCCGATCCCACGGGCAGCCTCGACGAGCAGCTGGGCCCGATCATCGAGCGGCACGGCGTGGCCGGCGGTCATCCCCTCGTCCACCCCACTGCCAGGCTCCCCGTCGAAGTCCAATGCGGTCAGCAGATGCCGCCGCGGATCACGCGGTGGCCGGATGGACTTCGGGTCGGCCCAGTTCTCGCGGATGTCCTTGGCCAGCTTCTGGGTGTACTGCTCGTACTCCGCCTCCATCTGCGCTTGGCGGAAGCGGCGGTGTTCGCGCATTGCGACATCGGTCAGGCCGGAGACCGCGTCCCATTCGCGGCGGACCGCGGCGAGCTCCTCGCCGGTGATTCCGGAGGAGAGCTGAGCGACGATCTTCTGGCCGTGCTTGACCAGCCAGCGGTTGTACTCGAACCAGCCGTCCTCGGTGGTCGGGAACTCGTGCGGATCCGCGGCCGAGTTCGGAATCGGGGTCTCCATGCCCCGAATATTAGGCGACCAGGGGCTTAGTCAAGCGGAGGTTTCCACAAGCTGCAGGTCACGTGCGGGAGCGCAATCGCCGGAGCATCCGGGCGTCCTCGAAACCGACCGCACGAGCCGCGGCCTCGATCGTGCTCCCGTGACCGATCAGGTGCTCGGCCCGCTCCAACCTCAGCAGTTGCTGGTAGCGCAGTGGAGTAAGACCGGTGGCGGTGGTGAACATCCGGGTCAGCGTCCGTTCGCTGACACAGACCTGGTCGGCAAGATCCGAGAGCAGCAAGCGATCGGCGTACCGGGCGTCGATGACGTCCTGGACGCGATGCGCGAGATCGCTGAGGTGACCGCGATGCCGGAGCATCGCGCTCTCCTGCAGTTCATCGCCGTTGCGGCGGGCATAGACGACCATCTCGCGCGCGACTCGGGCAGCCGCCTCGGCGCCGCGCGCACCCGCGACGAGGTGCAGGGCTAGGTCGATGCCGCTGGCAATGCCGGCCGAGGTGATGACGCGGTCATCAACGACGTACAGGACATCGCGGACGATGGTCGCCCGCGGGTAGCGCGCGGCCATCATCTCGGTGAGGTCGTGATGGGTCGTGTAGCGGCGACCGTCGAGCAGTCCGGCCGCGCCGAGAGCGTCTGCCCCCGAGCAGACACTCGCGACCGATCCCCCGGCGGCATGATGATCGCGCAGCCGCTGCCGGGTTTCCGGCCCGATCGGCGGCACCGGCAGCAGCCGCGGCGACCGCCAGCCCGGTACGACGATCAGGTCGTCGGGACCGAGCTCCGGCCACTCCGGCTGCGTCTTCAGCGGCACACCCTGAGCCGTCATGACCTCGTCAGCCTCGGCCACATAGGTCAGCTCGTAGCCGTAGCCGAGCGTTTCAGCGGTCGAGAAGACCTGTGCCGGCCCGGCAAGGTCCAGCAGGTGCAGCTTCGGCACCAGGACGAAGACGACCCGGATACTCCCCATCCGGTCAGGATGACACGGTTACGGCGGCCAGTTCGTCGATCGTCCGAATGGTGGCGAACCGTCCCGCGAGAGCGTATTCGGTACGTTCGGTGACGGACTCGGCCGAGAGGGTTCGAGGATCGGCGAGGATCTCCTCGTTGGTCGCATCCGCGGGCAGGGTCCAGTGCGGCAGCGGCATGGTCGCAGTGGCCTCGGTGACGAACGAAACGTCGTACCCAAGGTCGGAGGCGACGCGGGTGGTCGTCTCGCAGCACTGCTCGGTGCGGATGCCGCTGACGACGACGTGATCGACGCCGTGCTGGACGAGAAGCTGCTGCAGGTTCGTGGTGGTGAAGGCGTTGTGCGCGGTCTTGGCGATCAGCGGCTCGCCCTCGATCGGCTCCAGACCCTCGATCAGCCGGACGTGGCCGGTGGCCGGATCGAACGTCGTACCGGTGCCTGGTTCGGTGTGAAGGACCCAGACGACCAGGTCCCCGGCGGCACGCGCGGCGACCACCAGGCGGCCGACGCGATCGGCGATGTCGGGGTGGTTGACGAGCTGCCAGCTGGGGCGGACCCGGAAGGATTCCTGGACGTCGACGACGAGAAGTGCGGTTCGGCTCATGGGTCCATCGTCACGGACTGTCGCGGTTTTGAGGAGGTCTGATCCCGGCGCGCAGCGGACGGATCCGGTCAGCGCGAGCCGGAGACTTTCACAACGTTGGAGAGGTCGGACGAATTCACACCGTTCCGAACTATTCCAAACACTGTGCCGGGATGCTTACAGTGCGCGAGGCGGTGTGGAAACGCTCCCGCCGCCGTTGTCGACTCAGTGAGGGGAATGCGATGCCCGATCACCTGCCTCGCCGTTCGGTACTGCGGACGGCCGGAGCCCTCGGCCTGGGCGCTGCCGCCGCGGGCGCCTTGAGCACCACCGCCGACGCCACCGCCGCGCCGGATAGGTTGGCCACCATGGGCGCACATCACGGCAAGCTGGAGATCCGCAAAGACCCGTTCGGGACCACGCCGGACGGGAAGAAGGTGGATGTCTACACCTTCTCGAACGGCCGGGTCACCATCTCGATGCTGACCTGGGGTGCCACCATCCAGCGCGTCGAGACACCGGACCGCCGCGGCCGGGTGAAGAACATCAGTCTGGGCTTCGACAACCTGCCCGACTACGCGGCCCTCAGCCCGTACTTCGGCGCCACGATCGGCCGCTACGGAAACCGCATCGCGAAGGGCAAGTTCTCGATCGACGGGACGTCGTACCAGATCCCGATCAACAACGGCGAGAACGCATTGCACGGTGGTACGACGGGCTTCGACAAGCGGGTCTGGTCGGCGAAGACCGTGCAGTCGTCCAAGGCGGTCGGCGTCGCGTTCAGCTACGTCAGCCCGGACGGCGAGATGGGCTTCCCTGGTGAGCTGACCACGACCGTCACGTACACGCTCGACAAGTCCGACAACCTGCGGATCGACTACCACGCAACGGTCAAGGGCAAGCCGACCATCGTGAACCTGACCAACCACGTGTACTTCAACCTCGCCGGCGAAGGAAGTGGCTCGATCGACGGCCACGTGCTCGAGCTGAACGCACCGAAGTACACGCCCGTCGACGAGGGCCTGATCCCGACCGGCGAGCTCGCGCCCGTCGCCGGGACCCCGTTCGACTTCAACAAGCCCACCACGATCGGTGCCCGACTGCGCGATGACCACCCGCAACTCGTTGTCGGCCGCGGCTACGACCACAACTTCGTCCTCGGCGGCAAAGCCGACTCGAACGGCCAGCGCTTCGCCGCCCGCTTCTGGGAGCCCGAGAGCGGCCGCACGGTGACGGTCCACACCGACCAGCCGGGCGCGCAGTTCTACAGCGGCAACTTCCTCGACGGCACCTTCCGCGGCATCGGCAACAAGGCCTACCGCCAAGGCGACGCCTTCGCCTTCGAGACCCAGCACTACCCCGACTCCCCCAACCAGCCGAACTTCCCCTCCACGGTCCTGCGCCCCGGCCAGACCTACAGCTCCACCACGACCTACAACTTCGGCACCAAGTAGGCCTCAAGCAGTCTTCGAGCTACCGGCGTCGATGAGATAGTCGGCGCCGGTAATGCTCCCGGCCAGCGGCGAGCACAGCTGCACCACGAGAGCCGCGACTTCGCTCGGCTCGATCAACCGGCCGGTGATCATCCCGGTCTGCTGCGGCAGCGCGGCCAGCAACTGCTCCTGCGGTATGCCGAGATGTCCGGCGAGCTGACCGCCGTACCCCTCGGGTGAGGTCCAGAGCGCCGTACGCACGGCCGCCGGCGACACCGTGTTGACTCGGACACCCTGCGGGCCGAACTCCTCGGCCAGCGCCTTCCCGAAGGCCGTCAGCGCTGCCTTGGCGGTCGTGTACGGCATCGGCCCCGCGGACGGGATCCGCGCGCCGACCGACGACAGGTTCACGATCGCGCCGTCCTGCCGGACCAGGCTCGGCAATGCGGCCCGGGTCACCCGGACGGTCGCGAAGTAGTTCAGCTCGAAGATCGCCGCCCACGCGGCGTCGTCGAAGTCGAGAAAGCCTGCCCCCAGCTCACCGTCACCACCACCCACGTTGTTCACCAGCAGATCCAGCTCGCCCACCTCTGCGAGGGCAGCCGCGACCGCCCGCTCCGGCCCGTCCGGCGTACCGAGATCAGCCTGTACGACGAATGCCCCAGTGGTGCGCAGTTCCGGCGTACTGGTCCGGGCTACCGCGACCACACGGACCCCTTCGGCGATGAGCTGCTCGACCACGGCCAGCCCGATTCCGCGGCTCGCACCGGTGACGAGCGCCGTCTTGTCCTTCAATTGAAGATCCATCAGATTCTCCCTAGTTGCATCTCAACTGACCTCTTGAAGGTACTACTTGCATCACGAATGTTGCAAGTAGTGGCCGAACTGCGTCCGCCGAGTAGTCTGGGCGCATGACCGAGACCAGGCTGCGCGCGGACAGCGCCCGCACCGTGCTCGCGATCCTCGAGGCCGCCGAGCGCACCCTGAACCGCAAGCCGACCGCCACGATGGAAGAGATCGCAGCCGCCGCCGGCGTCGCCCGCACCACCGTGCACCGCCGCTTCGCCACCCGCGAGGCCCTGCTCGACGCCCTCACCACCTGGGCCGCTCAGCAGCTGGCCGACGCCGTCGACGCGGCCCGCCCGGAGGCCACGCCTCCCCTGATCGCCCTCTACCAGGCGACCACCAACGTCTTGGCGGTCAAGCTCTCCTGGGGTTTCGCGATGAACACAGCACTTGCCCCAGGCAACGAGGCCGAGCGGATCCAGGCCGCCGTCGTCGAACGGTGCGACGCCCTCTTCGCGCGCCTCGCCGAGGCCAACATTCTGCGCCCCGGCATCACCCCCCTCTGGTGCCGCCGCGTCTACTACGCCCTCCTCCACGAGGTCTGCCAGGACGCCAATGCCAACCCGGACACCGAGCTCGACACCGACGCCGTCGCCACCCAGGTCGTCGAAACCCTCCTCCACGGCGTCGGCACCCCCGGCACCACGCTCTAACGCCGGCGACGGCCTACCGCCGAACCTTCGGCGGACTACTCTCCGCCCCATGACGCTGCTCGCGGAGTACGACGAGGCCTGGGCCGACCAGTTCGCGACAGCAGCGGCACAGCTTCGCACCGCGCTCGGCTCGACGGTTGGACAGATCGAGCACATCGGGAGTACCGCCGTACCGGGGTTGGCGGCGAAGCCGGTGATCGATGTTGCGGCTTGTGCGAAAGACCTGGCGAGGGTTGGCGAGCGGGATGCGGAGCTGCGGGGGCTTGGGTTCTCGTATGAGCCGGCGGGGCCACCTGGGCGGCGGACGTACACGCGCGTGGTCGACGGGGTGCTCACGCACAACCTGCATGTGTTCCCGGCGGAGGCGTGGGCCCGGCTCAACCAACGCATCCTCCGCGACTATCTGCGCGAGACACCAGACGCAGTACGCGAGTACGGCGCTGCGAAGCGCCAGCTTGCCGCAGATGGGCTGAGCGGCTTCGACTACACCGCCGCGAAGACGGCGGTCGTACAGCGGCTCACGGATGCGGCTCGGGCTCGGCTGGGGTTGCCGTCCGTGCCGGTCTGGGAAAGCTGAAGCGGGAAGGCGCTGGATGCGCCTTCCCGCTTGAAGTTCGGTACTGCTCAGATTCAGTTCGGTGACGTCGTGGCCAGGCCGTGCTCGACGTCGTACTGCTGGATGAAGCGGGTGGCCATCGGCTCGCTGGAGGCGATCGCGGCGGCGAGGTTCTTGGCCGTGCGCTCGCGGTCCTCGGGCCAGTCGGCCAGCAGGGCCCAGGCGCGGGAGCGCAGCTTCTCGAGGGCGGTGGGCTCCGGCTCGTCGTCACCCTTGGGGGACTGGTCGGCGGCCTTCGCGTCCTTGGCCTTCGCGTCCTTGGCGGTGGTGATCAGGGCCGGGGGCTCATTGTCGGTCGCCTCCGCGAAGGGGGACGGCGCGGCCGGCTTCTGCACGACCGGCTCGACCTTCGCCTTGGGCGCGGTCGGCTTCAGCTTCCCGTTGGCCTTGCCGTTCTGTACGACGTGCTTCTGCTCGCTCTGGTCCTCGACCACGACCGCCTCGGCGACCGACTCGTCCTTGCTGCGGTCGTAGGGCAGGTAGTCCACGGCCATCAGCTCGCCGGTCATCGCGTCACCCCAGGCGCCTTCATCACGCAGCGAGACGCCGGTGTCGGAGGCGCGGATCTGGCGCGCTCGCGGCGCCTCGCCCTCGACAACCCAGACGGCTGCCCGCAGGTCGGGGTCAGGAGTCGGCTCCGGCTCCGGGGGCGGCGAGATCGCCTTGGTGAGCTTGTTGGTGATGACCTCGTAGTTGATCCGGTCCTCAAGCATGCCGGCCAGCCGGTCCGGGTCGTACGTCGTCTCGGCGATCTTCGCCAGCCGCTCGTCCTGGTGCTCGGAGCGGATGTACTCCGCGACCGTGCTCGCGATCGCGTCCCGGCGGGTCTTGTTGCGGATCTGGTGCCGAGCCGCGTGCAGGCTCTCGAACATCGCGTACCCGTGCTCGATCGCGAGCGACCGCGCCTGCCACGTCACCTTCGGCTCGCGCACCCACTGGACGACGCCGTACACCGGAGCCGTGGTGGCCATCTGGCCGGCGCGACGCAGCGCGTCCCGGCGGCGGGCCGAGCTGTGGATCAGCCAGAGCACGTAGGCGAACGCCGACAGACCACCGAAGCCGAACGCCAGGAAGCGCTCCTCCGGCCGCCAGTGCCCGACCACGTTGAAGACGACCGCGATCACGGCCGCGAACAGCGACATCGCGCGGTAGGCGTAGGCCGTCTCGCCCTTACGGCGGCGCAGGTCGGCGAGCGCGGCGGTGGCGACACCACCGAGCTCGAGGACCGCCACGGCGGGCGTGACGAGGACGATCTTGAGGAACGTCGAGAAGCCGGCGTCCGGCCACGGGATGTGGGTCACACCGGCCCACACCTGACCGACGAGGGCGGCCGCAGCCGCCGTGGCGTAGAAGGCGTAGGCGACCTTGTCCGCCCCGGTGAGGGGTACGTTCGCCAGTTCGCCATCATTGGTGGTGCTGGTGTTCTCCTGCAAGACGTGGTCTCCTGACCGGTTTGGGCACTCCGGCAGTTCCGTCGCGGACGGCGGGGCTGACTGGTACGGCGGCACGAGGCTACCGGTTCCCGGCCCCGAAGGGGGAGGCGAATCCGGAAACGTCTCGAACCTGCCCACCCACCCTGACCTTTACACGTTCGAAAGGCAAACTCGTACACGTTCGAAAGGCAAACTCGACAAATTCACGGAACTGCGCGGAGGAAAACCTCCTCGACCCCGAATGGCCGGTGTACGGAACAACGCTCTTCAGTACTAAGTCCAGGGCGCGCCGAGCTCACTGAACAACGCCAATTCGCCGGCGGCCCGGTCGATCCAGTGCTCGACATCCCGGACAATGGGATGCCGGTCCGGACCCTCGCCTTCCCAGCGCACCAAGGCTTCCGGGATCACCCGCGGCTCCGGAGCCAGCCGAATGGCTTCCACCACCCGCGTGAATCCACCGGTCGCCCCGAACGGGCAATACAGCGGTACGGCGGGATCTTCGCGATGGTCGAGGAGATTCGCCAGCAGGTCGGTTCGCTCGAGGGTTTTCCGCGTCAGGCAGGACCCTTCGTGGAGTTCGAGGGTGTCGCTGGAGTAGCTGAGTACGGCGCGACCTTGCGAGCCGTGGACTATCACGGTGGGCTCCAGGTGTTCCGTCGCGCACAACGTCACCGCGATCAGGATCGGCGTACCGCGGGTGGTCGTGATGCGCACCGTCGAGGTGTCATCGGATTCGATGCCATTGGCCCGGAACAGATCGGTTTCGACCGAGCGAACGTCGTCGACGCCAGTGGAGCCGTCGAGCAGCAGCGCGGCCGCAGACGAGTGACCCAAGGCATTGGTGACCACCCCGTCGACCACGTCGATCCCATTCAGCCTCCGGCGACCGGCCCACGGTGCACGATCGAAGTATCGGGCCGTGCGCAGCCACTTGCCGACGGCACTGATCCCGCGGATCTCACCGAGCCGGCCCTCGGCCATCACCTTCGCCAGGTGCAGCGTCGCCTGCGAGGCCTGCGCCTGGAAGCCGACCTGACACGCGCGTCCCGTCTCGGCGATCACCGCCGACAGGTCCTCGAACTCGGCCAGTGACGCGGTCGGCGGCTTCTCGAGCAACACGTCCGCCCCGGCGCGCAACGCCAACGCGGCCAGCGGCACGTGCGTCTGGATCGGCGTACTGATGATCACGACGTCGACTTTTGTTGCTTCTAGCAACTGTTCGAGGGAGGCGAAAATCTCAACCCCTGCTGGCAGATCGGCCGACGGCCGCGGATCCGCGACAGCAACCAGCGTAGCTCGATCGGACAGCCGGAGAACGTTCCGGACATGGGTAGCGCCATGGCCGTGCACACCAGCCACAGCAACGCGGGTCAGCACCAGCTCAGCCTACACTTGAGCCGTGACCTTTCATGCTGCGGTTTTCATCGCGACCAGTCTGGACGGCTACATCGCCCGTCCCGACGGCTCGATCGACTGGCTCACCGAACGCGGCGAACAAGCCGGTGACACCGGCTACGACGAGTTCATGGCCGCCATCGACACCGTCGTCCTCGGCCGCGGCACCTTCGAGAAGGTCCTCACCTTCGGCTTCTGGCCCTACGAAGGCAAACACGTCGAGGTCCTCAGCACCACCCTCGACCCCGGCATCGACGAACGCGTCATCGTCCACCGCACCCTCGACGCCCTCGTCGAAACCCTCGCCGACCGCAACGCCCAACGCATCTACGCCGACGGCGGCAAAGTCATCCAAACCTTCCTCCGCGCCGGTCTCCTCAACGAGCTCACGATCACCACCGCCCCCGTCCTCCTGGGCAGCGGCCTCCCCCTCTTCGGCCCCCTGGACGAGGACATCACCCTCGTCCACAACGCCACCCGCACCCTCAAAGCCGGCTTCGTCCAGTCCGACTACACAGTCCTCCGCTAGCCGGCCGCGCCCCCAACCATTAGGGGATGCCCATCCAGTCTGAACTGCTCCCCGGAAGTTGGACTGGGTTTCTCAGTTCCGATTCCGGGGAGCAGTTCATGCGTGTGGATAGTTCGCTGAGTGAGTCGCAGCGTGCTGCGGCGATAGTGTTGTTCGAGTCCGGGTTG
>NZ_SMKX01000169.1 GCF_004349055.1 Kribbella antibiotica
CGCCCAGGCCCGCCCCCGCCAGACCGATTCCGCAACCGGCACTCCGCGGCAGCACGGTTCCGTGAACCCTCCTTTGCTGCCGCGACCGCGGGGCCTGTTCAGGCTTTGTGGACTCCCAAGGCCGCGGAGCGCTCACCAGGACCCACAAAGCCTGCGTACCCGCCTACCAGGTTCCACAGGCTTGCGTACCGCCCGACCGCTGCCGTGGCTCGACGGGAAATGTATGGCGCGCTTGGTGAGGGCTGTGCAACCGTGGTGATGGCAAGGGCGGAGACGATCAGGGGGCTGGATGCTCTGGAAGCCGCTGGCTCCGACCGGTGATCTTGCCCTGTTGCGCGACTCGCCGTTCTTGCTGCTGCTGGTTGGCCGGTTCGTTGCGATTCTCGCGTCGGTTGCTGCGCCAGTGGCGCTGGCTTTCGGTGTCCTCGCAGCGCCGGGCGGTACTCCGACCCGGCTGTCCATCGTGATGGCGTGCGAGTCGATCCCGCTGCTGGCGTTCGTGCTCGTCGGTGGCGTGATCGCCGATCGGGTTCAGCGGAGCCGTGTGGTGGTGGTCGGGCTGGTTCTGTCAGCGGTCTCGTTCGGGTCAATCGGAGCGATGCTCGTCCAGGGCGCACCATCGTGGTGGCTGGTAGGAGGTGCCGCGGCTGTGTCCGGCATCGGCATCGCCGTTATGAACCCGGCTCTCGCGGCCATCGTGCCCGAGCTTGTGCCCGTCGAGCAGTTGCATGCGGCAAACAGCATCATCGGCGTCGCGCGGAACGTGGCCCGGATTCTTGGAGTGGTGACGGCCGGTCTCCTGGTCACACTTCTAGGCGGCGGCTGGACGCTTGTCGGGTGTGGCACCGCGCTGCTCCTCGCCGCCGCACCGTTCGCCTTCCTTCGGCCCCGCCGGGTGCTCGCACATTCAGCGAGCGGGAAGAGCCTGTTCGGCGATCTGCGCGATGGCTGGACCGAGTTCCGGTCCCGCGAATGGGTGTGGGTGGTCGTTCTTCAGTCCTCGTTGCATTTCGCCTGCTACGGCGCCGCGATCGGCGTGATCGGGCCCGCGCTAGTCACCGCCGAGCTGGGTGGAGCGAAGACGTGGTCCTGGCTACTGGCCTGCGAATCCGCAGGCACTTTGGCCGGTGCCGTGCTCGCCCTGCGCTGGAAGCCGGAGCGAACCATTCTCGCGAGCGTGATCGCGGTCGCCGTCACCATGCCGACCCCGTTCATTCTGCTGGGGCTGGATGCACCACTTCCCGCAGTGCTGGTGGCGATCTTCTTCACCGGAGTCGGTATGAGCCTCATCGCTGTCCTGTGGTCGGTGACGGTCCAGCTCAAGATCCCGGCCCACGCGCTATCCCGGGTCAGCTCGTACGACGCCCTCGGATCTCTCCTGATGTCGCCGCTCGCACTCATGCTCGCCGGCCCAGCCGTTGCCCTGCTCGGCGCCCGCCCGGCGATGCTTCTCTGTGGGGCACTGCTCGTCGTCATCACCGCCTCTGGCCTGATCTCCCGCGACGTCCGAACCGTCAAGCTCAACCAGCCCGAACCGCCGGTCGAGGAACCGTAACTCCAGGGTTCGCGCGACCGGGCCGTTGAGATCAGGTGGTGAGTGCGGTGACCGCGTCGGCGATGGGGGTGTCGCCGGAGGTGAGCTCGACGATGGTGCGGGTCAAGGCTGGGGTGTGCAGGGTGGCGTCGATGAATGCGGCGACGTCGTCGCGGTGGATGTCGCCGTACTCGACGGCGGGTCCGGCGGTGACGTGGCCGGTGCCGGGGGTGTCGAGGAGCGTGCCGGGCCGGACGATGACCCAGTCCAGGTCGGTGCGGGTCAGGTAGACGTCTGCGGTCTTCTTGACCTTGATGTAGTGCTCGAAGCCCTCACCCAGCGCACCGCCGCGCAGTGCGTCGGGGAAGACCGAGACGAGCACGAAACGGGAGACACCGGCCAGTGCGGCGGCGTCAGCGGCTTTCGCGAGCCCCTCACCGTCGATCAGCGTGGTCTTGTCCATGCCGGTGCCGTGCGCTCCGGCCGAGAAGACGACCGCGTCGTGCCCGCGCATCTTCTCGGCGAGCGTCTCGGCCGAGTCAGCAATCAGGTCGCCGACGATCGGCGTACCGCCGGCGGTGCTGACAACATCGCCCTGGGCGGGACCGCGGTGCATGCCGGTCACTGTGTCGCCGCGGGCGGTGAGGAGTTGGGTGAGGCGGTGGCCGACGCCGCCGGCTGCGCCGATCTGGAAGATCTTCACGAGGCGAAGACCTGGGAGTCGTCGGCGAAGGCCTTGAACTCGAGGGCGTTGCCGGCCGGGTCGAGGAGGAACATCGTCCACTGCTCGCCGGTCTGGCCCTGGAAACGGACGTAGGGCTCGATCACGAACGTGGTGCCGGCCTCGCGGAGGCGTCCGGCCAACTCCTGGAAGGCCTCGACTTCAAGGATCAGGCCGAAGTGCGGAACCGGTACGTCGTGGCCGTCGACCGGGTTGTGGATGCGCTGCGCGCGTTCCGGGGCGAGGTGGGTGACGAACTGGTGGCCGTGCAGGTTCCAGTCGACCCAGCTGTCGGAACTGCGGCCCTGCGTGAGGCCGAGCACCTCGCCGTAGAAGTGGCGCGCTGCGGCCAGGTCGTCGACCGGCATGGCCAGGTGGAACCGGGGGATGGGGGAGTTGAGCACGCTCATGGGGGCCTCTCAATCGATGGTTGTAGCAATGTTGACATTGGGACAACAGTGTAATGTTAACATTAGGACACCAGGGAGGTGCAAGCCAGCAATGAGTGAGCAGAGCAAGGTGGCTCCGGCCCGGCGCCGGGGTCTGGCCGAAGAGGTCGCGGACCGGATCCGCGAGGCGATCTTCACCGGCGCCTACGCGCCCGGCGCGCAGTTGCGCGAGGTGGAACTATCGGGCGTCATGGATGTCAGCCGGGGCCCGGTCCGGGAAGGGCTGCGGTTCCTGGAGCGTGAGGGTCTGGTCCGGGTCGCCTGGCATCGCGGCGCCTTGGTCACCACGCTGTCCGCTGACGATGTCGCCGAGTTGGACAGCCTGCGCGGCGCCCTGGAGGACCTCGCTGTTCATCAGGTCATCGCCCAGGCCTCGGACGAGGAACTGGACGCCCTGGCGAAAACTGCAGCGGCGATGGAACGAGTCGAGGACCCGCACGAGATGGTGCGCTGCGACATCCTCTTCCACGACGCCGTCTTCGCCGCCTCCGGACACCGCCGACTGGCCGAGGCCTGGGACGGTATCCGTTGCCAGGTGCACCTGTTCCTGCTGACCCGGATCGGCCTCAGTACCGAGGGCTATCTCAAGTGCATCCCTCGCGAGCACCAGGAGCTTGTCAGCGCGCTCCGATCCCGAGACGCAGACACCGCGCTCACCCTCTTCGCCGAGCACCGTCGACACGCGATCGACGTGGTCACGTCAGCTTGACGTGGATTCCCGGATCACGAGTTCGGTCGGTACGACGACATGGCGCGGGGGAGACCCGTCGATTCGTTCGGTGAGCAGTTCGACGGCGGTCTTGCAGATCACGTCGAAGTGCTGGCGCATCGTGGTGATCGCCGGTACGACGGAAGTGGCCGCCGTACTGTCGTCGAAGCCGACGACGGCGACGTCCTCCGGGACCCGTCGTCCGGCCTGGCGAAGGGCTTCGATCGCGCCGGCCGCCATCACATCGTTGGCGGCGAAGACCGCATCGAGGTCCGGCACGCGGTCCAGCAGGGCCAGCATGGCTTCGGCTCCGCTCGCCTGTGAGTAGTCCCCGACCTCGATCCAGCGGGGATCGACCTCGCCGCTGAGCGCCTCCGTGTAACCGGCGAGTCGCTGGTCGCCGCTCGGGCCGCGGTCCGGGCCCGCGATGGTGACGATGCGGCGGCGCCCGAGTGACAGCAGGTACCGCGTTGCGAGGGCGGCGCCTTCCTTGTCGTCGGCCGACACCCAGCTCACCTCGGCGGCCGAGGGCGGTTCGCCCGCGCTGACCAGCGGGATCCCGGTGCGCTCGATGCGCGCCACGACCTCAGGATCCTGGTGCCAAGAGATGACGAACAGGCCGTCGACTGCGCCGTCCTCGACGAACTCGACAGCGTGGTCGCGCTCTGCCTGGTTGCCGGCCATGAGCAGGACGATCGACGACCCGCGTTCGCGCAGCGCGTCCGAGATGCCCTGGAGCAGCACCGCGAAATTGGGGTCGGCGAACAGCCGGTCGACGCCCTCGTTGATCAGGAATGCGACCCGATGACTCCGGCGCCCGCGCAGACTTCGCGCCGTACTGCTGGGGCGATAGCCGGTCTCGGCGATCGCCCGCTCGACGGCGTCCCGGGCGGATTCGCTGACCCATCGCTCGTTGTTGAGAACGCGCGACACCGTGCCGCGGGACACCCCGGCGGCGGTCGCGATGTCCGTGATCGTCGGACGCTTGCCGCGATGCCCGTCCGTAGAACTTGCCACCGTGCTCCGTCCGTTCGCTGCGGACTGCTGCTGCCCTTGCCTGACCAACCGTAGATCAGTTGCCGCCGGCCGCGTGGACCGGCGGCCGAGTGGCCGATTCCGGTCATCCGGGGTAGTGCTGCCGGCTCTGCGGCAGTGGGGTCTTGACACCCCCAGCGGGAGCCTGGGACCTTTCACGTCATCGAGCCTGGGATCGATCCCAGGCTTGCCGCGGCAACCGCCGGGAGGCGAGCAGATGGCGACCAGCCCCCACCAGATCAAGGTGTCCGCGTGGCCGGGCGATCCGCAGCGGCCACGAATGGCCAACGCCGTGGATCAGCGGTCCGGGCTCGGCCTGTCCGACCGCGGTCTGGAACGCGACGGGGTGCCGTTCATCCCGATCTCCGGGGAAGTGCATTACAGCCGGATTCCTCGGGATCGCTGGGAGGCGCGGCTCCGGTCGGTGGTAGCCGCTGGGGTGACGGTGGTGTCGACGTACGTGCCGTGGCTGCACCATGTGCCGGACGGTGCCGGGCCGCAGTTCGGCGGCAATCTCGATGTCGGCGCGTTCATCGATGCCTGCGGCAACCATCGGCTCGATGTGGTGCTGCGGATCGGGCCGTGGTGCCATGGTGAGCTCCGCAACGGCGGCTTCCCGGACTGGGTCGCCGCCGCCGACGTTGTCCATCGCACCGACGATCCGCGGTATCTGGAGCTTGTCGAGGAGTGGTTCGGTCAGTTGGCCGGGCATCTCGGGCGGAGAGCAGGGCCGGACGGCGACCTGCTGGCGATCCAGCTCGAGAACGAGCTCTACGACCAGCCCGATCATCTGCGCAGCCTCAAGGCCTTGGCTCGCCGGGCGGGGTTGGCCGCCCCGCTCTGGACGGCGACGGCGTGGGGCGGAGCGCAACTGCCGGCGGGGGAGGTGTTCCCCGTGTACGGCGGTTATGGCGACGGCTTCTGGGTTGCCTCCGATGCAGGCTGGGACCCGTCGTTCCGGGAGCACTTCTTCTTCAGCCATCAATGGGACGATCCCGGGATCGGCGCGGATCTGCGGTCCGATGAGCGGTCTGCAGCCGCTGCGTCTGTCAGCGCGGAGTTCCCGCCGGCCACGTGTGAACTCGGCGGCGGGATGGCAACGGCGTACCACCGCCGGCCGGTTCTCGCGCCGCTCGACGTGGCGACTCCGGCGTGGTGCAAGATCGGCAACGGCTCGGCCTGGCAGGGATACTACATGTTTGCCGGCGGCACGAATCCAGCCGGCGGATGGCAGGAGTCCCAGGCGACTGGCTACCCCAACGATCTGCCGAGGCTGAGCTACGACTTCCAGGCGCCGATCGGTGAAGCGGGCGAACTCAACGGCTCGCATGCCGAACTGCGGCGCCAGCACGCCTTCCTGACTGCGTTCGGCGCCGGACTCACGGAGCTACCGTCCTGGCTCCCCGAGGTTCGCCCGGCGAACACCGAGGACCGTACGACGCCGCGATGGGCGGTGCGGTCGGACGGCGACAAGGGCTATCTCTTCCTGGCCTGGCATCAAGCCCACGAGCAGCTGGATCCGTTGGAGGACGTCCAGTTCGAGATCGGGGGAGCGACGCCGACCACCGTCCCATCGGAGCCGATCACCATCCGGCCCGGCACCCTCGCTTGCTGGCCGGTGTTCCAGGAGTACGGCGGAGTCATGATCGAGTGGATCACCGCCACGCCGCTCACCCTGCTTGCCGGGAGCGAAGCGCCAGTCCTGGTGCTGATCGCCGATCACCGGATGCCGGTCGAGCTCCGGCTACCGCCCGGCGTCGCAATCCAGTCCCAGGCTGAGACCTCAACGACGTACCGGCTGACGCCCTCGGAGGTCCCGGTCAGGTTGGTGTCAGCCACTGGAGCACTCGACCTGCTGGTGCTGCCCGCGACACTCGGGCCGGACCTCTGGGTGCGCGAGCACCCCGACCGGACTCTTCTTCTGTCCGACTGCGAAATCTCCTGGTACGACGACGGTCCGGTTCAGGTCGTTGCCGCCGGGGAGCTGCCGCGGTTGCGACGGTACGACCCGGCCGGCAAGCGCTTCGTCGAGGCGCCGTTGAGTCCCGCGCCGACGCCCGGCCGGATCGAGTCGGCGCAGGTGGAGCTCATTCGCCCGGCCGCTCAGGTGCCCGCGACCTATGGCGAACGCGACGGCCGGGCCGCCAGTCCGCAGCCGTCGGACCTCGAGCGGCTTGCGGGTCGCTATCGCGTGACCTTGCCGGACTGGGTTCGCGGCCAGGCCGTTGAGGCGCGACTCTGCATTACCTGGGCCGGCGATGTCGCCGAACTCGAGGTGGACGGTGTGCCGGTCGCTGATCGCTTCTGGGACGGACGCGCGTGGACAGTCGACGTGCGAGACACCGGCCTCAGTACGGCGAAGGACGTCGTACTGAGGGTGCTGCCGTTGTCCCCGGACAGTCCGATCTGGCTGCCATCAGAGGCACAAGCGGTGCGAGCGAACCACCCGGGGCAGCTGCTCCGGACGCCAACCGTCGAGGTCGTGGAACTGGTCCTAGTCAGTGACAACAACTGGTCACCCCACTACTGTTCACGCTAACACCGATTGTGACGCAACACTTCGCTTCTCCTTCGCCCACTAAGGAAGAGGTAACCGCCCCATGTCCCAGTTCCGAAAAGTCGTTCTCGCCGCGGCCCTGGTCGTCGGCTCGCTGAGTCCGCTCAGTCCGTTGCCGGTCTCCGCCCAGCCCACGGCGCTGCCCGCCGGTTGTTCGGGCACCGCACCGATCCAGTGCCACTTCGATGTTGCTCCAGGCAACTACGACGTCACCGTCGACCTCGGCAGCACGACGCGTGCCGCCAACACCGGTATGTCGGTGGAGACCCGCAGGCAGGTGCTGTCGGCTGTCTCAACCACCGCCGGCCAGGTGATCCGCAATACCGCAACTGTCAACGTTCGCGTCCCGGAAGGGCAGCCGACAGGCCAAGGCGGGACCGGTACGGCGGGCTTGAGTCTCACGTTCGACGGCAGTTCACCGGCGATCGGCGCGTTGACCGTCAAGCCGGCAAGTGCGCCGCTGGTTGCGTATCTCGCCGGTGACTCGACCGTTTGCGATCAGCCGGGCGCGCCGTACGCGGGCTGGGGTCAGCTCCTGCCCACCCGCGTGCGCAGTGGTGCCGTGATCGCGAACTACGGTGATTCCGGCGAGAGCTCAGGGAGCTTCCTCGCCAATGCCGCTCTGTTCCCGACGATGAAACCGTTGATCAAGAGCAACAACCTGGTCTTCATCCAGTTCGGGCACAACGACAAGGACACCACAGCGACCGCCTTCCGGGACAACCTCACGAAGCTGGTCAACGGCGTTCGTGAACGCGGCGGGACGCCGGTGCTGGTGACACCGCCGGTACGCCGATTGTTCAGCGGTAACGCGTTGACGCCGACGGCGTTGCATATCAACGGCCGTGGCGTCGACCTGCCTGCGGTGATCCGGGCACTCGGCCAGAGCGCGACCGTTCCGGTGATCGATCTGACCGCCAAGAGCAAGACGTTGGTGGAATCGCTCGGCCCGACCGCTTCCCAGCAACTGTTCCTTACCAAGGAAGCTAACGACAACACCCACTTCTCGGTGTACGGCGCGACGCAGATGGCGAACTTCGTTGTCCAAGGCATCCGCGAGCGCAACCTGTCGCTGGTGAACTTCCTGCGCCCGACCACCGCGGCGCCGGAGTCTCCGACGGAGACCTTGAACCGTGGCGTCATCAGCGTGCACACGCCGAAGGGCAACCGGGTCAGCTGGCGGATGCTCGCGGATGACCCGCAGGGTGTCACTTACAACGTCTACCGCGATGGCACCAAGGTGAACACCACTCCGGTCAGCGGTCCGACGAGTTTCGTCGATGCGGAAGGGACGGCCGGTGCGAAGTACGTCGTACAGGCTGTCACTGATGGAGTCGAGCAGCGGGCCAAGTTCGCGGCCGAGGATTCGCTGTCGCTGGACAGTGTCAACGGTGCGACCGCGAGCAGCCGAGATGTGCCGTTGCAGATTCCGGCCGGCGGCACCACACCGTCCGGGGAGAACTACACCTACGTCGCGAACGACACGAGCGTTGGTGATCTGGACGGTGACGGCCAGTACGAGCTCATCGTGAAGTGGGACCCGACCAACGCTCACGACAATTCGCAGGCGGGCTATACCGGCAACGTCTACCTCGATGCCTACAAGCTGAACGGCACGCGGTTGTGGCGGATCGACCTCGGCCGCAACATCCGCGCCGGCGCGCACTACACGCAGTTTCAGGTCTTCGACTACGACGGTGACGGTCGCGCGGAGGTCGCGGTGAAGACCGCGGACGGCACGCGCTCCGGCACCGGCCAGGTGATCGGCAGCTCGAGTGCCGACCACCGCAACTCCTCTGGCTACATCCTGACCGGCCCCGAGTTCTTGTCGGTGTTCCGCGGGACCGACGGCGCGGTACTGGCGACCGCCAACTACCAGCCGCCGCGCGGCACCGTCTCCTCGTGGGGCGACAACTACGGCAACCGGGTCGACCGCTTCCTGGCCGGTACGGCGTACTTGGACGGCTCGCGACCGAGCATCATCATGGCGCGTGGCTACTACACCCGTTCCGTCATCAGCGCCTGGGACTACCGCAACGGTGCGCTGACGCAGCGCTGGATCTTCGACTCCAACTCGGCCGGAGCTCAGTGGACCGGCAAGGGAAACCACCAGTTGTCGATCGCCGATGTCGATGCCGATGGGCGCGACGAGGTGCTGTACGGGTCGATGGCGATCGACGACAACGGCCGTGGTTTGTGGCAGAACGCCACCCACCACGGCGATGCCTACCATGTCGGCGACTTCATCCCGACCCGGCCGGGCCTTGAGGTCTTCAAGCCCTCGGAGTCGACCAGCGAGGTCGCGCACTGGATGGGTGACGCCAAGACGGGCCAGATCATCTGGAGTGCACCTTCGTGCGGCTGTGACAACGGCCGCGCAGTCGCCGACGACATCTGGGCCGGCAACGCTGGTGCGGAAGCGTGGTCCTTGTCGGTGGACGGTCTGCGCAGCGCCACCAACGGGTCGCAGGTCGCGGCGCGCAAGCCGAGCTCGACGAACTTCGTGATCTGGTGGGACGGCGATGCACAGCGCGAGCTGCTCGACGACACGCACATCGACAAGTACGGCACCAGCGGCGACACCCGCCTGCTGACCGGCTCTGGGGTCGCTTCCAACAACGGAACGAAGGCGACGCCGGCGCTGTCGGCCGACATCCTCGGTGACTGGCGCGAAGAAGTGATCTGGCGGACGTCGGACAACCGGGCGCTGCGGATCTACTCCACGACGGACAGTACGTCGATCAGCCGGCCGTCGCTGATGCAGGACCGCCAGTACCGGGTGGCTGTGGCCTGGCAGAACACGGCGTACAACCAGCCGCCGCACCCCAGCTTCGCCATCACCAACACAGCCGTCACCAACACGGCCGTCACGACCGAGGCCGCGACGCTGGCAGCCGGTGGCGGCCAGCCGAACGACACCAACCTCCAGTACTACGGCCGCTGGAACCGCTCGAACGCGTCGTACTACTGGATGGGCTGGGCCGGCGGCTATGTCGAGGCTGCCTTCACCGGAAGCTCCATCGGCGTCAAGCAGCGCAACGCCATCGACCTGTACTACTCGGTCGACGGCAAGCCGCTGCAGTGGCGACGTAACGTCTCCGGCAACGTCACCCTCGCGACCGGCTTGTCGAGCGGCACGCACAAGGTTCGGATCGGCTACCGGGAGCGGGCCGGTTCATACACCGGTGACCCGGTCTTCGGTGGTCTGATCCTGGCCAGTGGTGGGCAGACAAGCGCGATCAGCCGGCCGCAGAAGCTCATCGAGTTCATCGGTGACTCGATCACCGTCGGCCAGCCGAACGCCAACCGGCCGTTCACCTCCTACCCGTGGCTCACGGGGGCGACGCTGAAGGCAGCCCACACCCAGGTCGCCCAAGGCGGCGCCTGCCTGGTCGCCCAGGACTGCTGGGGAATGGTCGACTGGTTCCGCCGGTCTTCGAACACGGCAACCACCGACGACTGGAACTTCTCGACGTACCAGGCCGCGGCGGTGGTGATCAACCTCGGCACCAACGACGTCGGCCACAGTGTCTCGGGACCGACGTTCCAGCAGAACTACGTGGTGATGCTCGAGCGCGTCCGGCGTGCTTACCCCTCCGCGCAGATCTTTGCCATGGGCACCTTCCGCAACCGCTACCTCCCCGAGACCCGCAACGCGATCGCGGCGCGCACCTCGGCCGGTGACAGCAAGGTCCACTTCATCGACACCACCGGATGGATCACCACGGCGGACACCAGCGACAACGTCCACCCCACCGATGCGGGTCACGTGAAGATCGCCAACCGGCTCACCGCCGTCCTCGACGACTACCTGTAAGGAGTGCCCGATGAAGCTTCGATCAGCACTACTCCGTACGGCGCTCCTGACCGGTGCCGCGATCGTGTTCTCCTCCGTCACCGTGAGCACGGCGACGCCCGCAGTCGCCAACCCCTGCTCGGAAAAGCCGGCAACGGCAGCCGCTGCTCCGGCAGCCCAGACGCCCATCACCGTCTGGCTGGCCGGCGACTCCACGATGGCAGCTCCGTCGGGCGGCGCGGTGTGTCCGGCCGGATGGGGGTCTCAGGTCGCCCCTTACTTCAACGCCAACGCGACGGTGCGGAACAGCGCCGTTGGCGGTCGCAGCATCCAGACCTGGCTGTACGAGGGCAACGTCACCGGTACGAAGAACTCGGCCGGTGAGTGTGTCCTCAGTTCGAACACCTATTCATCGCGCTGGCAGGCGATGCTCAATTCGACGACCGGCATGAAGGCCGGCGACTATCTGCTGATCCAGTTCGGGATCAACGACGGTGATCCCAATTGCCCTCGGCATGTAGGTTCGGCGCGCTACCGCGAGCTTCTCGGCGTGATGGCCGCCGCGGCCAAGGCCCGCGGCGCGAAGCCGGTCTTCCTGACCCCGGTCTCGGCCATCAAGTGTTCGGGCTCGACCGCGGTCGCCACCCGCGGCTTCCTCAGCGAGACCAACGCGGCCGCGACTGCCAACCAGGTACCGGTCATCGATTTGCACAAGTTGAGCTACACGCTCTACAACACGCTGCGGCTGTGCCCGAACAACGGCGACTACGGGTCGGGTGCGGTCGGTGCGTTCTTCTGCAACGACCACACCCATTTCGAACCCGCCGGTGCTCGTCAGATCGCGGGCGTCGTCACCAAGGCAATCCGTGACCAGAACATCCCGCTCTCGGCGTACCTGAAGTAGAGCGGCTCAGCGGACGACGCCGTCGATCTGAATGGTCTGTACGGCGCCGGCCGCGAAAGGTACCTGAACCTGCTCCCCGCTGACCGCCAGGTCCTGGCGACGCGTGTACCGGTCGCCGGAGCCTGAGGTCAGCGTGGACCAGCGGGTGGCTGTGCCGTTCGGGACCGTGCCGAACGGCGACAGGTCGAAGGTCAGGTTCTGGGCAGCTCCGTTGTTCGCGGCAACGATCACCAGGCGTCGTGCCGCTGCGTCATGGGCTGCCACGGCGTAGTCCACACCGGTGTTGATGATGCGCATACCGGGCCGGATGTGCCGGGTGAACTGCGCCAGCACGTACAGCTTGGTCTCGACGGCGCCTGCTTGCCCGGCATTGCCGTCGTACCGGATCGTGCCCCAGCCGGCGGTGGGGTCCATCACCTGCCAGTAGGCCCAGGCTGTCGGCTTGAGCCAGCGGAAGTCCATCAGCAGGCAACGGGCAGTCATCATGCCGCTGCCGTCGGAGTCGCCGTGCTCGGAGTTCCACAGCACCTTGCCGGAGGCGCGAACCTCGTCGCCGAGCAGGTCGCGGCGACCGCTCAGGCCCTGGTAGCCATGCACGTTCACCTGCTTCACCCGGCCCTTGGTGGCCGAGTCGAAGCTGCTCCACGTGGTCCGGGCGAGGTCGTAGTTGGTCTCGTCGGAGGCCGAGATGCCGACGCCGGTGAGGCCGATGCGGTCGAGCTCGGTGCGGAGGTTGGTGATGACGCTGCGCTGAGTCGTTGCGTCGATGTGGCAGCCCTCCTGCCCGCCGTCGGCCTTCCACCAACCGGACGACGGCTCGTTGAACGGGTCCACGGTCCGGAAGTTCACGCCCCACTGGTCGCGGGCGCGGCGAGCAGTCGCCGCCAGGTGCAGCGCGTGCTGGCGGTGGTTCCACGACTGGAGATTGTTGCCGCCGTCCGCGGCGCCGGACGGGTTGTGGTTCGAGCACATCCACCACATCGGCGAGTTGGCGAACAGCTCGCTGATCGCGCCCCGCTGGGTTGCCTTGGTCAGCATCGCGCGCTGCTTGGCGTCGGCGTTCCAGTTCCAGGCCGAGGATGCCGGGTCCTCATTTCCCCAGTCCTGCCAGAAACCCTCGATCTGCTTGAACCGCGGGATGTTCGGCGAGACGGCCATCCGTTCGCTGCCAACGGCGTTCCAGCTGGAGCCGCCGAGGTTGTAGCGGGCGATGTTCATGCCTAGTCCGGGCAGCGAGGCGCCGTTGTAGCTCACGGTCTTGGTGGTGAAGAACAGGTCGGCGAAGTCGTCCCGGTCGCCGAAGACGTTCGCCCACCACGCCAGTGAGGTGCCCCAGCCTTCCCAGGCACCCTGGTCGGCGGCCGGGTCGACACGGACGGTCGCGTCGGCGCGCGCCGTACCGGTACTGAGGACCGCGCTGGCGGCGGTGATGCCGGCGGCGGCGAGTAGCGTACGGCGGTGGATGTTCGGAGGTGAGTCCATGGGGCGGTCTCCTCGCTGACTGTGTGGGCATTCCTGAGGTCATAGCAGCGGGTCGCCGGTCCCGGTTCAAGACCGCGAACACGAACGACCACAGTCGACCGAAGTCGTACGACGCCTACTTGTCTCGTGAAAGAATTACAGCTTGTTCCGTCAAGGAATCCCGGGCCGTGGTCACACGCTGATGTTGATTCGCTACGATGCGGGCTACTGCACGGGCGGCGTCGAGGAGTTTCTATGAGTGACCAAAGCGATGACACTGCAGTCGACATGGCGGAACGGCTCAACCTGACCGTGCCGCACAGTGCCCGGGTCTATGACTACTTCCTGGGCGGCAAGACGAACTTCGCGCCGGACCGTGCGGTCGCCGAGCACCTGCTCGAGGCGTTCCCCGGATTCCGGACCGCAGCCCAGTCGAACCGGATGTGGATGCACCGAGCAGCCCGGTACGTCGCCGAGCAGGGCATCACCCAGTTCCTCGACATCGGCACCGGCATCCCCACCAGCCCGAACCTGCACGAGGTCGTGCAGGAGGTCGTGCCGGAGGCCAACGTCGTGTACGCGGACAACGACCCGATCGTGCTCGCGCACTCGCGCGCGCTGCTGGTCAGCTCGCCCGGCGGCCGGACGGCGTACCTCGAGGCGGACATCACCGACCCGAAGGCGATCCTCGAGTCCGAGGAGGTCCGCGAGCTCCTCGACCTGACCAAGCCGGTCGCGCTGAGCATCGTCGGTGTCTTCCACTACCTGCCCGACGAGACGAAGCCGTACGAGCTGCTCCAGCAGCTGGTCGACGCGCTGGCGCCCGGTTCGTACCTGATCTTCTCGCACTGCACGCCGGACTTCGCCCCCGAGATGTGGGAGCAGGCGATCCAGGTCTACAAGGCCGACGGTGGTGACGCCCAGGTCCGCAGCCGCGAGGAGATCGAGCGTTTCTTCACCGGCCTGGAGCTGGTCGAGCCCGGCGTGGAGGTTCCCTACCGCTGGCACCCCGACGCCGAAACCGAGCGCCTCGTCGACAACGAGACCTTCACCGATGTCAGCTGCAGCCTCTGGGTAGGCGTCGCCAAGAAGCCGTAACACTCCCGGCCGGCCCGGAGTTCGGGCCGGAACGGTTCTGTACGAGTCTGATCGTTATCTGGTCGCGGACCCGGGCACGCGAGAGCATGTCCGGGTGACGATTGCTGGGCGCTGGCAGGCGCTGGAACCGGCCGTCCGGAGCGCCGCGCTGAATTCCGCGCGGGATCGGGCCGGCGTCCCTGACATCGAACGGCGAGCGCTCTGGGCCTCGCGTCCGTCTGGGGCTGTGCTTGAACGCGCTGCGGCCGATCGGCTCCGGCCGTGGCCGCGGCTGCTGCTGTCGGACTTCGCGCGGTACTGGCGGGACGGTGTCCGGACGGCGTACGAGAATCCGGCGGGGGAGTTGCGCCAACGCACCAGTACGGCGGTGCTCGCGGCCGCGCTGACCGGCTCGGAGGAGTATCTCGACGAGGCTGCCGACGGCTTGCTGCTGCTCTGCGAACAGACGACCTGGTGCTGGGCTGCTCACGAGTCGTTCGCGACCGCTCGGGGCGAGGTTGTGGCCGATCCCGGCACGCCGTACTTAGACCTGGGGGCCGCCGAGACGGTGGAGGTGCTGGCGTGGGCCGATCTCGTACTCGGTCCGGCGCTGGATGAGCGCGTGCCCGGGCTGCGCCGTCGAATCCGGTCCGAGGCCTCGCAGCGGGTGATCGAGCCGTTCCTGACCGACCGCCGGTGGCATTGGCTCGGGCTGGACGGCCACCTGCACAACTGGAACCCGTGGATCCACGGGCATGTGCTGGCCGCCGCCCTGTTCCTGGATACCGACCCGGTACGGCGGGAGCAAGTCGTGGACCTGGTTGTCGACGGGCTCGACCGGTATCTCCAGGCGCTCCCCGCCGATGGTGGTTGCGATGAGGGCTACGCGTACTGGTGGAACGGTCCGGCCCGACTGGCCAGCGCGCTGGAGTTGCTGGATCGGATCACGCTGGGTGCGTTCGACCCATGGCGGTGCGCGCCGATGGAGGAGCTGGCCCGGTATCCGCAGCGGATGGCGCTGGGCGCCGGCTGGTTCGTCAACGTCGGGGACGGTTCGGCCCGGCCGAACCCAGATCAGCCTTGGGATGTACTGCATCGCTGGGGCCGCCGTACCGGTGATCGGGAGGTGATGGCGCAAGCTGCCGGGTATCGCGATCGGTCGACCGCCGTCGTCGGTCTCGGACGAGCGCTGGTTGCGTTGGTCGACGACGACTGGCGGGAGGCTGCCGTCGTACCGGAGCCGTTGCCTCGATCTAGTTGGCTGCCCGACGTGCAATTGCTGGTCGCCCGGCAGGAGGGTGGCTCCAGCGCGGGGTGGACGCTGGCGGTCAAGGGCGGGAACAACGACGAGAACCACAATCACAACGATGTCGGCTCGTTCATTGCCGCGCTCGATGCGGTTCCGGTGCTGGTGGATCTGGGGCAGCCGACGTACACGGCGATCTCCTTCTCGGACCGGCGCTACGAGCAGTGGGTGGTGCGGAGCGAGTGGCACAACGTGCCGGTCGTCGACGGGCGGGAGCAGGAGGCCGGATCACGGTGGCGGGCGACAGACTTCGCCGTACACGGTGATGATCGGGCCGAGCTTGATCTGTCGGAGGCCTATCCGACGGGGAGTCTGCGTAGGTCGGTGAGTTTGGATCGTCGCGATCAGGTCGTCCGGGTCGTCGACAATTGGGCGGCGGGGACCGAGGTTGTCGAACATTTCGTGATCGCTGGCAGGCCGGTCGCCCATGAGCCCGGCAGATTAGTGGTCGAGACTCTGGGCGGAGGTCTGGCCGAGTTGGGCTGGGACGCCGGTCTCGGCGCCGGGAAGTTGGAGACGCTAGCCGTTGACGACGAGATGCTCGAGCGGGTCTGGGGGTCGGTCGTCCACCGGCTAATCCTTGCTGCAGGCAACAATTCTTTCGAACTCACGCTGACCCGAGGGCTTCGTTGATGACCGACGCCCGCTTCACCGGCCTGACCCGCGACTCCTGGGCCGGGGTCGCCGACCAGCTACTGCTCTCACTGCGGGGCTGGGCTTCGCCTGAGCACGCACGGATCGACTTGCCTGGGCAACAGAGCGCCTACGGTCCCGACAGCGACTCTCTAGAGGCTTTCGCCCGGTCCTTCCTGCTCGCTGCGATCCGGCTGAAAGGCGATGACGGCAAGGATCCACACGACTTCGCCGGCTGGTACGCGGAGGGGTTGCGGGCGGGCACCGATCCGGCGTCGCCGCATGCTTGGCCGCGGCCCGATCAGCTCGGGCAGGCGAAGGTGGAGGCCTGCTCGATCGCGCTCGGGCTGCACCTGAGCCGGCCGTGGTTGTGGGACCGGCTCGACGACCGGGACCGCTCGCAGATCGTCGCCTGGCTGTCGACCGTGGTCGGCGAGAAGTACCCGCCGATCAACTGGGTCTGGTTCCAGGTCGTCGTGGAAACTTTCCTCAAGTCGGTCGGTGGGCCGTGGTCCCGCGACGACATCGACAGCGGGCTTGCAGTGCACGAGTCGTTGTACCGTTCGAATGGCTGGTACGCCGATGGTCCGGAACGCGCGTTCGACCACTACAACGGTTGGGCGCTGCACGTCTATCCGTTGCTCTGGGCATCGATGGACCCCGGGTTGTGCGACCCGGCGCTGGAGACTGCGTGGCGTGAGCGGCTGACATCGTTCCTGGATTCGGCCGTCCACTTGGTCGGCAGCAACGGCTCACCACTGATCCAAGGCCGAAGCTTGACGTACCGCTTCGCTGCGGCTGCGCCGTTCTGGGTCGGGGCAATTACCGGTGCCACCGATCTCACCCCTGGCCTGCTGCGCCGGACCTCGTCCGGAATGCTCAAACACTTTCTCGACCACGGCGTCCCCGATGAGCGCGGCCTGCTGACCCTCGGCTGGTACGGCGAATGGCCGGCGATTGCGCAGTCGTACTCCGGGCCAGGGTCGCCGTACTGGGCGGTGAAAGGCATGCTCGGCCTGATGCTTCCGGCCGACCACCCGGTCTGGACGGCGGCTGAAGAACCCTTGCCTGTCGAGCGATCCGACTTCAATCGCTCGATCGCGGAAGCAGGGTGGCAGGTCAGCGGAACGCAGTTCGACGGGATCGTGCGCATCGTCAACCACGGCACCGATCACGCGGTCCCCGGCGACGAACGCGCCGACTCGCCGTTGTACGCGCGTCTCGGCTACTCGACTCATACGATGCCGCCGCTGAGTCCGCCGTACTGGGCGCAGCCGCTGGAGAACAGCGTCAGCATCGTCCACCCGTCGCTCGGCCTCTCGCACCGCAACGGCTTCACGGTTGCCGGTGCGGGCAGCTCGATCGCGAGCACTCATTGGGTTCGGACCAGCGACGACGAAGGACCGGAACACGGATCGGGTCGCGGGGGACCGGTCACCCCAGGCCCGACTGTTGCGGTGGCATCGGCGCTCCACGGCAGTCATGAAGTACGCGTCGCCCGTATCGCTGCGGATGCCGTAGTCGAGCCGGGCTGGCTCATCGAATTCTCCGGCTGGCCACTCACGGCCGACATCCCACCCGTCGCCGAAGGAGCCGAAGTCCGCGCCGACAACCTCGTATCGGTGGTCGGACCCTGGCTCGGCTTCGACACCTTCGACGTACGGCGAACCGACGAGTCAGGGGCCCTAGGCAACCACACCGCGATCCCCTACGCGCGAGCCGCCGCCGTACCGGGCGAGCTCTTCATCGCCACCATCACCCTCGCCGGCAACACCCCCGAACCCCCAC
>NZ_SMKX01000016.1 GCF_004349055.1 Kribbella antibiotica
GGATTTGCGGGTGGGGCGGTTGGTGGGGTTGTCGGCGTCCTCCATCTGCATCTACTGGGCTGGGATGGCGTTGAACGACTGGGCTGATCGCGAGCTTGATGCGGTGGAGCGGCCGGAGCGGCCGATTCCATCGGGGCGGGTTTCGGCGCAGACTGCGTTCAACGTGGCGGCGGGATTGACCGCGGGTGGGCTGGTGTTGTCGGCCATTAGTGGTGGGCGGTCGGCGCTGGTGACATCTACTGCGCTGGCGGCGACTGCTTGGACTTATGACGTGGTCGCGAAGAACACGGTGGCAGGGCCGGCGGTGATGGCGTCGGCGCGGGCGATCGACGTACTGGTGGGGGCCGGCGATCAGCGGCGACGGGCATTGGCGCCGGCGCTCGCTGTTGGCGCGCACATCTTGGGTGTCACCACGTTGTCGCGGGGTGAGGTGCATGGCGGTACGCCGATTCCTGCGCGGCTGAGCCTGGCGGTGAGCGCCGCGCTGACAGCAAGCGCTGCCGGCCGACGAGCGAGCTCAGCAAGAAGCTCGGGGTGGAGCCCGACGCGGCGGACAACGGTCAGCGAGGTGACGACGGCTGCGCTCGCAGGATGGTTCGCCCGATCCGTCGTACCGGCGCAGGCGGCCGCTGCGAAAGAGCCTGATGCCAAGCACATCCGGACAGCCGTGGGTGCAGGGATTCACGGGCTCGTGCCGTTGCAGGCGGCGTGGGTTTCGCGAGCAGGAGCTCCGAAACTCGGGGCCGGACTGGCGTTGGCGTTTCCGTTGGTGAAGGCATTGGCGAAGAAGGTGTCGTCGACATGAGGCTTGGTTATGGGACCAACGGGTTCGCGAACCACCGGTTGCCGGAAGCGCTCGCCGTGATCGCCGACCTCGGGTACGACGGGGTCGCGCTGACCCTCGATCACAACCATCTCGACCCGTTCGCGCCCGGTCTGCGTGAGCGCACCGCTGAGGTCGGGCGGCTCCTGGAGCGGCACAAACTGAGCGTGGTGATCGAGACCGGCGCTCGCTACATCCTCGACCCGTTCCGCAAGCATGCGCCGACCTTGCTGCACACCGACGGCGCCGAACAGCGGATCGACCTGTTGCAGCGGGCGATCCAGATCTCGGCCGATCTCGGCGCCGAGGCGGTCTCGTTCTGGTCCGGCATCCTCCCGCCCGACGTGGAACCAACCGTTGGCTGGCAACGGCTCGTTGCCGGTTGCGAACGATTGGCCGCGTACGCCGCCGACCGCGGAGTGCGGCTCGGATTCGAACCGGAACCCGGCATGCTCGTCGACGACCTGGCCGGTTATCTCAAGCTGCGGGCCGAGGTCGGCAGCGACGCGCTCGGGCTCACGCTCGACATCGGCCACCTGGTCTGCAACGAGTCGCGGACACCACCGGACTGCATCCGCACCGGAGCGCCGTACCTGGTGAATGTGCAGATCGACGACATGGTTCAAGGCGTTCACGAACATCTTGAGTTCGGGACCGGCGAGGTCGACTTCCCACCGGTGTTCGAGGCCCTGCGGCAAGTGCAGTACACCGGTCTCGTCGCCGTCGAACTCCCCCGGCACTCACACGCCGCGCCAACCATCGCGCGCGACTCCCTAACCTTCCTTAAAAAAGCACAGCTGCGCGAGGCCCAACGATGAGGGCCGCCGACCTTCCCGTTGACGTCTCCGCCCTCCGCGACCGGCCGCTGGCCGAGGTGTTTCCGGCCGTCGGCCGGATCGTCGGTCGCGAACCGCTCGGCAACGGCTGGACCACCGACGAGGCCGCCCGCGCTGTGCTACTAGCTACTGCAAGCGCCCTGGAGATCACCGAGATCTATCGGTACGGCGACGCTGCCGAGAAACGTGCTGTCCTCAAGGCGCTCGCCTTGGACGAGGTCGCCACCACCATGAGCGCACAGGGTGTTGACCTCCTGGACGACGCGATCCGCACCAATGATCCGAGGCTCATCACCGCCGCCCTCGGGTCGCCGTACGCCACCGAGAAGTTGCTGCCAGCAACCTTTCGGCAGGCGGTCCTGAAATGTGTCTTCTCCGGAATCCCGCTGGCCGAGGTCGACGGCCTGCCGCACCGGGCCGACGCCGAACTGATTCGGATGATGTCCGATTTCGCGGCCGAGAGGAGGGCCGCCGGCCGCGCCGTACCCGCCGATCTCACGCCGTACCTGACCGAGAGGTAACTGGACCGATGCGCATCTTCGACCCGCATATCCATATGACGTCCCGGACCACCGACGACTACGCGGCGATGGCCGCGCACGGTGTCCAGGCGGTGGTCGAGCCGGCCTTCTGGCTCGGTCAGCCGCGGACCAGCGCCGCCGCGTTCGTCGACTATTTCGACGGGCTGATCGGCTGGGAGCCGTTCCGCGCTTCGCAGTACGGGATCAAGCATCACTGCACGATCGCCCTGAACCCGAAAGAGGCGAACGACCCGCGCTGCCGCGAGATCCTCGAGGTACTGCCGCGGTATCTGGCCAAGGACGGGGTGGTCGCCGTCGGCGAGGTCGGGTACGACTCGATGACACCGGCCGAGGACGAGGTGTTCGCGCAGCAGTTGGAGCTCGCGGTCCGGTTCGGGCTGCCCGCGCTCGTGCACACGCCGCACCGCGACAAAGCCGCCGGTACGACGCGAACGCTCGACGTCGTGCGCGAATCGGGGATCGCCCCGTCGTATGTCGTGGTCGATCACCTGAACGAGGTCACCGTCGAGGAGGTCGCGAACTCGGGATGCTGGATGGGCTTCTCGATCTACCCGGACACCAAGATGGACCCGGACCGGATGGTCGCGATCCTGCAGCGCTTCGGGACCGAGCGGATCCTGGTGAACTCGGCTGCAGACTGGGGTCGCTCCGATCCGTTGCGGACGTACGCGACCGGCCAGGCGATGCTCGCCGCGGGTTTCACCGACGACGACGTCGACAAGGTGCTGTGGCAGAACCCGGTCGAATTCTACGGACAGTCCGGGCGGCTCGATCTGAGCTCGGTCGAGCCGGCCGAAACGTACGCCGGGAACTCGATTCTGCGGGGAGCCAGGGCATGAGGTTTCGGCATCCGGACGGTTCGCTCGTCCATCTCGCGTACTGCACGAACGTTCACCCGGCCGAGGATCTCGACGGCGTGATCGCGCAACTCGACGGCTGTTCCGCGCTGGTGCGGAAGGAGCTCGACGTACCGGTTCTCGGGGTGGGGCTGTGGCTCGCGCATCAACTGGCCGATCAGCTCGCGAACTCCGAGGACGCGCTGGAGCGGCTGCAACAGGCACTCCGAAGGAACGGGCTGGAGGTCGTGACCCTGAACGGCTTCCCGTACGCCGGGTTCCACGACGAGGTGGTTGGCAAGAAGGTCTATCTGCCGGACTGGACTCAGCCCGAACGACTCCACTACACGCGCAACCTGGTCGACGTACTGGCTCAGCTGCTTCCGCCGGATGCGGCGTACGGGTCGATCTCGACGCTGCCGCTGGCTTGGCGAACGCCGTGGACTGGTGAGCAGGACACGCGGGCGCGAGCGGCGGTGAGCCGACTGGAGATGCATCTCGCGCGGGTTGAGGAGTCGACCGGTCGCCAGATCCGCGTCGCGTTCGAACCCGAGCCGGGCTGCGTGATCGAGCTGGTGCCGCAGGGCGCGGAATGGCTCGCCCCGTACGGCGCGGATGGGCGGATCGGGTTGTGTCTCGACACGTGTCATCTCGCGGTGCAGTTCGAGGAACCGGCAGCGGCTTTCGCGGTGCTGGATCGCTTTGGGGTGCCTGTCGTGAAGAGTCAGGTGTCGGCTGCGTTGCATGTGGCCGACCCGGGTGATGCTGAGGCTCGCCGGTTGCTGGCTGAGTTTGCTGAGCCGAAGTTCCTGCATCAGACGCGGGAGCGCGGTGGGGCGGGAATCGACAATCTGGATGCGCTCGATCAGCTCGCCGGGAGCGACGCTTGGCGGGTGCATTTCCATGTGCCGGTGCATGCTGCGCCGCGACCGCCGTTGAGCAGCACAACCGACGTACTGGAGGAATCGCTCGGCTATCTCGTGGGCGGAGCGCATCCTCGCACTCAGCATTTGGAGTCGGAGACCTACACGTGGTCCGTGCTCCCGTCGTCGCCGCGTGACACTGCTGAGCTCGCGGAGGGTATCGCCGGTGAGCTGGCGTGGTTGCGCTCTCGCATCGTTGCTCTAGGTCTGGAGGCCTTATGACCCGGCAAGTGGTTGTGATCGATGTCGTCGGGCTGACGCCGCGGTTGCTGCGGAAGATGCCGAGACTGCGATCGTTGCCGTTGACAAGGAATCTGGGGACGGTCCTGCCGGCGGTGACGTGTTCGGCGCAGGCGACGTTCCTGACCGGCACGCTGCCTTCCGAGCACGGAATTGTGGGCAACGGCTGGTACTTCCGGGATCTCGGTGAGGTCCTCCTGTGGCGGCAGCACAACCGGTTGATCCAGGGCGACAAGGTCTGGGACGTCGCCCGCCGCAGCGACCCGTCGTACAAGGTCGCGAACGTCTGCTGGTGGTATGCGATGGGCGCGGAGACCGACCTGCTGGTGACGCCGCGGCCGATCTACTACGCGGATGGACGCAAGGCGCCGGACGCCTACACGCGGCCGGTCTCGTTGCATGATCGGCTGGTTGGGAAGCTCGGTGATTTCCCGCTGTTCAACTACTGGGGGCCGACTGCGAGCATCAAGTCGAGCCAGTGGATCGTTGATGCGGCGCGCGACATCCTCGCCACGGATTCGCCGGATCTGCTGCTGACGTATGTGCCGCACCTGGACTACGACCTGCAGCGGTACGGCGCTTCGTCGGTCGAGGCAACACGGGCCGCGATCGAACTGGACGCCGTACTGGCGCCGCTGCTCGACGATGCCGAGGCTCGGGGCGCGACGGTCGTCGTACTGTCGGAGTACGGGATCACGGATGTCAGCCGGCCGGTCGACGTGAACCGGATGCTGCGTCGCGAGGGTCTTCTTGAGGTGCACACCCAGGACGGCATGGAGTACCTGGACCCCTGGGCGTCGCGAGCCTTCGCCGTCGCGGACCACCAGATCGCCCACGTGTATGTTCGCGATCCTGCTGATGTGGATGCCGTGGCGAAGCTGTTGACCAGCCTCCCCGGAGTCGCCGAAGTACTAGATGCCGAAGGCAAGAAACGTCACGGCCTCGACCACGAACGCGCCGGCGAACTGGTCGTCGTCGCCGACCCTGACGCCTGGTTCACCTACTACTACTGGCTCGACGACGCCAACGCCCCCGACTTCGCCCGCGCCGTAGAGATCCACCGCAAACCCGGCTACGACCCGGCGGAACTCTTCTTCGACCCGGCCGACCCGCTCGTCAAACCCCGAGCCGCCTCCTATCTCCTCCGCAAGAAACTCGGCTTCCGCTACACCATGCAAGTGGTCCCGCTCGACCCCTCACCCGTCCGAGGCTCCCACGGCCGCCTCCCCGCCAACCCCGAAGACGGCCCCGTCTTCCTCAGCACCGACCCCGACCTAGCCCCCGAAGGTCTCATCGCGGCCACCGCCGTCCGAGACCTGATCCTCAAAGCCGCCGGACTGGCCTGAGGCAGCAGCCACGCTTTGAGCACGGGTCAGCCATTTTTCGGCCCGCATGGTGACTGAGCGGTGCTCAAGGCCGCGCGCCCGGGGCGCTTTGAGCACGGGTCAGGCATTTCTCGGGCGGCTGGTGACTGACCCGTGCTCAAGGGTGACCGGGGACGAAACTGTCCGCGGCGCCTGCGACGCTGCCCAGGTGACCAACACCAGCAAGCTCGTCCGCGACCGCATCCCCGAAATCGTCCGCTCCCACGGCGAAGACCCCACCTACTACCAAGCCGACCCCGCCGAATACCGCAACCGCCTCCGCGCCAAGCTCACCGAAGAAGTCACCGAGTTCCTCGCCGCCACCGACGACGACGCCGTCGAAGAACTCGCCGACATCCTCGAGGTGGTCTACGCGCTGGCCGCCGATCTCGGCACCGCCCAACCCGAGTTGGACGAGGCTCGGCGTCAGAAGGCGACCACGAACGGCGCCTTCGCACACCGCATCATCTGGACCGGCACGCGCGGCTGAACCGAGCCCACGGCCGCCAAGGACGTGGGCTCGGTTCCTTCCATCAGGAGATGGAGACAGGGGTCAGAGGATGGAGTTGGCGCTGATGGTGAAGCCGGTGTTGACCGGGGCGCCGGCGTTGGTGAAGCAGTTGACGTCGCGGACGACGAGGTCGGGGCCGGACGACATGTTGAACCAGAACGTGTTCATTCCACAGAAGTTGGAGTTCGAACCGTAGGCCGTGACCTGGACGGTGTTCTGGGTGTAGGCGATTCTCGGGAAGGTCACCAGGGACAGCCCGGTGCCGGCCGCAAGGATGGTGTTGGCGCCGAGGCCCATGACCGAGTTCAGGTTGGTCGAGGGCGGTCCGGCCGGCGGCTGGTTGAGGAAGTAGCCGTAGTACTTCGGCGGGATGGCCGCGCCGTACAGGGAGACCTTGTACTGGTAGGTCACCGTGAAGCGGGTGTTCAGCAGGGCGCCGGCGCCGTTGAAGCAGAGCACGTTGACGTCCTGGCCACCGCCGCTGGAGACCCAGTTGCGGATCTTGCAACGGGCTCCTTGCTGCGGGTTGACCGCGGTCACCTGCAGGCTGCCGTCGAGAGTTCCACCGGCCACCAGGCCCGGGAACTTCACCTGGTACTGCCCGACCCCGAGGTTGGTCGAGGTGTTGGGGGCACCGGCCGAGTTGTACTGGCTGATGATCCCACCGCCGGCAGGCGAGTCGACGTACCCGTACGGGCCGGGGGCCGGCCCACCGGAAGCGCGGACGAAGAAGACGCTGAAGCTCGAGACATCCAGTGAGCCACCCGCTCGGTAGCAGGCGACGTTGATGATCTCGTCGGGACCGGACTGGCCCCAGTTCTCTGCCTGACACCAGTGCGGCGCGTTGTTGATCGCCGTCACGTGGACGACGCCCTGCGGCGCGCCCTGGCCGACCAGTTTGACCTGGTAGCGACCGAACGACGTCGGGACGACCGAACTACCGGCCGGCCAGGTCCCGGTCGGGATGACGGCGGCGGCCGGGTCGTTCCACAGCGCCCAGCCCTTGCGGTCCGGGACCGCGGCGTCGGCAGGTGTTACAGCAACGAGGAAACCCGCCAGCATCAACAGACTTGCTGCGAAGCGGGCGGGCAAAGACAGTCGTGGCATCGGATTCCCCCCTTTAAGGAAAATGGCTAGCCGGAAAAATAGTTTCCGATTACTGGGGGAATGCAAGCATGCACACTCAGCATTGAGCAAGAGCCCAATGTCAGGAATTGTTCCCGCAAAACGCTTGTTTGCGGAATTCAAGAATGCAGCACAAAATCACCCGGCCACCACCGGCTTGATTGTCGGAGTCGCGAGCCGGCCGCGGTGATACATCAGCGTCCCGGCAGCGGGGTCGCGCTGAACACGCTGTGCGGGTCGAGGTACTCCTTCAGCGCCAGGAGCCGTACGGCGTTCGGTCCGTACGCCACCGCGGTCTGCGTCGCGTCGTCCGGGCCGAGCAGGTTGGGATAACCACCCGGCATCGCGTACGGCGCCAGCGCGACGCTCGCCGTACGGGGCCAGCTGCCGTCACCACCGATCTCGATGAACTCGACCATGAAGTGGTCCTCGCGGACACCGAAAGCGGCGCTCTCGATGGGGGTCCGGGTGGCCGCGCCGTGGAAGTGGTGGATGTTCAGGAAGGTGCCGGGGGTTGCGCGAGCGGCGTACGTCTCTAGCAGCGATGACACCACCTCGGGGGTGAAGCCGGCGACGTTGCGGGTCCGGATCGCGTAGTGAACGCCGTCCGGGAAAGCACCGTCGAATTCGCGGAGCTTGGCCAGCGGCGACTTCACGTCGACCGAGGCGTTCAGCGGAGTACCCAGCCGGCCGAAGGCATCCAGGACGGTTTTGCCGGCGGCGATGTCACCGGACCAGGTCGGCGACACGACGACCGCCGGGGTGCCGTCGGGACCGCCGACGACGGCGATCACCGAGGTGAGCTCATCAGGCCCGCCGTCGAGGAGTTCGCCGTACCCGCGCAACACCTGCTCGGCCTCCTCCCACGGAAACGTGAAGGAGCCCGCAAGCACCTCAGCCAACGGATGCAGAGCCACGGTGGCGGAGGTGACCACACCGAAGTTGCCGCCGCCACCACGCAACGCCCACAGGAGCTCAGCATCAGCCTGTACGACGTTGCCGTCGGCAAGCACAACCTCGGCCCCCAGCAAATTGTCGGCAGCCAATCCGAACCGTCCGCTCAGCGGCCCGTAACCTCCACCGAGCGTCAGTCCCAGCAGACCGACCGTGCCCACCGTTCCGGTCGCAACCGCAAGCCCTTCACGGTCCGCAGCCTCGGCGACGTCGGCAGCGGTCGCGCCCCCACCCACCGTGGCGACATCGGTGGCGATCGAAACCTGCCGCATCCGAGTCAGGTCGATGACCAGCCCGCCGGCGCGAAGCGCACGCCCGGCCCAGTCGTGGCCACCGCCGCGGACCGACAGCGGCAGCCGGCGCTCGCGCGCCTCCGCAATCGCTTCCTGGACGTCGGCGGTCGTCGTACACAACGCGACGAGGGCCGGGCGCTGCGTGACAGCGCCGTTCCAGATCGCGACAGCGGCGTCGTACTCGGGTCCTTCGGCAACGAGTTGAACCATCTCGTCAGGCTAACCAGATTCAGGGGTGGCAACCCGGGCTCCGAGTTAAGGCTGCCCGGACCGCCCGCACTTTCTGCCCGAATTCACCGACGGAGGACTTACTCGGTGATCCTGACGACTGCCACCACTGCGTCACCCGTCAGCCGCGCAACGCCAGACCACCCCTGAACGACATCCAGCCGGCCGAGCTCCACCCCGTCGACCTCAACCGCTCCGGCCAGCACTGCGAGAAAGTCGGCATCACGCACCCCAGCCACACCCGTGATCTGCAGGCAGATGACCTCGGCTGCAGCACGCCCCCGCTGCGTCATCACATTGAAGTTCACAGTCGCCGCCGACGGATCGGCCGCGACCTCCGCTTCCCCCGCAAACGCGAATGGCTCGAACGGCCGCAACACCTGGACGACGCCGTCCACCGTGAGCGCAAGCTGCGCACCCACGGCGAGCGTGATGATCCGATCCACCCCCGGAAAGGTGGAGAACGGCCCGGGCCGGTCGACCTCGGCGAAACTCAACCGCCAGACGCCCTCCGACTGCGCGACCTCGTACGTGACGCCGAGACCGTTCTTCCACGGCACCCGTCGATGGTCAGCACTGCGCAGGACGAGCAAACCCATCCCGGAACCCTACTGCTGCTGCGAGTTCTCCGACCGACGCGCCAGCAGGCCGCGGACGAAGTTGACGACCAGGAGGGCCGGCAGGAAGAAGGCCTGGAAGAACATCCAGTAGCTGTCGCCCTCGGAGATGAAGCCGAGGAAGACGCCGTACCCCAGGAAGGCCGCGCCCACGACGCCGCTCAGGATCCGCGCCCCGTCCGACTGCTCGCCGCCCTTCACCAGCGCGATGACCACCATCGCCACACCGCTGATCATCAGCAGCACGACGTACCACGAGAAGGTCGCGTCAAGTCCGAAATCGATGTTCACAAGTCCCCACCAGGTAGCGCTGCCGAATGAATCCCCCGCGGGACCGTAGCGGACGCGGCGACCTCCGGGCTACCGAATTGCACCAACGTGCAAAATCACTGAGCCAGTTTGGTGACCGGTGTGGTGTCGCGGTCGACCAGGAACTCCGGCCGGCTCACGCGGCTCGGGACGTTCTTGATCGAGTTGTAGGTGATGAACAGGACGGTTCGCCGATCGGCCGACAGGTTGTCGGACGACGAGTGCACGATGTTCGGATGGAAGGCCGCCACTGCACCAGCCGGGCCGACGAGTTGCTCCGGCTGGTGCTTGGTGGCCAACTCGGCGGCCAGATCCGCGGGCACGCTGTGCGCGAGGTCGGCGGACACATGCTGCCGCCAGTCACCGCTCGCCGCCGAGCCGGATTGCCCGACAACGCCGAGCGCGTGCGAGCCGGTGAGCACAGTCAGCGGACCGTTGCCTTCGTGCACTTCGTCCAGGTTGATCGCGATGTTGACCGCGTCCGGCGCCGGCATGCCGTCTTCGATGGACCAGAAGGCGAAGTCTTGGTGCCACGGCCACTGCTGCCCGACCCGTGGGTTCTTCAGGTTGACCTTGAACTGGTAGACGTACACCTGATCGCCGATCAGCGCCTCGGCCAGGTCGACGAGCCGCGGATGCCGGACCAGCCGGGCGCAAACATCGTCGAAGCGGTGACACCCGTGCAGCGCGCGGACCACCTCACCACCGGTCTCGTGCACAACCTCTTCGCGTTCCAGCGCGCTGATCCGCGTCACCGAGTCGCGTAGCTCAGCCAGCGTCTGCTGATCGATGCCCTCGGCAAGGACCACCCAGCCGCGGTCGTGGTACCGCTCGGCGATCTCTGAGATTCCCATCTCCTACCTTTCAGTTCAGGGCCTCGGCCAGCAGCTCGGCCGAGTAGAACTCGCCGACCGGCAACCCGCCGGAGACGACGGTGAAGTAGTCCTGGACCAAGGCCGGATCCGCGGCGACGTGCCGCAGCAACCGCAACCGTTCCTCCTGCAGGTCGAGCTTGGCCACCGACAACGTGTTGCGGTACGACTCGACGAGCTCCTGACCACGCAGTACGTCGTACGTCGCCAGCGCCGCGTCGAGCTCGACCGGGTCAGGCAGTTTCGGCAGCACAGTCGACGCGAACAGGTCCGACTGCAGGAACGCGTCGGAGATTCCGCGCGCCGTGATCGAGTCCTTGTGGTGCCATGCGTCGCCGATCAGGACCCAGCCGGCGCCGTGCCCCTGCCGGAAGAAGTTGCGCTGGTCACCGATCGCATAGAGCTTGCCGAAGCGTTCGTCGTCCACTGTCGCATCGGCCAGCTCCGGCACCAGTTGCGCGACATTCTCCACATAGATGCGGCGGGAGTCACGTCGTACCGTCTCGAACTCCGACTGTGGGAAGTACACCGAAACGACGGATCGCCCGTCATGGGTCGGCACCAGCCCCGCGAACCGGCCAGGCGCCTCGAACAGCTCGAAACGATCGTGCAGCCCAGCCCAGTAGGAGTAATAGACACAGGTCAGGGTCGGGTCCTCGCTGGCCATCGCCGCCCCGGTGAACCGCGCGACCGACGACCGCATCCCGTCCGCGCCCACCAACAGCCGGCACTCCTCGGTCTGTACGCCGCCCTTCGGAGTACGGAAGCGGACGCCGTGAACCCGCCCATCCTCGGTCAGCAGTCCAGTGACCGTGGCCTGGTCCCGATACTCCACGCCGGCTGCGATCGCCGCGTCCACCAGCACTCCGTCAAGCACGTTGCGGCGCGGTGCATAAGCAGCCTGCTGGCCCTTGAACGGCCGGGCAGAACCCTCCAGCCTGATGTCGCCGACGCGATAGCCACTGCGCAGAATCGGTGGGCAGCCACTGGCCGCGACCGCATCCAGCACACCCCAATCGGCAAGCAGTGCAGCGCCCGGCTGATGCACCAGGTGCGTCGAGACCGTGTCGCTCGGCATGGCGGCGCGCTCGAGCACCAGCACGCTGAGCCCGGCCCGGGCCGCGAGCAAAGCAACAGACGCTCCGGCGCAACGACCGCCGACCACGATGATGTCGTACAAGATCAGGCTCCCCGTCCCTCAATCAGCCAGTACATAGCCATCGGCCCGGCGCAGGCCCCGCGAGCGGCGCAGGTCGGCGACGGCGAACGTGCGTTGCAACCATCGGTCCCTTCCGTCGTACCGCGGCCGGAACGACGTCCGCCCGTGTACCGCGATCCGGTTGTCCACGATGGCCAAGTCACCAGCCAGCAGCCGGACATTGCGGCTGGCCGCATCCAGTGCCGACGAGAGTTCCCGAAGCGCCTGCTTGGCCTCCGGGTCCGACGCCGTCGTCGCCTCGAAGTCCACCCGCAGATCCGGATCGTCACCAGCACCCACCAGTACGGCGTGCGCTTCGGCCGCTCCCGTCGCGGTCCCGAACGATGATGGCTGCTCGGTCCGGAAGACCGGATGAGCCAACACCGCCCGAGCCTGCGAGGACAGTCGTGGCAGTGCCTCGCGGATCGACGCGACCCGCAGACACGCGATCTGGTCGTGGTCCGGACGCAGGCACAGCAGCATCACGAAGTCCGGCCGGTGGTCATGAAAGGCGTTCTCGTTGTGCATGGTCAGGTCGACCGATCCAACGTTGCCCTGCACCTCTTCCTTTCCAGCCACCGGTACGACGTCCTGTACCAGCGCACCGTGCTTCTCGCGCGCATAGGCGACCGGATCGCCCAGCCCACACGCGATCATCGCCAGAACGGCGGCCGGCACGCTGGTCTCGCGTTGCACCGAGTCGCTGGTCGACGGGGTCTCCGGCAGCTGGTCACCGACCGGCAAGCCGCGTAGGACAAGCGCCCCGCCCGGACCGGAGTCGCGGCGGAACTCCCTGATCTGCCGTCGGACCAGGCCAGGCAGGTCTTCCCAGGCCGCTCGAGCCGCCGCGATCCAGGCCACGTCGTCGACCAGACCGGATTCGGCCCAGAGGAGGCCGGCCACCCGCGCGACCTCGGCGGCCGCGTCGTCGGGGAGTTCGAGCACCGAGTCGGCCACTTACTTGTCCATTGCTTCGATCAGGCTGTTCGGACGCATGTCCGTCCAGTTCTGGTCGACGTAGTCCAGGCAGGCCTGCTTGTCGGCCTGGCCGAACACGACGGTCCAGCCGGCCGGCACCTCGGCGAAGGCCGGCCACAGCGAGTGCTGTCCCTCGTCGTTCACCAGCACGAAGAACGGCTTGTCGTCACGATCGAACGGATTGGACATCAGAGGTTTCCTTCCGAATGCGGTTTCTGCAAAAGCCCGGCGAGGATCGAGCCGATCTCCGCCAGGGGTTCTGGATTCATCATTTCGTCGTGACCGCAGTCGATCGCCTGATGGATCACGCTCCCGGTCACGTACTCTTCCCAGGCCTCGAAGCCGACCGATCCGGCCGGCCGGCCGCGCCCAGCGGTCAGCACCACGAGGTCACCGCCGAACACACCGTCGGTGACCTCCTGGGCAAAGGTCCAGTTGTTCAGGTAGATGTCGACGAACGCGGCGATCCGGTCCTTCCCGACCCCTGTCACCTCGCTGCCCTGCAGCAGCACCCGTTCCTCGATGTCGTCGCGCCTCAGTTCGGTGCCGTCGGTCCGTGCGTCGCCCAAACTCTCGGCGATCGCTTGCAGGACAGCCTGTTCGGTCGGGCGCGTCTCGGTGGCGGGCTCGCGGTGCGGATAGTTGTCCAGGACAACAAGTAGCTCCACCTGCTCGCCCTGGCGCTGCAGCTCGACAGCCAACTGGTGCGCGATCTTCCCACCGAACGACCAACCGACGAGCCGGTACGGGCCATGCGGCTGCTGCTGCCTGAGTCGGTCCGCGTACTCGGCCACCATCTCGGCCGTCGTCCGCGGCAGTTCGGTGTCCGCAGCCAGACCGCGGGACTGGATGCCGAACAGCCGGGCATCCTGACCGAGCTGACTGACCAGGCCTGCGTAGCACCAGCTCAGGCCACCGCCAGGGTGAACGCAGAAGACGATCGGCCCGGCGCCCGCCGTTTGCAGCGGGAGGATCATCTGCAGTCCGTCGTCACCGATCTCCCTGCTGCTGTCCAACCGTTTGGTCAGCTGGGCGACCGTCGGCGCGGCGAACAGGTCGCGAACAGACAGGTCGACACCAAGGACAGTCCGGATCCTCGTCACCAACCGGATGCCGAGCAGCGAGTAGCCGCCGAGATCGAAGAACGACTCGTCCAGACGAACCTCAGACCGGCCCAGCACCTCAGCGAACAGATCACACAGCACGCGCTCCTGCGGTGTCCACGGATGGCGTCGCACAGCCGGTACGGCGGTGTCCGGCGTCGGCAGCAGCTGCCGATCCAGCCGGCCGTTCAACTGCAGTGGCAGCTCGTCGAGCGTCACCAGCGCAGTCGGAATCAACATCTCCGGCAGCACGCTGGCGACGAACTCCCGCAGGTCCGCGAGGATCGGCGTCCGGCCTGCGGCAGGGACGACGTACCCGATCAAGCGTTCGGCACCCGCCTGATCTGCCCGTACGGCGATCGCCGCGCGGGCCACGGTCGGGTGGCGCTGGAGTGTCGACTCGATCTTGGCGGGCTCGATCCGGTGGCCGCGAAGCCTGACCACGTCATCGGTCCGGCCGACCACCGTCAGCCGGCCGGCGTCGTCGTACCGGGCCAGCTCGCCGGTCCGATACATCCGATCGCCCGGCCGGCCGTAGGGGTTGGCGACAAAGCGTTCCGCAGTCAGTCCGGCTCGGTCCAGATAGCCCCGCGCCAGGTTCGGTCCAGCAGCGTAGACCTCACCCACCACGCCAGACGGAACCGGTGCGAGGTTGCTGTCCAACACCAGCTCCCCGGTACGACGCCCAGTCAGCTCCGGCCGAATGGCGTCGTACACAGGCAGTCCAGACCACGCACCGTGCTCGCTCACCACCGCGTCCGGAGCCTCGACCGAGTCCACCGTGTAGACGATCGCGGCAACCTGACGCGGCGACAGCGACTCGTTCAGCGAGTCGGCCGAGTAGTCGTCAAGGTCGATCTCATCCAGAATCAGCACCTGCTCAGCAGCACCCGGTACGGCGAACTCGCTGTCGACCGTGGTCACCGCGAGCACCGGCTGGGAGTTGTCGAAGACCGTCTCGATCCAGCGGAACGGACGCTCCGGGTCGACCGGAATGACCACGCTGCCGGCCTTCAGCACCGCAAGGGTCGCAATCGCCAACTCGGAAGAATGCGGCATGACCACAGCGACCGGTGACTCAGCCCCGGCGCCTTCTTCGATCAACCGGTGCGCCAACTGGTTGGCCCGGCGGTCGAGCTCGGTGTAGGTCAGCAGCTCCCATCCGGCCACCACCTCGTCCGGTGTCTCCCGAGCCAGCGCTTCGAACCGCTCCGGCAGCGTGCCACCACAGGGCTCGGCGGCAACGCCCAGCGCCCGCTCGCGCTCGACCGGCTCCAGGACGTCTACCCGACTGACCAGGGTCTCCGGGTCCGCGGCGAACGCTTCAAGCACCCGGACCAACCGCGTGAGCACGCGGTCGGCGTACTGCTGATCGAAGAGGTCCGGCCGATACCCCAGCCGCAGACGCAGCTCGTCCTGCGGAATCACCAGCAGGGTCAGCGGATAGTGGGTGGCGTCGCGCATCCGCACGTCGACGAACCGCAGGTCGTGGCCGAGATCCCAGCCGCTGTCCGGACCGAGCGGGTAGTTCTCGAACACCATGTCGGTGTCGAAAAGATCCCCCGCCCCAGCCGCCTGCTGAATCTCGGTCAGCCCGAGGTACTGATGCGCGCCAAGGTTCGTCTGCTGTCCCTGGGTGCTGTCCAGCAGTTCACCCAACGAAGCCGCCGGGTCGAGCCGGACCCGCGCCGGCAGCGTGTTGACGAACAATCCGATCATTGCCTCGACACCGGTCAGATCCGAGGGCCGACCGGACACCGTGATGCCCAGAACCACGTCGTCGCGACCGGTCAGCCGTCCCATCACGATCGCCCACGCCGCTTGCAGCACGGTGTTCAGCGTGACCTCGCGACTGCGGGCCAAGCTGGTCAGCCGGGCGACCAGGCCGTCGTCGAGGACCCGTGTGACCTCTTCCGGCACCATCGGTTCACGCACCGGGTCAGGCAGCGCGATCATCGTCGGCCCATCGAGCCCGGCGAGCGCGTCGCGCCAGCGCTGCCGTCCATCTTCCCGATCCTGTGCCGCCACCCAGGTCAGATAGTCCCGGTACGGCGTCACCGGCGCCAGCGCTCGATCGTCGCCGGCGCTCACATATAGAGCGAAGAGTTCGCGCGCCAGGAGTGGGCTCGACCAACCGTCCAGGATCAGGTGGTGGTTGGTGACCACGAACCGGTAGCGGCCGGGCGCCAACCGGACGAGGACAAACCGGATCAACGGCGCTTGCGCCACATCGAATCGGCGGATCCGGTCAGCGTCGGTGAGCCGGTCGAGCGCCGCCTCCTGAGCGGACGGGTCCAGCCCGGACAGATCGTGCTCCTCCCACGGAAGTTCGACCTGCCGGCTGATCACCTGGACGGGCCGCGACAGGCCGTCGTACACGAAGCTTGCGCGCAGGTTCGCGTGCCTGCGGAGCAGCGTCGCCACGGCTGCCTGTAATGCGCCGGCGTCCAACGTGCCTTCAAGATCCACGGTGAGCTGGACGAGATAGACGTCCAGCCCCTCCTCGTCGTACAGGGCATGGAACAGCAAGCCCTCTTGCAACGGAGACAGCGGCAGCAGGTCCTCGACGTCCGGGCGACCCTGCTCGATCTTGTCGATGTCGTCCTGGCTGAGCTCGATCAGGGGCAGGTCCGAAGGTGTGAAGCCACCCGCGCCGGTTTGCCGCGCATGCTCGACCAGACTGGTGAGAGCTTGAATCCAAGCGTCCGCAAGCTCCTGTACGGCGGCCTCGGTCAGCACCGCGTCGGCCCAGGACCAGGTCGCGCGCAGTACGCCGTCGTGGACGGCCGCGGTGATCGACAGTGCATGCGTCGCCGGAAGGTCGGGAGCCAGTGGTGTCACCGCCGCTGCTTCGGGCGCGAGTGTCCAGTCGCCGGTGTCCAGTGCTCCGGTGCGGCCGAGATAGTTGAACAGGATCTCGGGGCGGCCGAGGTCGGCGAGCACCGGGCCGGTTCGCGGATTGAGGTAGCGCAGCAGGCCGAAGCCGATGCCGTTGTCGGGCAGCGCTCGGAGCTGTTCCTTGACTCGCTTCAGCGCTTCGCCGAGGTCCTTGCCCCCGGGGTCGAGCCGGACCGGGTACAGGCTGGTGAACCAACCGACCGTGCGGGACACGTCGAGCGCCGCACCGAGATCTTCACGACCGTGGCCCTCGACCTCAACCAGGGTGGCACCGTTGCCAACGGCAACTGCCAGACCGGTCAGCAGTACGTCGTTGATCCCCGCGTGGAAGGCTGCTGGGATCTCACCCAGTAGCGGTGCGGTGAGGTCGGAGGGCAGCTCGACCGACAGCGACCGCATCTGATCCGCCCGATCGCGGGCAGGGTCGAGTGGTCGATTCCCCAGCAGGGGAACGGGTCCGGCCAGAACACTTGTCCACAACGGCAGCTCCGCAACCCGCTCCGGGGCAAGCGCCTCGGCTTCCAGAGAAGCCGCCCAGCCGCGAAGCGAAGTCCGCACCGGATCGAGCGCAACTGGGGCGCCGGCACTGACGCACTGCCAAGCCTTGGCCAGATCGGGCAACAGAATGCGCCACGAAACACCGTCAATCGCAAGGTGATGCACGACTAGCAGCACCCTGCCTGGCTGCTCGGGCCCGGCATCGAACCAGACCAGCTCGATCATCTCGCCGGCCGCCGGATCCAACCGCTCCTGCGCAGCCTCCAACTCCCCCTGCACAACCGCAGCCAGCTCGCCGGCGCCGACCGCTACCCGCCGTACTGGCGCCTCAACCGTGCCTGGCGCTCCAACGGCGAGCACAGGGTGGGTGCTTAGCCGCAGGGCGTCATGGTGGTCGATGACGGCTTGGAGGGCGTTGGTGATGTGGGTTCGCTCGAGGCCGGACGGGACCTGGAGGAGGACCCACTGGCTGAAACGATCCGCCGAGCCTGACTGCTCCGCGAGCCAGTGCATGATCGGTGTCGACGCCAGCTCACCGGCTCCGTCGTCCACCGCATCAACCGTCGTACCGAGTTGTCCTGCCGCAACAGCGATCCCCTCGACGGTCTTGCGTTCGAAGACGATCCGCGGCGTGATCTCCAGGCCGGCAGTCCGCGCCCGGCTGACCAGCTGGATCGAGATGATGCTGTCCCCGCCCAACGCGAAGAAGCTGTCCTCGACCCCAACACGCTCGAGACCGAGCACCGCGGCGAACAGCCCGCAGAGAATCTTCTCCTCCGGTGTCCGCGGCGCCCGTCCAGTACTCCGGAACTCCGGCGCCGGCAGCGCCCGCTGGTCAAGCTTCCCATTGGTTGTCAGCGGCAACGAGTCCAGCACGACAAAAGCCGCCGGCACCATGTACTCCGGCAGCACCTCGGCAACCACCGACCGCAGCGACGCCGGCTCAAGACCGCGACCCACCACATAGGCCACGAGCTGTCGTCCCTCACGAGCGACCACCGCAACCTGCGCGACTCCCGGGTGCCGGACCACCGCGGCCTCGACCTCACCCAGTTCGATCCGGAAGCCGCGCAGTTTCACCTGAGCATCGGAACGCCCCAGATACGCCAGCTCGCCGTCGGCAGTCCACCGCACCAAGTCACCCGTGCGATACATCCGCCCCGCTCCGAAGGGATCAGCCACGAACCGGTCCGCGGTCAGCGCCGCCCGTCCCAGATATCCGCGAGCCAGCTGCGGACCAGCGACGTACAGCTCGCCCGTCACACCAGGCGCGACCGGCAGCAGCGACTCGTCCAGCACGTACGTCCGCAGGTTCGGCAGGCCACGCCCGATCAGGGATCCACCGCCGTCAACCACCCGGTACGTCGTATGCACGGTCGCCTCGGTCAGCCCGTACATATTGACCAACTGCGGACCCACCTCGAGCCACCCTTGCACCCGATCGAACTGCAACGCCTCGCCACCGAACACGACGTACCGAAGCGACGAAGGCGCCGGGGTCAGGTTGTAGAACGCCGACGGCGTCTGACTCAAGACCGTCACGCCCTCAGCGAGCACCAGGTCCCACAGCTCGGCCGGTGAACGCGTCACGTCGAACGGCACGACCACCAGGCGCCCACCGGACAGCAGTGGACCCCACAACTCCCACACCGAGAAGTCGAACGCGTACGAGTGGAACAGCGTCCAGACATCCTCCGGACCGACCTCGAACAGCTCCGACGTCGCGTGGAACAGACTCACCACGTTCTGGTGCGACACCACCACACCCTTGGGCGTGCCGGTCGACCCGGACGTGTAGATCACGTAGGCCGTATCGCTGCCCTCGATCGTCAGGTCCTCGGCCGCCAGATCCTCAGGCGCCAGATCCTCAGTCGACAGTCCCTCGCCGTCGAGCTCCGTGAGCACAACCGCCGGTGCCGCGTCCCGCAGCACGAAGTCGACCCGCTCGGCCGGGTAGGCCGGATCGATCGGCACATACCCAGCGCCCGCCTTCAGCACCGCGAGGACCGCAACAACCAGGTCCAGCGACCGTGGCAACACCAGTCCTACCAGGGATCCGGGCGTCACACCACGCGCCACCAAGGACCTCGCCACCTGATTGGCTCGCGCGTTCAACTCGCCGTACGTCAGCGACTCACCGGCACACACGACCGCAGTCGCCGACGGGTTGTGTCGTACCTGCGCTTCGAACAACTCCGGCAAGGTCGCCTGCGCGGCCGGCCCAGTGCTGCTGTTCCAGTCCGCCAGGATCTGCGACCGCTCAACAACATCCAGTACGTCGACCTGTCCAACCAGCGCAGCGGGTTTCGCAACGAACGTCTCCAGCACCCGGATCAGCCGTTGCAGAACGGACTCAGCAGCCTCCGCGGTGAACAGATCAGGCCGATAGCTCAGCCGAAGCTTCAACCCGTCCTGCGGAAGCACGAGCAGGCTGAGCGGGAAGTGCGCCGCGTCCTGCCCACTCACCGCCGCGATCCGCAGGTCGGCGCCTAGCTCCCAGCCGGTCGTCGGCCCCACGGGATAGTTCTCGAACACATAGCCGGTGTCGAACAGCTCACCACCACCGGCCAACTGCTGGATCGCCGCCAATCCCAGATACTGATGGGCGATCAGATCGGCCTGTTGCTGCTGCAGCCCATCGAGTAGATCGCCGACCGACCGCGCCGGATCCAGCGCCAGCCGGACCGGCAGGGTGTTCACGAACAATCCGACCATCGACTCGACACCCGCAAGCTCCGCCGGCCGACCCGAGACCGTAACCCCGTAAACCACCTCAGAGCGACCAGTCAGCCGGCCCAGCAGCAGCCCCCAGCCCGCCTGCAGCAAGGTATTCAACGTGATCTCGCGACCACGCGCCACAGCGGTCAATCGTTCGGCGAGCTCGGCCGGCACCGGCACGGTCAGCTGCTCGGGCACGACCGGCAGCCGCGTCGAGTCCGGCGCCACGATCAGCGTGGGCTCCTCAACCTCGACCAAGAGCTGCCGCCAATACCCGCGCGCCTCGTCCTGGTCCTGCTCGGCAACCCACCGCAGATAGTCCCGGTACGGCGTGGCGTCGGCGAGCCCACGGTCGTCACCGCCGGTCGCGTACAGCGTGAACAGCTCACGTGCCACCAGCGGCCCCGACCAACCGTCGAGCACCAAGTGGTGGTGAGTCATCAGGAACCGGTATCGCCCATCGCTCACCCGCACCATGGTGAACCGCACCAGCGGCGCCTGACTGACGTCGAACCGCTCCCGCCGGTCCGCATTCGTCACCTGCTGGAGCTCAGCCTCGGTCACGTCGAGCTCACGCCACGGCAGTTCGACCTCGTCCAGCACCACCTGCATCGGCTCGCGCAGGCCCTCGGAGACGAAGCCCGTCCGCAGAATCGGATGCCGCCGCAACAACGTCGCCGCAGCCGCCTTCAGCGCCTCAACGTCCAGCTCACCGACTAGATCGATCGCCAGCTGCACGACGTACACATCGACGCTCTGCTCGTCGAACAGCGCGTGGAACAACAGCCCGCCCTGCAACGGCGACAACGGCAGCACGTCGCTGACCTGGGGCCACCGGGTCTCGAGCATCGCGAGCTCCTGCTGCGATACATCCACCAGACCGAAGTCCGACGGAGTGAACCCGCCTGCGGCTGACTGCTCGGCCAGCACGGTCACGGCCTGGACCCAGCTCTGCGCCAGATCCCGGACCTCGTCCTCGGTGAACAAGCCTTCTGGCCAGGCCCATTGGGCACGCAGTACGCCGTCATCCACGCCAGCGTTGACAGTCAGTGCATGAGTCGCCGGAAGGTCCGGCGCAGCCTGCACAACATCGCCCGCCTCCGGGGCCAACGACCAATCACCGCTCCGCAGAGTCCCGGACCGGCCGAGGTAGTTGAACATCACCTCGGGCGTCGCGAGCTTGGCCAGCACCTCGGCCATCTCCGGGTTGAGGTAGCGGAGCACGCCAAAGCCCACTCCCCGATCCGGTGTCATCCGCAACTGTTCCTTGATCCGCTTCAGCGCGTCGCTACCAGTCGCACCGGCAGCATCCAGCCGAACCGGGAACAGGCTGGTGAACCAACCCACCGTCCCCGACAGATCCAGCTCGCCGTCGCGGCCATGTCCTTCGACCTCGACCAGCACGCCGGTCCCACCGGTGTGGTTCCGGCTCCGCCACTCGTCGATCGCGAGCGCCAGCCCGGTCAGCAGCACGTCGTCGGCCGTCGCGTGGAACGCGGCCGGCACCTCACCCAGCAGCGCATCGGTGAGGTCCGCAGGCAGTTCCACCGACACTGAACGGACGCGTTCCAGCCGATCGATCGCCGGGTCCAACGGTCGCGCGGCGAGCGCCGTACCAGGCGTCTGAAGCGTTGCGACCCAGTGCGGCAGTTCAGCAATCCGATCCTGCTCGCGCAGGTGCCCCGCCCACCGCCGGTACGACGTTGGCACCGACGGCAGTGCCGGTATGTCGCCCGCCGCGACCGTCTGCCAGGCAGCGACCAGGTCCGGCAGCAGAATCCGCCAGGACACCCCGTCGGTCACTAGGTGATGCAGCGTAAGCAGCAACCGGCCCGATCGATCCGGTCCGCCGTCGAACCAGACCGCATCGACCATCACCCCGTCAGCCGGAGCCAGTCGCCCCGCCGCCGCATCCACCTCGGCCGACAGTTCGGCCAACGCCTCCAGGTCCACCCGGCGAAGCGGCGCCTCGAAACGTCCCACCGCGGGGACAGCCAAGGACCAGCCAGCACCAGTCGATCGAGCGACCAGCCGCAGTACGTCGTGATGATCGACGACGGCCTGCCAGGCCGCGGCCAGTTGATCCCGTCGCAACCCGGCTGGGACGTCGAGCAGCAACCATTGGCTGAACCGATCCGCTGACCCGTCCTGTTCAGCCAGCCACTGCATGATCGGGGTCGCGAACAACTCGCCGGTCCCGTGATCCGGCACCAGCTCGGCTGCCTCGTCCAGCTGCACGGCAACAGCGGCCAGCCGCTCGACGGTCTTCTGCTCGAACACGTTGCGCGGCGTGATTCCGAGCCCGGCCCGGCGAGCGCGCGAGACCAGCTGGATGGAGACGATGCTGTCGCCACCGAGCGCGAAGAAGTTGTCCTCGGCACCGACCCGATCCAGCCCCAGAACCTCGGCGAACAATCCGCACAGAAGCTCTTCCCGACTCGTCCGCGGTCCCCGCCCGCTCACCTCGGCTGCGAAGTCAGGCGCGGGCAGCGCACGCCGATCGAGCTTCCCACTCGACGTCAACGGCAACGCATCCAGTACGACGAACGCTGCCGGAACCAGGTATTCCGGCAGCTCGGATGCAACGGCCGACCGCAGCTCGGAGATCAGCTCCTGACTGTCACCAGGCAAGGCCGGCTCGTTCGCATAAGCCTCGAGGTCCAGCGTCTCGTCGCCCGAACGCAGGCATGTCTCGGCCCAGGCCAAGCCGGTGCCGGCCGCAAGAACGACATCGAAGTTGCCCTCAGCACCGACTCCGGGCGACCAGGTTGTCGCGACCGCATAGCCGCCGGCCGCGCCGAGCTGCTGGAAAGTCTCCGGGTCCTGACCATTTCCCGGTCGGCGCGGGCCGTTCTCGTCGACGGCTCGCAGAGCGTCCAGGTCGTCGGCCAGACGGAGGTTGGGTACGCCGGAGATCCGCAACAGCTCTGGTTTCCGGTTCGCCAGATAGTTGCTCAGGCCATCGAGTTCGGTGACATCGGTTCCCCAGCGCAAGACGGGCGCACCGGCAGTTCGCCGTACCGGCTTCTTGTGGAGGACAGCGTCGTAGCGGTAGCGGGTGAGCTCGTTGTGATGGCTGCCGCGCTTGAGCTGGACATCGAGACCGGTCACGCCGGGCAGGCTCTCGGCCAGTACGGCGAAGAAGTCGGGGTCGAGCAGAAGTTCCTTCTCTTGCAGGACTCCCTGGGCCACCCGCCGACGTCGTTCGGCCCGCGTGCCATAGCTTTCACCGTCGCGATGCTCCTCGATGCCGGCCTGCAGGGTGCGCGCGAGCCGGAGGTTCCTGACATCGCCGATCAGCACTGAGCCGCCAGGGATCACGAGGTCGACGGCCTGCCGCAGTACGTCGGCGAGGTAGCCCGCGCCGGGGAAGTACTGGACGACGGAGTTCAGCACGATGGTGTCGAAGAAGCCGGTAGGCAGCCCGTCGAAGAGGTGCGCGGCCTGCGTCCGCAGCTCGACTCGATCGGCCAGCCCGGCGTCACTGATCTGCGCTTGCAGCGCGTCGATCACCTCGGCCGACAGATCCGTACCCCAGTAGGCCTCGCAGGAACCGGCCAGCTCGGCCAGCAACAGCCCGCTGCCCACACCGATCTCGAGGACCCGGCGCGGCTGGAGTTCACGGATGCGTTCGACGACACCGCTACGCCACTCATGCATCTCTTCCAGCGGGATCGGCCGGCCGTCGTAGCTGCTCGTCCATCCGGAGAAGTCCTCGCCCAGGGGACTGCTTCCCGCGTCTGCATAGACAGACTGGTAGACCGACTCCCAGTTGCCGAGCGCAACCCCCTCACGAGCAGCATCGCGATCCGCGCCGGTCCTCGAAGCGGGCGTCAGATAGGCGACCAACTGCTTCTCACCGGCGCCGTCGTCCCGCGCGACAACAGCAACCTCCCGTACGGCGGGGTGCCGCGCGAGCACGCCCTCGATCTCACCCGGCTCGATCCTGAAGCCGCGAATCTTGACCTGATCGTCGACCCGGCCGGCGAACTCCAGCTCGCCGGCCAGGCTCCAGCGGACGAGATCGCCGGTCCGGTACATCCGCGTCCCAGCCGGTCCGAACGGATCGGCGACGAACCGCTCAGCGGTCAACCCGGTTCGGCCAAGGTAGCCACGGGCCAGTTGCCGACCGGCCAGATACAACTCGCCGACGACCCCCGGGAGGACAGGCTGGAGTCTGGCATCGAGCACATAGACCTGGGTGTTCCAGACCGGTGCGCCGATCGGCACCACCGTTGCCCCGGGCCGGATCTGGGCGGCGGTCACGTCGACCGCGGCCTCGGTCGGGCCGTAAAGGTTGTGCAGGGCAACGTTCGGCAGTGCCGCGTAGAAGTCCGTGACGAGCTCCGGCGGCAGCGCCTCGCCGCTGCACACCACCCGGCTCAGACCGCTGCAGTCCCGGACACCGTCAGCCTGCAGGAACGCCCGCAGCATCGACGGAACGAAATGCGTGACGGTCACCTGCTGCTGCCGGATCAGCTCCACCAGATACGCAGGATCGCGATGTCCATCCGGTCGCGCCACCACGAGCGTCGCGCCCGTCAGCAGCGGCCAGAACAACTCCCACACCGACACGTCGAACCCGAACGGCGTCTTCTGCAACACCCGGTCCCCCGGCGCCAACTGGAACTCCCCCTGCATCCACTCCAGCCGATTCACCACCGCCGCATGCTCAACCACAACCCCCTTGGGCCGGCCGGTAGACCCCGATGTGTAGATCACGTACGCCGGGCAGGAGGGCTCAACAGGCCCCAGCAGATCATCGGCCGAGCTGGCCTCCAGCGCGATTCGGACAGCGTTCTCGTCCAGCACGGCGACCGGTTGGGCGTCGGCGAGCATGAAGTCGATGCGCTCGGCGGGATAGTCCGGATCGATCGGCAGATAGGCGGCGCCGGCCTTCAGGACCGCCAGGACGGCGACGACGAGTTCTGCGGAGCGTCGGAGCTTGAGCGCGACCACTGACTCGGGGCCGGCGCCGCGATCGATCAGGTGCCGGGCGAGCCGATTGGCTTGTGTGTTCAGTTCGGCGTAGGTGACGGTCGTGTCTTCGAAAACGACCGCAGTCGCATCCGGGGTCCTGGTGACTTGTGCCTCGAACAGCGCCGGGATCGAATTGGCCGAAACCTCATGCTCGGTGTCGTTCCACGTCTTGAGGACCTGCTGGAGTTCGGCCGGTTCGAGCACGTCCAGGTCGCCGACCACGACATCGGGCTGGTCCGCGACAGTGCGCAGTACGGACTCGAAGCGTCGTACCAGAGTGTGGATTTCAGTCTCGGCGAAGAGGTCCGGCCGATAGCCCACCCGGAGGCGCAACTCGTCGCCCGGCAGGACCAGCAGGCTGATCGGGAAGTGGGCCGAGTCCTCCCCCCGAACGTCGGTGATCGTGAGGTCAGGACCGAGCTCCCAGCCACGACTCGGACCGACCGGATAGTTCTCGAAGACGAAGTCGGCGTCGAACAACTGATCCGTCCCGGCCAGCTGCAGAATCTCCGGCAGCCCGAGGTACTCGTAGCCGCTGAGCTCGGCCTGCCGCGTCTGCAGTTGCGTCAGCAGGTCGGTCAGCGACAACCGCGGATCGAGCTGGACGCGCAACGGCACGGTGTTGATGAACATGCCGACCATCGACTCGACCCCGGCGAGCTCCGCCGGACGGCCCGAGACCGTGACGCCGAGGACAACATCCTCGCGTCCCGTCAGCCGCCCGAGCACTACCGCCCAGGCGGCCTGCAAGACCGTGTTCAGTGTGGTCCCACGCTGCCTGGACAGCACCGACAGCCTACTCGTGAGCCCACTCTGCAGCGGTACGACGACCTCGGCCGGCACGATCGGCGCCCGTGCCGGATCGGCTGGTGCAAGCAACGTCGGCTCGACGCCGTCCAGCGACTCTTGCCACTGCCGCCGCGCAGCATCGCGATCCTGCGCCGCCACCCAGGCCAGATAGTTCCGGTACGGCGCAACTCGCGGCAACCCCGAGTCGTCGCCACCGGTCAGGTAGAGCGCGAACAGTTCCTGAGCCACCACCGCACCGGACCACCCGTCCAGCACGATGTGATGGTTGGTGATCACGAACCGGAACACATCCGGTGCCAGCCGCACCAGCAGGAACCGGATGAGCGGCAGCTTGTCCATCTCGAACCGCCGGACCCGATCCGCGGCCAGCAACCGATCAAGCTCAGCTTCGGGATCGCCGGAACCGGACAGATCGTGGTCGGTCCACGGCAGCTCGACCTCTCGCAGGACGACCTGGACCGGTTTGTCGACACCTTCGTAGGCGAAACCGGCGCGCAGGTTCGAGTGCCGGCGCAACAGCGTCGCCGCGGCCGATCGGAGCGCCGCGACATCCAGCGAGCCACGCAGCTCAACGGACAGCTGGACGACATAGACGTCCGGCCCATCCGCGTCGTACAGGGCGTGGAACAGCAGCCCGTCCTGGAGTGGGGAGAGCGGTAGGACTTCCTCGATCCGCGAGTTCACAGGTCAGCGTCCCCAGTTCTGTTCGAGCAGATCGATGCTGTCCTGGCTCAACGCGACCAGCGGCAGGTCCGACGGCGTGTGCCCACCGGCTCCCGGCCCTTGGGCCAGGTCGGTCAACACCTGGATCCACTGCTGTGCCAGCCGCCGCACTTCGTCCTCGGTGAGGAGGCCGGGAAGCCAGGACCAGGTCGCTTGCAATACGCCGTCATGAACGGCGGCGTTGATCGACAGCGCGTGCGTCGCGGGCAGATCCGGCGCGGCCGGGGTGACGGTCCCCATCTCAGCGGCCGGTGACCAGGCACCGGTCTTCAGGGCACCTGCCCGGCCGAGGTAGTTGAAGACAATCTCGGGCGCCCCGAACCCAGCCAGTACGGCGCTGGTCGTCGGGTTGAGATAGCGCAGCAGGCCGTATCCGATGCCGTGGTCGGGAATGGCGCGCAGCTGTTCCTTGACCTGCTTGAGAGCTGTCGCAGCGTCGCCGGTCCCAGGATCCAACCGCACTGGGTACAAACTGGTGAACCAGCCAACGGTTCCCGAGAGGTCGAGCTCGCCATCCCGGCCATGTCCCTCGACATCGGCCAGGACCGGCGAACCGTTGCCAACAGCAACTGCCAGCGCCGTGAGCAGCACGTCGTCGATGCCGGCATTGAAGGCCGCCGGGACCTCACCGAGTAGCGGGACGGTGATCTCGGCCGCCAGCTCAACCGACAGCGACCGCTGCTGGTCCACCCGATCCCGGGCCGGGTCCAGCTTGCGTGCCGCCAGCAACGAGCTCGGTTCGCGCAGAATCCTTGTCCACAACGGCAACTCCGCGATCCGCTCCGGCGAACTCGCCTGCTCGCTGAGCGACTGCGCCCAGCGGCGAAGCGACGTACGTACCGGCGCCGGCGCCGGCGTGACTCCGGCCGTTACGGCCTGCCAAGCAGCCGCAAGATCCGGCAGGAGGATTCGCCACGACACGCCGTCGATCGCCAGGTGGTTCACCACGATGAGCAACCGGCCGGACCGCGCCGGACCTGCATCCAGCCAAACGATCTCCAGCTGTACGCCGTCCGCCGGGGCCAGCCGTCCCTGAGCAGCCCACAGCTCTTGGCGGACGAGCTCAGTCAGGTCACCGGTGACCTCGACCCGACGAACTCGCTCGGAAGCCGTGACGGCTCCTTCCGGCTGAATCACCGGATCTGAGCCGGCCGCCCGAACCATCCGCAGCGCGTCATGGTGATCGAGCACCACCTGCACCGCCGGCACCAGCTGATCCATTCGCAGCGTTGCCGGCACCTCGAACAGCACCCATTGGCAGAGCCGATCCGCTGACCCACTCTGATCGTCGAGCCAGCGCATGATCGGAGTCGCCGGGAGGCTCCCGACGCCGTCGTCCGCCACCGCGGACTCCTCATCCACCGGTACGGCGACCGCCGCCAACCCCTCGACCGTCCGGTGCTCGAAGACGCTGCGCGGGACGATCGCCAACCCGGCCTCGCGAGCCCGGCTGACCAATTGGATCGCCAGGATGCTGTCTCCGCCGAGGGCGAAGAAGTTGTCGTCGGCACCGACCCGATCGAGGTCGAGCACCTCGGCGAACAACCTGCAGAGCAGTTCTTCGGTTGGTGTCTGCGGCGACCGGCCAGAGACCTGGCTGCCGAAATCGGGGGCAGGCAACGCCTTCCGGTCGAGTTTCCCGTTCGCGGTCAGCGGCAGGTCGTCCAGGACCACCAAGGCGGCGGGCAGCATGTACTCCGGCAACGCACGGGCAACGAAGGCGCGGAGCTCGCCGCTGTCGACCGTCTGCTCCGCCACCGGGACGACGTACCCGATCAGCTGCCGGTCTGCAGCGCCGTCCGCACGGGCGACGACTGCCACCTCGGCCACCGTCGGGTGGGCAGCCAGGGCTGCTTCGATCTCGCCGAGCTCGATCCGGAAACCGCGGACCTTCACCTGGTCGTCGGCCCGGCCGAGGAACTCGATTTCGCCCGAGCTGTTCCACCGGACCACGTCACCGGTGCGGTACATCCGGACGCCGGGGGCGCCGTACGGGTCGGCGATGAAGCGGTCCGCGGTGAGGCCGGGGCGGGCCAGGTAGCCACGGGCCAACTGGGCACCCGCGATGTAGAGCTCTCCTGCGACACCTGGTGGCACTGGGCTCAGGCCTTCGTCCAGGACGTACAGCTGGGTGTTCCAGACCGGCGAGCCGATCGTCACCGCGGCGGCGGGTGTACAGGTCGTCGCCGAGACCTCGATCGCGGCCTCGGTGGGTCCGTAGAGATTGTGCAGCGGACCGTCGAAGACGGCGTAGTACTGGTCGCGCAAGTCGTCGGTCAGCGCCTCACCACTGCAGAACACCTGCCGCAGACTCGGGCAGTTCGCAGCGCCGTTCTCGCGCAGGAACAGTCGGAGCATCGACGGGACGAAGTGCGCGATTGTCACCTGCTCGCGCTGGATCAGGTCGGCCAGATAGGCCGGATCCTGATGCCCGCCCGGCGCGGCCACCACCAGCACCGCGCCCTCGACGAGCGGCCAGAATATCTCCCAGATCGAGATGTCGAACGTGAACGGTGTCTTCTGCAACACCCGATCGGACGGCCCGAGCCCATACCCGGCGCGCATCCAGGCCAGGCGGTTGACAATCGCCCGGTGCTCAACAGCAACCCCCTTGGGCGCCCCGGTCGAGCCGGACGTGTAGATCAGGTACGCCGGGTTGGCGGGTAGCGCTCGACCCACAAGATCTTGCCGCGGGCAACTGTTCAGCACGGACCGAACCGCAGCATCGTCCACCCGGACGACAGCTGTGGAACCAGCCTGGATTGCCGTTGCCGTGCCGGTCACGATGGCGACTGGGCGGGCATCGGCGAGGACAAAAGCAATGCGCTCGGGCGGGTAGTCGGCGTCGATCGGCAGATAGGCTGCGCCGGTCTTGAGCACAGCGAGGATGGCAATTGTCAGTTCGGCCGACCGGGGTAGAGCGATCGCGACCAGCCGTTCGGGGCCGGCGCCTAGCTCGGTCAGGTGATGGGCCAGTTGGTTGGCGCGGGTGTTCAGTTCGTTGTAGGTGAGCGTTGCGCCGTCGGCCACGAGAGCAGGCGCATCCGGCGTACGGCGGACCTGTGCCTCGAACAGCTCTGGAAGCGTGGCAGCGGGGACCTCATGGTCAGTGTTGTTCCAGTCGACCAGGACCTGTTGACGTTCGGCCGGGGCGAGGACATCGATCTGGCCAACCGGCACCAGCGGGTCCTCGACGACCGCTTCGAGCACGCTGACCAACCGCCGTACCAGCAGCTCGGCGGTCGGGCGATCGAACAAGTCGGTGCTGAACTCGAGGGCAAGGTCGATGCCGTCGGCCTCCGCCCGCTCCCCCAACGAGAACGTGAGGTCGAACTTCGCCGCACCAAGATCAGCCGACTCGCCCACGATGGTCAGGCCGGGCAGTTCCGGCCCGTTGCCCGCCGGGCTGTTGAAGCTGAGCATGACCTGGAACAACGGATGATGCGACAGCGAGCGCACCGGATTCAGCGCCTCGACCAGGCGCTCGAACGGCAGATCCTGATGACCGAACGCGGCGAGGTCCGCCTCGCGGACCCGGTGCAGCAACTCCCGGAATGCAGGCTCGCCGGACGTGTCCGTACGCAGGACCAGCGTGTTGACGAAGAACCCGATCAGTTCATCGGTCGCCTCGTCGGTCCGCCCAGCGATCGGCGTACCGATCGGGATGTCGGTGGTCGCACTCAACCGGCTCAGCAGGACCGCGAGCCCCGCCTGGACCACCATGAACACTGTTGCGTGCTCAGCGCGCGCCAAGTCGATGAGCCCACGATGCAGACCCGCATTGATCGCACCCGGCACGGTCTCGCCGTCATAGCTACGGATTGCCGGGCGCGGCCGATCGGACGGCAGGTCCAGCTGCTCCGGGAGGTCGGCCAGAGTCTTCCGCCAGAACTGCAGTTGCTGGGAGGCCAGGCTGTCCGGATCCTTCTCGTCGCCCAGCAACTCACGCTGCCACACGGCATAGTCGGCGTACTGGACGCGCAGCGGTGACCAGCTCGGCGCCCGGCCGCCGCTACGGGCCCGATACGCCTCCGCGATGTCACGCGCCAGCGGGTTCAGCGACCAGCCGTCACCAGCGATGTGATGGACGACCACCACCAGCGCGTGCTCCTCGGCGTCGAGCTGGAACAGCCGGGCACGGATCGGCAGGTCGCGACTGAGATCGAACTCGGCCCGGGCCACGGACTCGGCAACCGATGCCAGGTCGTCAGCACCGATCATGGCCAGGGGAAGCGCCAACCGCGCGTCCGCGCCGGAAAGAATGCACTGCGCGGGCACACCGTCCACCTCGACGAAGACCGTCCGCAGGCTCTCGTGGCGGTCGAGCAGATCGTTCAGAGCAGCCTCGAGCGCAACCGGGTCCAACTCCCCCGTCAGCCGCAGGACCATCGGCACGTTGTACGCCGACCCGAGCCCTTCCAGCTGGTCGAGCAACCACAGCCGCGACTGGGCGAACGACAACGGCACCGGCTCGATCCGCGGGCGCGCGGTCAGGGCCGGACGGACCGCCGTACTGCGGCCGGCCAGCCGATCGGTCAGCCCGGCCACCGTCGGCTGCTCGAACAGGTCGCGGATCGACAGCTCCAGCCCGAGCAACCTGCGGGCCCGCGTCACCAAGCTTGCCGTCAGCAACGAGTGGCCGCCGAGCGCGAAGAAGTCGTCATCGATCCCGACCTCGGGCAGCCCCAGCACCTCTGCGAACAGCCCGGCCAGGATCTCTTCCTGCGGTGTCCGCGGTGCCCGCCGGAACTCCGCCACGGGCCGGTCCGGCGAGGGCAAAGCCTTCCGGTCGAGTTTCCCGCTGCTGGTCAGCGGAAGCTCGTCGATCACCGTCACCGTCGACGGCACCATGTATTCAGGGAGCCGATCCGTCAGGTACGACGTCAGTTCCGCGCTCACCTGCTCCGGGCTGTGCCATCTCGACCGGGGTGCCGGTGACGGCTGGACGTTGTGCCGCCGCGACGGGTGTACCGCATACAGCTGATACATCAGGGTGCCCTCGAGACCAGGCGGGATCTCGGTCGTCACGCTGAACCCGTGTGACTCCAGTAGTTCGGTCACCACTGCCAGCCGGCCGTCGAGATCGTGGACCTCGGCAACGATCTGGCCGATCAGCGGCCAGTGCTCCTCCTCGATCCCCCGGAGAACATCCAGCTCACTCTTCTCGGCATCGACCTTCAACAGATCGATCACCGTCAGCGCGTTGTCGCGGATCACCTGCGACAACGTCCGCAGCTCCACATCGACCGGCACGCTGTCCAGCCGGGTCGCCAGCAACTCACCCAGTACGCCGGCGCCAGCTTGCGCACCGTGGTCGTTGCCGATCACGCGCGCCAGCATCTGCTGCTCGGTCTCCTCGTCGGCGAACCGACCGGACAGCAGCGACATCTCCGGGTAGTAGGTGAACTCGGCCCGCCCCGCCACATCGGAGATTCCGCAGTTCGTGATCACCGCGTCGAGACCCTGCAGGTGCGCGTTCACCCGGTAGAAGTTGGCCGACTCGGGCATCGGTTCGAACGCGAACACCTGCACATCGCGCGCCACCGATCCCACGAACAGACCGAACATCCCGACGTGACCACCGACGTCGACGACGACCGCGCCGTCCCCGATCACGATGCCGCCGTGGAAATACTCCTCCTGGACGAAGATCTCGTCGTACAGGTACTCGACGTTCGATCGGTTGCGGGCGGCAACCACCATCCCGTTCGGCAGGGCATGCGTCTCGAGTCCGGCCAGGCGGCCGGCGGCCTGGAGTTCGCCGTACCGGCCGACTCCGGCCGCGGAGACCACGACGTGAGCGGACAGGCCGCCGCCGTCGGCCCGCGGTACAACTGCTGCGCTGGTCACCGCGGGGTGCTCCAGCAGGGCGGCCTCGACCTCGCCGAGCTCGATCCGGAAGCCGCGGACCTTCACCTGACCGTCAGCCCGGCCGACGAAGTCCAGCTCACCGGCGGCGTTCCAGCGCACGAGGTCACCGGTCCGGTACATCCGGCCGGGGCCGAACGGGTTCGCGACGAACCGCTCGGCAGTCAGCCCGGGGCGGCCGAAGTAGCCGCGCGCCAACTGCGCACCCGAGATGTACAGCTCACCGATGACACCGACCTCGACCGGCAACAGGCCACCGTCGAGGACGTACCACTGGGTGTTCCAAATCGGGCCGCCGAGCGTGATGTCGCCATCCGGGATGTCGGCGCCCGGCTCGATCCGGTACTCCGCACAACCGACAGTCGTCTCGGTCGGGCCGTATTCGTTCAGCACGGTCGCGCCCGGATTCTGTCGCCGCCACTCGCGCAGCATTTCGCCGCGCAGCAAGTCACCGCCGAGCACCAGCTGCCCGGTCGGCGACAGCTCGCCGGGCATGGTGGCCAGCATCGGCGCGTGCGCAGGCGTTCCCTTGACGAACGAGGGCTGCTCCAGCCAGTCCGGGACCGTCTCGCCCGCCGCCGGGTCCAGCGGCGCGAGCTGTACGAAGCCGCCGCAGATCAGCGGACCGAACAGACCGGTCACGGTCAGGTCGAACGCCAGCGACGAATGCGTCAAGGCGGAGCCGGCCAGCGCCGGATACCGTTCAATTGCCCAGAGCAAGTAATGACAGACCGACCGATGCTCGATCACCGCGCCCTTGGGCGCACCTGTGGAGCCGGACGTGAAGATCACGTACGCCGTATCGGAAGGTGACAGCGGCCTGGTCCGGTCAGCGTCACTCGGGTTGTTCCGAGGTGCAGCAGGCGCTGCGGTATCGGTGATCACTGCGAGCGGCTTGACGTCGTCGATCATCAACGCGACCCGCTCGGCGGGATATTCCACATCGATCGGCAGATAGCCGGCGCCACTCTTCAGAACACCCAGTACGGCGATCACCTGATCGACCGAGCGGGGCAGCAGAATCGCGACCATCCGATCTGGTCCCGCGCCCTGCTCAATCAGTTGCCAGGCCAGCTGATTCGCACGCTCGTTCAGCTCGGTGTAGGTGAGCCGCCGGCCGTCGCAGACGACCGCGGTCGCATCGGGAGTGCGCTCAACCTGCGACTCGAACAGCTCCGGCAAGGTCGTCACCGGAACCTCGTGGTCGGTGTCGTTCCAGTCGATCAGCATCCGCTGCCGCTCGGCGTCGTCGAGCACGTCGACCCGTCCCACCGGAAGGTCCGGATCGGCAACCATCGTCGCCAGCACGCGGGTCACCCGGCCGAGCAGCGTCCGCGCAGCTTCCTCGTCGAACAGGTCCGGCCGGTACACCAGCCGCATCCGCAGCGCATCGCCCGGAATGATCACCAGGCAGAGCGGATAGTGCGCGGCATCCTGGCTGCGGACGTCAGCGATCCGCAGGTCAGGGCCAAGATCCCAGCCGTCCGCCGGACCAACCGGGTAGTTCTCGAAGACGAAGTCCGTGTCGAACAGCTCACCCGCCCCGGCAAGCTGCTGAATATCCGTCAGCCCGAGATACTGGTATGCCGTCAGTTCGGCCTGCTGTTCCTGCAGCCCGGTCAGAACCTCGGTCAGCGAGCGATCCGGGTCCAGCCGCAGCCGCGTGGGCAAGGTGTTGATGAACAAGCCGATCATCGACTCGACCCCGGCGAGCTCGGCGGGCCGACCGGAGACCGTGCTGCCGAGGAGTACATCCTCGCGTCCGGTCTGCCGACCGAGCACGATGCCCCAAGCCGTTTGCAGCAAGGTGTTCAAGGTCAGGCCGCGTTCCCGGGACAGCGCGGTCAGCTGCTGGGTGAGCTCTTCGGTCAGCGGCACGGTGATCTCATCCGGCGTGATGGGCGTCCGGGCCTGGTCAACCGGTGCAACCAGGGTCGGGCCGTCGATCCCGTCGAGCAGCTCGGCCCAACGCTTCCGGGCCGGCTCGGGGTCCTGACCAGCCACCCACGCCAAGTGATTGCGGTACGGCGTGACCGGCGGCAGGCCGCTGTCGTCGCCGCCGGCCAAGTAGAGGGTGAACAGTTCCCGGGCCAGCAGCGGAACCGACCAACCGTCGAGGACGATGTGGTGGTTGGTCACGATCAGCCGGAACCGGTCCGCGGCCAGCCGGATCAGCAGGAACCGGATCAACGGCGGCTTGTCCATCTCGAACCGGCGCGCCCGGTCCTCGGTCAGCAGCCGCTCCAGCTCGCTGTCCCGCTCCGCCTCGTCCAGGTCCGACAGGTCGTGCTCTCGCCAGGCCGGTTCGACCTCGCGCAGGACGACCTGGACCGGCGTACCGGTCTTCCGGGTCCGGAATTGGGTGCGCAGGTTGGCGTGCCGGCGCAACAAGGTGGCCGCCGACGCCTGCAGCGCCACGGTATCCAGCGAACCCCGCAACTCCACCGAGAGTTGCACCAGATAGACGTCGAGCCCCTGCTCGTCGTACTGGGCGTGGAAGAGAAAGCCCTCCTGCAACGGCGAGAGCGGCAGAATCTCTTCGATCCGGGAGTTCACTGAGCTACACCTCTTCTTCGAATTCGTCGATGTCGTCCTGGGTGAGCCGCACGAGTGGCATGTCCGACGGCGTGTGACCGCCCGCGTCGGGAACCTGGGCATGACTGACGAGACCGGCCAGCGCGTCGATCCATGCCTGGGCCAATTGCTGGATCCGCTGCTCGGTGAACAGGCCCGCCGGCCAGGACCACCGCGCTCGCAGTACGCCGCCTTGCACGACCGCGTTGACGCTCAAGGCGTGAGTCGCGGGGAGATCCGGTGCGACCGGCTCAACGGCCTCCGCCGCCAAGGACCAGCCGCCGATGTCCAGGACGTCTGCCCGGCCGAGGTAGTTGAACAGGATCTGTGGCCGGTCCAGCTCGGCCAGGACCGAACGGGTCTCCGGGTTGAGATAGCGCAGCAGCCCGAACCCGACGCCGTTGTCGGGCACCGCCCGCAGCTGTTCCTTGATCCGCTTCAGCGCCGCCCCGGCCGCCTGCCCACCAGCCCGTACGGCGGCATAGCCGGCCTGCTGCGGATCCAGCCGGACCGGGTAGAGGCTGGTGAACCAGCCCACGGTGCCGGACACGTCCGACCCCAGCTCGGCCCGGCCATGACTCTCGACATCGATCACCACGGCGGAGGTCGCGGCGCTGTGCCGCCAGCCACCCACCGCAACTGCCAAGGCAGTCAGCAGTACGTCGTCGATCCCAGCGCCGAACGTTGTCGGGACCTCCCCCAGCAGCGCCGCCGTTACATCGGCCGGTACCTCGGTCGTCCACGATCGGAGGGTGGCGAGACGATCCTGCTGCGGGTCGAGCGGACGCGCGCCCAAGGCCGGTCCAGTCTCCTTGAGAATGTCCGTCCACAACGCAAGCTCCGACACCCTTCGGTCCGAGAGCGCCTGCTCGGTCAGAACCTCCGCCCACCGGCGGAACGACGTACCGACGGGTGCCAGGTCGACCTCGCCGGCAAGCGCTGCAACCAGGTCAGGCAGCAGAATTCGCCAGGAGACTCCATCGACAGCAAGGTGGTGGACGACGACCAGCAGGCGGCCCGATCGGTCCGGCCCCGCGTCGAAGCGGACGACCTCGATCATCGCGCCGTTCGCGGGAGACAGCCGGTACTGCGCGGCGTGCAACTCCTGCTCGATCACGTCGGTCAGGTCCTCGACGGCGGTCACGTCCACGCGCCGTACGTGCTCGTGACCGGCGACTGTGCCGACCGGCGGCACGGCGATACGCCAGGCCGCGTCCGGATCGGCGTGCGCGATCATCCGCAGGGCGTCGTGGTGATCGATCAGCTGTTGGACGGCCGCGGCAAGCCGGTCATCATTCAGCGTCGCTGGTACCTCCAGCAGGACGGACTGACAGAACAGGTCTGCCGATCCCTCTTGCTCGTGCAGCCAGTGCATGATCGGCGGGGCCGCAACTTCACCGACACCGATGTCCGGCACCAGCTCGGGCTGGTCCTTCAGGTCAACGGCCACGGCGGCGATTCCAGCTACGGTCTTGCGCTCGAAGACGATCCGCGGCGTGATGCCCAGACCGGCTCCGCGGGCTCGGCTCACCAGCTGGATCGAGATGATGCTGTCGCCGCCGAGGGCGAAGAAGTCGTCGTCCACCCCGACGTGGTCGAGCCCGAGCAGGCCGGCCATGAGCTCGGCGAAGATCCGTTCCTGCCAATTGCCCGGTGCGCGACCGGTCGTCGTACCGGTGAACTCTGGTGCGGGCAGGGCTTTGCGATCGAGCTTGCCGTGCGAGGTCAACGGCAACTCGTCCAGTACGACGAACGCCGCGGGCACCATGTAGTCAGGCACGAACCCGGCCAGGTATGACCGGACCGCATCGATGTCGATCTGACCGACCAGATAAGCCGTCAGCAGGCGCTCGGCAGGACCGTCCTGCCGAGCGATCACAGCAACCTGGTCGACGGCGGGATGGCGTGCGAGCACAGTCTCGATCTCGCCCAGCTCGATCCGGAAGCCACGAATCTTCACCTGGTCGTCAGCGCGCCCCAGGTACTCGACCTCGCCGGCCGCATTCCAGCGGACGAGATCACCGGTCCGGTACATCCGGGTTCCGGCAGCGCCGAAGGGGTCCGCAACGAAGCGCTCGGCCGTCAGCGCGGTGCGGCCGTGGTAGCCGCGAGCGAGTTGGGCACCGGCCAGGTAGAGCTCACCCGGTACGCCGACCGGGACCGGAGCAAGCCTGTCGTCCAGCACGTACAGGTTGGTGTTCCAGCCCGGCCGTCCGATCGGGATGCTGCCGTCCGGTGTGGCGTCGATCGGCTCGAGGCGCAACTCGGTGTTGCCGACGGTCGTCTCGGTCAGGCCGTACTCGTTGACGATCGCGGCGCTCGGGTTCTGTTCCCGCCAGGCGCGCAGCGATTCACCAAGCAGCTGGTCGCCACCCACGACGAGGTCGCTGCTGGGCGAGAACTCACCCGGTACCAACGTCAGCAGCGATGCGTGAGCCGGCGTCACCTTCAGGAAGGTCGGTTGCCGCAGCCAGGCCGGAGCCGGGTCGCCGGTGAGCTCCAGGTCGGCCAGCTGCACCAGGCCGCCGCAGATCAACGGGCCGAACAGCGCGGTGATCGTGAGGTCGAACGTCACCGACGAATGCACGAGCGAGGCCCCGGCCAGGCCGGGATAACGATCGGTTGCCCAGAGCAAGTAGTGACCGAGCGCCTTGTGGTCGATACTGACGCCCTTCGGCGTGCCGGTCGATCCCGACGTATACATCACGTACGCCGCGTTGCCGGGCCGCAGGTCACGCTCATTCAGGTCATCCGACGGGAACGCGGCAGCCAGCGCTCGATCGAGAACCAGCACAGGTGCAGGACTGTTGGCGACGGCGGAAGCCGTGTCTGGCGTGGCCAGAACAGCAACGGGCGCTGAGTCGGTCAGCATGAAGGTGATCCGCTGGGCGGGCAGCTCCGCATCGATCGGAACGTAGGCCGCACCGGTCTTGGTGACCGCGAGCAGAGCGACCAGCAGCTCGGTCGAGCGCGGGACGGCCACTGCCACCCGGCGTTCCGGACCGGCTCCCTGCTTGACGAGGTAGCGGGCCAGCTGGTTGGTGCGGTCGTTCAGCTCGGCATAGCTGAGTTCTTCGTTGCCGTCCGCAACAGCCGGCGCAGTCGGCGTTCGCCGGACCTGCGCTTCGAACAGGTCCGGAAGCGTCGTGACGGGGACCTCGTGGGTGGTGTCGTTCCACTCGTGCAGGATGCGGTTGCGTTCCGCCGCATCGAGGAGATCGACCCGCCCGATCGAGACGCTTGGATCCTCCGCAACTGCCGCGAGGAGTCGCAGGTACCGGTCGAGGATCAGCTCGGCCGTTCCTAGGTCGAAGAGGTCGGTGTCGAACTCCAGGGCGAGCTCGATGCCCTCCACGCGCTCGGTGACGAAGAAGGTCAGGTCGAACTTCGCCGTACCGAGTTCTGCTGCTTCCGCGCTGACCTTCAGGTCCAGCAGATCGGTCTCGAGGTCTGCGGGTGCCGTGAAAGCGAGCATGACCTGGAACAACGGGTGATGTGCTGCCGAGCGCTGCGGAGCGATCAGCTCCACCAAGCGCTCGAAGGGCACGTCTTGCTGCGCGTACGCCGCCAGGTCGGCCTCGCGAACTCGGTCCAGCAACTCACGGAACTCCGGGTCGCCGGAAGTATCTGTGCGCAGTACCAAGGTGTTGACGAAGAAGCCGATCAGGTCGTCGACCGCTTCATCGGTCCGGCCGGCAATCGGACTCCCGATCGGGATGTCAGTCCCCGCGCCCAGCCTCGTCAGCAAGGCAGCGAGTGCCGTCTGCAGCACCATGAACAGCGTGGCGTGACCGTCGCGAGCGAGCTCGGTCAGCCGCTGATGCAGGTCCGCGCCGACCACACTCGACACCGTTTGGCCGCGGTGGCTGGGCCACGACGGGCGAGGCCGATCGACCGGCAGATCAAGCTGCTCAGGAACGCCCGCCAAAGTCTCCCGCCAGAACTCCAACTGGCCGGACAACAGGCTGTTCGGGTCGTCCGCACGCCCGAGCAGTTCGCGTTGCCAACTCGCGAAGTCGGCGTACTGGACTCGCAGCGGCTCCCAGCCGGGCTCGCGGCCGGCGACCCGCTCGCGGTAGGCGCGGGTCAGGTCGCGTGCCAGCGGGGTCAGCGACCACGCGTCGCCCGCGATGTGATGCAGCACAAGGACCAGCACGTGCTCGTCGGCACCGGTCTGGAGCAGGTTGCCCCGGATGGGCAGATCCACAGCCAGGTCGAACGGCTCCCGCGCAATCGCCGCCGGAGTTCCTTCGCTCCGGACAAGCTCGGGCCGCGCCTCGTCAGGCTCAAGAATCCGCTGGTACGGCGTGCCGTCCGCCTCGGCGACGATCGTCCGCAGACTCTCATGCCGGGCGACCACGTCCCGCAGCGCCGCCTGGAGCGCGTCCGGGTCCAGTGCGCCCGACAACCGCAGTACCAGCGGCAGGTTGTAGGTCGCGCTCGGTCCAACGAGTTGCTGGAGGGTCCACAACCGCGATTGGCCGAAGGACAGCGCGATGCGGTCCGGACGCGGTGCGGCGACGAGTTCCGGTCGCGCCTGATCGCCGCGGTTGACTGCTGCCGCCAGCATCTCGGGGGTCGGTGACTCGAACAGGTCGCGGATCGACACCTCTACCCCGAGGACTGCCCGCACCCGCGAGATCAGCCGGGTCGCGAGCAGCGAATGCCCACCCAACCTGAAGAAGTTGCCCTGGGCAGCGACCGACGGCAGCTCAAGGATCTCGGCGAACAGACCGCACAGGATCTCTTCCAACGGCGTCCGGGCCGCCCGCCCGCTACTGCGGAACTCCGGCGCCGGCAACGCCAACCGATCGAGCTTCCCGTTGGTCGTCAAAGGCAACGAGTCCAGGAAAACAATGGCTCCCGGCACCATGTACTCCGGCAGCACCTCGGCAACCATCGATCGCACCGTGTCCGGGTCTGTGCCGTCGGCAACCACATAAGCAACCAGCTGGCGGCCGCCGGGGCCGTCTTCACGGGTGACGACTGCCACCTGCGCAACGGCTGGGTGGCGAGCGATCGCGGCCTCGACCTCGCCGAGCTCGATCCGGAAACCGCGCAGTTTCACCTGGGCATCCGAGCGTCCCAGATACTCCAGCTCGCCGTCGGCGGTCCAGCGCACCAGGTCGCCGGTGCGGTACATCCGGCCGGGCTCGAACGGGTTGGCCACGAAGCGGTCCGCGGTCAGGCTCGGCCGGTTCAGATACCCGCGCGCCAGTTGCGGGCCCGCGACGTACAGCTCACCGGTCACGCCGGGCGGCACCGGCAGCAGCGACGCGTCGAGAACGTAGGTCCGCAGATTCGGCAGACCGCGGCCGATCGTGGTGGCTCCATGGTCGACGACACGATGAGTCACATGGACGGTCGCCTCGGTCAGGCCGTACATGTTGATCAACTGCGGACCCAGGTCGAGCCAGTCCTGCACTCGCTCGAACTGCAATGCCTCGCCACCGAACACGACGTACCGCAGTGACGACGGAGCCGGAGTCAGGCTGTAGACGGCCGACGGCGTCTGGCTCAACACCGTCACACCTTCAGCGACGACGAGCTCCCAAAGGTCTTCGGGCCGCTGCACCACGACGACGCGACCACCCGACAGCAGCGGGCCCCACAGCTCCCAGACCGAGAAGTCGAACGCATACGAGTGGAACAGCGTCCAGACATCGTCCGGCCCCACGTCGAACAGCTCAGACGTCGCGTGGAAGAGGCTGACCACGTTCTCGTGCGAGACCACGACGCCCTTGGGCGTCCCCGTCGACCCCGACGTGTAGATCACGTACGCCGTGTCGCCGACCTCGACCGTCAGGTTCTCGGCAACGAACCCGTCACCATCGATCGCCGTGAGCACGACCGCCGGCGCGGCATCCCGCAGCACGAACTCGATCCGCTCCGCCGGATAGGCCGGGTCAATCGGGACATACCCCGCACCGGCTTTCAGCACGGCCAGCATCGCGACGACCATGTCCAGCGAACGCGGCAACACCAGGCCGACCAGGGATCCCGGCGTGACGCCTTGCGCCACCAACGATCGAGCCACTTGGTTCGCGCGCGCGTTCAATTCGGCATACGACAAGGACTCACCGGCACACACAACCGCCGTCGCGGACGGACTCCGCCGTACCTGCGCCTCGAACAACTCCGGCAGGGTCGCCGCCGCAGCTTCCGGGATGCTGGTCTGCCAGTCCTCCAGAACTCGCGACCGCTCGACTGCCTCGAGTACGTCGACCTGCGCCAACTGCGCCGCGGGGTCGTCGGCGAAGGACTTCAGGACGCGCAGGATGCGATGCAGTACGGACTCCGCGGCCTGCTCGTCGAACAGATCGCGCCGGTAGGCCAGCCGCAGCTGCAGGTCATCGCCCGGGAGCACGACCAACGTCAGCGGGTAGTGCGCGGCGTCGCGGCCCTCCAGGCCGGTGATGCGCAGGTTCGGGCCGAGCTCCCAGCCTGGGTCGGCCGGGTAGTTCTCGAAGACGAAGTCCGTATCGAACAACTCGTCGGCGCCGGCAAGCTGGTGGATCGTGGTCAGATCGAGGTGCTGGTGGGCAATCAGCTCGGCCTGTTGCTGCTGAAGCCCGGCGAGTAGATCGGCGACCGACCGGTCCGGGGCCAGTGACAACCGGGCGGGCAAGGTGTTGATGAACAAGCCGACCATCGACTCGACCCCGGCAAGCTCGGCCGGCCGCCCCGAAACTGTGACCCCGAAGACCACATCTGTCCGGCCGGTCAGCCGCCCGAGGACGACCGCCCACCCGGCTTGGAGCAGCGTGTTCAGGGTGACCTGGTGCTCCCGCGCCACAACCGTCAACCGCGCGACCAGATCCGCCGGCACCGAGACAAGCTGCTCGGCCGGGATCACCGGCGTACGGGTGGGGTCCGGTGCTGCGACCAGGGTCGGCTCGTCGACTCCGGCCAGGAGCTCACGCCAGTAGGCACGGGCCTCGGCCTGGTCCTGCTCGGCAACCCACTGCAGATAACTCCGGTACGGCGTGACTTCAGGCAAGCCCTGGTCGTCGCCACCCTGCTGGTAGAGCGTGAACAACTCGCGCGCAACCAGCGGCCCGGACCAGCCGTCGAGCACTAGGTGATGCGAAGTCATCAAGAACCGGAACCGGTCAGCCCCCAACCGCAGCAAGGTGAACCGAACCAGCGGCGCCTCAGCAACGGCGAACCGTCGTGTTCGGTCCGACTCGGTCACCCGCTCAAGCTCAGAGTCGTCGACAGCGAGTTCGTGCCATGGCAGTTCGACCTCGTCCAGGACCACCTGGGCCGGCTCGCTCAGATCCTGGGAAACGAATCCCGTGCGCAGAATCGGGTGCCGCCGCAGCAGAGTCGCGGCGGCTGCTCGGAGCGCGGCGACATCCAGGTCACCGGACAGATCGACCGACAGCTGCACCAGATAGACATCGGGGCCCTGCTGATCGAACAGCGCATGGAACAGCAGCCCACCCTGTAGAGGCGACAGCGGCAGCACGTCGGCCACCCTGGGCCACCGCGCCTCGATCGTCGCGATCTCCCGCTGGGTGACTGCTGCCAGCCCGAAGTCCGACGGCGTGAACCCGCCTGCGGCCGGCCGCTGAGTCGCCTCGATCAGCTCGCCGATCGCCCGGTTCCACTTCGCCGCCAGCTGCGCAACCTCATCCGGGGCCCAGAGTTGCCCGGCCGCGGTCCAGGTCACCTCCAGACGCGGCCCGTCCGCGTAGTCGCGGGTGACCATCGTGATCTCGAGGCCGTGCGTCAACGGCATCCGGGGATCCGTGCCACCGGTCAGGAAGTCCCGCTCCGGCGCAGCGGTCCAGTCCCCCGGGTCGCTGTCGAGCGCGGGCAGCCGACCGAGGTAGTTGAAGCCGATCTGCGCCTGCGGCAACTCCGCCAAGGCTTCTTGACCACCGAGGTACCGAAGCACGCCGTAACTCAGCCCGTCATCAGGCACCGACCGCAGAACTTCCTTGACCTGCTTGAGCACCCCGACCGGATCGTTGCCAGCAGCATCGAGCCGCACCGGATGGATGCTGGTGAACCAACCGACTGTGCGCGTCAGATCAACGTCGCTACTCCGAAGACCACCGCGGCCGTGACCCTCGACATCCACCAGTACGCCGCGTCCGACCGCGATCGCCAACGCACTCAGCAGCACATCGGTGACCGCCCCATGCACCGCAGCCGGTACGGCGGTCAGCAGCAGCCCGGTCTGTTCGGTGGAGACCGTCGAGGTGTGGGACACCGCAGTCGCGACTACGTCGATCGCGTGATCCAGCGGGCGATCAGTCAGCGGCTCGTCGTCAGTACCGATCAGCTCGACCCAGGCCTGGGTCCGATCCGTCAGCTCCGCGGCGCTCATCAGGTGTGCCCAGGCCCGGATCGACGTACCGGAGGGCTGAATCTCGTTGCCTGCAACAACTTCGGCGAGGTCTGCCAGCAGGATTCGCCACGAGACGCCGTCAACCGCAAGGTGGTGCACCGCGATCAGCAGCCGGCCGTGCTCCCCCGGGCCGGCATCGAACCAGTCCGCGCGCATCATCACGCCGGCCGCCGGGTCCAATGACTTCTCGGCCAGCTCGGCCACTTCGTCGTACCGGGTTTGGCGTTGGTCCGCAGTCAGTGCGGACACATCGATCCTGGTGACCAGCTCGGCGGCATCGCGGGTGCCTGCGGCGGGGATCAGCCAGGCCGGACCGAACTGCGAGCGAAGGACGTCATGATGATCGAGCAGCACCTGGAATGCGCTGACCAGTCGGTCGTAGGCGAGATCCCGCGGTGTGGAGACGAAGACGGACTGGCTGACGCCGTACACGTCCCGGCCGTGCTCGAACAGTGCGCGCATGATCGGGGTCAGCGGTGTCTCACCGATCGACGCGATCGAAGGCCGCGCAGCGGTCAGGCCGGCATCGGCGGCCGCGACCTTGGCCAGCTCGGCGACGGTCCTGGTCTCGAAGACCTGTCGCGGCGTGATCCGCAGCCCCAGCCGACGAGCGCGACTCACCAGCTGGATCGAGATGATGCTGTCGCCGCCGAGGGTGAAGAAGCTGTCGTCGATCCCCACCGTCGGCAGGCCCAGCACCTCGGCGAACAGCCCGGCCAGGATCTCCTCGGCACGGGTCCGCGGCGCTCGCCCTGCTGTCGGCAACGGTCGCTGCGGTGCCGGGAGGGCCTTGCGGTCGAGTTTCCCGTTGCTGCTCAAGGGAAGCGCGTCGAGCACCAGCCAGGAGGCCGGCACCATGTACTCCGGCAGGCGCTCCTCCAGGTACGACGTCAGCTCCGCGGTCACCTGATCCGGGCTGTGCCACCTCGACAACGGCGCCGGCTCGGGTTGAGTGACGTGTCGGCGCGACGGGTGAATCGCGGACACCTGGTACATCGCGGTGCCTTCGAGACCGGCTGGGATCTCGGTGGTCACGGCGAAGCCCTGCGACTCCAGCAGTTCGGTCACCACCGCGACCCGGTCGTCGAGATCGTGGACCTCGGCGACGATCTGACCGATCAACGGCCAGTGCTGGTCCTCGATCCCGCGCAGGACCTCGAGCTCACCCTTCTCGGCATCGATCTTGAGCAGATCGATGACGGTCAGGCCGTGCTCCCGAATCACCTGCGACAGCGTCCGCAGCTCGACGTCGACAGGCACGCTGTCCAGTCGAGCGGTCAGCACCTCGGCCAGTACGCCGTCGCTGTCGTCCGAACCGACGACCCGCGCCAGCATCTCCTGCTCAGCGTGCTCGTCGGCGTACCGGCCGGACAGCAACGACATCTCGGGGTAGTAGGTGAACTCGGCCTGGCTCGCGGTCGCTGCGATCCCGCAGCCGGTGACGACGGCGTTGATGCCGTGCAGTTCGGCGTTCAGGCGATAGAAGCCGGCGAGCTCCGGGATCGGTTCGAAGGCGAAGACCTGGACGTCGCGCGCGGCCGATCCGGCGAACAGGCCGAACATCCCGACGTGGCCACCGACATCGACGACGACCGCGCCGTCACCGATCACCACGCCGCCGTGCAGATACTCACGGCGGGCGAAGATCTCGTCGTACAGGAAGAGGATGTTCGATCGGTTGCGGGCGGCAACCAGCATGCCGTTCGGCAGGCTGTGTCGCTCGATGCCGGTCAGTTCGGCGTACCGGTGTAGTCCGGGCGCGTCGACGACGACATAGCCGGTCAGGCTGCCGTCGCGGACTGCTACTGCGGCGCTGGTGACGCCTGGGTGCCTGGCCAGGACGGACTCGATCTCGCCGAGCTCAACACGGAGCCCGCGGACCTTCACCTGGTCGTCGGAGCGGCCGAGGTACTCGAGTTGGCCGTCGGTCGTCCACCGGACCAGGTCGCCGGTCCGGTACATCCGCCCAGGCGCGAACGGGTCGGCTACGAATCGCTCCGCGGTCATACCGGTTCGACCAAGGTAACCGCGCGCCAGCTGGATGCCGGCCAGGTACAGCTCACCGATGACCCCGACGCCGACCGGTCGCAGCGCCGTGTCGAGAACGTAGGTCCGGGTGTTCCACACCGGCGACCCGATCGGCACAACCGGCGATCCCGGCGCGCATTCGGCCGCTGTCACGTCGACCGCGGCCTCAGTCGGCCCGTAGAGGTTGTGCAGCCGGCTGTCGAGGACGCGGAAGAACTCGTCGCGTAGCTCTGCGGGCAAGGCCTCGCCACTGCAGATCACATCGCGCAGGCTGACGCAGTCCGAGGCGCCGTCCTCCTGCAGGAAGGCCCGCAACATCGAGGGAACGAAATGGGTGACGGTGACGCGTTCGCGACGGATGAGGTCGACCAGGTACTCCGCGTCTTTATGCCCGTCCGGCCGCGCCAGGACCAGCACCGCGCCTTCAAGCAGCGGCCAGAAGAACTCCCAGACCGAGACGTCGAAACCGAATGGCGTCTTCTGCAGCACCCGGTCTGCCGGCTGCAACCGATAGGTGTCCTGCATCCACAGCAGCCGGTTCACAACCGCCCGGTGACTGACCACTACCCCCTTGGGCCGGCCGGTGGAGCCTGAGGTGTAGATGACGTACGACGCTTGGTCCGGCGCCGGGGCGTCGAGATCGTCCGCGGGCAGCGCCGCGAGCTGATCGGCAGCGAGGACGACCTGAGGAATCCGGGACGTGAAGGTCTCGGCGGCCGGGACCAGCACAGCGACTGGCTGGGCTTCGTCGAGGACGAAGGAGATCCGCTCGGCCGGGTGATCGAGCTCGATCGGGAGGTAGGCTGCACCGGCCTTCTGGACGGCGAGGATCGCTACGACCAGAGCTATCGATCTTGGCAGCGCAATAGCGACCACCTGGTCGGGTCCCGCGCCTAGAGCGACGAGGTGCCTGGCCAGTTGGTTGGCACGCGCGTTCAGGTCGGCATACGACAGTTGTTGGTCCTCGAACACGACAGCGGTCGCGGACGGCGTCCATCGTACCTGAGCTTCGAAGAGCTCCGGCAACGACACCGCGGGGATCTCGTGATCGGTCGCGTTCCAGTGCTCGGCGGGCGACACAACGTCAACGCGTCCAAGCGGTACGTCGTGGGCCGTCGCCAGGACTCGAACGAACTGATCGAGGATCTGATCGGCCGCGTCGCGGGTGAACAGGTCCGGGCGATAGATCAGCCGCAGCCGCAGTTCGTCGTCAGGAAGCACGACCAGGCTCAACGGGTAGTGCGCCGCGTCCTTGCCGTGGATGCCAGTCACCCGCAGATCCGCGCCGAGCTCGAGGTCCGCGCCTGACCTGATCGGGTAGTTCTCGAAGACGAAACTGGTGTCGAACAACTCATCAGCGTCGACCAACTGCAGCAGCTCGGTCAGCCCGACATAGTCGTGGGCCCCCAGCGCGCTCTGCTGCTCCTGCACCCGGGCGAACAGGTCACCGAGGGTGCCGGCTGGATCGAGCGAGACCCGGACCGGAACGGTGTTGATGAACAACCCGATCATCGACTCGACGCCTGGCAGCTCCGCCGGACGACCGGACACGGTGACACCGAGAACGACATCGTCGCGACCGGTCAACCGAGCCAGTACGACCGCCCACACCGTTTGGAACAAGGTGTTCAGAGTGATCCCGGTACGGCGGGACGTCTCGGTCAGTGCAGTCGTGAGCTCGGCGGGAAGCGACCGGATCAGCTCGTCGGGTGTCGTGGCGATGCGGGCCGGATCGGGTGGCGCCACCAGCGTCGGCCCTTCGAGCCCGGCCAGGTTCGCGCGCCACCACTCCCGCGACGCTTCGCGATCCTGGTCGGCCACCCAGGCGAGATAGTCCCGGTACGGCGTAACGCGCGGCAGCTCGGCACCGCGATACAGCGCGAAAAGCTCCCGCGCGATCAGCGGGCTCGACCAGCCGTCGAGAACGAGGTGATGGTTGGTCATCATCAACCGGTGCTCGTCCGGTCCCAGCCTGACCAGCAGGAACCGCACCAGCGGCGTACCGTCGATCGCGAAGCGCCGCGAGCGGTCCGCTTCGATGAGTCGGGTGAGCTCCGCGGCGCGGTCAGTCTCGCCGAGTCCGCTCAGATCGTGGTGCTCCCACACCAGCGGCAGCTCACGACGGATGACCTGGACATACCGGCCGGAGCTCGTGGCGGCGAAACCCGCGCGCAGGCTGGCATGCCGCCGTACCAGCTCGGTAGCAGCCTCCTGGAGCGCGGTGGCGTCGAGCGGACCCTGGAGGTCAACGGCGAGCTGGACGAGATAGACGTCCGGGCCTTGCTCGTCGTACAGGGCGTGGAACAGCAGACCATCCTGCAATGGCGACAGCGGCAGGACATCCTCGATCGCCGGCCAGTCCGCTTCGAGCGCTTCGAGCTCGGGCTGGGTGAGCTGCACCAGCGGGACATCCGACGGGGTGAGACCGCCGTCGCTGCTCGCGGAGGCGATCAAGTCGGTCAGCGCATCGGACCAGTCGCGGGCGAGGTCTTCGATGGCCTGATCGGTGAACAAGTTCTCCGGCCAGGAAAGCGTGGCGGTGAGAATGCCGTCGTGGACGAGGGCGTTGATCGTCAGCGCGTGGGTAGCAGGCAGGTCGGCCGGTGCGGGTTGGATGTCGGCGGTCTCGGACGCGAGCGACCAACCGTCGGCGTCGAGCGAACCGGTGCGGCCGAGGTAGTTGAAGGCGACCTCCGGCCTTGGCAAACCTGAAAGTGCCTGGTCATTGAGACCGAAGCCGATGCCGTGATCGGGGATCTGGCGCAGCTGTTCCTTGATGTGCTTGACGCCGCCGGCCGCTAGCCGGACCGGATACAGCGTGGTGAACCAGCCGACCGTGCGGGAGAGATCGGCGCCGCCAAGGTCCTCACGGCCGTGGCCCTCGAGGTCGATCAGCACCCGGTTGTCTCCGGTGAGCCTGGCGAGCGCAAGCGTGAGACCACTCAGCAGTACGTCGTCTGTGCCGGCTCGGAACGCAGCCGGTACGTCGGTCAGCAGCGCGGCCGTCATCGCCGCCGGAAGCTCCAGCGTGTGGGAGCGCATCCGATCCGCTCGATCACGCGCCGGGTCGAGAGCTCGCGCGCCCAACGGTGTACTGGGGTCGCGCAGGATGTCGGTCCACAGCGGCAGCTCAGCGCTGCGATCGTGCGTCGACAGCAGGTTTGCCCAGCTCCGGAACGAAGTCCCCACGGGTGCGAGCGTCGGCACAGCGTCCTCGGTGATCTGCCGCCACGCGCTCGCGAGGTCCGGCAACAGGATCCGCCAGGAGACACCGTCGACCGCGAGGTGGTGAACGACCACCAGTAACCGGCCGGGCTCATCCGGTCCCGCGTCGAACCACACCGCCTCGATCACGACCCCGTCGGCCGGAGCCAATCGGTCCTGGGCCGCATGGAGTTCCTGCTGCACGATCTGCGGTGCGATAGGCCCAGCTACTCGCCGTACCCGATCCCAAGCGTCGACGGTCCCAACCGGCGCCACCCGCAGTTGCCCCGGCTGCGCGACCAGCCGAAGTACATCGTGGTGATCGACGACAGCCTGTACGGCGGCCGTCACCTGCGCGAGCCTCAGCTCGGCCGGTACTTCGAGCAGGATCCATTGGCTGAAACGATCGCTCGATCCGCCCTGCTCGGCCAGCCACCGCATGATCGGAGTCGCCGGAAACTCACCGACCCCGGCATCGGCAGGCTCGTCCGCGCCATCGTCCAGTACGGCAGCCGCCGCCAGTCCCGCAACGGTTTTCTGCTCGAAGACCGCGCGCGGCGTGATGCGCAGCCCGGCGCGGCGAGCGCGACTGACCAGCTGGATCGAGACGATGCTGTCGCCGCCCAGGGCGAAGAAGTTGTCGTCGGGGCCGACGGTTTCGAGGCCGAGCACTTCCGCGAACAAGGCGCACAGGATCTCCTCGGCCTTGGTCCGGGGAGCTCGCTCCACGACCACGCGGGAGAAGTCCGGCGCCGGCAGCGCGCTCTGGTCGAGTTTCCCATTGGTTGTCAACGGCAATGATTCGAGCACGACAAACGCCGCAGGCACCATGTGTTCCGGCAACAGCGCGGTGACTGTCGCCCGCAGCGACTCCGGATCAAGAGCGCGCCCGACGACATAAGCGACGAGCTGGCGGCCTTCGCGGGCGATCACAGCGACCTGGGTGACGTCCGGATGCTTGGCCACCGCGGCCTCGACCTCACCGAGCTCGATCCGGAAACCGCGGATCTTCACCTGGTCGTCGGAGCGGCCCAGGTACTCGAGATCCCGCTCGGCCTGCCAGCGGACCAGGTCCCCGGTGCGATACAGCCTGCCCGGCCCGAACGGGTTGGCCACGAAGCGCTCTGCGGTCAGACCCGGCCGGTTCAGATAGCCGCGGGCCAGCTGCGCACCGGCGACGTACAACTCGCCTCTGACGCCGATCGGCACCGGTTGCAGGAACTCGTCGAGGACGTAGGTCTGCAGGGTCGGCAGCCCGGCCCCGATCATGCTGCCGCCGCCGTCAACCACTCGGTACGTCGTGTGCACCGTGGCCTCGGTGAGCCCGTACATGTTGATCAGCTGCGGACCGGCATCGCTCCACCCTTGCACCCGGTCGAACTGCAAGGCCTCGCCGCCGAAGACGACGTAGCGAAGCGAGGAGGGGGCCGGGGTCAGGTTGTAGAAGGCCGACGGTGTTTGGTTGAGGACCGTGACGCCTTCGCGGACGATCAGCTCCCACAGGTCGGCGGGTGATCGGCTCACCTCGAACGAGACGACCACCAACCGGCCGCCGGACAGCAGCGGCGCCCACAGCTCCCAGACCGAGAAGTCGAAGGACGCCGAGTGGAACAGCGTCCAGACATCGTCGGCGCCGAAGTCGAACAGCTCGTGACCTGCGCGCAGCAGTGCCACCACGTTGCGCTGCGGCACGACGACACCCTTGGGAGTGCCGGTCGAGCCGGAGGTGTAGATCACGTACGCCGGGCTGTCGGCGTACAGCGGTGTGATCCGCTCGGCGTCGGTGAGGTCGGCCGTCGGCAGCTCGGTCAGAGTGGAGTCGTCGAGCAGCACCACCGGCACTGCGGCGACCAGACCTGCGCTGAGCGCAGCCGAGGTGATCACGACAGTAGGGCCAGAATCCCTTAGCAGGAAGGCGATTCGCTCGGCCGGGTACGCCGGATCGATGGGCACAACCGCTGCCCCGGACTTGGCGACGGCGAGGATCGCGACGACCAGATCCATTGATCGGTCGAGGGCGACGGCAACCATCCGCTCCGGCCCGGCGCCCTGCGCCACGAGCTGCCGGGCGAGCTGATTCGCTCGGCTGTTCAGCTCGGCGTACGTCAGAGATCCGCCGGGACCGCTGACGGCAGGTGCCGTCGGCGTCTGCTGGGCCTGAAGCTCGAACAGCTGCGGCAATGTGGTGTCCGGGACCTCACAGGTCGCGCCGTTCCACCCTGTCACGAGCTGATTGCGCTCGTCGGGAGCGAGCAGCTGGACCTGGCCGATCGGCGTGCGCGGATCCCCGGTGACCACAGTCAGCAGCCGGATCAACCGGTCGAGGATCAGGTCCGCCGTACCGGGGTCGAAGATGTCGGAGTTGTACTCCAGCGCGAGCTCGATCCCGCTGCCGTCGCCATGCTCGGTCAGGTAGAACGTCAGGTCGAACTTCGCGGCACCGAGCTCGACGGTCTCCGCGCTCATCCGCAACCCGGGCAGCTCGGCATCGACCCGCTCCGGGTTGCCTGCGGCAAGCATCACCTGGAACAGGGGGTGATGGGCCGGCGACCGCTCCGGGTTCAGCGCCTCGACCAGGCGCTCGAACGGAAGGTCCTGGTGCGCATACGCCGCGAGGTCGGTTTCACGGACGCGAGCCAGCAGTTCGGTGAAGGCCGGGTCGCCGGAGGTGTTGGCGCGCAGGACAAGCGTGTTGACGAAGAAGCCGATCAGATCGTCGAGCGCATGGTCGTCGCGCCCGGCTACCGGCGTACCGATGGGGATGTCCGTGCCCGCCCCGAGCCTGGTCAGCAACGCCGCGAGCGCCGCCTGGATGACCATATAGGTGGTCGCCTGCTCGTCCTTGGCCAGCGCACCGATCGCCTTGTGGAGTTGGCCGCCGAGCTCATGGGCAATGGTTTCACCGCGATAGCTGCGGATTGCGGGCCGCGGCCGATCGACCGGCAGCTCCAACAGTTCGGGCAGCTCGTGCAGGGTCTGTCGCCAGTAGTCCAACTGGTTTGCTGTCAGGCTCGCCGGATCATCGGGATCGCCCAAGAGCTCGCGCTGCCACAGGGTGTAGTCGGTGTAGGTCACCGACAGCGGAGTCCAGTACGGCGGATGGCCGGCCGCCCGTGCCTCGTACGCCGCGACGAAGTCCCGGACCAGCGGAGTGAGCGACCAGCCGTCGCCGACGATGTGGTGCACGACAAACACCAGCACATGCTCGTTGTCGTCGAGCTGGAACAGCCTCGCCCGGACCGGAAGCTCGGTCAGATCGATCGCAGCGCGCGCCACCGATCGCAGCGCCGCGGCGAGCTCTGCTTCCGGGAGCACTGTGGTGGGCATGGCGAGGCTGATCTCGTCCATGGTCAAGACCCGCTGCTGCGGCGAGCCGTCGACCTCCGTGAAGACGGTACGCAGACTCTCGTGCCGGTTGAGTAGATCGCCCAAACCGGCTCGCAGCGCGTCGGCGTCGAGCCTGCCCGAGAACCGGACCACGAGGGGCAGGTTGTAGGCCGCGCCCACCTGGTTCAGGCGGTCGAGAAACCACAACCGCGTCTGCGCGGAGGACAGCGGCACAACGTCCGGTCGTGCTGCCGGGACGAGCGGCGGGCGCGCGGTGACGCTGCGGTCGAGCGCGGCAGCGATTCCCACGACTGTCGGGGTGTCGAACAGGTCCCAGATGGACAGCTCGGCACCGGCTTCTTTGCGCACCCGCGAGACCAGCCGGGTCGCCAGCAGCGAGTGCCCGCCCAGCTCGAAGAAGTTGTCGTCGATCCCGACCCGATCCAGGCCCAGGATCTCGGCGAACAAGTGGCAGAGCAGTTCCTCGCGCGGTGTTCGCGGCTCCCGCCCGGACGTTTCGACGGCGAACTCGGGGGCCGGTAGTGCACGGCGGTCGAGCTTGCCGTTCGCGGTCAACGGCAGTTCGGCCAGTACGACGAAACCGGCCGGGACCATGTAGTCGGGAACCAGCGCGGCCACGTGGTCGCGCAAGGCCAGCACGTCGACGAGACTGCCTGCTGCGGGGACGACGTACGCGGCCAGTTGCTTGCCGATGGCAACGTCGCGGGCGAGGACCGCGACCTGGGCGACGGCGGGGTGCCGGGCGAGCACGCTCTCGATCTCGCCCAGCTCGATCCGGAAGCCGCGAATCTTCACCTGGTCGTCGGAGCGGCCGAGGAAGTCCAGCTCGCCTTGGGCGTTCCAGCGGACCAGGTCACCGGTGCGGTACATCCGGGTGCCGGCGGGTCCGAAGGGGTCCGCGACGAAGCGGGACGCGGTGAGCTCCGGGCGGTCCAGGTATCCGCGGGCCACCTGGATTCCGGCGACGTACAGCTCGCCGACCACGCCGGGCGGGACGAGCGCCAGGCTGGTATCCAGAACGTAGACCTGGGTGTTGTCGATGGGCTTGCCGATCGACGCGACCTCCGGCCAGTCCGCCACCTTCAAGGGCATGACGGCCGCTGTGACCACGTGCGTCTCGGTCGGTCCGTAGTAGTTGTGCAGCCGTCGGCCGGGGACCCGCTCGTAGAAGTCGCGGACCACCTGGCTCAGGCCGAGAGCTTCACCGGCCTGCATCACGTCGGTCAGCTCCGGGAGCTTGCGACCACGAGCCAGGGCTGCCTCAGCCAGACCTTCCAGCACTGGGTTCGGGGCGAAGAGTTCGGCGGCGTGCTGAGTCTCGAACCAGTCAGCCAGTTGGTCATGGTCGAGCCGGGTCTCACTCGAGGTCACCACCAGCGTCTTGCCGAACAGCAATGCGGAAAGGATCTCCTGCGCGGCAGCATCGAAGCTGAGCGCAGCGAACTGCGCGGTCCGCAGACCGGGTCGGTCGACCGGCAGATTGCGGGCATTCCAGGTCATCAAGTTGACCAAGGCAACAGCCGGCAGGCTGACCCCCTTCGGCCGCCCGGTCGAGCCCGACGTGTAGATCACGTACGCCGGATGCGCCGCGACCAGCTCGCCGCGACGATCGGCATCCGTGATCGAACTGGCGTCGTACGACGCATGGAGTGCGACCGTCGCGTCGTCATCCAGCACCACGGCTGCACTCAGCTGGTGGCCGGCCGGGATCAGCGCGACGGTTTCGGCCGCTGCGAGGATGACCACCGGGCGGGCGTCGGTAAGCATGAAGGCGATGCGGTCGGCGGGGTAGGCCGGGTCGATGGGGAGGTAGGCCCCGCCCGCTTTGAGGACTGCGAGGGTTGCTACGACCAGGTCGAGAGAGCGGGGTAGCACCAGGGCTGCGAGTTGTTCGGGGCCGACACCGCACCCGATCAGGCGCCGGGCGAGCTGGTTCACGCGGGCGTCCAGCTCGGCGTACGTGAGAGTCTGGTCCTCGAAGATCACCGCCTGCCGGCCGGGCGTTCGGGCGACCTGCGCCTCGAACATGTCTGGCAGGGTGTGGTCGGCGAGCGGCCGGGCGGTGTCGTTCCACTCGACCAGCAGGCGGGCGCGCTCCGCGGCGGTCAGCAGGTCGACCCGGCCGATCGGGGTGTCGGCATCCAGCCGGACGAACGCTTCCAGGAACGCGCCGAACCGCTGCTCATGCGCCGCGATCTCGGCCTCGTCGTACAGGGCCGCGTTCCAGCCGAGCTCCAGGCGCAAACCGGTGGCGGTCGGCTCGCCGTACGCGACGACGGCGAGGTCGTCGACCGGGCCGGTCGAGAGCCCGTGCAGGGTGCCTTCGCAGTTGCCGAAGCCGACGCTCTGGCCGAACGGCATCACGTTCACCGACGGACCGAACGGCATCCCGTCGTTGCTCGAGATCCCGAGATCACGCCGGATGTCCTCGTACCGGTACCGCTGGTGGCGGAACGCACCGCGCATCTCGGCCGACGTTCGCCGTACCGCCTCGGCCAAGGTGTCGCCGGGCCGCAGCTCGGTGCGGATCGGCACGATGTTCGACATCATCCCGGGGACCGACCTGGCCTGCCGGCCCACGCGAGCCGGGACCGGAAGCTCGACGACCGCTTCGGCCGAGCCCGCCATCCGCGCGACATAGACGGCGACCGCCGTCGACAGCACGGTCGGCCAGCTGGTGCCGATCTCGCGGCTCACCTCCAGCAGTCGCGAGGCGGTCTCGCCGCTGAGGTCGGCCGCATGCCACACCGGGCGCCGCTCACGCGTAGGTCGGCGGCGGGTCAGCCGCGCGGTCTCGGCCCGGTCGCTCAGCCGGTCGATCCAGTACTGCCGGTCGACGTCGAGTCGGTCGGACTCGCGGTACCGGCGGTCCTCCTCCAGCAGCAGCGCGAACGGCGGGAACGGACCGACCTCGGCCGGACCGGCGCCGGTCAACTCGGTGTAGATGCTCGCGACCCGCCGCACCATCAGCAGCCCGCTGAATCCGTCGGCGCCGATGTGGTGACTCCGGTAGTACCAGAACACCCGAGTGTCGGACAGGCGGTAGATGCGGGTCGCGAACAGCAGCCCGGCGGCCAGATCCGCAGGCTCGGCGAAATCAACCCGCATCAGCTCCTGCGCTGACGCCTCCGGATCGTCCGCAGCGCTTACATCAACCACCGGTACGGCGACATCCTCGGCGCCGGTGAAGACCTGATACGGCTCCCCGTCGTGCGCACCGAATCGCCGGTGCAGGGTCTCCGCCTCAAGCATTCCCTGCCGGACCGCGGCAGCCAGAACGCCTGCATCGACCGGACCTCGGACGTCGACGTACGAGCCGATCGTGAAGGCTTCGGATCGGGCAGCCAGCTGCTGGGCGAACCAAATTCCCCGTTGGGGTGCCGACAGCGGCAACTGGCCTTGGGCGGGCTGAACCATCCGGTCTTGATCCCCCTCGAACACTCGCCGACACGCCTGATCCGCCCGCTACCGTAATCCGGCCGGAGGTCACGAAACGGTGAACCTCGACCGGCATATGCTCGGCCCGTCCGCTCCGCCCGACGACCTGGAGACTCCGCTGGTGATGAACCACGTCACGTTGGTCTGCCTGCCGTTCGCCGGTGCCGGAGCCAGTGTCTTCAGCCCGTGGCGCCGGCTGCGCAAGGACCTCGACGTCCGCGCCCTCCAGCTCCCGGGCCGCGAGAACCTGATCGACGACAAACCCTGTACGACGATCAGTGCCGCGACCAATGCGTTGGCCGACGAACTGGCCGGCAAGGTGGCCGGTGGTGACGTGGTGCTCTTCGGGCACAGTCTCGGCGCGATCCTCGCCTTCGAGCTCGCGCGGCGGATCGAGGCCGACGGGCACTACACCCTGCGGCAACTGCTGGTCAGCGGCTCGGCCGATCCGTGGTCGGTCCGGGTGGACCGCGCGACGGGATTGTCGGACGACGAGTTCGTCGCTCAGGTTCGCAAGCTGGCCGGCTACGACCACCCGGCCCTCAGCGACCCGGAGTTGCGAGAGCTGATTTTGCCGACGTTGCGGGCCGATGTGGAGATGCACGAGGCCTATCGGGCTGAGCCTGCTGCGCGGATCTCGGCGCCGATCACGGCCGTTCTCGGTGCTGAGGACGCGCTGGTCTCAGCCGATCAGGCCAGTGGCTGGAAGGACGCGACCTCCTCGTCGTTCGAGCTCGCCTCGACGCCTGGTGGGCACATGTACCTGACCGAGGATCCACCGGCCGCCTTCGAGGTTGTCGGGGGTCTGATCGACACCGCCCACGGCCGGCAGCGCCGTACCGGGTGATGAGGCTCGATCAGAAGGTCGCACTTGTCACCGGGGCTGCCCGAGGTCTGGGGCGAGCTTGTGCGGTCGCGCTGGCAGCTGAGGGCGCCGACGTCGTGCTGGCTGATGTTGCCGGTGACGTGCCCGGGGTCCCGTATCCCCTCGGCACGGCGAGTCAGTTGGAGCACACCGCGCGGCTCTGCCGTGAGCACGGGGTGTCGGTTCTCGTACAGCAGGTCGACGTCCGCGACCGGGTCCGCGTTGATGAGGTGGTCGCGGCGGCGGTCGAGCGGTTCGGGCATCTCGACGTACTGATCAACAACGCTGGGATCGCTGCTCCGTCCGGGAGACCGGTGCACGAGGTGACCGAGGCCGACTGGAGCCTGATGCTGGACATCAACCTGAACGGCGCCTGGCGGATGCTGAGCGCGGTGGCGCCGGTGATGGTGGCGCAGCGCGCGGGCAGCATCGTCAACATCTCGTCGACCGCGGGGCTGGTGGGCTATCGGAACTTCGCGGGATACGTGACCGCCAAGCACGGTCTGATCGGGTTGACCAAAGCAGCCGCGCTGGATCTGGCGCCACTGAAGGTCCGTGTGAACGCCGTCTGTCCAGGCTCGGTCCGGGACAGCGACTGGGTTGAAGGCCGGATGCTCGCGGCGATCGCGGACAGTCTGGGCATCGACGCCGCCGAACACGAACAGATCTTCGCCGCGGAACAACCCACCAACGCCCTGGTCGAGCCGGAGGATGTCGCCGCCACCACAGTCTGGCTGGCCTCCGACGAATCCCGGCAGGTGACCGGCTCCGTGGTCACCGTGGACGGCGGGTTCAGCACCCGGTGACCACCGCGGCCCAAGGCACCCACGCGATCGCGGTCCCTGTCGATCCGACCGCACCGTTGTCTCTAGCCCCGGTCTGGCACGAGACCATCCCCACCGTCCGCGCCGACGCGCTAGCCTGGCGAACCCGCGAACTTCGCCGACCGCTCGCGCCCGGTCAAGTCCAGCGCGCGCTTCTCGCCACCTACCTGGATGGCGCCGACCTGATCCTCACCACTGCCCGCTCCCACCTCGACAGCCCCGCCCTCCACGCTCTTGCCACTGCCCAACCCGGCTTAGGTCTGAGCGGCGACGTCGACCTCGGCCCGCTGCCCGACGGCGACATCGACGCGGCAGTCCTCGCCGCGGTCGCCGTGACGCTGGCCCGGTACGACGGCCTGACCGAGGTCGTGCTCGCGGTAGTCGGCGCCGCCCTCGAAACGGTCGCCTTCAGCATCGACGACGACCGGAAAGTTGATGAGCTGTTCGCCCGCTCGGTGCCGGATCGTCGCGCGGCGATTGTCGTGCAGCTTGATACCGGACTGGCTGTGGGTGCGGACTATGAGCCCGGAATGGTTACTGGGTTTGCGGTGACTGTGCAGGTGAGCCGCGGACCTGGGGATCGGTTGGTGGCTCGGGTGCGGTCGAGTGATGCTGCGCTGGCTGAGATGTTTGCGCGCCATCTGCCGACGGTGTTCGGGCAGCTGCGGACGGCCCGGTCGGTGGGCGACCTGCAGTTGCTGACCGCGGCTGAAGAGGCCGCGGTTGTTGAGCTCGGTGCCGGCCGGACGTTGCCATCTTTGCGTTGGGCAACCATTCCGGAGGCGATCGCGGAGCGGACTGCCGAGCATCCTGAGGCGCCGGCGGTTTCGTTCGAAAGTGTCACGCTGAGCTACCGGGAGCTCGACGAGCTCAGCACGCGGGTCTGTGCGGGGTTGCAGGCTCGAGGGGTCGCGCGGCGGGCGCGGGTTGGTGTCTGCCTGCCGCGGTCGGCTGAGCTGATTGCCATCCTGCTCGGCATCCTCAAGGCCGGCGCCGCCTATGTCCCGATGGACCCCGACTATCCGGCCGACCGCCTGCACTACACAGCCGATGACGCCGAGCTGTCAGCAGTTGTCACGACCCAGTCCTTCCCCGGACACACGACGATTCACCCTCACGACCTTCTCGGCTTCACGCAGAAGACTCCTCGTCCGGAGTTCGGGGCGAAAGCCGACGATCCGGCGTACCTGATCTACACCTCGGGGTCGACCGGGCGGCCCAAGGGGGTTGTGGTCGGGCATCGGTCGGTGCTGAGCCTGGTTGAGGCGACACGGGGGTTTGCACTCGGACCGGGTGATACCTGGACACAATTTCACTCGGTGGCTTTCGACTTCTCGGTGTGGGAGATCTGGGGCTGCCTCATGACCGGTGGGCGGTTAGTGGTGGTGTCACCACTGACCGCACGTTCGCCGGACGAGTTCTTCGCGCTGCTTCGCAACGAGCGCGTGACCGTGCTCAACCAGACGCCGACCGCCTTCGGGCAATTGGCCGGTGATCCAGGCGAGCTGGATGTGCGGTTGGTGATCTTCGGTGGCGAATCTCTCGATCCGCGCCTGCTGCTGGGCTGGTTCGATGCGCGGCCGGAGTCGGTCTGCCGACTGGTCAACATGTTCGGGATCACCGAGACCACGGTGCATGTGACGGCCGAGGAGCTGACCAGGCACAGCGCATTGACCGGCTCACGCGCTGTTGGGAAACCGTTGCCTGGTTGGTCGGTGGTGGTGCGCGACCCCGCAGGCCGGATCGTGCCGATCGGCGTACCGGGCGAGATCTGGGTCGGCGGTGTGGGCGTCAGCCAGGGCTACTACTGCCGCGACGAGCTGACCGCCCAACGGTTCGTTACCGACCCCACCGGTCAACGCTACTACCGCAGCGGCGACCTCGGGCGGCTGCTGCCGGACGGTCGGCTCGAGCATCTTGGCCGGATCGACGATCAGGTCAGCATCCGCGGCCACCGGGTCGAACTCGGCGAGATCTCCGCTGTCCTGCTGCAGGATCCACAGGTGACCGCAGCTGCTGTCATCGTGGCCGGTGGTCGCTTACTGTCCTTCGTCGTGACGAGCGATGATCCGCTCGCGATTCGCCGCCGGGCCGCCGGCATCCTGCCGGATTACATGCTCCCGGCAACGATCACGCGCGTCGATCAGTTGCCACTGACAACCAACGGCAAACTGGACGTGGCGACGCTCGCCGCACTCCCCCGCTCAGCCCCGGTCCCGGTCCTGGCGGCATCGGACGGTCCGCAGCAGGACGCCGTACAAGTGATTTGCGGGGTGTGGAGTGAGCTACTCGGGGAGCCGGTCGAACCAACTGACGACTTCTTCGAGCTTGGCGGCAACTCCTTGCTGGCAACCAAACTGGGGCTGGCCTTGAAGGCAGCAGGCTTCCCAGGGCTCCCGGTTCGGGAGCTCTATCGACGACCAACGCCGGCGGGCGTGGCCGGTTACTACGGGAAAGGTACAGCGGACCCTTGCTGATCTGTGGAATCAAGGCCTCGCACGACGGCGGGGTGGCGGTCGTCGACGGTGACCGGCTGCTCTTCAGTACCGAGATCGAGAAGCTGGCGAACGCGCCGCGGTACAGCGCGCTCGGCCGGCTCGAACTGATCACCGAGATCCTGGCGACCGAAGGGCTGAAGCCGGCCGACATCGACCGGTTCGTGGTCGACGGCTGGTGGACCGAAGGAGCCGGAGGCGGTACTGCCATCCAGACCGGGCTGGCGGGTCGAGCATTCGAGCTGCCGGTCGCGCCCTACCTCGATGGCACGGACGGCCCGCTGCATCCGCACCTGTTCGACGGTCACAACTTCGGCGGCGCGGCCGAGGGATACGTGAGCTACCACCATGTGAGTAACCATGTGATGGGCGCCTACGTCTCCAGCCCGTTCGCGGTCCGGGGTGAGGACTCGCTCGTCCTGGTCTGGGACGGCGGCATGGTGCCGCGGCTCTACCACGTCGGCAACCGGACCCGCACGGTCACCGCGCTGGCGCCACTGCTGCCGATCACCGGCAACAGCTTCGGTGACTTCAGCGGTCAATTCGAACCGTTCTGGCGCGACACGTCCGACCTGACCGAGGACGAAACCGTTCGGTACCACCTGTCGATCGCCGGTAAGGCGATGGCCTACGCCGCGCTCGGCAAGGTCGAGGAGTCCGCATTCAAGGTCTTCGACGAGCTGCTGGCCGGGTTCTCCCGGATCGAGCTCGAGACCGCGCGCACCCTCGGCGCGAAGATCGCAGCCAACCGCGACCAACTGCTGCCTGGCCTGTCGAACGCAGACCTGATCGCCACCTTCCAGGCCTACCTCGGGCACCGACTGCTTGACGCTCTGGCCACCTTGCTGCGACGCCGCTTCCCCGGACAGCGCCCACAGCTTGCGATCGCGGGCGGCTGCGCACTGAACATCAAGTGGAACAGCTTGCTGCGCAACAGCGGCCTGTTCCAGGAGATCTGGGTGCCGCCGTTCCCGAACGACGCGGGTGCTGCGATCGGCACCGCCGCGTGCGAGCTGTTCCGGACCGGCCAACATGCTGCGCTGCGATGGGATGTGTACAGCGGACCGCAACTGGTCCAGTCCGAACTACCCAGCGGCTGGACAAGCCGCCCGTACGACGAAAGTCAGCTGGCCGCCCTCCTGCACGCCGAGGGCGAGCCGGTCGTGGTGTTGTCGGGCCGGGCGGAGATCGGCCCGCGTGCACTCGGCAACCGGAGCATCTTGGCGCCGGCCACCAGCGCCGCCACGAAGGACCAGCTGAACGTGATCAAGGATCGGGCCTTCTACCGTCCGGTCGCTCCGATCTGTCTGACCGAACGGGCCGAGGAGGTCTTCACCCCCGGCGGCGCCGATCCCTACATGCTGTTCGAGCACCACGTGCGCGCCGACTGGGTCGACCGGATTCCCGCGGTCATGCATCTCGACGGCAGCGCCCGGCTGCAGACGATCGACCAGAGCGCGAACAGCGCCACCAGCCGCATCCTCGCCGCCTACGCAGAGCTCAGCGGTATCCCCGTTCTGTGCAACACGAGCGCGAACCTCAACGGCAGCGGCTTCTTCCCCGATGTCGCCTCGGCCGCGCACTGGGGTGGCACGAAGTACATCTGGTCCGACGGGGTCCTGCACACCAAGGCGTGACCGGCAGCCGCCGGTCCCGGTCGTAACCTGCGCGTCTCCTGCAGTTACCGCAGCTGAAACATGCGCTTCTTACCTTGAGAGCCCTGTCAGCCTGGTGAGGCGGTGTGCCGATGTACGAGTACGTTGACCCGTTCATTGGAACCGGTGCCACGGACCTGCCTGCGCCGCAGGGACTGGCCGCGACCTGGTGGTGGCCCAAGCCGCAGGTCGGGAACACGCATCCAGGCGCCATGCATCCGTTCGGGATGGTGTCGGCCTGCCCGTATTCGGGGGCCTACCCTACCGGCTACGGACTGTACGACTTCAATACGGAGGGCGTGCCCAAGCAGTTGTACGACCGCCCGGTCGCCTCGGGGTTCACCCACTTCCAGCAGTCCGGTACGGGCGCGATCCGCAAGTACTACAACTACTTCCGGGTGACGCCGATGCTCGGCCCGCTCGACGATCTGGGCACCAACTGGGATCTGCTGGATGAAGTGGCCGAGCCCGGCTACTACTCGGCGACGCTGAGCTCGGGGGTGCACTGCGAGCTGACGGTCGGCCCCAAATCGGCCGTCCACCGGTACACCTTCCCGGCGAACGACGCTGCCCGGATCGTCATCGACGCCTCGACCGGCGGGCTCGCCATCCCGCACGGCCGGACGGTGCCGCTGAAGGCGCATCTGGCGATGCTGGAGCCCGGGGTGGCGCAAGGCGAGATCCACGTCGAGGGCGTGCCGCTGGCCGTGCATCTGGAGGTCGACGCCCCCGACTGGCGGCAGCTGCTCTGGTACGACCGGCGCCTGATGCCCGGCGGCACCCGCCTCGACTTCGACTACATCCGCCCGACCACCCTGCGGCCATTCGGGCTGATGTTCATGGGCCAGTCCCGCGCCGAGCAGACCGTCGAGGTGCGACTCGGGTTCTCGCTGCGCGGGTGCGAGCAGGCGCGCAACAACCTGTACGCCGATGTCGGCCGCGAGCAGGTGACTTTCAGCGCACGGCGCGACGAAACCGCCGCCACCTGGCGCGACCACCTCGGCAAAGTGTCGATCAAGGCGGACTCCGACGACCAGGCAACCGTTTTCGGCACCGCGCTTTATCACTCGCTGCTCAAACCGTGCTTCGCCCCGGACGAGAGCCCGTCATGGACGACCGCGGGCCCGTACGCGTTCGACATCTGCACCATGTGGGACATCTACCGCACCCAACTGCCGCTGATGACCACGTTCTTCCCGGAGCGTTCGATCGCACTGGCCGGCGCGATGCTGTCGATCGCCGAGCAGGAGGGCAACCTGCCGATCGGCTATCGGATGGCCAAGGGCGCGGACCGGTTCTCCCGGCAAGGCAGCGCGCTCGCGCACACCTTCCTGGCCGACCTGTGCCAACTCGATCTGCCGGGTATCGACTGGGACTGGGCCATGGTGCACCTGGAGATGGACCTGCACCGGACGTACGGCGAGGACTACCTGGTGCACGGGGTCGCGCATCCGATCAGTCACACCCTCGACCTGGCGTACGCCTATCACTGCACCGCGGCGATTGCCCGCAAGGTGCGCGACCGGACGCTGGCCAAGCAGATGCGCGACCACGCGCAGGGCTGGCAGGCGGCGTACGATCCGGCGACCGGTCTGCTGCGCGACTCGACGTTCTACGAGGGCGGTCGCTGGAACTACTCCTTCCGGCTGCTGCACGACATGCGCGCCCGGATCGCGCTAGCCGGCGGAGACCAAGCGTTCGTGGGACTACTCGACAAGTTCTTCGGGTACGACGCCGTACCGGTCACGCAGCCGGGGGTGGCGCCGAGTGTGGCCGAGATGAATGCCGGCTACGAGCTGAGCCGGTTCGAGGGGTTGAACAACGAGCCGGACTACGAAGCGCCTTGGTCGTATCACTACGCCGGACGGCCGGACCGGACCGCCGAGGTCGTCCATGCCGCGATCGCCAACCAGTTCGGCACCGGCCGGGGTGGGCTGCCGGGCAATGACGACTCCGGCGGGCTGTCTGCCTGGTACGTGTGGGCGACGCTCGGGCTGTTCCCGGTGGCTGGGCAGAACCTGTTCCTGCTGAGCGCACCGGCTGTGGCCGAGTCCACCAGCCGACTGCCGGACGGCGAATTGTCCATCACCACAACGGGATTCGAGCCGGTCGAGCCAGGTGGGCCGATCTCCTACGTCCAGTCCGTCGCGGTGGACGGCAAGGCCCTGGAGCGCCCCTGGATCTCTGGGCGCGAACTACGGCACATCCGCCATCTGCACATCGAGCTCGGCCCGCAACCGTCCCGTTGGGGCGGTCGGGTCAGGCCACCCTCGACATCAGACCACACCACTGGAGGTGGGCATGAACTTCGCTGACAACACACTCGTTCCGTCCACACCCAGCCGTCGGATGGTCATCGTGGTCCGCGCGGACCCGGTGATCTGCGGACACTCCGGCGAGGCCCGCTGCCTCGCAGAGGTGGCGCTCACGCGGGGGTTCGACGACGTGCGGATCGTGACTTGGCCGCTGGATGCGCTGGAGGCGGCCGGGCTGCCGCTCAAGCCACTCGATCACTTGCTGCCGTACAGCCCTGGCATCACCGTGGAGCGTCCCGATCCCGTCGGCGACTACCGGGTGCCCGATGGGCGTTACCTGTCCGGGCTTATCGGGCGGCTGGTCGAGCTGTTCAGCGACGGGGTGCCGACCGTTGCGATGTCGCTCTATCTGAGCCCGCATGCGATCGCCGTACAGGAGGCTGTTCAGGTGGCGCGCCGGATCGGGCCTGCGCGGGTCACCACTGTCGCCGAGGCGGTGGGCTCGGACATCACCAACGTGGTGCGCGAGTGCGTCACCACCGGCCGATTCGGGGCGGCCGCGCACATCCTGTCGGTGTACTTGGAAGCCGACCACTGCGTGGCGGTGTCGGAGTACACCAAGGACCTGATCGTGGCCTCGGCTGCGACCCTCGACGACATGCACGGTACGACGTTCGCGCAGCAGTGCCAGGAGCGCATCGCCATCTCCTACCCGGCTGTCGACTCATGGCCTTACCTGTCGCTCACCGAGGACCGGATCGCCGAAACCCTTACTCAGCGCGGACTTTCACGCGACGGGTACGTGCTGTTCCTGTCCCGGATCGCCTCGGCCAAGGGGATCGACGACCTCATCGACGCCTACGCCAAATCGCGATCAGCCGAGCGCGTGCAGCTGGTCCTGGCCGGGCGCGGGCCATATGAAGAGGCGGTGGTGGCACGGGTCGCGGCAGCGGGCCTCGGCGAGCGAGTGCGCGTGCTGACCGATGTGGACGACGCCGAGAAGCCGGCGTTGATGGCTGGGAGCGCGGCGTTCGTGCTGCCGACCCGCGAGCAGCCCGAGTTCGTGGAGACGTTCGGGATCGCACTGGTCGAGAAGGCGCTCGCCGGTGGCGGACCGATCATCACCTGCGCGACTGGCGGCGTACCGGAGGCTGTTGGTGACACGGCCCTGCTGGTGCCGCAGCATGACCCGGCCACGCTGCAGATCGTGCTCGACGAGGTTATCTGCGACTGGACCCGCGAGCAGCGGGCCGAGGCCGAGCAGCGCGCCCGGGCACACGCCTTGCAGTTCGACCGGGTCGCAGTCTTCGACCGTCTCTTCCAACTCGTCGAACCCCAGGCGGCCGTCGCCTGACCACTTCATCTCAATTTGACCACTTATTTACCAGTGTGGCAGGGTGCTCTTCAGTTCCCTGACACACTGGAGATGCCATGCAACGAGTTCGCCCCGCAGCGGTACTGGTGACAGCCGTGATCGCGACGGCCGCTCTGCTCACCGCCGGCTGCGACGACCAGGAGGAGCCGGCGCCCCCGCAGCCGGCATCGAAGATCACTTGGCAGGACGAGTTCAACGACGCCGCCGGCACGAAGCCGAACCCGGCGAAGTGGAGCTACCAGCTCGGCGGTGAGCCGCAGTGGGGCAACGAGGAATGGCAGTACTACACCGACCGCGCCGAGAACGCCGCGACCGACGGCGAAGGGAATCTGGTCCTCAGCGCCCGGCGGGAGAAGGTCCCCGGGATGGAGGACTGCAAGTACGGCTCCTGCGACATCACCTCGGCCCGCATCACGACAGCGGACAAATTCGACCAGGCCTACGGCAAGTTCGAGGCCAGGATCAAGGTTCCGGCCGGCCAGGGCCTACTGCCGGCATTCTGGGCCATGGGCAACAACGAGGACGTGGCCGACTGGCCGGCCAACGGCGAGATCGACATCATGGAGGTCGTCGGCAGCGAGCCCGGCAACGTCTACGGCACCATCCACGGCCCGGGGTACTCGGCGACCGAGGGCCCCACGAAGGCCAGCGCGCTTCCCGAGGGCAAGGCCTGGGCCGACGACTTCCACGTGTACGACATCGTCTGGTCGCCCAACCTGATCGTCTGGCACGTCGACGGCCGTGAGTACTACCGCGTCACCCCGGAATCGCTGCCGAAGGGGAAGAAGTGGGTCTACGACCACAACTTCTATCTCTTGCTCAATGTCGCGGTCGGTGGCACCTGGCCCGGCGATCCCGACGACGAGACCGAATTCCCCGCGCAGATGCTGGTGGACTGGGTCCGCGCCTACTCCTGACAGTGGTGGTCCCGCCGCCCCCGACGGGACCACCAGATTTTGGGAAGTGTCAGCTGTACACGCGGACGTAGTCGACCAGCATGTCGGCCGGGAACGGTGTCGACGAGTCCGGCGGACCTGGCCACACTCCACCGACCGACAGGTTCAGCAGCAGGTAGAAGTCGTGATCGAACACCCAGTTGGCACCTGCCGGGAGACTCGCGGGCGTGATCCTGAAGTACTCCTGACCGTCGACCAGCCACCGCACTTCACCGGGCGACCAGTTCACGGCGTAGGTGTGGAAATCGTCGGCCCAGTTCTGGCCGGCCGGGAGATTGATCTGCCCACCCGGCCCGTTCTCGGAGTGGTAGCCGGGGCCATGCGCGGTGCCGTAGAGCGTCCCCGGCTCCTTGCCGACGACCTCCATGACGTCGATCTCCCCGTTACCGGGCCAGCCTGCCTGGTCGATGTTCGAGCCCATCATCCAGAACGCCGGCCACAGTCCCTGACCGCCCGGAATCTTGATCCTGGCCTCGAACGTGCCGTAGGTCTGGCTGAACTTGCCCTTGGTCGTGATCCGGCCCGAGGTGATGTCACACGTGCCGTACAGACAGTTCTCCATCCCGGCGAGCTGCTCCTTGCGGGCACTGATCACCAGGTTGCCCTGACCGTCGGTCGAGACATTCTCCGGGCGATCGGTGAAGTACTGCCATTCCTCGTTGCCCCACGTGGGCTCACCACCGAGGTCGAAGTTCCAGACACCTGGATCCGGACCGGACCCGGCCGGTTCGTTGAACTCCTGCTGCCAGGAGATCGCCAACGGGCGCACAGCTGATGATTCGTAGGCATTCGCGGTCGCCGCGACCAGCGACGACGAGGTGATGGCGGCTGCTGTGAGCACAGCAACCAGGCGGATTCTGCTCATGACACCTCCGGTGGATACCAGGGCCCGGACTCGGGTGCCGAGGACCATGACACGGTGGACAATAAGTGGTCAATAGCTCAGCAGAATCTCGAAGGTCAGCCTCATCAATCCTTGACTTGGCTACTCAAGCTGGCGCACACTCAGCCGATCCGAGTGGTACTTAAGTGGTAATTTGCGTCGGGAAGTGGATATGAAATCGTTGGCCGCAGTAGCCGCCGCGCTGCTCGTGTGTGCGGGTTGTGTGCCCAGCGTCGGCGGGCAGGAGCCCGGCGATCCGCAGGTGATCACGCTCTGGCACCCACTCAAGGACCCGAACGAGGTCAAGGCGGTACGAGCCGCTCTCGATCGATTCGAGGCTGCGCACCCGGGCATCACCGTCAAGGCCGTGCCCGCGCAGGACGCCGACAAGGTCACCCAAGCCATCCGCGGCGGCAAGCCACCGGACGCCGCCTTGTCGTTCAACGCGAGCAGCGTCGGCGCCTGGTGTGCAACGGGGGCGTTCCAGGACCTCGGTCCCTGGATCCAGCGGGACAAGGTCGATCTGCAGCAGATCCCGGCAGCGGTGCGCTCCTACACCGAGTTCGAGGGCAAGCGCTGCGTGATGCCCCTGCTGGCCGACACTTATGCCCTGTATTACAACAAGAAACTGCTGGCCGCGGCCGGCTACTCCAAGCCGCCGAAGACGATCAGCGAACTCACCGCGATGACCAAGAGGCTGACGAAGTTCTCGGCCGACGGCACGATCGAGGTGGCCGGCTTCGTGCCGTACCTCGGCACCTACCACTCCGGCGCCGATCTGTTCGCCGCCGCCTTCGGCGCCACCTGGTTGCAGCCGGACGGCTCGGCGAACTTCGCCGACGATCCCGCCTTCCAGGAAATGCTGCAGTGGCAGAAGAGCCTGGTCGACTGGTTCGGCGTCGAGAAACTGGCGCTGTTCAAAGCCGGTCTGGCCGACGAGTTCTCCAGCCAGCACGCGTTCAACACCGGCAAGATCGCCATGATGCTGGACGGCGAGTGGCGGACGTCGTTCCTCACCAACGACGAAGCCCCGGTCGACTACGGCACCGCCGCTGTCCCGGTGGCAGACAACAAACCTGGGCTGTACGGCGCTGGTCTCATCGGCGGCAACATCATCGGCGTACCGAGGGGTGCTGCCAATCCCGAAGGCGGCTGGGAGCTGGTCCGATTCTTGTCGACCGACACCGAAGCGCTGGTGCACTTCGCGGATGCAATGCACAACGTCCCCACGACATTGCCCGCCCTGAATTCGCCGCGGTTGGACCTGTCCCGCGAGCCCGAGTTCGCACCCTTCCTCGCCGCCTTCCGGCACCCTCGCAGCACGTCTCAGCCGGCCACCTCGGACGGCGGGGCCTACCTGGCGCAGTTCGGTCAGTTCGCGGACAAATGGCAGCAGGGCAAGGTTCCTGACCTCGCCGCGGGCCTGCGCACGCTGGACCGGCAGAACGACGACGCCCTCCGATTGGGGTCCTGATGCTACGCCGCCGGCGGATCGCCGCCCTCTTGTTCCTCACCCCGTGGCTGATCGGCGTGACGGTGTTCTTCCTTTATCCACTCGGTATGACGGTCTATCTGTCGTTCACGAGGTATTCGATGCTGGACCAGCCCGAGCTGGTCGGGTTCCGCAACTACGAGTACCTGTTCACCAAGGATCCCTATCTCCTGCAGGCGATCCGCAACACCGGCTGGTTCATCGCGATCATGGTGCCGGCGCAGGTCCTGTTCGCGCTCGGCGCGGCCCAGGTGCTCACCAAACTCAAGTCAGGCGCCGGGTTCTTCCGCACCTTGTTCTACCTGCCGTCGCTGGCACCACCGGTCGCCGCGACGATCGCGTTCGTCTTCTTGTTCAACCCTGCGACCGGGCCTGTCAACCAGGCACTCGGCTTCTTCGGGATCAAGGGACCGCTGTGGTTCACCGATCCGGCATGGGCCAAACCCGGTCTCGTCCTGCTCGCCTTGTGGGGCAGCGGAAACCTCATCATCATCCTGCTCGCGGCACTGCTCGACGTACCGAAGGAACTCTATGAAGCCGCTGCGCTGGACGGCGCCTCCGGCACCCAGTCGTTTCGGCATGTGACGCTGCCGAGCATCTCGCCGGTGCTGCTGTTCGCGGTCGTCACCGGCATGATCGGCGCGATCCAGTACTTCACTCAGGCCGTGGTCGCCGGATCGGTGGCCAGCGGCAGCGCCGACATCACCCCGTCGGCCCAGCTGCCCGGACCCCCAGAAGGCTCGACATTGACCTTGCCGTACTGGCTGTTCGTCCAAGGGTTCCAGCGCTACAACATGGGCTACGCCTCCGCGCTGGCCGTGGTGATCTTCGTGATCTCGCTGGCCTTCACCGTGGTGCTGCTGCGCCGCAAGTCCGGATTCGCGCAGGTGACCTCATGAACGCCAAGCTCCATTGGGTCGCCACACACTGCGTCGCGATCGCCATCGCAGCGGCGTTCATCATGCCGCTGATCTTCATCGGCCTCACGGCCGTGATGCCCGATGAGCAGGCACTCACGCCTGATCTTTGGCCGAAGTCCTGGGAGTGGGGAAACCTGGCAACCGTCTTCCGGACCGCCCCGTTGAGCCGATGGCTGCTGAACACGGTGATCTACGCCGTACTGGCCACGATCTTCACCCTGGTGTCGGCGGTGCCCACCGCCTACGCCCTGGCCCGCTACAAACTCCGCGGTACCAACATCGCGTTCCTGCTCGTGGTCGCGATGATGCTGCTGCCGCCCCAGGTGCTGGTGGTCCCGATGTACCTGATCTGGGCCAGCCTCGGCCTGACCGGTTCGATCTGGCCGCTGGTCATCCCCCTGCTGCTGGGCGACGCCTTCTCGATCTTCCTGCTCCGGCAGTTCCTGCTCACGATCCCCGAGGACTACGCCGACGCGGCCCGGATCGACGGCTGTGGTGAGCTCCGCGTCCTGCTCCGGGTCGTGCTGCCGATGATGAAACCGGCCCTGGCCGCCGTCGGCCTGTTCACCTTCTTCTACGCCTGGAACGACTACTACGGACCGTTGATCTACCTCAGCGAGATGCCCGATCAGTGGACGCTCTCGATCGGTCTGGCATCGTTCAAGTCCGTCCATTCGGTGCAGTGGAACCTGACCATGGCCGCCACCGTGATCGTGATGGCGCCGCTCATCATCCTGTTCTTCTTCGCCCAGAAGGCCTTCATCGAGGGCGTCACCCTGACCGGAGTCAAAGGGTGACGATCACCATGATCGGTGGCGGCTCCCGGCGAAGATGCTCGTCGACTACATTCGCGTGTACAGCCAACCGACCTTGAGGAGTGCGGTGACTCTCGATCTCCGCAAGCGCGATCGGGCGCGTGAACACCTGATCGGCCTGATCGAATCCAGGGCGATCGGGCAGGCCATCCCGTCCGAACGGCAACTGTCCGCCGATCTCGGCATCTCGCGCCCGACCCTGCGGGCCGTGGTGGACGACCTGGTGCGCGACGGCTGGCTGGTCCGCGAGCACGGTCGCGGCATGTTCGTCGGCAGTCCGAAGATCGCGCAGGAGATCGTCGGCGGCCCCTCCCCGACCGGAGGCGCCGCCTACCCACCGGCCCCGGGAACCTGGACAAGTCGCGTCCTCAGCCACTCCGTCGTACCGGCCGGGACTCTGGTCGCCAGCCGGCTGCGGGTCACCTCTGGGACGCCGGTACTGCGGATCGCACGCCAGCGACTCGTCGATGGTGAGGCCATCTCGCTGGAGACCATCCACGTGCTCGACGAGATGGTCCCGTCCATCGACGTCATGGCACTCGAAAGCGGCTCGTTCTACGCGATGCTGCGCGAGCAGTTCGGCGTCATCCCGACCGAGGCCGACCAGGTCCACGAGGCCGCCGCCGCCGGCGCGACCGAAGCAGCGCTCCTCGGCCTGGTCGAAGGCGCACCGATCCTCACCCTCGAGCGGGTCACCCGGGACCAGAACGGCCGGTCGTTCGAGTTCACCCGCGCCTCCTACCGCGCCGACCGCTACCGGGTCACCTCCCACCTGTCCTTGACCGGACCGGCCGAATCCCGGCACACCCGCATCACCTCGGTGGAGGATCCCGCCGGCCTTCAGGACCAGGCGACCCCCTGACCGCTGGATTCGAATGACTCTGTTCCACCGGTAATCGCGTCGTGCCTTGTACCGTGGGGAACATGACTCGCGCACTGATCGTGGTGGACGTGCAGAACGACTTCTGCGAAGGCGGAAGCCTGGCAGTCAGCGGCGGCGCCGACGTCGCCTTCCGGATCGGCGAACTGGTGCACAAGTGGCACGAGTCCGAGCCCGACGAGCGCCAGTACTCGCACGTCGTGGCCACCCGGGATCATCACATCGACCCGGGCGACCACTTCTCCGACGAGCCCGACTTCGTGAACTCCTGGCCGCGGCACTGCGTGGCCGGCACGGACGGGGTGAGCTTCCACCCGAACCTGGACCCACAGCCGTTCGACGCGATCTTCGACAAGGGTGAGTACGAAGCGGCGTACTCGGGCTTCGAGGGCAAGTCCCACGAGGGCGGGCGCGGGCTTGCCGAGTGGCTGCGCGAGCGCGGCGTTACCGAGGTCGACGTCTGCGGGATCGCCACCGACTACTGCGTGCGGGCGACCGCGCTGGACGCCCGCGTCGAAGGCTTCAGTACGACGGTCCTCACCGGACTGACCGCTGGTGTGGCCCCCGGCAGCACGGAGCAGGCCCTGAGCGACCTGCGTGCCGCCGGAGTCACCCTCACCTGACGGGAGCCCCGGGTCCGAGCGGGATCCCGAGCGCCCACCAGAGCAGGAACAGCGCCGTCCAGGCGATCGTCATCGCGACCGCCAACGGCACCGTGTACGACGCCAATGTCCCGACGCCGGCGTCCTTGCGGTAGCGCTGCAGGAAGCCCAGTGCCATCACGAAGTACGGGCTCATCGGCGTGATGGCGGTCGAGCCCGAGTCGGCGATCCGGAAGAGCGCCTGCGTGGTCTCGGCCGGCACGTTCAGCAGCAGCATCATCGGGACCAGGATCGGCGCGGTCAGTGACCACATCGCCGAACCGCTGGTGACGAGGATGTTGATCAGCGTCAGCAGCACCAGGATGCCGAGGAAGATCACGATCGTCGGCGCCCCGAGATCGCCCAGCCAGCGGGCCGATTCGGCGGACAGCAGCTCGCCGATCTTGCTCCAGCTGAAGTAGGCCAGGAACTGGGCGATCGCGAAGAACAGCACCAGGACCGGCGCCATCTGCTTGATGCCCTCGCCCATCAGCCGCGGTACGTCGGCACCCTTCTCGATCGCCTTGACCGTCACGCCGTACGTGATGCCGACCAGTCCGAACAGCACCGCGACGACCATCGCGATCCCATCCAGGAACGGCGACTCGACGATGCTGCCGTTCGCACCGCGCAACGGCGAGTTGTGCGGAATCAGTACGGCGACGATCGCCACCGCCGCGAGACCGAACACGATCGTTGCCCTGCGCAACCCGGTCCGCTCGCGGGCCGAGAGCACCAAGGCATCCGGGTCGTCACCGGGAGCATCCGGATCGGCGTCCAGGTCGTCACGCTTACTCAGCACCAGCTTGGTGATGATCGTGATGACGATCGCCAGCAGCACCGACGACGCGATGTTGAAGAACCAGTTCGACAGCGGCGAGATCGAGGCGTTCGGATCGATCGTCTTGGCCGCGGCCTCGGTGATCCCGGCGAAGATCGCGTCGTTCGGCGTCGGGATCGGACTGGCGTCGTACCCGGAGGCGATCGCGGTGTAGGCGACCGCGATGCCGAGGATCGGCGACTTGCCGACGGCCCGAAAAGCGAGCCCGCCAAGGGGAACCAGGATGATGTACGCCGCTGCGGATGCGACGTGCGACATCGTCCCGGCGAATGCGACCGCGAAGACCACCATCGAGGTCGGGACGCGGGAGACGCTGACCTTCATCAGCGACTGCAGGAATCCGGTCCGCTCGGCCAGCGCGACACCCATGATGACGACCACGATGGTTGCCATCGGCGGGAAGTCGGCGAAGTTCGAGATCGCGGTGGAGACGGCCATCTGCAGGCCGTCGCCGGAGAGCAGGTTCTGGACCGCGACCGTCTTGCCGTCCTTCGGCGAGATCACCGAGACGTCCAGCGCCGCCAGGATCGCGCTCACGACTGCGAGGATCCCGGACAGGATCCAGAACAGCCAGAACGGATGCGGTAGCGCGTTACCGGCTCGCTCGATCACAGCCATCGCCCGGACCAGGCGTGGCAGCTCCTTCGTGTCGGTTGCGGTGCTCATCGCCTGTGCTCCTTGAAGAACTTCCCGATCAGCTCATGTGCTTCGAAGGTCTGGGTGACATAGCCCGGACCCGATGTTGCGTCCGAACCCGGCCAGGTGTGGCCACCATCGGTCACCGCGACGTGGACGACATCAGCGTCGCACCCCTTGTAGGTGTACTTCAGGACGTCATCGCCCTGCTGTGACACACGCGGGTCCTGATCGCAATGGTTGCGCACGGTCCAGTCCCGAACCCACGTCTGTACGTCGGGAAGGTCGCGCTCCCCGTCACCGCCGTACGGGATGGTGGTGTCGCCGGTTCCGTGGATGTCGAGGACGGGTACCGGTCGACCCGGGGCGCACCGCTTGCCCTCGAGGTAGAACGCTCCGGCCACTGGCGCGATCGCCGCGAACCGGTCGGCCAGCTGGCAGGCCAGGATGCCGGTGAAGGCAGCGCCGTTGGACTTGCCTGTCGCGTAGACCGCGCGGGTGTCCACGCAATAGCTGTCTTCCAGCTGGTCGAGCAGGTCGGCGGTGAACTTCACGTCGTCGACGCCCTTGGCCGAGTACGGCGCGCCTTGCCAAGCCTGCTTGGCTTCGTCACCGAGCACACCGTTGGGGTAGGCAACGACCGCGTCGAGCTTGGACAGGTCGGAGAACGCCTCGGTCTGCGCACCGGTCTTGCCGCGGCCATGGAAGACCAGGATCAGCGGATAGGTCTTGGTGGCCTTGTAGTTGTCCGGCACGTGCAGCCGATAGGTCCGCGTCAGACCGCCGCTGGCCACGGTGTAGTCGCCGGTGGCCGCGGCCTTGCCACAACCGGCCGTCTTACCGGCAGCGCTTGCAGTTGCTGTGGGCAACGTGGTGGCGGCGATCACCAGGCCGGCCGCCGCCACGAGTGCAGCAAGAGCCCTCAAGGATTTGCTCAGTGGGCGTGTCAAAGTCATGGGAGTGACTCCTCAGGGGATTTTGGGCAGGCTCGCGCCTGGGGTCCTGCGACGGGGGGTCAGGCCGAGAGCAACTCGTCGGCGAAGGCGGCGATTCGGTCGGCGGCGGTCTCGACAAGGAGCCGGCCGTCCGCGGCAGTGGCGGTTCGGGGATCACCCAGCACGCCACGCTTGTGGTACTCGTCGAACCCGACCGAGATGCGCGGCCCCCGACCGCGACGGGCCAGCCGGGCCGGGACAGAGAGCTCGTCGAGCGTGGTGGCTCCCGGCTCCAGACGGTCGGAGTAGACGAACTCCGGCGCCAAATACAGCATCTGTGCGGTCTCGGCCTCCCCAGCGTGACCGTGCACCTCACTGACACCGGTAATCAGGTCGGACACCACTTCGGTGACCGGCGTCCACGCGAAGACCAGGTCCTCACGGAGATACTCCTGGGAGAGCACGGACAGCGCAGCGTTGTTGCCGCCATGCCCGGTCACCACCAGAAACTGCTTCCAGCCATGCGATCGCAGGCTGGTGATCAGATCCCGCACCACCTGCATGAAGGTTGCCGGAGACAACGACATGGTGCCGGCAAACGCCAGGTGATGCGGAGAAACGCCATACGGTACGGCGGGGGTCACGACTGCTCGCCCGCCCAGCCGTTCGGCCACGCGGTCAGCGATTCCGATTGCACGCACGGTGTCGGTCGACATCGCCATACCGCCGCCGTGCTGTTCTTGAGCACCGACCGGGATGATGACGAGCGGTGCCGTGCGGACCGCCTCGGCGGCTTCGTCGGTGGTCATTTCGGCGAGTCTCATGCTTGTCCCCAGGCGGCCGCGGACTCGACGGCAGCCCGGATGTTGTCGAGATGTTCGCGCGTGAGGCGCTCGGCACGCTCAGAGTCCTGCGCACGCACGGCCGCCACGATCGCCAGGTGCTCCTCGTGGTCCCGCGTGCGGTTGTCGTACAGCGCGCGGATCTGCTGCTGTTCGCGGACTCGCACCTTGAGCAGCGAGGCCAGCAACTCTGTGAGCAGCGGGTTCCCAGAGGCGGCCGCCAGCTCGATGTGGAAGTTCAGCGCGAAGGAGGGCCCGCCGGGCGGGACGAGCGCGTTGGTGACGGCGGCCTCGAGCCGCTCCAAGTTCTCGGGCTGCCGCAAGGCGGCCGACTGAGCAGCGATGGCCGGCTCGATCACCAGGCGTGCGCTGATCAGCTGCAGCACCGACTCCTTGGTGATCGGCGGGCGGTGCGGGTTGGCCAGGACCACGTTGTTGATGGTCGGGCCGACGTACGTGCCGGAGCCGTGCCGGAACTCGACCGCTCCGGTCGCCTCGAGCTTCCGCAGCGCCTCCCGAATGGTCGGCGTGGTGATCTCGAAGCGTTTTGCGAGCTCGCGCGCCGACGGGATGGCGTCACCGGGGCCCAGCCCGCCGTCCCGGATGATGCCGAGAATCGACTCGGTCAACCGGTCGGACAGGCTGGGCGGCGCCTCGGAGGCTGAGTAAGTCACAAAGTGACTAAATCACTTAGCCATTCATACGGTCAAGACCTCGGAAGGTCACGACTTCGGCGCCGCGCCGACGGCGCTGATCCGCCCGGCGAACTGGGTGTAGAGCGGCGGAGTGGGACTTCGCCACGTGTGCTGAGCCATCACGCGCAGCCGCGGATACACCTCCGCGGCCAGCTGTTGCTCGTTCTGCCGATCAGGCTGATCGCACCACAGATGCAGCTTGGCGCCCAGATTGTCCGCCACAGGCAACCTGCTGCCATCGACGAACAAGCCAGGGTCCCAGGTGTCGTACATGATCGCCGGCGCGGTGTTGAGCAGCGCGCCGAGCCCACCCACGGTGTAGTACGTCGGCGTGATCGAGGCATTCATCACCTTGTGGCCCGCGGCAACCAGTTCGGCCGGGCGCCACGCTGGGCCGACCCACGGTGTCGGGCCGCTCATCGACCAGTGCTCGACGACGACGGCCGGATTCACCGTCAGCGTGCCACCGGTCCGGGTGAGGCCGTCGTTCCACATCCGCGTGGTCTTGCCGGCCGTCCGGACGATCTCGTCGGCCCAGTTCACAAAGCCGAGATAGGCGTCCGGACCGGTGGCCGCCGGCCCGTAGCGCTGCTTGGCGTACCGCTCGAGCTGTGGGTACTCGGCGAAGTTCTGCACATACTCGTCCGCCCCGATATGCCAGTACCGGCTGGGGAAAAGCGGCAGGAACTCGGTGATCAGGTCACGCATCAGGTCGTACGCCGCCGGCTGCGACAGATCGATGTTTCCGTGCTGGACCTGCCCGTTCGCCGCGACCAGCTTCAGTTCGGGATGAGCGGCGAGGATCGTCTGCATGTGCCCAGGGAAGTCGAGCTCGGGGACGACCTGGATGCCGTATTGGCCGGCGTACGCGATCAGCTCCCGGATCTCTGCCTTGCTGTAGTGCTGCTCGGCGGTGATCTCCGGATGGGTTGCGCTCTCCAACCGGAAGCCGTGCTCGTCGGACAGATGCAGGTGCAGGTAGTTGAGCTTGAGATAGGCCATCTCGCGGATCTGGGTGCGCAGCCAGTCGAGACTCAGGTACTTCCGGCCGAGGTCGACCATGAATCCCCGCTCCTGGTACGTCGGCCAGTCGCGCACCTGGCCACCAGGCAGGCGGCTCTGCTGGCGGAGCAACTGGACGACCGAGCGGGTACCGAGCCGAACCCCGGCTACGGCACCCTCGACGCCAAGCACCTGCCCGATCTGCAGCACATACCCTTCGGGCCCACCGGACGCCGTACCCGGCCGCAGCTCGATGTCGCCCGGCGCCGCCGGGCCACCGGTGACGTGGCCGACCGGCCGGTTCAGCACCTTCGCAAGATCCTCGGCCAGCAGCCGAGCCGGGCCGGCCAGTGCAGACTCGGCCGCGACCACTTTGCTGCTGCTCGTGAAGGTGTAGCCGACACCTCCGGGATGCCACTCACGCACCGCTGGAATCGTCGGTGGCAGGACAGCCGTTCCGCCCCGTGCGGGAACGGATGTCGTGGTGACGCAGACCAGTAATGCGCCGAGGGCGAGCACTGTTCGCTTCATACGGGCGACGTCAGGGCAGCCTGTGGGCGGACAGGAATCGCCACGCGCGCTCGCGGAAGTCCGAGCCGGCCGCACCAGTCGGGTACGCGTGGCCGAGTCCCTTGTACGAGCGCCAGCTGACCGCGACGCCGGCAGCGCAGCCTCGGTAGGTCGAGGCAGTACCGTCGGCGACCGGCTCGGTCACGGGCACCGGCGAGCACTTGTTCCGCGCGACCCACTCGTCCCGCGTACGGCGACCCTCCGCGATCGAGATCAGCGGGTCGCTCTCACCGTGGAAGAGCGCGACCGCGATCGGCCGGGTCGGTCCGCAGCCACCGAAGGTGTTCGGCGACCCGCCCATGAATCCCGCGGCCGCGGCGAAGGTGCCTGCGGCATCACACGCGGCCCGCTGACTCATCCACGAGCCGAGGGAGCCACCCTCGACATAGACGCGGGAGCGATCCACACAATGCTCGGCAGCGATCCGGTCGATGACATCCCGGAGAAACCGCACGTCGGGCGACCCCACTGCCAGATTCCAGTTCAGGTCACCGGCGGGGTAGGCCACGATGAACTTCTCGGCGTCGGCGGTCTGGCTCCAGCCGGTCGCCTGCTCCTGGAAGAACGGCGCTGAGCCGAGGCCGTGCAGGCTGAGCAGGAGCGGGGCGTTGCCGGTCAGGCCGGCCGGGACCCGGAGATTGTAGGAGCGGGCCGAGGTGGGGAAGAAGCTGCGGGTGACGGTGCCGCCGGTGGGTGCGAGAGAGCACGCCGTGGCGGTGGTCGCAGTGGCGGTCGGCGACGTTGCCGCGAGGGCACCGGCGACAAGGGCGAGGCTGAGGAGTAGACGAGGCATGGCGCTTCTCCTGCGGGGGTCGGGGCGGGACATACCCGACGGTAATGTAAGAGGGTTCTTACGTCTACTGCTGGCATAGGGTTGCGCTGTGGCTACTGGCACCCGTGACCGGGTCATCGACGCGGCACTCGCGCTGTTCGCCGAGCGAGGTGTCGCCGCGGTCCCGGTCACTGCGATCGAGGCCGCGGCCGGCCTCGCCGCCGGCAGCGGAGCCTTCTACCGGCACTTCCGGAACAAGACCGAACTGGTCGACGCGCTCGTCGACCGGGAGCTCGCCCGAGCGCGCGACCGGGTGCCGCCGGCCCGCGACGAGGCCGGCAGCGATGCCACCGAACTGCTCGTCACGCGGCTCCGAGCCGACTTGGACTTTCTGCGCGAGCTCGGTCCCCTCATCCACATCCTGGTGTCGGAACGCAGGCGGAACCCGGAGCTGGTCGAGCGGCTGCGCTCGACTGCCTTCGAGGCCAGCATCGAGTCCGGGATGGCCGAGGTACTGTCCCTCGCGCCGCCCCGGGCCGTGCGCGACGATCCCGAGGCGGCAGCCCAGGTGATGCTGTCCGCGATGGTCGGCTTCTTCCTGGCCGAGGAGTACTACGGCCGCCCGGCCGGTCCCGTCTCCGCCGAGCGGTTCGCTCGTGCTCTGGCCGCGCTCCTCACCAGCGGGCCCTAGGCCGGACCGGCCTTCCAGTCCGGGTGCCCCGGCATGGCCGGGAGCGTCTTTCCGTAGAGCCAGGAGCGGAGCAGCGGGCCGAGGTCCTGGTGAGCGATTTTCGAGGCCAGCGCAATGAAGTCCTCGGTCCCGGCGGTCGAGTTCGCATAGCGCCGGACCCAGGCGCGCTCGATGGCCTCGAAGGTCTTCGCTCCGACGGTCTGCTGCAGGGCGTAGAGCGTCAGCGCCCCACCTTCGTACGCCGCACTGGCGTACGGGCGCAGCGTCGCCGACTCGCCCTTCCAGGTGCTCGGATCCGGCTTCGCGATCGGCCCGTTCACGAGCAGCTTGTTCCCGTACTCCTCGTACGAGTTCCGCATCGACTTAGCCACGGACCACCCGTGCTGGGTCGCCGACCACACGTTCGTATAGAAGACCGCGTGCCCCTCGTTGAGCCACACATCGGCCCAGCGCCGCGGCGACACCGAGTTTCCGAACCATTCGTGCGAAACCTCATGCAGTACGACGCCCGCCGTACCGTTGTTCTCGAAGCCTTCCTTGGTCATCGCGTCCGCGCTCATCAGGGTCAGCCCCTGGGTTTCGAGCTCACCTCCGAGCGCCGAGACATACGACCCGGCCTCCGCTCCGGGGAACCGGCCGAGCCGCTTCTCGAGGAACCGGACCGACTGATCGAACGAGATCAACTGCGGCTCGATCTCCTTCAGCTGTGCGGTCGGTACGGCGTACCGCAGCGGCAGGCCGTGCGGCCCGGTCCGGTGCAAGACCGTGAATGGCCCGACGCCGAACTGCATCAGCTCGGTAGCGATCTTCCGGCTCTCCCGGAAGACCCGGGTCGTCGCGTCGCCGCTCTTGCGGACACTGATGAGCTTGCCGTTGGCAATCGAGTTCAGCTGAGAGGGCGCCGTGACGGAGAAGGTGGCCGGCGCCTTCTGGGCCGGGTGGTCGCTGACGGCGAGGATCCGGCGCGCACCCGACGGCTGGTTCACGGTCTGGATCCAGCCGTTGTACCGCTGCAGGCCGGGCGGGAACGGATCCTTCTCCGATGCCTCCGGCAACTTGTTCCGTACGTCGACCCGGACCACGAACCGCAGGTGTTTCCGGACCGCACGCGCCGGGGTGATGACCAATTCGCCTTGTGGGGTTGACTTCCAGGTCGCCGGTACGCCGTTCACGCGGACACCGGTGACTGTCGGGCCGAGCAGGTCGAGGTTGAACGAGCTGAGGTATTGCGTTGCACGGCCGGTCAGCGTGGTGGTCGCCGTGTACGCCGCCAAGCCCTTCTGGAAGCGCAGGTCGAGTCGCTGGTCGAGAACGTCGTACCCACCATTGCCCAGCTCCGGCCAGACCTTGTCACCCACTCCAATCGCGCCGGGCTTGCCCGGCGGTTGCACGGCAGACGATGGCACGGCGAGGCCGACAGCGGCCAGGGTGGTCAGGGCAACGGTGCCGGCGAGTGCTCGGCGAGATCTCCACATACCGTGAAATCTAGGCACCGCAGGCGCCCGGAACGTCACCCCCAGGTCGCGAACCTGACTCATCCCGCAGTAGGAGAACGCGTCTCTTAAGTCCGTAGCTAGGCAAGGCCGATGTCGTGGACGAGCAATGCCAACTTGGTTCGGTTCGAGATTCCCAGCTTCGCCATGATGTGGGTGATGTGCACCTTGATCGTCGACTCGCTGAGCCCGAGTTGGCCCGCGATCTCCGCATTGCTCAGGCCATCGGCGACCAGGATCGCGACCTCATGTTCGCGCGGGGTGAGCTCCTTCAGCGGATCCTCCCCCGGCTGCCCAGATGTCGGCGCCGGCTGCGCGGTGTAGGAACTGATCAGCCGCTTGGTGATCCGCGGCGACAGCATCGAGTCACCTCGCACCACCTGCTCGACCGCCTCGACCAGCGCCCGCGGCGCGATGTCCTTCAGCAGGAACCCGGTCGCCCCGGCCTGCAACGCCTCATAGACATACTCGTCCAGATCGAAAGTCGTCAGTACGACGACCGGTGGCGGATCCGGCAGCGCGTTCACTCGCCGCGTCACCTCGATTCCGTTCACCTTCGGCATCTGGATATCGGTCAGCACGACGTCCGGCCGGTACTTCTCGACCAGCTCCACGACGTTCTCACCATTGGTGTCCTCGGCAACGACCTCGGCGGTCCCACCGGCCTCGAGGATCATCCGGATCCCGTTGCGGACCAGGCCTTCGTCGTCGAACAGAAGCACCTTGATCATTCCGCCGCCTTCACCGGGAGGTTTGCCTGCACCTTGAATACACCGTCGTCCCACCCGGTCCGCAATGTGCCACCAGCCAGCGACACCCGCTCCTGCATCCCCACCAACCCAAACCCCGACCCCGGCACTTCCGTGTGCTGGACACCGCGCGGGTTGCTCACCTCAACCACCAGATTCTTCTTGTCCGCCGTGATAATCACCGTCACGACGACACCGGGCGCATGCTTGGTCGCATTCGTCAGCGCCTCCTGCACCACCCGGTACGCCGCGCGCCCAGCCGCCGCCGAAACCTCCGGAACCGGATCGGGCAGCGACAGATTCACCTTGAGCCCAGTGCCGACCGCATCCGCCACCAACACCGGTACGGCGTCCAGCGCCGGCGCGACGTGTCCCGGCTCACCCGGCAGCTCGTCCCGCAGTACCTGAAGAATCTCGCGGAGCTCCGTCAACGCCGTCGTACTGGTCTTGCGGATCACCTCCGCGACCTCTTCGGTCCGCTTGTCCGGCGCGGTCATCGTCAAGGCGCCGGACTGCAAGGCGATCGCGCTGACCCGGTGCGCAACCACATCGTGCATCTCGCGCGCGATCCGGCGGCGTTCGGCGACGACCACGCGCTCGGAGCGGAGGTCTCGCTCCCGCTCAGCCTGCTCGGCGCGTTCGCGCAGCGCGATCAGAAGCGCGCGGCGCTGATAGACCCATAGCCCCAGGAGCGTCGGCACCAGCACAAAGAAGACGATGTAGCCGATACTCGCGCCGACCGAGGAGTCCCCTCGGCGTTGCCCCGGCCAGAACACGATGACAGCGCTGCCGTAGACGAACGAGACCGCGGTCTGCCAGGACAACCCCTTGCGGCTGGCAACGGTGTACGCCGCGATCGTCACCTGCACACTCGGCCACCACTGCGCGACCGGCGTGATCGCCATGAACAGCAGCGGGAAGCGTCGCCGTACCAGCATCGCCGCGAACGGCACCGTGACGAGCAGGACGGTGTACCACTGGTACTCCTCGTTCTTGGTGATCTCCAGGACCAGCCCGAACGCGACCAGCAGCGCGAACAGGACGTCGAACACCAGGATCCGGCGTTTGCCGTCCCACCAAGCCAGTCGCATACCCAAACCGTAGCCCCACCTACGAACGGGCGAGCGTCTAACACCTTCGTACTACTGTCGATTGATCCGGTCGACCGATGCCTCCAGCACCCAATCCCGGGATGCTGGAGGCATGCTCACCCTCATCGCACACACCACGTCGTCCACCGACCAGACCTGGGGCTTCCTCGGCGGCGCCGGCATCATCGCCGTGCTGGCCGCCTACGCCCTGCTGGTGATCGGCGCCTTCTTCAGCGCACTGTTCTCTCCGGCCTCCGGCGGAATGAAGCTGGTCTGGATCATCTTCATCGTGATCGCCCCGTTCATCGGCAGCCTGCTGTGGTTCCTGGTCGGCAAGCGCAACGCCCTGGAATCCGCCTACCGCTGATCCGGACTGACGAACAAAATCACGTGGTGATCGGAGGCGGGAACGCCGTCGCGCACGAACCAGTTGGTCGGCACCTCGTCGCGCGGCTCGGAGTAACCGGGCGTCTCCACCCGGTACTCCGCGGTGAAGCCACGCTCGCCGAGAATCTTCAGCACGTCACCAACGGTCTTGTTCGCGTACTTGACCCCGGCCAGCGCTTCGCCGCGGCCGTCGATGAAGCCGCTGGTCCCGTAGGTCTCCCCCGGCTCTGCCGCGCGGCCGATGATCAAGCTCACCTCGCCCTGGAAGTCGAGTGGGATCGTGAACTCCGGAACGCAGGGCAGCGTGCCCCGCTCCTCGCACCCCGCCGGATACATCACGGTGGTGATCCGCCCCGCAGCTGCACCGGCCGAGGCCGCCATCGCCACCTCCTTCCCGACGACCGACGGCGATGCCGGTTCCAGGACGAGCTTGATGTCGAGGCCCTTCGCCTTGAACTCCTTGTTGAAGCGCTTGCTGTCCGCCAGCGGGTCGACCACCCGGACCTTCATCACCTCGCCCTGGGTGCTGAACGACAACGCCTGCGGCCGGTCGTTGTCACCCGGCACGTGGACCACGAGGGCCGTGATCGCGGCGACCGCGGCCGCGGCGGCGAGCACCGGCACCAGGCGACGTCGTACGGAGCGGGCACTTTTGAGAGGGATCGGCGCTGCCTCTGCGGTGATGTCGCGCAGGAGCTCGGCGCGGGTCTCAGGGGCAACCTGTGCGGCCGGGTCGGCGTCCGCTGTGGGGTCAAGGCTGCGGACGAGGTCCAAGGCGTTCATGACTTTGCTCCTGCCGGGGTGTTGTCCATGAGGCGCTCCAGCCGACGGCGAGCGCGGTGCAGGCGGACTGAGGCCGCACTGCGTGAGCAGTCGAGGGCCGCCGCGAGCTGAGTCGCATCCAGACCCTCCCAGGCCGCCAGCGACAGCACTTCGCGGTCGGCATCCGACAGCTGTTTGAAGGCCTCAGCAGCCTCGACTGCCGCTGGCTGCGGATCCGGTACGGCGGTGCGGAGGTCGTCGCGGAGCCGGTCGGCCAGGCCGTGCCGCCGGGTTTCGCCGCGGCGGTGATTACCGAGCACCCGGCGAGCGACGCCGTACAGCCAAGGCAGGATTTCACCCGCCGGTACGTCGTCCAGTCGCCGCCAGGCAATGAGGAAGGTCTCGGCCACCAGGTCGGCCGCATCCGCGCGGACATCGAGCCGGCGGACGAAATAGCGCAGTACGTCGTCGTGGTGGCAGGTGAACAGGTTCTCGAATCGGGTCAGCCGGGCGTCCGGAGGTGACTCGGTCACGCGCACGGCCCCCCTTGTGAGTAAGTGCGTCATACCCGGTAGATGTCCGGGTATGACGCGTCCTTACATCTAAGGGTTGATGACGATGGGTGCACCGTTGGAGACGAGCGACCAGTCGGTCGTGTGGAACGCGGCGGGGTCGACCTCGCCGGTGGCGGTGACGTAGTCGATCATCAGCTGGCGGATCTCGACCTGACGGTTGTAGACGACCGGGGCCTTGGAGACGTGCGGGAAGTTGCCGCCGCCGGACTGGCGGTAGTTGTTCACCGCGAGCACGAACTGCTGGTCGTCGGCCACCGCGACGCCGCCGTACGCGAGGTCGACGATGCGCGACCCGGCGGCCTTGGCGATGTCGATCTTGTAGCTGAGCGGCTTGGTCAGGCCGCCCATCACGTCGTAGTTGTAGTCCGGCGTCCCGGGCGGCGCGGTCGGCGTCGGCGCGTTGGTCACCTCGGCCGAAGCGAACGGGCCAGGACCGCTGACCTGCTTGTAGTAGACCGCGGAGAACTCCAGGTACGCCTTGATCTGGGCGCCCGTCATCGTCACCGCGACCAGCGTGTTGTCGAAGATGTAGAGCCCGGCCACGTCGCGGACCGACACGTCACCGGCCGGGATGTTGGCTGCCCGGTTGAAGGGGGCCGCGATCGACAGCACCGGCAGACTCGCCTGCGGCGTACCGGCCAGTGCCTTGGAGACGGCGTCGGCCTGGACGAAGTTGATGAAGTCGAGTGCGGCGGTGTCCTCCCAGGGCGCGGTCGCCGCGGACATCGCCGCCTTGTTGGTGCCGATCTTGGAGTTCACGTAGCCGACGACCTTGTCGTGGTCCTTCTGCAGGACGTCGACGACCTTCGGGTCGGCGGCGACGGTGTTCGCGTTCAGCACCTGGCTGTGCCGGCCGACGACCTTCCAGCACCCGTGGACCTGCTGCAGGTCGAGGTCGATCACGGACAGCCGCATGCCCCACTTGAGCGGCTCGGTCAGTACGACCTGCTGACCGGTGACCTTGTTCGTCACCAGTCGCTCGGGGATCTCCTGGTGGGCGTGCCCGACCAGTACGGCGTCGATGCCGGGGACCGTCTCGGCCATCAGCACGGATGCGTTCTCGGGGACCGGCAGACTGTCGCCGTACGACGAGGAGAGGTCCATGCCGGAGTGCGCGGAGACGATCACCACGTCGGCGCCGGCCTTGCGGACCCGCGGGACCCACAGCTTGGCGAGCTCGACGATGCCACCGAACTTGATCTTGTTCTCGACGTTCGCCTTGTCCCAGATCGCGATGCCGGGGTTGGTCAGGCCGAGGATGCCGACCGTGATCGTGCCGCGGCCGGGCACGTGCACGCGCTTCAGCACGTACGGCGGGAAGACCGGGAGACCCGTCGACCAGTCCTGCGCGTTCGCGCCGAGCAGCGGGAACTTCAGCTGGCGCTGGAACCGGCGGAGGATGTCGAGCCCGTAGTTGAACTCGTGGTTACCGAGCGCGGCGGCGTCGTACCCGATCTTGTTCATCGCGGCGGCCATCGGGTGGATGTGCCCGCCCGTGATGGGTTCGATCTTCGCGAAGTAGTAGGCCAGCGGGGTGCCCTGGATGGTGTCACCGGCGTCGACCAGCAGCGGCCGCGGGGCGTGCCGGTCCTTGGCGACTCGCTCGCGGAAGGCGGTGACGAGCGTGGAGATCTTCGCCAGACCGATGTCGTTGTGCGCAGAGTCGTCGTACTCGGCGTTCTTGAAGTAGTCCCAGTTGAAGACGTTGCCGTGCAGGTCCGTCGTGCCGAGCACGCTCAGCCGCACCGTCTTGCCGTGTCCGTGGCTGCCCGTGGCTTCGGCCGGAACCGCCTGGAATCCGGCCGCGGCGAGCGCCGCCGCACCGCCGATCGCCGTCCGCCTCGTCACTGTCGTCCGCCCGTTGTCGTTCATTTTCAGCCTCACGCGTCGTTGGGTCTGGCACTCGACACCTTACGTGCGACCCGATTCGGAATTGGCCCCGTGCCTGGGAGAAGATGCACCCCATGACCAAGCCGCCCGGCAAGAAGCTCCTGCCGTTGGTCGCCGCTCTGCTCTGCGGTGCCGTCCTCGCCCAGGCCGCCCAGCCTTCCGATTCTCCCGTCTCGAGGTCGTCGCCGGCCGTCCGCACGATGGCCGCCGGACCGCTGAGCGGGAGCCCGCTCGCGGGCAAGCCGAGCGCGCCCGGCCCGAAGCGCCAGGGGCAGTCGCCGCACCCCAAGCAGCCCGCCGACGACTGGAACCTGACCAAACACGGCAAGGTCATCTACCTGACCTTCGACGACGGCCCGCACGCCGGCTGGACGCCGAAGGTGCTGCAGATCCTGCGCAAGCACCACGCCCAGGCGACGTTCTTCGTGCTCGGTGCCGAGGCGGCCAAACGCCCCGACCTGGTCGAGCAGACCCGCGCCGCCGGTCACCACATCGGCAACCACACCTGGGACCACCCGATGCTGACCAAGCTCCCGGCCGACAAGATGCGCCAGGAGATCTTCTCCGGCGTGAAATCGAAGTGCTTCCGCCCGCCGTTCCGCGACACGAACGCAGCAGTCGCGGCAGTTGCCAAGGCCAACCATCAGCGGCAGGTCCTGTGGGACGTCGACACCAACGACTGGAAGAAGCCCGGCGCGGCCTCGATCGAGCACGCCATCCTGGCCGGCGCATACCCCGGCGCCATCGTCCTCATGCACGACGGCGGCGGCAACCGCACCCAAACCGTCGCCGCCCTCGAGCGCGCGATGACCAAACTCCAGCGCAAGGGCTACACCTTCCGAGCCCTCCCCTGCTGAGCTGGACTAGTGCCGTACGGCGGCTTTTCCGCCTGAGTAGTGCTGGAGGGCCTGGTCGATGACGTGGACCGGCTGGTCGAGCGCCTTGACCAGGAACATGCCGATGGGGTGCAGGAGCGGGCTGGGCTTGACGACAGCCCGTACGGCGGGTTGGTCGAGCCCGCGAACGCCTGCCGTGGTGGCCCCGACGCCGGGCGCAAGATTCAGCTCGAGCATGTACTGGCCGAAGAGCTTCTTCTGGCGGAACCCGTCGATCGCCCCCCACGGGAGCATCACGGGGTAGCCGGCGCCGTCGCAGGCGAGCTCGAGACCGCGCTCGGACATCCGCATCGCGACCTCCTGCAGCGGGAAGGCGGCGTACCAGCGCTGCCGCTCGGCATCGAGGCGGAGAGCCAGCACAGTGCTGACGACCAGCGGCAGCATCGCCAGGATCAGCAGCAACGCGAACGGCCAGAGCCCCGAATACCGCATCGTGATGAGCACATAGAGGCCTCCCGCGATCCCGGCGGCACCGATCACCAGCGTCGCCCAGGCCCCCCGTCGCAACACCGTGCTGACCACCTCACGCCGCCGCATCACCGCCTGCCGATCAACCCCGACGATGAACCCCGCCTCCTCGCTCATCCGCTAAGAATCCCATCCCGGGAGGTCCGCCGCCGACCCGGGCGGGTGTCAGGACTGTTTGCGGCGGCCGGCCCAGGTGTAGGCGTAGACGCCGTCGTCGACGGATCGGCCGCCTTCGCCTAGTTCGAGCGGGCGGAAGGTGTCGACCATGACGGCCAGTTCTTCGAAGCGTTCGGCGCCCAGGGACGCCTCGATGGAGGACGGTTGCGGGCCGTGCGCGTAGCCGCCGGGGTGGAGGGAGATCGAGCCGAGGCCGATACCGGAGCCCTTGCGGGCCTCGTAGTCGCCGCCGCAGTAGAACATGACCTCGTCGGAGTCGACGTTCGAGTGGTAGTACGGCACCGGCACCGACAGCGGGTGGTAGTCGACCTTGCGCGGCACGAAGTTGCAGATGACGAAGTTGTTGCCCTCGAACACCTGGTGCACGGGTGGCGGCTGGTGGATCCGGCCGGTGATCGGCTCGTAGTCGCTCACGTTGAACGTGTACGGGTACAGGCAGCCGTCCCACCCGACCACGTCGAACGGATGCGTCGCGTACGTCATCCGGCTCCCGACAATCCCGCTCGGACCATGCCCGCGGTGCTTCACCAGCACCTCGACATCCGTCCCCTCGACCGTGAACGGCTCACTCGGCCCGTGCAGGTCACGCTCGCAGTACGGCGAGTGCTCCAGGAACTGCCCGTAGCGCGACAGGTACCGCTTCGGCGGCGCGATGTGTGAGTTCGCCTCGATGCAGTAGGCGAACACCCCGTCCGGACCGGGCAGCCAGCGGTGCGTGGTCGCCCGCGGGATGATCACGTAGTCGCCCTCGACCGCGCTGAGCACCCCGAAGACGGTCTCGAGCGTGGCCGAGCCCTTCTCGATGTAGACACACTCGTCGCCGATGGCGTTGCGGTAATACGGCGACGGCTGCTCGGCAACGACGTACGAGATCCGTACGTCGCCATTGCCGAGAACCAACCGCCGATGCTCGACCACGTTGGTCTCGGACGTGTCGCTGAACAGGTCGTGGAGTTTCAGGTGCCGTGGCGTCAGCGGGTGGTTCGCGACGGTGGCGAGATCGGGCAGCTCCCAGATCTGCGAATCGACGATCGCAGACGGGACTCCGGCGTGGTAGAGCAGCGACGAGTCCGACGAGAACCCCTCCTCGCCCATCAGCTCCTCGTAGTACAACCCGCCGTCGGCGTTCCGGAACTGCGTGTGCCGCTTGGGCGGGATCTGGCCGATCTGCCGGTAGAACGTCATTCTTCAGACTCCCGAGTACGATAATCGAACGCATGCGTCCGCTTACCGAAAGCATCCGTTAGGCTCGGAGCCATGTCAACCGTCCCTGCCCTGTACCGGCACCTGGTCGACGACGCGGCGATGTTCCCACCCGGCGAGCTCCCGCTGACCGAGGCCGTCCCTGCCCACCGCGCGCACCGCGCCGCGCCGTACGCCGAACTTGTCGGTGCCTTCGTGTGTACCGACGAAGACCTGCCGCGAGTCGCGGAAGCAGCCGGCGACGAGCCGCTGCGCGTCACTGTCGTGATCACCGGCGGCGCGGGCGGGATCGAGCCCGCCGTCCGCTGGGCCGAACGCAGCCCCAGCCTTGAATTGGTCGGCGTCGAGGTCCGGCTGCGCGACGAGGGCGACCTCGCGCGGAACGCTATGCGTGTTGTCCGCGCCGCCGAAGACTGCATCGATGACCAGACCGTGTACGTCGAAACCGGGCTGGACGGCGCTTGGGAGCAGGCGCTCGGGACGGTCGCCGAGGCTGGGTACGCCGCCAAACTGCGGACCGGTGGCCTTGACGCGTACCTGTTCCCGTCCGCCGACCAGGTCGCGAGCTTCATCACGCGCTGTCTGGACGTCGAGGTCCCCTTCAAGTGCACGGCCGGGCTGCACAACGCGCTCCGGCACACCTCGGCCGACACCGGCTTCGAGCACCACGGCTTCCTGAACGTCCTGCTCGCGACCCGCGCCTCGCTGGACGGCGCTTCGCTGGGCGAGGTGGCCGCCGTACTGGCTTCACGCGACGGTACGGCGCTTGCCTCGCAGGCGCGCGCGCTGTCCGAGCTGCAGGTCGAGGGGACCCGCCGGTGGTTCCACTCGTTCGGCTCCTGCAGCATCTCCGAGCCGCTTGACGACCTGATCGCACTGAACTTGATGGAGGAACTGTGAGTGTCTTCGGCCCGGACAACCTGCCGCTGGGAGTCTTCCAGTACGGCGATCAGTCGCCGCGGATCGGCGCTGCCCTCGGCGACCAGGTCATCGACCTCACCCCGCTCGAGCTCTCGGACACCTTCGCCGAGCCGACGCTGAACGCCTTCCTCGCGCTCGGTCGTCCCGCCTGGACGTCCCTTCGTGCCGCATTGCTCGAACTCGTCCGCACGGGCGCCGTCGAACCGCACCTGATTCCGCAGTCCGCGGTCACGATGCTGCTGCCGATCGAGGTCGGCGACTACGTCGACTTCTACGCCTCCGAGCAGCACGCCACCAACCTCGGCCGACTGTTCCGCCCGGATGCCGAGCCCCTGCTGCCGAACTGGAAACACCTCCCGGTCGGCTACCACGGCCGCGCCGGTACGGTCGTTGCCAGCGGCACCGATATCGTCCGGCCCTCCGGTCAGCGCAAGGCACCCGACGCCGCAGCACCGACGTACGGGCCGTCGCAGCGGTTGGACATCGAGGTTGAGCTCGGGTACGTCGTCGGTTCGCCGTCGGCGCTCGGCCAGCGGGTCTCGGTCGACGACTTCCGCGAGCACGTGTACGGCGTCGTCGTACTGAACGACTGGTCGGCGCGCGACATCCAGGGCTGGGAGTACGTGCCGCTCGGCCCGTTCCTGGGCAAGTCGTTCGCCACGTCGATCTCGCCGTGGGTGGTGTCGTTGGACGCGCTCGAATCGGCCGCCGTCGCGCTCCCGGCGCAGGATCCGCCGGTGCTGCCGTACCTCGCCGGGAAGAACCTGGTGAACTACGACATCACCTTCGAGGTCCGCATCAACGGCGACCTGGTGAGCACCCCGCCGTACCGGGACATCTACTGGTCTCCCGCCCAGATGCTCGCCCACATGACCGTCAACGGCGCCTCCGTCCGCACCGGCGACCTCTACGCCTCCGGCACCGTCAGCGGCACCGAACAGAACCAGCTAGGTTCCCTCATCGAACTAACCAAAGCCGGCCGCGAGCCCATCACCGTCCACGGCAAGGACTACACGTTCCTCCAAGACGGCGACGAGGTAACCATCACCGCCCACGCCGGAGACCTCGGCCTCGGCGAGGTAACCGGCCGCATCACCCCCGCCGTCTAACCCCCACCCCGTCGGCACGAACAACTGCATGTAGTCGCCCCGGGCGCGATCGGACGCCAGCTCGCTCGACCGGGGTAGGGCCGGCGGCACGAGCGACTGCAAGTAGTCGCACGTGACGCCCGCCCGGCGCCTGTCCACCCTGACGAACGCTCGCCAGAGCCACCACCTGCAGTGCTTCATGCGCCCAGCCAGGCACCTTCCAACGCACCACCGGACACCGGGCGCTCGCCTCGGCCGGATGAATCGACGGCACGGGCGCCGGCTGGCGCCACTCGCGATGGCGCGATGAGACGGGTTCGGCAAGGCACGTCGTACTGGGTGGTGCACGAGCAACTGCAGGTAGTTGCACGTGACGCCCACCCCGGCGCCCGTCCACCCTGACGAACGCTCACCAAAGCCACCACCTGCAGTTGCTCGTGCACCACCCAGTACGACGTGCCTTGCCGAACC
>NZ_SMKX01000170.1 GCF_004349055.1 Kribbella antibiotica
CCCCCCGGCTTTTCCCCCTCCCCCAAGGATGAACTCGTATGCCGATCGACCTCCTCGACCACCTCACTCCGCACGTGGAGGAAGCGGTCCGGATCAGCCGCAGCCACGTCGCCGAAGGCGGCATCCCGTTCTCCGGCATCGTCGTCCGCGACGGCCACGTCCTCGGCACCGGCTTCAACCGGGTCCTCGAGGACGACGACCCGACCGCGCACGCCGAGGTCGTCGCCCTGCGCGCCGCCGCGAAGAAGGCCGGCCGGTTCGGCGTCGCCGGCGCCACCCTGATCGCCTCGGGTGAGCCCTGCGCCCTGTGCTACATGGCCGCACTCTATTTCAACATCGAGCACATCGTCTACGCGTCCGACCGCAAGACCGCCGACGCCTACGGCTTCAACTACTCCAGCTCGTACGCGATCTTCGCCAACGACCCGACCACCTGGCCGATCAAGGTGACGCACGCCCCGATCGACGGCCACGAGGTCCCGTTCCAGGAGTTCATGAACGGCCGCAAGGGCGGCAACTCATGACCGAGCCGGTTCTGGGTGCCGTGAAGATCAAGATCTTCTCGGACTACGTGTGCCCGTTCTGCCTGCTCGCCGAGGGACCGATCGAGGAGGCGACCAAAGACTTGTACGTCGACATCGAGTGGATGCCCTTCGAGCTCCGCGCACACCCGCACCCCACCCTGCGCCCCGAAGACGACTACCTCCCGGCGATCTGGTCCCGAGCCGTCTACCCGATGGCCCGCCAGTTGGGCGTCGACATCAAGCTCCCCACCGTCTCCCCCCAGCCCTACACACACCTGGCCTTCGAGGGCCACCTGTACGCCGCCGAGCACGGCCTGAGCACCGAGTACACCCACCGCATGTTCCAGGCCTTCTTCCAAGAAGACCAGGACCTGGGCCAACCCGACGTACTCCAAGCCCTAGCCGAAGAAATCGGCCTCAACGGCCCCGACTTCCGCAAGGCGCTGGACAACCGCACCTACCAGGCCAAGCACCAAGAAGCCCTCCGCGAAGCCGAAGCCCACCAGGTCCGCTCGGTGCCGACCATCATCGTCGGCAACACCCGCCTGGAAGGCGTCCCCAACCCCGTCGAACTCCGCAAAGCCATCCTCGACGCCCAAGCAGACAACGCCATCACCTACGGCGCCACCTGCAGCATCGACGGCTGCTAACGTCCGAAAGATCCGAGGGCGTGGTCTCCGGATCTTCGGACGTTAACTGTTGCTGGCGGCAACCACCCTGTACGTCGCTTCGCTAGGCATGCTGCTCGTACGGCGCCGCCGGGACCTCACGCGAAGGCATCAGCACCGGCGTGGTGTTGCGTGCGATCGTCACCAACGCGGACAGCGTGTGCTCGAACCAGCCGAACAACACCCACACGCACAGACTCCACACGACCGCGCCTCCGGCCGCCGCCAGGCCGCCGTACATTCGGTACGTCGAGTCATCGGACAGCACCACGTTGATCACGCTCACGAGCGCAACAACCATCGCCAGCCCGATCAGCACCCACTTCATGACGCCGATCGCGGTCGCGACATTCGCACCTGCAGAACTAGAACTGGACATCTCGATCCCCCCTGGTTTCCCAGAATCCCCGAGCCCCCCTCGGGATGCAGCTCAACGTAACGCTGTGTTGATGCTCTGCCTAGGGTTCGCAGGCGACAGGGGCCCGATCGTCACCTAAAGCGATTATTCGAGGGTTTTCAGGTACGCCGTTCCGCGGGGGGAGAGCTCGTAGCCGGTTTCCAGGCTGTAGGTCAGGCCTAGGTTCTTGAGTTTGCGGACGTCCAGTTTGAAGGGGGCGGTCTCGCGGTCCAGGGAGGCGGCGAGATCGGCGGCTCGGGTGGCCGGCTTGGACGCGATCAGGCGGAGGACCTGGGTGGTCCAGGCGCCGTGGGGGTTGGTGGCGTCGAAGCGGGCCAGGCGTTCGGTCAGCTCGGCGAGGTCGTCGGCTGAGATGTCAGACGAGGCGGCCAGCTCTTCGCGGGGGTCGGGGCCCTTCACCAGGTGGAAGCGGATCAGGAACGTCGGCCAGGAGTCGTCGCCGCGGAGGCGGCGGAGGATGTCGCCGGCGTTGCTGCGGTCGGCGAGGGCGATGTCGGGGTCGTTGTCGGCGATCAGCGCGGGGTTGATCTCGCGGACACTGTCGATCTGGATCCGGCCGGCGTTGGTGCGGTAGATCCGGCCCTCGACGACCCGGGCCTCCGACCAGCGGCGGTAGGCCGAGGTGATCCAGCCGTCCTCGACACCTTCTTTGTCACGTCCGGCGAACAACATGCTCTAGGCCCCCAATGCTTTCGCGACGATCGGAGCCAGCGCGCGCAAGGCCTTGCCGCGGTGGCTGATCGCGTCCTTCTCTTCGATCGACAGCTCGGCCGTGGTCCGGTCGTAGCCATCGGCCTGGAACAGTACGTCGTACCCGAAACCGCCGGAACCGCGGACCTCGTGGATCACCGATCCGCGCATCTCGCCGAGCACCAGCTCGTCAGCGGCATGCGGACGGACGAAAGCGACGGCCGCCACGAACGACGCACCACGCCGCTCGTCCGGCACATCTTCTAGCTGGCCCAGCAGCAGTTGGTTGTTGGCGTCGTTGTCCTTCAACGGGCCAGACCAACGCGCCGACAGTACGCCGGGCATGCCGTTCAGCGCGTCGACGCAGATCCCGCTGTCGTCGGCGATCGACGGCAGCCCGGTTGCGGCCAGCGCGGCGTGCGCCTTCAGCAGGGCGTTGCCCTCGAAGGTCGGCTCGGTCTCGGGCGGCTCCGGATACCCCGGTACGTCGCCCAGCCCGAGCACCTCGATCCCCGGCACGATCGGGGTGAGGATCCGGCGCAGCTCGGCAAGCTTCTTCTTATTGTTCGAGGCAAGCAGTACGCGCGTCATCGGCCGAGCGCCTCCTGCTGCAGCTTCGTCAGATCCGCACAGCCGGCCAGGCCCAGCGACAGCAGGCTGTCCAGCTCGGCGCGGTCGAACGGCGCACCCTCGGCCGTGCCCTGCACCTCGATGAACTTGCCGTCGCCGGTGATCACCAGGTTCATGTCGGTCTCGGCCCGCACGTCCTCTTCGTAGCAGAGGTCGAGCATCGGGGCGCCGTCGATGATCCCGACCGATACCGCCGCAACCGTCCCGGTCAGCGGCTCACTCTTCAGCAGCTTGCGCTCACGCAGGTACGACACCGCATCCGCCAAAGCGACATACGCTCCGGTGATGGCCGCCGTACGGGTGCCGCCGTCGGCCTGCAGTACGTCGCAGTCCAGCAGAATGGTGTTCTCGCCGAGCGCCTTGTAGTCGATCACCGCGCGCAGCGAACGCCCGATCAGCCGGGAGATCTCGTGGGTACGTCCACCGATCTTGCCCTTGACCGACTCGCGGTCCGAGCGCGTGTTCGTCGACCGCGGCAGCATGGCGTACTCCGCGCTGACCCAGCCCAGCCCGGAACCCTTCCGCCACCGCGGCACACCTTCGGTCACACTGGCCGCACAGAGCACCCGCGTCTTGCCGAACTCCACCAGCACCGACCCCTCGGCGTGGTCAAGCCACTTCCGTGTCAGGGTTACCGGTCGGAGCTGGTCAGGGGTACGTCCGTCAATGCGAGCCATGGCGGCAACTTTATGCCTCCAAGCGTCTTACCTCCGCATTGGTCAACGCGCCCGACGCCGGTCGGCGCTGCGCAAATGCCATCCGGGCGGCGAACGGCACCAGGTCTCCGGCCCGGCGACCCAGCCACGGAACGCCCTCCTTGACCATCCAGACGGTGTCGGCCCACTTGCTCGGCGGCTGGTAGGCACAGCCAAGATCCGGCGGTACGGCGATCTGTACCCCGTGCGCGGGGAGTCGGTCGGCGAACATCCGGGCCAGCTTGCGATGCCCGAGCTCACCGGGGTGCATCCGGTCGATGCTCCAGAAGTCCCGCCGGTACACCTCGGGGAAATCGGCCATGTCGAGGCGGATCCCGCCGTACCGGGCGTAGAGGTCGTCGTACGCGAGGTTGACCTGTTCGATCCGCTGCCACAACGGCCGGCCCATCCACTTCGGCAGGCCGAAGATCTTGGCGTGGTCGTGGAAACGGACAGTGAGCAGCAGCGCGCCGCGCGCGGTCAGCTCCTCGGCACACAGATGCAGGTGGTCGCGGATCCGGCCGGCGTCGAAGCTGGACCGGAGGGTGTCGTTGATCCCGACGATCAGCGAGGCGATGTCGATCGGCCCGCTCCCGATCTCGGGAAGCTGCTCGGTCGCGACCAGATCCGTGGTCGCGCCACTGGTCGCGAAGTTGGCGAAAGTCACACGGTGGGTGCTGGCCAGGGAGTCGGCGAGCAGCGAGGCCCAGCCCCGCCACCCCTGTCCCGGGCGCGCACCGGCACCGGAAAGGTCGGTCGTACTACTGCCGTTCATCGGGTCCCCGACCCCAACTGTGGTCGAGTCCCCCAGTGCCACGTAGTGGAGGCTCACATTCCGTCATGGTGTCGGCACGGTGAGATGCAGCGATGTTGGATAGATGACCGGGAAGGCAATTTCAGGGAGCAGACAGGTGATTGAAGGACGGAACTGCTCGGAGTTAGGGTGATTCAAACAACTATGTGCAGGAGTTGCTGGCTGATGACTGATCTTCGACTCGGAGTGGTGGGGCTCGGCGCCCGGAGCTACCTCGCGGGCTACGCCCACCAACCCGGCGAGGGCAGCGCGATCGTCGCCCTGGCCGACCCGGTCGCCGCGCAGCGCGACCTGGCCCTGGAGAAGTACCCGGAGGCGGCCACTTTCGCCGACCATCGCGAACTGCTCGACCAGAAACTCGACGGCGTTTTCCTGACCACCCCGGACGACCTGCACGAAGGTCCGGCGGTCGACTTCCTCACCGCCGGCATCCCGGTCTTCGTGGAGAAGCCGCTGGCGATCACCACCGAGGGCTGCGACCGCGTCCTGCAGGCGGCCTACGAGTCCGGTGCCCGCCTGTACGTCGGACACAACATGCGCCACATGCCCGTCGTACAGACCATGCGGCAACTGATCCTGGACGGCGCCATCGGCGACGTGAAGGCGATCTGGTGCCGGCACTTCGTCGGCCACGGCGGCGACTTCTATTTCAAGGACTGGCACGCCGACCGCAGCCGGACCACCGGTCTGCTCCTGCAAAAGGGGGCCCATGACATCGATGTGATGCACTGGCTGGCCAACGGTTACACCCAGCGCGTCAACGCCATGGGCGCACTCACCCTGTACGGCGGCATCGAGGATCGTCAGGACCGGACCGGCCAGCGCTTCTCCGACTTCGTCAGTTCGGACAACTGGCCGCCGCTGGAGCAGAAGGGGCTCGCCCCGGTGATGGACGTCGAGGACCTCTCGATGGCGAATCTCCTGCTGGACAACGGGGTTTTCGTCACCTACGAGCAGTGCCACTACACGCCGGACTACTGGCGCAACTACACCGTCATCGGCACCCACGGCCGCCTGGAGAACTTCGGCGACACCGCGGGCGGCGTCGTGAAGGTCTGGAACAGCCGCCGCTCCGGCTACCGCGAGGACGCCGACATCGTCGTCGAGATCACCGGTGAGAGCGAGCACCACGGCGGCGCCGACCCGCACCTGGTCAACGAGTTCCTCACCTTCGTCCGCGACGGCGGGACCACGCTCACCTCCCCGATCGCCGCCCGCGCCGCGGTCGCCGCCGGGGTCGCCGCCACCACCTCACTCCGCTCGAACGGCGTACCGATCGACGTACCGGCGCTTGATCCGGCCCTGATCAGCTACTTCGACAACGGCCAGGTTCGGTGAGGTAGAGTTTTCGACGTGACCAGGAACATCATGCGAATGCTGAGCCCTCGATACGGAGGATCCTCGGCCGCGTAGTCACGTGTGCTTGCAGAGAGGCCTCCCTGTCGGGGGGCCTCTTCTCATTTCTGCAACCACATTTTTCAGGAGCCCTGAGCATGTACCCGATCACCTACCTGACCGATTGCTACGACGGCAACGCCCGCGCCCGCCTGAGCACCCGGATCGGCGCCCTCTTCGGCCAGTCGCCCACGATCATCGCCCTCGACGGCCCGGACCCCGAGTCGTTCGCCGCCTTGACCCTGCTCGACTGTCTGAGATCGACGGAAGGCCTCAGCGGTCCGACCATCACCCTGCTCAACATCGCGCCCCGCGACGGCAACTGGCCGAACGGCGTCCCGTTCTGCTTCTTCCGGTACGGCGAGCATCTGGTTGCGAGCACGTTCAACCCCAGAGCGCTGGCCCTCGTACGGCGTGAGCTCGGGATCACCGAGGTCCAGGTCACCGATATCGCCGAGGTCCTGGCCGCGGTCGACTTCGATCCGATCCAGGCCGAGCGCATCATCAACACCCAGTTCCGCAGCCTCTGGTACCTGCCGCTGCTCGCCCGCTGGGTCGCCGACCACCGCGCGATCCCTTCGACCACAACTCCCATTCCCGTCCTCCCGGACGAGGGCCCGCTGGTGACCGTCATCGACAACTTCGGCAACTGCAAGCTGGATCGCGCGCCCGAGGAGCTCAAGCTGGCGGGCATTCCACGGTACCCGCACCTGACCGCCGTACCGCGGAATCAGCCGGGGCTCATCCCGGGTAGCTCGGACGTCGCCGAGCTCGTCGTGCGCGGTGGTTCGGCGGCGGAGTACTTCGGCCTACGGCAGGGCGATCGGCTGGACGACCGCCGGGCGGAGGAGCTCGCCGAGCTGTTCACTCCTCGTCGGGAGCGACCCGGATTACCCATCTGACGCCACTGGACGAGGTCTCAATGTCGAGGATGTTGTCCAGGGCCTCGTCGGACAGCACGTCCTGCAGGTCCTTGTCGTACTGGCGCAGCAGCCCAGGGACCTGCGATTCCTCAGTGCCCGGCGGGAAGTCCCGGGTGATGACACAGCTGTCACCGGGCTCCTCGTCGTACGGCATCGGGTCGTCGATCAGCGGTATCAGTGGGACGGTTTCAAGGTCCTCCGCCTCACCTGCCTTGGGGAGCTTGCCGAGGTTCGTCCGCTCACCGACGAATGCGAGTGCGTCGAGCACGATCGGGTGCAGGTGCTCTCGCATCTCGTCGACTGATGCTGTCTCGAGCTCCGGCCACGCCACCGAGTAGTTCGGGTTGAGCAGCCGGCCGATCGCACGTATTGACCGCCCCGGCCGTCCCTTCGCGTCAGATCGGTACTCCAGGTGGAGCGCGACTCGTTCGTAGCCCTGCTGCGCGAGCCAGCAAGCTCCGTCGTACGAGGCGAGGACCTCCGCCTCAATACGCTGCAATGCCGTCCGGGCGCGTGCTTCCGCTGCTCCGGAGAAGGCGCTCCCGGCCGTGGTCCAGCGCGATCCACCGACGAGTTGCAGCCAGGCGATCGTCACCTGGTCAGGATGCCATGGGCGGGCGCACGAACGACAGGACGTAGACACCTACGCATACCCCTGCGCACGCCTGAGCCCAGCGCGCCCGGCCCCGATCCAGCACCGACTTCCTGTCCTTCGTGCACCCGCTAGGAGCCGGCCGGCTGCCGCGCGACGGTGGATTGTGTGCGCACAGTGGGTTCACTCGCCGAGCCAGAAACACCCGGCCGACGTCGAGTGGAAAGAGATTGCGGCTGGTAATCGATGGAGGGCAGCACGGTCCGTTCAGTCGGTGGGCAGGCTGCCCACACTGGGCGGGGGCTAGGTGAGCACCGCGTCGCGGAGGATTTTGCGGACCGTGTCGGGCTGCTCGCGCCACGGTGAGTGACCAGCGTCGGGGATCAGGTGGAACGACGGTTGCTGCGCGTGCTCAGCGAGAGCCTGTACGGCGGCGTACGGGCGGGGGTCGCCTTCGCCGTGGATGAAGGTGATCGGGGCGGGGATCGCGGCGGCGTCGTCGGCCTTGCGACTGTCCGGCCAGCTGTTGATTTCCTTGCTCAGGGCGCGGTTCACGCCCCAGCTGATCGGCAGGTCGACGGAGGCGTCCTCGAGGGCCCACTCCATCGCGTGCTCCTGATCCGCGTTGTCGGGGAACCATGCGAGCACCCGGAACTCGATCTCTTCCTCGCGAGTACGCGTCCGCGCGGCCGGCGCGTTCAGGTGGATCTCCGACAGCTCGTCCAGCCGAGCCGTTTGCTCGGGCGTCATGCGGCTCGCGCGGACCTCGGCGTCGCCCGATCGCCAGTCACCGACGCCGACACCGTCGAGGTAGACGACGCCCGCCACGTGATCGGGGTACAACGCGGCATAGGTGATCGCCAGCGTGGCTCCGAAGGAGTGGCCGATGACAACGATCTTCTCGTGCCCCCAGTACTGGCGGAGTTCGTCGATGTCCTGCGCGCTACGCGCCATCGACTGCACGCCTGATGGGCCGGATCGGCCGCAGCCCCGCTGGTCGAAGCGATGAACGACGGTCAAGTCGTCGAGCATCTCGGCGAGCGTCAGGTGGTCGCTCCACGTGCCAGGCCCGCCATGAAGGATGATCACCGGCGCGGCGGCAGGGGTCGCCGTACCGGTTGTTGCGGTCCACAACGGGACATTGTCAGATGTCGAAAACGGCATGCGGGGTCGCAATCTCGATCGGTCCCGAGTAGGTACGCCGGGCGTTCTCAGCTTGGGTCACCCGGTTGTACCACGGTGGGACGTGCGTGATCACGAGCTTTTTGACGCCGGCCTTCTTGGCATGTTCACCGGCGTCGGACGGGGTCAGGTGCAGGTCGACGGGGTTGTTGGGATTCTCGTCCTGCAGGGCGGCTTCGGACAGCAGCAGGTCGGCGCCACGGGCGAGCTCGATCAGTGCGTCGTTCGGCCCGGTGTCTCCGGTATACACCAGCGCCTTGCCGGCGTGCTCGACACGGATCGCGTACGCCGGGACCGGGTGCACCATCGGTGCGGTCCGGACCGTGAACGGGCCGATCTGCTGAGAGTCCTGCCAGGTATGGAAATCCAGCTCCTCGGTCATACCTGGATCGATGGGGAGGTCATAGGCCAGAGCCATGCGCTCCGCCGCGTCGGGCGGGGCGTACACAGGGATGCGGGGGATGGGCGAACCTGGCGCGTACTTGGCCGCTACGTAGAGGCCGGTCAGGTCCATACAGTGGTCAGGATGTAAGTGGGACAGGCCGATCGCACCGATCTGCGGAACGGCGATGTGCCGCTGGAGCGATCCGAGAGCACCACTGCCGAGATCGAGGACCAGGTGGAAATCCTCGGCAGTGACCAGATAGCTCGAGGCGGCCGAGTCAGGTCCCGGGACGGACCCGGAACAGCCGAGCACGGTGAGCTTCATATCTTGAAGATTACCGGCGGGTGTCCGGCTTCGCAGGAAACCTCGTCGCGTCGCCGAGCCGCCGAACGGGGTTACAGGGCTGAGGTTTCGGGGAGGTCACGATCGGAACCGGTGCCGAGGACAACATCCCCGGCGGCTTCTGAAGCGCTTAGCGGACCCAGGCGAACTGGTCGACCGAGGAGAGCACCGGGCCGAGGAAGCGCGAGCCGATCGCCTCGAACTCCGACGGAGTGCCGGTCGTGACGAAGCGGTGCTTGGGCTCAGGCAGGTCGTCGGCGCGCAGCAGTCCGGTCTTGGTCAGGACGCCGTACACGTCCTTGGCGCACTCCTCGGCGCTGCTCACCAGCGTGACCGCATCGCCGACGACGTACTGGATCACGCCGGTGAGCAACGGGTAGTGCGTGCAGCCGAGGATGAGCGTGTCGACGCCGGCCTCGACCAGCGGGTCGAGGTACTCGTGCGCGGCCTCAAGCAACTCCGGTCCTGATGTGACGCCGGCCTCGACGAAGTCGACGAATTTGGGGCAGGGCCTCGTGATCAGCTCGATCTGCGGGGCGGCCGCAAGCGCATCGTCATAAGCCAACGAGGTCGCGGTGGCATGCGTGCAGATCACGCCGACCTTCTGATTCCGCGTCGCGGCAACGGCCCGGCGAGCAGCCGGAAGAATCACTTCAACGACCGGTACGTCGTACCGTTCGCGGGCGTCGCGGAGCATCGCGGCACTGGCCGAGTTGCAGGCGATGACGAGCATCTTCACGCCGGCCTCGACCAGGTGATCCAGGCACTCCAGCGCGTACTCGCGGACCTCGGCGATCGGCTTGGGACCGTAGGGCTGGCGGGCGGTGTCGCCGAGGTAGAGGATCGGCTCGTGCGGCAACTGATCGAGCACTGCGCGCGCGACGGTGAGACCGCCGAAACCTGAATCGAAGATCCCTACCGGCGCGTCTGTCACAGCACACATTCTATCGGGGACACGCCGTGGACTCCCCGGCGGCCGTAACCAGGGCCGGATTCGGGTCGTTCTAGAAGTCACCCCACTCCTACTCTTTGAAACGACACGCCGAACTTGTCCACATCTTTACGTTATGCAATTGCCAACAGCCGTGATCCGCGTCACTCTGGACCGATGTTCGCCCGACCCGCCCACGAGATGCCATGAGCCTCGCGCACCACTTCGTGGCGGTGCTGAGCAGCACCGCCGGACCGAATCCGCAACCTGATCACGTCTCCGCCTCCGGGCAGGCCGCGAATCAGGCTGCGGAAACCAACAGCACGGCCGCAGACATCGCCTCGTCCCTGGGGACGACCGGAGTCATGTTGCTGCTGCTGATGGCGACGTTCTTCCTGTACGTCGTCTCGCTGTCGCTGCACCCGAATGCCAAGTGCCAACGCTGCAAGGGCGCCGGCCGTCACCACGGCGGTCTCTTCAGCTACGCACAACGCCCCTGTAACAGCTGCAAGGGACGCGGTGTTCACCCCCGCATCGGCCGCCGGATCCTGTTCAAATCTCCGTAAACTCACAGAGGGCCGAAAGTCAGGCCCAGAGCTGGCCTTCGAGGCGCTCTTCCGCCTCGTCGACCGTGCCCTCATAGGCACCGGTCGACAGGTACTTCCAGCCGCCGTCCGGAACGACGAAGGCGATATCGGCCCGCTGTCCGTCACGTACGCACTTGGCCGCCTGGCCGAGCGCGGCGTGCAGGATCGCGCCGGTCGAGACGCCGGCGAAGATGCCCTCGTTGTCGAGCAGTTCGCGAACGCGCCGGACGGCGTCCCGCGGGCCGACCGAGAACCGCGCGTCGATCAGACTCGCGTCGTACAGCTCCGGGACGAAGCCCTCGTCCAGATTCCGCAGGCCGTAGACGAGCTCGCCGTACCGGGGCTCGGCGGCCACGATCCGGACATCCGGCTTGTGCTCGCGGAAGAACCGGCCGGCGCCCATCAGCGTGCCGGTCGTGCCGAGACCGGCCACGAAATGCGTCACCGACGGCAGGTCCTCGAGGACCTCGCGGGCGGTGCCGTCGTAGTGGGCGGCCGCGTTCGACGGGTTGCCGTACTGGTAGAGCATCACCCAGTCGGGGTGTTCCTCGGCGACCTGCTTGGCGACCCGAACGGCTTCGTTCGACCCACCGGCGGCCGGGGAGGAGATGACCTCGACTCCCCACATCCGCAGGATCTGCCGGCGTTCTTCGGAGGTGTTCTCCGGCATCACGCAGACCATCCGATAGCCGCGCAGCTTGGCCGCCATCGCCAGCGAGATCCCGGTGTTGCCCGAGGTCGGCTCGAGGATCGTGTTGCCCGGCCGCAGCCGGCCGTCCTTCTCCGCGTCGAGCAGCATCCGCAGCGCCGCCCGGTCCTTGATCGAACCGGTCGGGTTGTGGTCCTCCAGCTTGGCCCACAACCGGACATCCGCCGTCGGCGACAGCTTGGGCAGGCCGACCAGCGGCGTGCCCCCGACCGAGTCGAGCAGACTGTCGAAACGCATCGTCAGCCGCCGGCGACCGCAGGCAGTACGACGACCACGTCGCCGTCCTTCACCGTCGTCGTCAGCCCACCGGTGAACCGCACGTCCTCGTCGTTCACGTACACGTTGACGAACCGGCGCAGCTCCTCCGGCTCCCCCTCGACGATCCGCTCCTTGAGGCCCGGGTGGCTGCCGTTCACGTTGTCGATGAACTCGGCCAGTGTGGCGCCGTCACCGTTGACCGCCTTCTCGCCACCGGTGTAGGTGCGCAGAATCGTCGGGACGCGAAGCTCGATCGCCATCTCAGTTGTCTCCTAGTTCGCTGCTGGGTACTTCGGCGTAGGCCGCCACGATCTTCACATCTTCTTCGGTGACCACGCCGTCGACGATCCGGTACGAGCGGAACTCCACCGGGCCGTCGTAGCTCTGCTGCTCGGCCCCGTCCCGGGTCGAGACGATCACGTAGTGCGAGTTCGGCTCCTCGGCCCGGGCGATGTCCGTCCGCGACGGGTACGCCTCGGTCGCCGTGTGCGAGTGGTACGTCACGACGATCTCTTCGTCCCGGTCCCACAGGTCCTTGTGCACCTGGAGCAGGTCCTCGGACGAGAACTCGTAGTACGTCGGCGACATCGCCGCGTTCGGCACCGGGATGAACCGCTCCGCCCGGCCCGAGCCCTCCGGCCCGGTCACCACGCCGCACGCCTCGTCCGGGTGGTCCCGCCGCGCGTGCGCCAGGATCGCGTCGTACGTCGCCTGGTCGATGATCAACACGTCACCACGGTAGTTGGCCCGGCGCCCCCATCCGGACGAGCAGCAGCTGTGTCCACATAATGGATGGTTTCGGAGAGTGACGATCTGGTGATACTGCGTCAACATGAAGGGACTACAGAGATATTGGGGCTACCTGCTGTTCTTCGGACTGATCACGACTGCCTGGACCTGGCGACTCGGTCCCGTCGTGCTCGGGATCGGATGGACGCTGGTCACGGCGTACTTCCTGTTCCAGGCGCCGGTGTTCTGCGGCGCCGAGACCAGGGCAGGTCAGCTGTGCCGTAACAACGCGAGCGGGATCATGATGGGTTGCAGCTATCGGCAGCACAAATGGCAGAAGCTCAAGTTCGCTGTCGTGCCGCGTCGCTGGCGGGAGCTGAACAAGGGGTTGTGGGCCAGCGGCGGCAAGATCCTGGCGACGCTGAGCACGATCGTCGCCATCCTCTCCGGGATCATCAGCACCATCCTCGCCGTAGCGGCGGCCTGACCTACCAGCGGTCGTGGGTCTGGGGGCGGATGAGGGAGTCGTAGATGTCTCGTACGGCGGCCTGCTGGTCGGTGGTGAGCGGGGCGAGGGCGGCGGCGCCAACGTTGCCGGCGACCTGCTCGGGGTTCCGGGCACCGGGGATCACGACGGAGACGCCGGGCTGGTCGATGATCCAGCGGAGGGCGAACTGGGCCATGGTGGCGCCTGCGGGGAGCCAGGGCATCAAGCGGCGGACGGCCTCGAGGCCGGTGCCGAAGTCGACGCCGGAGAAGGTCTCGCCGACGTCGAACGCCTCGCCGTGGCGGTTGTAGGTGCGGTGGTCGTCGGCCGAGAAGACGGTGTTCTCGTCGTACTTGCCGGAGAGCAGACCGCTGGCGAGGGGAACGCGGGCGATGATGCCGACGCCGGCCTCTTGCGCCGCGGGCAGGACCTCGTCGAGGGGCTTGAGGCGGAGCGCGTTCAGGATGATCTGTACGGATGCGACGTTGGGGCGCGCGATCGCGGTCAGCGCCTCCGCGGTGGTCTCGACGCTCACGCCGTACGCGGCGATGCGGCCCTCGTCGACCATCGCGTCCAGGTCGTCGAAGACGGCGTCGGTGGAGTAGACCGCGGTCGGCGGGCAGTGCAGCTGAACGAGGTCGATGGTGTCGACGCCGAGATTCTGCCGGGAGCGGTCGTTCCAGGCGCGGAAGTTGGCCGGGCTGTAGTTCTCCGGAAGCTGCTCGACCCGGCGGCCCATCTTGCTCGCGACGGTCAGGCCCTCGTGGTCCTTCAGCACCTGACCGACGAGCCGCTCGCTCCGGCCGTCGCCGTACACATCAGCGGTGTCGATGAACGTGACACCGCCCTCGATCGCCGACCGCAGCACGGCGAGCGCGTCGCTCTCGTCCACCGAACCCCAGTCGGCACCCAACTGCCAGGCACCGAGCCCGACCACGCCTACGTCCCGACCGGTTCGTCCCAGCTTCCGCGTCTCCATGCCGCCAACATTAGGACCTGAGGTCGATCTCCAGCTCAGAGCCCTCCTGTACGGCGAAGTCGGTGGCCAGCGTCTCGCGCATGATCAGCTCGCGGTGGGTTGCGACGGCCGCCGCCATCGGGGGTTCCGCAGTCACCGTCAGGTGAATGCGGTCGGTCACCTCGAGCCCGGAATCACGGCGCGCCTGCTGGATCAGGCGGATCACATCCCGCGCCGTCCCCTCGGCTTCAAGCTCGGGAGTGATCGTCGTGTCGAGCACGACGAAACCGCCGCCTGGCAACAGCCCACTCGACTCGGCGGCACCGGCCAGCGTCGTCTCCAGGGTGTACTCCCCCTCGACCAGCTCGATGCCCCCAGCAACCACTACCCCGGCCGCGGACACCGACCAGTCTCCGGTCTTCGACGCCTTGATCGCCGCCTGCACGGCCTTCCCCAACCGCGGTCCGGCCGCACGCGCGTTCACCGTCAACTGTTGCGACACCGGAGCATCGATCGCGTCCACCGAGGTCAGGACGACCTCACGGACGTTGAGCTCGGCCGCGATCAGTCCGGTCAGCGCCTGCAGGTCAGCGGTCGTTGCCACGGTCAACCTCTGCAGCGGCTGCCGGGCACGGATCCCGGTCGCCTTCCGGATCGCCGACGCGACCGAACACACCTCGCGGGCACGCTCCATCTGCGCCACCAGCTCCGGATCGTCCGGCAGCTTGTCGACCGTCGGCCACTCGGTCAGATGCACCGACCGCTCCCCGGTCAGCCCGCGCCAGATGTCCTCGGTAACCAACGGGAGCAGCGGCGCAACCGTCCGGCACAACGTCTCCAGCGCCGTGTACAGCGTGTCGATCGCCGCCTGCTCCCCCGCCCAGAAACGGTCGCGGGAGCGCCGGATATACCAGTTCGTCAGCACGTCGACGTATGAGGTGATGGCATCGCAGGCAGACGCAATGTCGTATCGATCGAGCTTGTCCTGAACGTCTGTGACGAACAGCCGCAGCCGGGCCAGCAGGTAGCGATCCAGCAAGTGTTCGGGCTGCTGGATCGGTTGCCCTTCCCGGTTGGCCGCGTTGGCGTAGAGCGCGAAGAACGACCACGCGTTCCACAACGGGATCAGCACCTGCCGGACGCCCTCACGGATGCCCTCCTCGGTGACGATCAGGTTCCCGCCGCGCAGGATCGGGCTCGACATCAGGAACCAGCGCATCGCATCCGCGCCGTCCCGGTCGAACACCTCACTCACATCCGGATAGTTCCGCAGCGACTTGCTCATCTTCTGCCCGTCGCTGCCGAGCACGATCCCGTGGCTCAGCACCGACTTGAACGCCGGCCGGTCGAACAACGCGGTCGCGAGAACGTGCAAGGTGTAGAACCAACCACGCGTCTGACCGATGTACTCGACGATGAAGTCGCCCGGGAAGTGGCTCTCGAACCACTCCTGGTTCTCGAACGGATAGTGCACCTGGGCGAAACTCATCGACCCGGAGTCGAACCACACATCCAGTACGTCGGACACCCGGCGCATCGTCGACGCACCCGTCGGGTCGTCGGGATTCGGCCGGGTCAGCAGGTCGACGTACGGGCGGTGCAGGTCGGTGACGGTCACCCCGAAGTCCCGCTCGAGCTCCGCGATCGAGCCGTAGACGTCGATGCGTGGGTACGCCGGATCGTCGGAGCGCCAGACGGGGATCGGTGAACCCCAGAAGCGGTTCCGGCTGATCGACCAGTCGCGCGCGTTGCTCAACCACTTGCCGAACTGGCCGTGCTTCACGTGTTCGGGGGTCCAGGTGATGTCCTCGTTGAGCTCGACCATCCGGTCACGGATCGCCGTCACCTCGACGAACCAGCTCGAAACCGCCTTGTAGATCAGGGGATTCCGGCACCGCCAGCAATGCGGGTAGCTGTGCACATAGCTGTCCTCGCGGATCAGCGCGCCGGCCGCTTTGAGGTCGCGGATGATCGGGCGGTTCGCCTCGAAGACGTGCAGACCTTGGTACGGCGGGACCACCGCGGTGAACCGGGCGCCGTCGTCGACGGTCAAGATCGTGGGGATTCCGACGGCATCACAGGCCAGCTGGTCCTCCTCGCCGTACGCGGGAGCCATGTGTACGACGCCGGTGCCGTCGTCGGTGGTGACATGCTCGGCCGCGATCACCTGGAAGGCGTTCGGGGTGTCGGCGAAGAAGTCGAACAGCGGGGTGTACCGCTTGCCGATCAGCTCGGTGCCCTTGAATCTGCGGACGACCTCGGTGAACCCATAGGCCTGCGCTCGGGCCTCGGCGAGGATCGTTGGGCCATCCGGGGTGGCGACGACGACATAGTCGAGCTCAGGTCCGACGGCCATCGCGAGGTTGCTCGGGAGCGTCCAGGGGGTGGTCGTCCAGGCGAGCAGGCGCTCCCCGGTCTCCAGTTCGACCGCGACGGTGATTGAGGGGTCCTGCCGCTGCTGGTAGACGTCGTCATCCATCCGCAGCTCGTGGTTGGACAGCGGGGTCTCGTCGTTCCAGCAGTACGGGAGGACGCGCAGGCCCTCATAGACGAGCCCCTTGTCGTACAGGGTCTTGAACGCCCAGATCACCGACTCCATGTAGTCAGAACTGAGCGTCTTGTAGTCGTTCTCGAAGTCCACCCACCGCGCCTGCCGGGTGACATAGCTCTGCCACTCGTCGCTGTATCGCAGCACCAACTCCCGGCACTTCGCGTTGAAGTTCTCGATCCCCAGCTCGAGGATCTCCGCCTTCGTCTTCAGCCCCAGCACCCGCTGAGCCTCCAACTCAGCCGGCAACCCATGCGTATCCCACCCGAACCGCCGCTCCACCCGGAACCCGCGCATGGTCTTGTACCGAGGCACCAGATCCTTCACATACCCGGTGAGCAGATGCCCGTAATGCGGCAACCCATTGGCAAACGGTGGCCCGTCGTAGAAGACGAACTCTTCCTTCGTCCGCCGCTCGATGGACCCCCGGAACGTGTCGTCCGCCTCCCAGAACGCCAGCACCTCCCGCTCGACATCAGGAAAATCCGGTGCCCCACCAACCCTGCCGCCAGTCCTCGGATAGCTCACCCGTGCATCGTAGGCGCGATATTCAGTCGCGGACGCCGTCGCCTGAATGGTGAGGTGGGCCGGTGACCACGCTGACCTGGGTACGACGCCATCTGGCCGACGGCGAGCAGATCACTCAGGTGGAGCCGCTGCACGGCGGCCTGACCTCCGACGTTCGGCGATTCACGATCAGCACGCCCGACAGCGGTACCCGCGACCTGGTTCTCCGGAGCCCTCACGACCTGACGAACGCCGCTGACTGGCTGACCCGCGAGGCCGACACACTGACGCTCCTCGCGACAACCGCCGTACCGGCTCCTGAACTCGTCGCCGTCGACCCGACTGGTGCCTTCGGCGAGCGCCCCTCACTCCTGATGACGTGGCTGCCCGGGCGAACCCTCCTGACCGACTCCGGGCTGGCGGACCGCATCCCCCTCCTGGCCCAGCAGCTCGTCGCGATCCACGCTGTGCAGCCTGTTGAGCGTCCCCGCCCCTTCGTCACCCTGACCACCGCCGACACGGTCGTGGTCCCGCCCGGCGCCGACTGGTCCGCAGCAATCGACGTCATCCGCCAGCCGCATCCGCCGTACGAGGGCGCCTTCCTGCACCGCGATTTCCAGCCCGGCAACGTCCTGTTCGACGGATCTCACCTCACCGCGGTTGTCGACTGGGCCGGCGCCTGCTGGGGCCCCACCGACCTGGACGTAGCCCACTGCGCCACCAACCTCGCCCTACTCCACGGCCCCACCGCGGCCCACCACTTCATCCACGCCTACGAACAAGCTGGCGGCAGCCTCTCCCCCAACCGCCACTACTGGCTGGTCCGCGACGCCCTCGCCTTCTCCGAGGAAGTAGAACCCGCCACCCAGCCCTGGCGAGACTCCACCCGCCCCGACCTAACCCCCGAAAC
>NZ_SMKX01000171.1 GCF_004349055.1 Kribbella antibiotica
GGTGGGGTGTTGGCGTAGCACGCGACGAAAGGAGCGGGCGTAGCCGACGCAGGGGAAGAGGCTCAGTACGACGAAGGCCCCCACTCGTGATTGCCGGGAGGGGCATTCCTGTCGAGCAGACGGTCTGCCTACTGGAAGGTCGCCGTTGCGGTCAGCGGCGGGAACGCGACCGAGCCCGAGGTCGGCTTCGCGGCCGGGTCGTTGGCACTGAACTTCAGAACGCTGCTCACGTTCAGTTGGACAGCCTTGGTGTCCGCCGGGACCAGGAACGCGATGTCGTCGTCGGTGTGGGTCACCTTGATTCCGGGGACTGCGGCACCGTCGGCAGTGGCAGTCACAGACTGCGGCGCCCAGGTGACGTCGTACAGGATGTAGTTGTAGTCGAGGTTCCCGGTCCACCGGGCAACGAACCAGGCCTTGCCGGCCGGCGCCCAGCCGCGGTCGGAGTCCCACGGGCTCAGCCCGGCCTTGTCGATGTTCAGCGCGTAGGTGGCGTTGAAGTACGGCTTGACCTCCCGCCGGGTGGCCGGGAACGACTTGTTCAGGTCGGCGGAGAGGTCGGTGCGGTAGTAGGTCGTGGCGACGTCGGTCGTCGTCCGCTCGCCGGTGATGAGCGAGACCTTCTGGACGACGGAGCCACTGGTCGCCGTCAACGACACGTCGGTAGCGTCTTTCGGTACCGAGACGAGCAGGGTCCGTGCGGTGCTGGTCCCCTTTTCCTCAGGGCGGAACATCTCGACCGGGCGCTGCTCGGTGCCGACCGTGACCGTCCATTTGGTCGCCGGCGTGGACTTGGAACCGCTGCCGAACCCCGGCTCACCGCTGATCGCGTTGAGCGTCGGGGCGGTGGTGAACTCGGCTGCGATGAACTTCTCGCCGCTCGCCGGGCCCATGACGTCGGCAGCGCCGCCGATCGTCTCCGGATTGGCGAGACCCTTCAAGGTGACTGTGCCGTCCGGGACGACCAGCTTTCCGGTGGCGGGCTTGAGGTCGAGCTTCTGGCCGCCGTCGGTAACCCTGGCCAGCCCGGCCTCGGCCGGCGGTGCCGGCGGCGCGGCGAGGGCGTCCGCGTTGTCGTCGGCCTTCTTGTCGTCGGGCCGCCACAAGGTGCTGCTGGCCGGGCGGAGCTGGGACTGCTGCCACTGGACCTCGTCCGGCAGCTTGAGGCCGGGCTTCTCGCCGGGAGTGGTGTCGATCTTGACGATGTCCCAGACCGAACGCTCCGGCGAACCGAGGCGACGCAGCGGGCCACAGGCCACGGTCCCGAGGGATTGCTTGCCGTCGGCACCGGTCACGTAGTAGCAGCGGGCCGAGGGCTCGATGTTCTTGTTCCGCTCAGTGTCGACCTTCTGGTGCCAGTCGGTCTCTGCGGTGATCAGGAACGCCGACGCGGTCTTCGACTCGACCGTGCCGGCCCCCGTCTCCAGCCCGGACGCCCCGCAACCGGCCACGACCACCAGCCCTGCGGCGATGGCGATCCCTACGCGCGTCTTCAATGCATTTCCCCTCGATCGATGAGCACTACTGCTGCCGGCACCCGACACCTGAAATCCTGCCAGTTTCCAAGGTCCCGCAGAGCACCGAAACGGGATCTGTGGATAACTTGCAGCTTGATGCAACGGCCTGCGGAGGATAGCGAACCCGCAGAGCTGTTGCCCTGAGCATCCTGCACAGAAAGTTACTGCATGTGCGGGCCTGGTGACTGCCATGGTCGTCTTTCGAGGGCTGGACGCCGTGGCCCTCGCGCAGCAGGCGTAGAAGGTGGTAGGACGTGCGAATGGGACCGTCCTCAGCACCCTTCCTCTCGGCCGCCGCGGAGCCGCTCTACCGGGCCGCCGTCGCGAGCGGCAGGACGACGCCGGCGGATCTGGCCGAACGCGCCGGTATCGACCGCGTTGCCGCGGAACACGAGATCGAGGTGCTGGCGGCCATCGGCCTGCTCGACGTACGGGACGGGGCAATCGAAGCAGTAGCTCCCCGGATGCCGTTGGAGCAGGTGGCGGCTGAGCATGCGAAGGCTGCGGACGCCGCTCGCCGGCTCGCCTCGGTGTTCGCCGATGTCTGGAGTGAAGGCGGCGACCGGCTGAACTTCGTGGAGGTGATCGCCGACGAGGCGCGGATCAACGCCGTCGAAGCCAAATTGATGGATGACACGGCCTCAACCGTCGACGGTCTGTGCATCGGCCCGGTGTCGCCGCGGAAGCTGCAACCCGGGATGACGATCCCGCCGCCCAGGGTGGCGGTCGGATTTCTCGAGGCCATGGAACGCGGCGTCCGGGGTCGCGGGCTGTACGGCGTCTCGGTTCTCGAGGACTTCGAAGGACTGGCCGCCGTCCATCAGTGCATCGCGGCCGGCGAGCAGGCGCGCGTCTTCGCGCAGGTGCCGCTCAACCTGATGGTGTTCGACGACAAGCGGGCGTTCATCACGGTGCCGGGCCAGAAAGGCGCACGGCGTTCAGCCATCGTCGTCCACGAGTCCGGCCTGCTCGACTGCTTGGTGAGCCTCTTCGAAGTCTTCTGGCAGATGGGCGTGCCCCTGTCGGCGGAGTCTCAGGTGGTCGACGCGCTGGAGGGTGGTCCGGGGCCGGGAGAGCAGCAGTTGCTGTCCTATCTCGCAGCCGGCCTCACCGATGAGGCGATCGCCCGCGACCTGGGCGTCAGCGCTCGTACGGTCGGCCGCCGGATCGCTCGTCTCGAAGAGGTGCTCGGCGCCCACAGCCGATTCCAGTTGGCCGTCCAGGCGAGCCGTCGAGACTGGATCTGACCTGCGAACGGCTCCGGCGCGCATCGCCGGAGCCGTCCTGACAGGGTTACTCGGCCACGGTGGCCGTGAATGCGCCGGATCCGGAGTCGGCCTTCACCATGAGGCGGTAGTTACCCGCCTTGTTGTTGTAGGTGAATGACTCGTCCGGGTTCGGGGTGATGCCCTGGGCAACAGTCACCCAGTAGGAGCCGAACAGCTGCTGCTGCAGGTAGACGTCGAAGTCGCTACCGGTCGGTCCGTCGAGGCAGACCTTGAGCTGGCCCGCATCGCTGTCGCTGAAGGCGGGGAACGTCTTGCTGCCGCCCGCGCTGAGACTGCCGTCGTACTTGAGCGCTCCGGTGCACGTCCCGCCACCGCCGCCGCTGGACACAACCCACGAGAAGGTCGCGCTGGCAGTCTTGCCTCCGGCGTCAGTGACCTTTGCCGTCACCGATGAGGTGGCTGCGGTGGTCGGGGTGCCGGAGATGAGGCCCGTCGAGGCGTTGACCGAGAGACCGGCCGGGAGACCCGTCGCCGACCACGAGTACGGCGTCGTACCGCCTGTTGCTGCGAGCTGCAGCGTGTCCGCCGTACCGGCCGTGCTCGTCTGCGCGCCCGGGTTGGTGACCGCCGGGGTGCCCGGATCGGGGTTTCCCGTGCCACAGGTCTCAGCCGTCGCCGCGACGGCGATGGCCGTGAACGCCTTCTCGACCGCCAGGCACTCTGCCGAGCCCTGGCCGTACAGGTCCTTGGCGGACTTGATCGCGCCGGTCCGGGCGTTGGAGTACTTGCTCGACGACGTGAGGTAGGTCGCCAGCGTGCGGTACCAGATCTTCTCGGCCTTCGCGTGACCGATGCCGGTCACAGCGGCAGCGCCGGAACAGGTGGGGGAGTCGTAGTTCTTCCCGTTGATCGTCTTGGCGCCCGAGCCCTCGGAGAGCATGTAGTACCAGTGGTTCAGCGGTCCCGAGGAGTAGTGCGGGTCGAGGCTCCCCAGCGTCGAGGACCAGCAGTCCTTCGACACCCCGTCCTTGCTCGGCTTGTCCATGTAGCGCAGCGGCGTGCCGTTGCCGCGGATGTTGATCAGTTCACCGATGAAGTAGTCCGGTACGTCGTTGGGGTTGTTGACGTAGAACTCGACGGCCGTACCGAAGATGTCGGAGTTCGCCTCGTTCAGGCCCCCGGCCTCACCGGTGTACACGAGTCCGGCGGTGTTCTCGGTGACGCCGTGGCTCATCTCGTGCGCGGCGACATCCAGTTCGGTCAGCGGGGCAGCGTTGTTCGCACCGTCGCCGTACGACATCTGCGTGCCGTCCCAGAACGCGTTGACCATCGCGTTGGCGAAGTGGACGCGCGAGCGGGCGCCGCGGCCGTCGTTCCAGATGCCGTTCCGGCCGAGCTGGGTCTTGTAGTAGTCGAACGTCTTCTGCGCGCCGTAGAGCGCGTCGACAGCGGCGGACGCGCGGTCGGAGTTCGCCCCGGTGCCCCACTTGTCGTCGGCGTCGGTGAAGAGGTCACCGTCGGGGCCCTCACCCGTGTTGGGGTCGCCCTGGTTGTGGACGTCGGTGGCCGTGTTGCCCGCCGCGTCCTTCATCTCGTAACCGCCGCCCGACTTGACGGTGGTGTTGATGGTGACGTCGCCGACGAAGATGCCGTTGCCGGTACCGGTCTTGATCTCGTCGTCGGTCGCGAGTACGGCGCCGGTGCCGGCGTCGACGTACGTGTGCAGCCGCGTCGGAACCTGGTTGGCGCGCAGCCCGGTGGTCAGTACGTCGTAGGCCAGCTTGGGGCCCTGATCGGTGACGAACACGACCAGTTCGTTGCCGGCTGCCTTCTCGTCCTTGGTGGCCTTCGCCGTGGCCAGACCCTTGGCCTGCGCGGCTGCCTTGGAGATCTTGGCGGTCCGCGACGCGGGGGCGACGCTCTTGCGGCCGAGGTTGTACTCGACCGCCTTGATCGTGCCCTTTGCATCCTTGTGAGCGACGAAGTCACCACCGATGACGCGTAGCCCGTCGAGCGTGCGCTCGTACCGCACATGCGTGGCGCCGCCGGCATCCTCGACGACCGACTTGACGGTCAGCTTCTCGCCCGCTGCCAGCCCCAGAGCAGACGCACTCGCCAGTGCGTGCGCCTGCTCGTCGGCGGCCAACGACTTCGACTCGTGGGCGACGGCGCCCGGGGGCGTCTGGGCGGTGACGCCGGCGAAGGCGGGCGACACCACCAGCCCGGCAACTAGGAGACCGGCGAGGCCGGTCACCCTGGTTTTGTTTCGATTCACAACTGCTCCTTAGGCGGGGTCGACGATCGGCCGACCAAAGGCGCGCCAGCCATACCGGGGAGGTTCGGCAGCGGCGGGCGCTTGGGGTGCTCCGAGTTTGTGGATACCCCTTGGTCAGCGGAAGGCGTCGTTGTGGCCGAGATCGGCACCGCCGATTTACGACATCGTTGCCGAAGGCACCGAGAGTCACGGGCCAGGTACTCCCGGTCTAGGTTGATGCATCAACCGGACAGGGTAGGATGGTGGACGTGGGTACTGGACCGTGGCTCGACGATGACGAGCAGAAGGCATGGCGCAGCTATCTGCTGATGCACAAAACTCTTGAGACGCACATGGAACGGCACCTCTCGCGGGAGTTCGGCCTCTCCAAGTCCGACTTCGAGATCCTGGTGAACCTGTCCGAGGCGGAGACGGGGCGGATGCGCGCCTTCGAGCTGGGGCAGGCGACGCAGTGGGAGAAGAGCCGGATGTCCCACCACCTGACCCGGATGGAGAAGCGCGGGCTGGTACGGCGGGAGTCGTGCGACTCGCGGTATCCCGAGGTGGTGATCACCGACGAGGGCCGGGCGGCGATCGAGGCCTGTGCTCCGGAGCATGCGGCGCGGATCCGGAAATTCTTCGTCGACGTGTTCGGCCCTGAGCGGCTGACCGCGCTGGGGGAGGCTTCGGACGAGGTTGTCGCGACCATCCGCAAGCATGAGGCTTCCGACTGCCCGCCTGAGGTTCGCGGCGGCTGCTGACCTGAGAGCGGTGTTCAGGTAGTTCTCAGGACAACTTGACGCTCGCTTGAGGTTCCCTTGGCGTGCGTCTGAGGGGCCCACGACCAGGCTGTCGGTCATGGTCACCACAAGAGCGTTCGACGAATCCTCCGACCGGCGGCGGCGCTGGTTGCGCCGGGCCTCCGTGGCCGCGACGGCAACCGCCGTACTCGGCATCGGCACGGCCGGCCTGTCCGTCGCCGTCGTGTCCGCCCGGCACGCGACTCCCGCTGCAACCTCGACGGACTCCACCAGCAGTTCCGGTAGCTCCGACACTGAGTGGGGCACTGAGAGCGGGCTAGGAACGGCTCCCTCCGAGGCGGTCCCGCAGGGCGGGAGCAATGGCTCATGAGCGCCTCGCGGACTTGGACCGCCTGGAGCTGCACGGTCCGCCTGACCGTCGACGACCCCGCTGTCCTCGGTGCGGCCTGCGGTGAGCTCAAGGCGCTGATGGATCGCGTCGACAAGGCAGCCAGCCGGTTCCGGCCGGACTCCGAGCTGTCGATCGTCAACCAGCGCGGCGGTGCGATGGTGCCAGTCTCTCGGCTGCTCGTCGACCTCGTTGATGTGTCGCTGATGGCTGCGTCGATCAGTGGGGGAGCAGTAGACCCCACCGTCGGTACGGCGGTCATCGCCGCGGGCTACGACGACGACATCGAGACCGTACGACGTCGCGGCGCGCAGCCGGCCGCCGTACCGGCTCTCGTGCCGGGGTGGCAGCAGGTGCAGCTCAACCGGAAGCTCGCGCTGTTGGGAGTACCTGAGGATGCTGCCCTCGACCTGGGGGCGACGGCGAAGGCGTGGACGGCTGACCGAGCCGCATTGGTCCTCAGCAAGCGCTATGGCTGCGCAGTGCTTGTCGAGATCGGCGGGGACTTGTGTGCAGCCGGACAGCCGGCTGAACCGTGGGTCATCACGGTGGCTGAGCGCTTGGGTGACCCCGGCGTCATGGTCACGCTCGCCCACGGCGGCCTGACCACCTCAACCCGTACGTCGCGTTGCTGGGAGAACGGGCATCACATCATCGACCCGCGGACCGGGCGGCCGGCTGACGGTCCCTGGCGAACCGCATCGGTCTGGGCACCGACCGCCGTACGGGCCAACACCTTCAGTACGGCGCTCATCGCCACCGGCGAGGCGGCGGTCGGCCGACTGACGCTGGCTGGTCATCCGGCACGCATGATCGCCGACGACGGTGAGGTCACCGAGGTGGCCGGCTGGCCCGCAGCGACGCAGGCAGCCTGATGACACTCTGGTACGTCGCCCGCGCGGCCGGCGTGGTCGCCATGATCATGTTCACCCTGGCAGCCGCGCTCGGCATCGTCAGCTCGGGCAACCGCCGGCCGGACCGCCGTTTCTGGCTCCAATACGTGCACCGCTCCGCGGCTGTCACCGGGCTGGTCCTGCTCATCGCGCATGTCTTCGCAGTGATCGCCGACAGCAACGTGGAGATCAGTCCGACCGTTCTGCTCTGGCCCTTCGGCTCCGGCTATCGACCGTTCGCCATGGCAGTCGGAACGCTCGCTCTGTACGGCCTGGTCTTCGCCACGATCGCTGGCGCAGCCCGCGGTCGACTCGCCAGGTTCGCAGCCTTCAGCAGGTACTGGCGAACCATCCACATCGCCGCCTCGGTCGGCTGGGCCTTGTCCATCGGACATGCGCTCCTGGCCGGAACCGATCGCACTGCGCCGTGGATGCTCGCCATCAGCCTCAGCTGCCTCACTGCGGTGGTCGGCGCCGGCTTCTACCGCGCTCACACCTATGCGCCACCCACCCTCGTTCGTGCCGGGAGGGCTCGATGAAGACCTTGCAAGCGACCAGTGTGATCGGCGATGCCCGTCTCCTCGCCGGACTGGACCAGGGCCGCCTCGATCGACAGGCGCACCTCTGGACGCACGGTGCACAGCCCGAGCTGACCCGAGCGGCGTACTCCGAATTGTGTGAAGCGGTCGGGCTCAAAGGTCGCGGTGGTGCCGCCTTCCCGGTCGCTCGCAAGCTGGCGAGTCTTCCGGAGCGTGGAATCGAGGCGGTGGTCGTCAACGGTTCGGAGAGCGAGCCCATCAGCCGCAAGGACCGGATGCTGCTGACCCTCTCGCCACATCTGGTTCTCGATGGGGCCACCGGCCTGGCGCATGCACTCGGAGCTCCGCATGTCCTGATCGCCGTCCACGACGCTGAGGCTGCGATGTCAGTCCGAGAGGCGATTTTGGAGCGCGGCGACCGGCTGGCGATCGAGGTGACCGAGACCCCGGGACGCTTCGTCGCAGGTGAAGCCAGGGCGGTCCTGAGTGCGCTCGAAGGCGGGCCGGCGGTTCCGCCCGGTCGGAAGGTGCTGCCCACCCAGCAGGGCTACCACCGGCGTCCGACCTTCCTGTCGAATGTCGAGACGTTCGCACAGCTCGCCGTACTGGCTCGAATGGGCTCTCGGAGGTTCGCCACCACCGGAGTGAGTGCAGAGCCGGGTACGCAGCTACTTACCGTCGCTGGTGCCGTGCAGCGGCCAGGCGTGATCGAGACACCGATCGGCGTACCGCTCGACACCGTCCTCCGCTACACCGGTGCCGACCCCGGTCCGGTGCTGCTCGGTGGGTACCACGGCCGCTGGTTGCCGGAGGCGAGTCAGCAACCGCTCCAGGGGACTGGGATCGTCCTGGCGCTTGGCGCGGACACCTGCCCACTCGGCGAGGTGCATCGGGTCGCCCAGTGGCTCGCGAGCCAGTCAGCCGGCCAGTGCGGACCCTGCGTGTTCGGTCTCGCCGGACTGGCTGACGACTTCGGCCGCATCGTCCGTGGCGACACCAGCGGCTGGTACGACGCCCAGCGCCACCTCGGCCTGGTTCCGGGGCGAGGTGCGTGCGCCCACCCGGACGGCGCTGCCCGGTTCCTGGCGTCGGCCCTGGAGGTGTTCGACGACGACCTGCGTCGGCATCTCGGCGAAAACCGGGGTTGTGGCCGCCCAGTGCACGGCGTACTGGAGGTGTCCCATGGCTAGGCTGGAAATCGACTGGACCCGGTGCGACGGCCATGGGCTCTGCGCCACTTTGCTCGGGGGTGACGTAGCTCTCGACGAGTGGGGCTTTCCGGTCCTGAAGGGCCGCGAAATCACAGCCGGTGAGCTGCCGGATGCGCGCCGCGCTGTCTTGGCCTGTCCGGCGCTCGCACTGCGCCTCGACAAGTCTGTTAAGGGTTACTGACCAGTGCCCGGACAGGGCCGTCCCAACATCACACCAGTGACAAAGGTGGACTAATCTCTGAGAGACCGCACAACGGCGTGCGGCCGGTGCCGGCGGGCACCGAAGTTCACGTGTGGAGACGGTGGGGAATGCAGAGCAAGCTGGACGTCCAGAAAGCGGATGTGCTCGCCAAGGCGGTGGCAGCAGGGACACATGGTCACGACAAGTCGGCCGACCCCGGCAAGCTGAAGACCTTCCTGGAGCGTTACTACCGGTACGTCGCCGCCGAGGATGTGGCCGAGCGCCAGCCGGCCGACTGTCTCGGGGCCGCTCGGCACCACTACAAGAGCGCAGTGTCGCGCCCGCAGGGGACGGCGAAGGTGCACGTCTTCACGCCGACCCTGGATGAGCACGGCTGGTCCGCGAACGGGCGGACGGTCGTGGAGATCGTCATCGACGACATGCCGTTCCTGGTCGACAGCGCCTCGATGGTCATCACCGCCCGGGACCTCGAGATCCAGTTGCTGATCCACCCGCAGTTCGTGGTCCGCCGGGACGTCACCGGCGACCTCGAGGAGGTGCTCGACGACGCTGCCGCCGCCGATGCCCACGACCTGGTCCGCGAGAGCTGGATGCACCTCGAGGTCGAGCGGATCGCCGATGTGGCGGAGCACCGCGCGCTGGAGGCGGCCCTGCAGCAGGCGCTGCACGACGTGCGCGAAGCGGTCGAGGACTGGCCGAAGATGCATGAGAAGGCCACCAGCATCGCCGCCTCGCTGAACGCCGCCGACCTGCCGGTCAGCGAGAACGAGGTGGAGGAGGCGAAGGAGCTCCTGGAGTGGCTCGCCGACGAGCACTTCACCTTCCTCGGCTACCGCGAGTACGACTTCACCGTGGAGGGCGCGCAGGGCATCCTGCGCGGCGTTCCGGGCACCGGCCTCGGTATCCTGCGGCCGGACCCGAAGCCGGGCACCGGCAAGCTCCCGCCCGAGGTGAGCGCCAAGGCCCGTGAGCGCAAGCTGATGATCCTGACCAAGGCCAACTCGCGCTCCACCGTGCACCGCTCGACGTACCTGGACTATGTCGGGATCAAGCAGTTCGACGCGAACGGCGACCCGGTGCGCGAGTGCCGCTTCATCGGTCTGCTCTCGTCGACCGCCTACACCGAGAGCGTCATGCAGGTGCCGGTCCTGCGCCGCAAGGCGGCTGAGCTCTTCCGCCTGACCGGCTTCGAGCCGAACAGCCACAGTGGCAAGGGACTGCTCGACGTACTCGAGACCTACCCGCGTGACGAGCTGCTGCAGGCACCTGTCGAGGACCTGCTGCCGATCGTGCAGTCGGTGCTCCACCTGCAGGAGCGCCGCGCAGTCAAGCTGTTCGTACGGCGCGATGTCTACAACCGGTACCTGTCCTGCCTGGTGTACCTGCCGCGTGACCGCTACACCACTGCGGTCCGCTTGAAGATGCAGGACATCCTCAAGGAAGCCATCGGGGCCGAGTCCGTCACCTACGCGGCGTACGTGACGGAGTCCGTGCTCGCGCGTGTCCACTTCGTCGTCCGGATGAAGCACGGCACGACGGTCGGCGACTACGACCAAGACCTGCTTGAGCAGCGAATCATCGAGGCCAGCCGGGCGTGGGAGGACGACTTCGCCCAGGCCCTGCACGCCAAGGGCGGTGACGGCGCTGTCGCGCAGCTGTTCCGCCGGTACGGCGATGCGTTCCCCGAGGCGTACAAGGAAGACTTCGACGCCCGCCTCGCAGTGAACGACGTCGCGGTGCTGGAGGGGCTGCCGGCTGCCAACGGCCTGGCGATGTCCCTCTACAGCCCGATCGAGGAAGAGTGGGTGGGGGAGCGCCGGTTCAAGGTGTTCCGGACCGGGACCCCGCTGTCGCTGTCCCAGGTGCTGCCGCTGCTGACCCACATGGGTGTCGAGGTGATCGACGAGCGGCCGTACGAGATCCGGCGCGACGACGGCATGGTCTACATCTACGACTTTGGCCTGAAGGCGCCGCCGAAGTCCGAAGAGCGCGAGGAGCTGCGACAGCTCTTCTCCGACACGTTCCAGGCAGTCTGGGAGGGCAAGGCCGAGTCCGACCGGCTCAACGCGCTTGTACTGCGTGGTGGCCTGAGCTGGCGGCAGGTGTCGATCCTGCGTGCGTACCAGCGCTACATCCGTCAGGGCGGGACGCCGTTCAGCCAGGACTACATCGAGAACACCTTCCTGGCGCACGTGGACGTCGCCAGCCTCCTGGTGCAGTTGTTCGAGACCAGCTTCGACCCCGCCCGCGGTGACGCCGACCACCCGGACCGGGTCGCACAGTGCGACCTGCTGGAGAAGGAGATTCTCGCGGCGCTGGACACAGTGCAGTCGCTGGACGAGGACCGGATTCTGCGGTCCTACCTGACTGTCATGAAGGCGACCCTGCGGACGAACTACTTCCAGCCGGCCGCCGACGGGCAGCCGCGGACCTACATTTCGCTGAAGCTCGAGCCGAAGGCGATTCCCGAGCTGCCGCAGCCGCGGCCGGCGTACGAGATCTTTGTGTACTCGCCTCAGGTCGAGGGTGTCCACCTGCGATTCGGTGCGGTCGCGCGTGGTGGTCTGCGCTGGTCGGACCGGCGCGAAGACTTCCGCACCGAGGTGCTGGGTCTGGTCAAGGCGCAGATGGTGAAGAACTCGGTGATCGTGCCGGTGGGCGCGAAGGGCGGCTTCTACGCGAAGCAGCTGCCGGATCCGTCGGTGGATCGCGATGCGTGGCTGGCCGAGGGGATCGCGTCGTACAAGACGTTCATCTCCGGGCTGCTCGACATCACGGACAACATCGTCGCCGGTGAGGTCGTCGCGCCGTCGCAGGTCGTCCGGTACGACGGCGATGACGCGTACCTGGTGGTTGCCGCGGACAAGGGCACGGCGACCTTCTCCGACATCGCGAACGGCGTAGCCAAGCAGTACGGCTTCTGGCTCGGTGACGCGTTCGCCTCGGGCGGTTCGGTGGGTTACGACCACAAGGCGATGGGGATCACCGCGCGTGGTGCGTGGGAGTCGGTCAAGCGGCACTTCCGCGAGATGGGCCATGACTGCCAGAACGAGCCGTTCACCGTGGTCGGTGTCGGTGACATGTCCGGTGACGTGTTCGGCAACGGGATGCTGTTGTCGGAGCACATCCAGCTGGTCGCAGCCTTCGACCACCGGCACATTTTCCTGGACCCGACCCCGGACGCGGCGACCTCGTTCGCCGAGCGGCGCCGGTTGTTCGAGCTGCCGCGGTCGTCGTGGGCCGACTACGACGCCTCGCTGATCTCGGCGGGCGGTGGCGTGTACGCGCGGACCGAGAAGGCGATCCCGGTCTCGAGTGAGATCTGCCAGGCGCTCGGGATCGAGGGCTCGCCGTCGCACCTGACGCCGGCCGAGCTGATGAACGCGATCCTGAAGGCGCCGGTCGACCTGTTCTGGAACGGCGGCATCGGCACCTACGTGAAGGCGACCGCCGAGTCGCACGGCGACGTTGGTGACAAGGCCAACGACCCGATCCGGATCAACGGTTCCGACCTGCGCGCCAAGGCTGTTGGTGAAGGCGGCAACCTCGGCTTCACCCAGCTCGGGCGCATCGAGTACGCCGCGGGCGGTGGGCGGATCAACACCGACTTCATCGACAACGTGGCCGGCGTGGACACGTCCGACCATGAGGTCAACATCAAGATCCTGCTCGACACGGTGGTGGCCGACGGGGATCTGACCGAGAAGCAGCGCAACGACATCATCGCGTCGATGACCGACGAGGTCGGCGGGCTGGTGCTCAAGTCGAACTACCGGCAGAACATCGCGCTGGCCAATGCGGCCGCGCAGGCGCCGGCGTTGATGCACGTCCACCAGGACTGGGTGCGGCGGCTGGAGAAGCAAGGGCTGCTGGACCGCGAGCTGGAGTTCCTGCCGAGTATCGCGGAGTTCAAGCGGCGCAAGGCCGATGGGCGTGGGCTGACCTCGCCGGAGCTGTCGGTGCTGATCGCCTACACGAAGATCGTGATGGAGGCGGAGTTGCTGAAGACTTCGCTGCCGGACGACGCGTTCCTCCAGCACAAGCTCGCCTCGTACTTCCCGAAGGCGATGCAGAACCGGTTCGGCGAGCAGATCGAGGGTCACCAGCTGCGCCGCGAGATCATCACCACGCAGGTGGTGAACGAGTTCGTGAACACGTCCGGCATCACGGCGTACCACCGGCTCTCGCTGGAGACCGGCGGTTCGGTGGAGGACGTCGTACGGGCGAACCTGGCAGCGTCACGGATCTTTGGGCAGCCGGATCTGCTGTCGGCGAATGCTGATCTGGACAACGTGGTCGACGCGGCCACCCAGACGCACATGCGGCTGGAGACCCGCACGCTCGTCGAGCGCGCGACGCGTTGGCTGGTCAGCAACCACCGGCCGCCGGTCGACATCCAGGACCTGATCGACAACTTCGCTCCTGGTATCGCGAAGCTGGCAGCCGCGCTGCCGGAATTGCTGCGCGGCCGCGAGATGGCGTTGTTCGAGCAGCGTCGTGAGGCGTTGATCGAGAAGGGCGTACCGGCCGACTTCGCGACCAGCATCGCGATCCTGCCCCCGGCGTACGCGGGGCTGGGGATCGTGGAGACGGCCTCGGCCGACGACCTCGACATCCTGGAGGTCGCCAAGGTGCACTTCGCGCTGGCCGAGCGCCTGCAGCTCGGTCTGTTCCTGGAGCGCATCATCGGCCTCCCGCGCACCGACCGCTGGCAGACGATGGCCCGGGCTGCCCTCCGCGACGACCTACACGCTGTCCACGCCCGCCTGACCCGTCAGGTCCTGGCCACTACCGACGCCGGCGAAGACCCCGAAACCCGAGTCATCGCCTGGCAGGACCAGAACGCCACGGCCTTGTCCCGGGCCGCCACCATGCTCGAAGAAATCGTCGACACCGAAGGCCCAGAACTGGCCCACCTCTCAGTGGGCCTCCGTCTGGTCCGCACCCTGCTAGCCAACCAGGCCTGACGCTTACGGGGTTTAGCGTTCGGAGACCAGGACGTCTACTGAGTACTGGTCGGCGCGGTAGCAGTGGCTGCCGTATTCGACGGGGGCGCCGTCGGCGCCGTAGGCGGAGCGGGTCATGGTGACCAGTGGCTCGGCTTTGGACATGTGCAGGGTACGGCGCTCTTCGGCGCTCGCGTTGCGGGCGCCGATGCGTTGCCGGGCGACCGTGGGGCGAATTCCGCGCGCCCGGAGAACGGCGTACAGGCCGTCGCGTTCGAGGTCGGCGACTGTGAGGTCGTTGAGGGCCGGGGGCAACCAGTTGCGCAGAATGGCGAGCGGCTGATCGCCGGCGTACCGAAGACGGACGATCGAGACGAGCGCAGTGCCGGCCGGGAGGCCGAGCATCTCGGCGGCGCGGTCGTCGTGGGCGTCGGTGGTGAGTGAGAGGACGTCGGTGCGCGGCGTGCGGCCCTCGCGGATGAGGTCGTCGTACAGGCTGGTCAGCTCGGCCTTGCGGTGCACCATCCGGTTCGCAACCGTGGTGCCGATGCCGCGACGGCGGACCAGTAGGCCCTTGTTGACCAGCTCGGAGATCGCTCGCCGCACGGTCGGCCGGGACAGGCCGAGCCGGTCCGACATGGCGATCTCGTTCTCGAACGGGTCGCCGGGGCGCAGCGTGCCGCCGCTGATGGCAGCGGTCAGTTGCTCGGCGAGCTGGTGGTAGAGCGGCACCGGGCTCGTCCGATCGATGCTGATCGGGAGGGTGTCCATGAGGCGGGATGTTACAGGTCGAAGGTATGTATGTCTCTACGTGCGAATGTGTTAACAAACTATTGACACCTCTGGTCTCGCGAGGAAAGCTGGCCGCGGTGGATCCGGTGTGCGGAGCCGGCCGCCGATCAGGGCTCGGGACGACAGAAGAGGACAGCGGATGCGGATCGGGTTGGTCGGGGTCGGGCGGATCGGTGCGTTCCACGCTTCGACGCTCAAGGGGTTGCCGGCGGTGGACGAGGTGGTCGTCGCCGATGCCGATGCCGGTCGGGCCGAGACGGTCGCGAAGGAACTCGGTCTCCCCTCTGCCCCGGACGTTCCCAGCCTGCTTGCCGCCGGCCTCGACGGGTTTGTCATCGCTGCGGCGACGGGCGCGCACGCTGAGCTGATCGCGGCCGGGGTTGCGGCCGGCGTACCAACGTTCTGTGAGAAGCCGGTGGCGCTCGACCTGGCTGAGACGCAGCGAGTAGTCGAGCTGGTCGAGGCTCACAAAGTACCGGTGCACATCGGTTTCCAGCGGCGCTTCGACGCCGGCTACCAGGCTGCGCGGGCCGCGGTGGCGTCCGGCGAGCTCGGGTTTGTTCACCACATCCGCGCGAACACGAACGACGCATCCCCGCCGCATCGCGAGTACATCCCGCAGAGTGGCGGCTTCTTCCGCGACTGCACGGTCCACGACTTCGACATCATCCGGTACGTCACCGGCCGCGAGATCGTCAGCGTGTACGCGACGGGCGCCAACCGTGGTGAGGCTTTCTTCGGCGAGGCCGGTGATGTGGACTCGGCGGCCGCTCTGCTCACGCTGGACGACGGCACCTTCGCCATGGTCAGCGGCACGCGCTACAACGGCGCCGGCCACGACGTGCGGATGGAGCTGCAGGGCAGTCTGGGGTCGATCGCCGTCGGGCTCGACGAGCACACCGCACTGCGGTCGGCGGAGCCCGGAGTGAACTTTCCGGCCGGTCCGCCGCATCTGACCTTCATGGATCGCTTCCAGCCGGCGTACGTGGCTGAACTCACCGCCTTCACCGAGGTGGCCGCCGGAACGCGTGACGTGCCGTGCACCGTCCGCGACGCTCTCGCGGCGTTCCGGATCGCTGACGCGTGTGAGCTGTCCCGGCACGAGAACCGTGTCGTCACTCTTTAACCTTCCATTGCTGCGATAGAGGAGACTGTGCACGATGACTGACCTGGCTGCCCGGATCGCGGGTGCTCCGATCTCGTGGGGTGTTTGCGAAGTTCCCGGCTGGGGCTATCAGTACGACGCTGAGACTGTGCTGGCCGAGATGCGGGCCGTCGGGCTCGCCGCGACCGAGTTCGGGCCGGACGGGTTCCTGCCCGAGGTACCGGCCGAGAAGGCGAAGACGCTGGCCGAGGTCGGGCTGCGGGCGGTGGGCGGATTCGTGCCCGTCGTCCTGCATGATCCCGGCCATGACCCCGCGCCCGAGGTCGCTGCTGCGCTGGAGGGCTTTGTCGCCGCCGGTGCGAGCACACTGGTCCTCGCGGCCGCGACCGGCCAGGAGGGGTACGACGATCGCCCCGTCCTGGACGAGATCGAGTGGAACACGTTGCTGGGCAACCTCGACAAGCTGTCCGCGCTCGCAGCCGAGAGCGGCGTACTGGCGACTGTCCACCCGCACGTCGGGACGATGGTCGAGAACGCGGCCGACGTCGAGCGGGTGCTTGCCGGGTCCTCGATCGGGCTCACGCTGGACACCGGTCACCTGCTGATCGGTGGGGTCGACCCGGTTGCGTTGACGCTCGCGCACACCGACCGGATCAAGCACACGCACCTGAAGGATGTCGATGCCGCGTGGGCCGCGAAGGTGCAGTCGGGTGAAGTGACCTACACCGACGCGGTCCGGGACGGCATGTACCGTCCGCTCGGTCACGGCGACATCGACCTGGGCGCGATCGTGAGCACGCTCGAACAGTCCGGCTACGACGGCTGGTACGTGCTGGAGCAGGACACGATCCTGCCCGACCGTCCGGCCGACGAGGGCCCGGTGGTCGACGTACGGGTGAGTATCGCGCATCTGCTGGCCATCGCGGAGGCTGTTGGATGAGCGGCGCAGAGGCTGTTGGATGAGCTGGGAATCGGTTGCTGTGGGATGGGGAGATTGATGGCGGACGACGTACTGACGATTGGCCGAATCGGTGTCGACCTGTATCCGTTGCAGATCGGGACGCACCTGGAGGACGTGACCTCGTTCGGGAAGTTCCTGGGTGGGAGCGCCACGAACGTCGCGGTCGCGGCGGCTCGCCACGGGCGGAAGTCTGCGGTGATCAGCCGGACCGGGAACGATCCGTTCGGGACGTTCATTCACTCGTCGCTGCGCGAACTCGGGGTGGACGACCGGTTCGTGACGCCGGTGGAGGGGTTGCCGACGCCGATCACGTTCTGCGAGATCTTCCCGCCGGACAACTTCCCGCTGTACTTCTACCGGTTCCCGAAGGCGCCGGACCTGGTCATCAACCCGTCGGAGCTCGACCTCGACGCGATCCGGGACGCGCGGATCTACTGGTCGACCGTGACCGGGCTGTCCGCCGAGCCGTCGCGGTCGGCGCATTTCGCTGCTTGGGAAGCGCGTGGTCGCCGGCCGATCACGGTGCTGGACCTGGACTATCGGCCGATGTTCTGGGCCGACCCGAGCGAGGCACACTCGCAGGTGAGCCGGGCACTCGACTACTGCACGGTTGCCGTCGGCAACCGTGAGGAGTGTGAGGTCGCCGTCGGTGAGACCGACCCGGACAAGGCGGCCCAGGCTCTGCTGGATCGCGGTCTCGAGTTGGCGGTCGTCAAACAAGGCCCGAAGGGAACACTCGCCCGCACTCGTGATGAGCGCGTGGAGGTCCCACCGCACCCGGTCGAGGTGGTCAACGGCCTCGGCGCCGGCGACGGCTTCGGCGGCGCACTCTGCCACGGACTCCTGGCCGGCTGGCCCCTGGAGAAGATCATTCGCTTCGCCAACACGGCCGGCGCGATCGTCGCCTCGCGCCTCGAATGCTCCACCGCCATGCCCACGACGACCGAAGTCCTCACGACGATGGGGGAGCCCGTATGACCGACTCCCGCCGGCCAATCCCAGTCCGCCAGCCCACCCCCGAGGACCC
>NZ_SMKX01000172.1 GCF_004349055.1 Kribbella antibiotica
AGACAGCTGGGCCTTCACCCGGCAAGGCCTCTACCACCTCACCTTCACCTACTCAGCCACCACGAAGTCAGGCCACCGCCTAACCGACACCGCCACTCTCCCGGTAGTAGTCGGCAACGACCTCAAACCCCTCTGCCCCGGCAACCCCACGTCGACACCAACCTCTCCGACTCCCTCACACTCGCCACCCACGCGGCAGCCGAGCTCGTCGCCCAGCTCTCCCGCGGGCACACCCACCGCGCGCCCCACCTCCCCGGCCGAGCACTCCGGAAGCGCACCGACCACGGCGCCGGGGGACGCCGCCCCGAAGCCCTGCGTCACCACGCCTCCGCCTGCAGCGCCCAGCAGCACGCCGACGGCGAGCACCCCCTCCGCGACACAGCCGGCGACCACGACCACCACGCTGACCAGCGGTCACGCGGACTACGCCGTACGGCTGGTTGCTGGTGCACTGCAGTCACGCATCAAGGACGGCACCAAGCCCGGTACGCCGGTCTGGCGTGACCCGAAGGCGGTCACGATCCGCCTGACCTCAGCAGCAGGCACCACCTCCCCCGGTGGCGCGTTCGGGTTCCTCGGCCCCAAGGGCACCCAGGTCTGGCAGATCCCGCAGACGCAGAAGGACGGTGTCGTCTGGCTCGGCTGGAACACCGAGGAGCTCAAACCCGGCCAGATCCCCGGCGACAGCGTCACCTGGCGCCTCGACAAGGTCAGCGGCCCGGGTCGCGTCTCCGTCTTCGAGTTCAACTCCTTCGGCCAACCGCAGATCGTCTTCAACTCCGCCGACGGCCTTCCCGACACCTACCGCATCCCCATCGGAACCCACGCCCACGGCAACTGGTCCTTCACCAAACCAGGCACCTACAACCTCACCTTCACCCACTCGACTCCCACCACCCAGACCACCTCCACCCTCAAGGTCGAAGTAGCCCCCACCGGCGGCGCCCGCTCCCTCCCCCTTGAGCACGGTTCAGTCATCCAATCGCCCGAAAAACGGCTGATGGGTGCTCAAAGCGCGGGCACGGCTGCGGGTGAGGTGTCGGGGTGCAGGTTGGCTGCAACTGGGGCCGACGTACCGGTGGGGTGGTTCGTGGCGGCGGGGTTGTTCATCCTGCTCGGCGGCAGCCTGCTCGTGGCGACCCGACGGAGCGTCAAGTGAGGCGGGCCGTCGCGGCAGCGTTGTCGCTCACGCTGCTGGCCGGATGCGCGAGCACGGCGGCGAGCACCGATGGCAAGCTCAATGTCGTCACGACGACCGAGATCCTGGCCGACCTCGTGCAGCAGGTCGGCGGGGACCGGGTCAGCGCCACCTCGCTGGTTCCGCCGGGCGGCGACCCGCACTCGTACGAGCCGACCCCGGCCGACGCCAAGCGGGTGGCCAAAGCAGACGTCACGTTCACCAACCACCTGCTGCTCGAACCCCAGAGCCTCATCAAGACCATCGACGCGAACGCCGACAAGGACGCCCCCAACGTCTCCCTCGCCGAAGCAGCCGAGTCGTACGGCGCCCACGTGATCCCGCTGGTCGAAAACATCGGCCTGGACGTCCTATGGCTCGGGCTACGCGTCCGAGGCACCGGCAAGCAGCGCGGAGCAACACGCACCTCATCGGTCCAACTGGCAGCCACCAAGCTCGACGGGCCCGGCCAACTAGTTGCCTACCTCACCGAATCGCTCGGCCAGCCCGACCGCTACTTCGACTCCACCGACGGTCTGGACAAAGCCGACAGTACGACGCTTCCTCCCGCCGCCCACACGCATCTCAACTGGGCGTTCACCAAACCCGGCGTCTACCACCTCACCCTCCAAGGCAGCCTCGACAACAACGACGGCAAGCTCCAGCCTCTCGGCCAAGGCACGTTCACCTTCGCCGTCGGAGTAGAACCGCACTCCGTCAAACCAGCATCCGGTGGCCCGGCAACAGTCCTCGGCGACGGTCACACCGACCTCACCGTCGACCTCGACTCCGGCCAGGTCTACGCCTACAGCGACGCGCACAAGGTCGGGGCCGCCCAGTCCCAGGTTGCCGCTGGCAACGTCGTCATCGACGTACCGAACAAAGCCCTGGTGCCGATCCCCGAAGACCCGAGGTTCAGCTTCCTCGGCAAGCCAGGCACCCAGATCCATCAGCTTCCGCAAGCAGTACTGGGCAAACACGTCCACGGCGAGATCGACCCGCACCTGTGGGAGGACGTCGCCAATGCCAAGGCCTACGCCCAGCTCATGCGCGACACCCTGATCTCCAAGGACCCGGACGGCAAGCAGGCCTACGAAGCCAACACGAAGGCCTACCTGAGCAAACTCGACGAGCTCGACGACTACCTCCGTACGACGCTCGCCACCATCCCGCCCGATCGCCGCCAACTCATCACCACGCACGACGCGTTCGGCTATCTGGCCTCGGCCTACGACATGACCGTCGCCGGTTTCGTCGTACCGAACCCGGCCCAGGAACCGAGCGTCGAGCAGGTTCGCAAGCTGTCGGACACGATCCGCAACCTGCACGTCCCCGCCGTCTTCACCGAGCCGAATCTCGCCCAGCGCGCATCCGTCCTGATCCAGGTCGCCCGCGACCAAGGCGTCCAGGTCTGCTCGCTGTACGGCGATGCCTTCGACGACCACGCAAGGACCTATGTCGACATGATGCGCCACAACGCCGACGAGCTGAAGCGCTGCTTGGGGGCCAACCGATGAAACTCCTCGCCGCTCTCCTCCTGGCCGTTGCGCCGCTCGCACCCACCGCCGAACCAGTTGTCATCAGCAACGGTCACGTCGATCTCGGCCCGAAGTTCGTCGACAACCGCTGGACGGTTCAGCTGCGCGACGACACCACCGATCCGGCCACCTGGCGCGACCTGGACACGGTCGTCCTCCAAGCGACCAGCAAGGCGAAGGTCGCCGTACCGGAAGATCCGGCGTACCAGTTCCTCGGCAAGCCAGGGCAGTCGGTGTGGGTGATTCCGCAGGTGCAGCAGGCCGGGATCGTCTGGCCGGGCTGGAACACGCAGGACACCGAGGTCGCCACGCGGGTCGATCGCGAGGTGACGTGGTCGCTCGAGGGAGTCCGCGGTCCGGGCGCGTTCACGCTGTTCCTCAACTCGGACTTCGGCAAACCGCAGCCCGTCTTCGACAGCCGCAAGCCGTTCCCGCAGCAGACCGGCATCGACGTCAACACCCACGTCCACGGGAACTGGACGTTCGATGCCCAAGGCACCTACCTTCTCGACGTCGCGATGACCGCCAAGCTCACCGACGGCACCTCGGTCAGCGACCGCCGCACCCTCCGCGTGTACGCCGGCGATGGAACCCCCAGTACGACGCCCGCCGAGACCGCCGTGATCCCGGTTGCGGCGGAGCCCGAGGGGCAACAGGTCGAACTGTGGTGGTTCATCGTCGGCGCAGTCGTGTTAGTCCTCGGCACCACCGGCATCGTCCTGGTCAGGAGACGCCGATGACCGTCCTCACTGTCACCGGAGTCTCCGTCGAGCTAGGCGGTCGGGAAGTCCTCAACGACGTCTCGCTCACCATCTCCGCCCGCGAACACGTGGGCCTGATCGGTCCGAACGGCGCCGGTAAGACCACACTCCTCCGCTCACTCCTCGGCCTGCTCCCGATCACCGCCGGGAGCATCACCATCGACGGAAGAACACCGCACGAGGCACGCGGCTCGATCGGCTATGTCCCGCAGCGTCATGAGTTCGTCTGGGACTACCCCGTCCAGGTCCGGACCGCGGTGATGACCGGTCGCACGCACCGGATCGGCTGGCTGCGCAGGCCGGGTCAGGTCGACAAGGACGCCGTACAGGAGGCTCTTGAGCGGGTCGACCTGACCGACCTGGCGACGAGGCCGATCGGTGAGCTGTCTGGTGGCCAACGGCAACGAGTTCTGGTCGCGCGAGCATTGGCACTCAAACCGAGTCTGTTGTTGCTGGACGAGCCGTTCACCGGACTCGACGTACCGACGCAGGAGATTCTCACCCGGTTGTTCAAGGATCTCACCGCCGAGGACACCGCGATCTTGATGACCACGCACGACCTACCGGCCGCGGCCGACACCTGCCACCGGCTGTGTCTGCTGAACGGCACGGTCGTCGCCGATGGTTCGCCGGAGGAGCTGCGTGACCCCGCGATCTGGTTGCGCGCCTTCGGGGTCGCGCGGTCCGAGCAGCTCTTGCACAGCCTGGGAGTGACCCGATGATCGAGTTCTTCACCGAGCCGTGGACGCATGTGTTCATGCAGCGCGCGTTCCTCGTCGTACTGATGTCCGGCATCGTCTGCGGAGTCATCGGAACCCATGTCGCGCTCAGAGGGATGGCATTCATCGGGGACGCGGTCGCGCACTCGGTCTTCCCGGGGATCGCGATCGCGTTCGTCCTGAAGACGAGCCTCGTCCTCGGCGGCATCGTCGCCGGACTGATCACCGCGCTGTCGGTCGCCGTGTTCTCGCAGAACCGGCGACTCAAGGAGGACACAGTGATCGGCGTCTTCTTCGCGGCCGCGTTCGGTCTCGGCATCGTGGTGATGAGCACGGCCCCCGGGTACGGCGGCTCGCTGGAATCGTTCCTGTTCGGATCGGTCCTGGGGATCGGCAACGCGGACGTGGTCACAGTCGCGATCGCAGGCGCCGTACTGCTGCTGATCACCGGAGCGCTACACAAGGAGTTCGTCACGGTCGGTCTGGACCGGGAGACCGCCCGCTCGGTCGGACTGCCGATCTTCTGGCTGGACCTGGCCATGTACGCGATGGTGACGGTGTCGATCGTGATCTCGATCCAGGCCGTCGGCAACATTCTCGTGCTGGCGTTGCTGATCACCCCGGCCGCCTGTGCGCGGCTGCTCACCGACCGGATCGGCGTGATGATGCTGATCGCGCCGGTGATCGGCGCCTTCTCCGGACTGACCGGCCTGTACCTGTCCTACGCCTTCAACCTCGCCGCGGGCGGGTTGATCGTCCTCACCGCCACCGCGGTGTTCATCGCGTGCTGGGTGTTCGCACCCCGGCACGGTCTGCTCTCCCGTCGTACGTCACGTGCGACGGCAGTGGTTTCCGCCAACCCCTGAAAGGAAACACAATGCGTTTCAGTAACCGCTTGATGCTGTCGGCAACGACAGTACTCGCGCTCACCGGTCTCGCCGTCCCCGCGACCGCCACCACCTGCGTCACCCTCGACCAGGGCCATGTCGACGTCGTCGGCATCGCCTGGGAGGACAACGCCTTCAACCTGCACGTCCACGACGAGGAGCACGGCGTCGAGCACACGCCGGCCGAGGTGCAGCTCATCGCCAAGCCTGGCTCACAGATCGCCGTACCGGATGATGCGGCGTACAGCTTCCTCGGTACGCCGGGCAGCGCCGCGTGGGTGCTGCCCCAGGTCCAGGACCCCGAGCTGCTGTGGCCCGGGATCGGCGCCGAGGAGATTGCCAGCGGCATCTTCACCAACGACGCACTCAAGGTCACCCTGGTCGGAGTCACCGGCCCGGCCGACTTCAGCATCTTCACCACCGACGCCTTCGGTACGCCGACCCGTATCGCGGACAGCGGCAACGGGCTGCCGGACACCATCAACACGACGGCCGGCGGTCACCTGCACGCCAACTGGGCCTTCGAGGCGGCCGGTACCTACAAGCTGAAGTTCAAGGTCAGTGGCACCCTCGCCGCCACCGGCCAGAAGGTCACGTCCACCGTCGCCACCTACACCTTCCAGGTGCAGAAGTGAAGGCCCGCGGAGTGGCCGGCGCCTTCATCGCCGGTTTCGCTGCCACTGTCCTGACGGTCGGCCCGGCTTTCGCCGCTACGACGATCTCGTCGGGCCACGTGGACGCCGTTGACGTCGACTGGACCGGCTCCGCGCTCACTCTCGACATCCGGGACAGCACGGTGACCCCTGCGGTCGACCGCGCCCCGGCTGACGTCGTACTGAACGCAGTGTCGGCCAGCAAGACCGCAGTGCCGTCCAGCTCGGCGTACTCGTTCCTGGGTTCGCCTGGTGACCCGGTCTGGATCCTCCCGCAGACGCAGGCCACCAACATCCTCTGGCCAGGCTTCAACACCGAAGGCGTCCCCAGCGGCGTCCTCTCCGGCAACAACGTCTCCGTGAAGCTGGTCTCAGTCAGCGGACCGGACGACGTCGCCGTCTACACCACCAGCTCCCTCGGTACGCCGACAGTCTGGTTCGACAGCGGCAACGGCCTGCCGGACACCCGTTCCATTGCCATCAACACCCACGCCCATGCCAACTGGGCCTTCGAGGCCGCCGGCACCTACACCGCCGTCTTCGAAGTCACCGCCACCACCACCGGCGGCACCCCCATCACCACCGGCCAGAAGACCTATACCTTCACCGTCCAGCCGTAACAGCACCGAGACAAGCAGGGGGCCTGGCGCCAGGCCCCCTGCACCTTCGGCTCGCTAGATTGCCGCTGTGGATCTGCAGGTAGGTGTGTTGCAGTGATCGGGGTGATGGTTTGCCTCGTTGTGGCGGGCGGGATCCTTGGTGTGGCTGTGGCCTGGGGTCTTGCGCAGCGGAAGCGGCGGCGCGAGTTCCTGCAACAGCGGGCGAACACCATAGCCCAGCACGGGTGGTATCCGGCGCCGGTGAACCCGTGGCTGGCTGAGGTGACCGGGCGGCTGTTCGCAAAGGGCCGGCCGAGTGAGATGTTCGCCGGGGACTTCCGCGGGCAGGGGCTGTGCGTGCTCGAGTATCTGTACACGACGAGCAACGGCAAAACTACTCAGACGCACTTCGTGCACATCATCGCGGTCAACCTGCCAGTAGCGCTCCCACCGATCACCGTCTCGCAGGACTCCACCCTGAAGCGCGCCTTCGGCAACGACATCGAGCTGGAGAGTCAGGCCTTCAACGAAGCGTTCCGCGTCGACTGCGAGGACCCGCGGTACGCAACCGCCGTACTGCAGCCGCGGCTGATGGAGTGGATGCTCCACAACCCCGCTCTGCAGTGGCAGATCGCCGGCAATGCCCTCGTCTCTTGGGCGTACGGCGGCTTCACCGTCCCCGACGTACTGGCTCGCCTGGAAGCCATGGCCGGGGTCATCGACCGCATCCCGCCGTTCGTGCTCCGGGACTACGGCACGTGATCGCCACCATCGTCGTACTGGCAGTGCTGGCGGCGGGGCTCGGCGCGCTCTACCTGCGGGAGCAGCGGCGGCAGCGTGCGTTTTTCGCCGCCAGAGTGGCCTCTGTGGGTCTCACGCCTGCACCTGTCGAGCTATGGCTCGCTGCTGCGGCCAACCGCGCGTTCGGCGTCCAGGGCGACGCAGAGCGGATGGTCCGCGATCAGCGGCTGTGGGCCTGCGACTTCACCTACCAAACCACCCGTACGGCGACAGCTGCCAAGGGGCATGTCATTGCGATGACCCTGCCGGGCGCACTGCCGCCACTTACGGTGTTACCGAAGAATCCACTACTCCCGGACCCTGTGGAGTTTGAGAGCGCGGAGTTCAACAGGACCTTCTCGGTCGAGTGTTCGGACCGCCGCTACGCCAGCGCGTTGCTCACCCCGCGGGTGCTGGAATGGCTTCTCTGCAACGCGAAACTGCAGTGGCGGGTCGATGGCAACGTTCTCATCGGGTGGAACACCGGCTACTGGACAGCCTCCACAGTGCGCCAGACGGTCGCCGCCTTCGACGGACTGGTCGAGCGCATCGACCCTTACGTGTTCGAGGAGTTCAAGGCACACTGACTGCCGAATGCACCGTCTGGTTACCCGCCCCTATACCGACGAGGAAGTGCACTATGCAGCGACGTGTCCGAGGAGGCCTGGCAGTAGCCGGGCTCCTCACCGCCATGATCAGCTTCGCGAGTCCCGCCCAAGCAGCCATGAGCCCGCAGGACTTCCGTTCGGAGGTCGTGTCCCGCACCAACGCCGAGCGCGCCAAGGTCGGCTGCCCCGCGCTGAACCGGAACGGCTCCCTCGACAACGCGGCCCAGGGCCACGCTGCCGACATGGCCAACCGGAACTACTTCAGCCACAACAGCCTGGACGGCCGGACCCCATGGGACCGAATCGCGCAGGCCGGCTACCCCAGCAACAGCGGCCGGGGCGAGAACATCGCCGCCAGTCAGACCACGCCCGCATCAGTGGTCTCGACCTGGATGAACTCGGCGGGACACCGCGCCAACATCCTCAACTGCAGCTTCCGCTCGATCGGTGTCGGCTACGGCTACAACTCCAACGCTACCTGGGACCACTACTGGGTGCAGGACTTCGGCACGGTTTAAGTGAGCTTGGTCCACACCTGACGGAGGGCCCGCGCCGCGTCCCCCTCCAGACCGGCGTCGTCCAGAGTCTCGGCCAGCTCGTCGAACTCCGGGCCCCACCGCCACGCCACGGCCCGCAGCTGCTCTGGCAGTTGCGGGTCGCGGAGTGAGCCCGCATCCGCCCGCACCTGCTGCGCAACCAGCGCGTCCGTCACCCCGTGCTTCTCAGCCAGCTGGAACGCCAGCACCGCAAGCGCCGCCTTGCCCTTGTTATAGAGCGCGTACGCCGACTTGGCCGCACTGGCCGCACCAGGTTCCGCGCCAACCACCCGCGGAGTCACCGCCGTACCGGCCCATAACGCAGCCACCTGCTCAGCAGCAGCCCCCGACAACATCAGATCCGTCGGGCTGGCCCCACCCCGCGGCGGCGGCCCCACCACACCCGCATCCACAAACGTAGCCCCCGGTACGGCGCCCTGCGCCTCCCGCAGCGAGCTCGGCGACAGCGGATTCGCCTCCACGTACACCCCAGCGAACCCAGCTGCCCCAACCTGCCGAGCGATGTCGACAGCACCCTGCGGCGCACACGAGCACAGCACGACATCAGCGCCGGCAACCGCGTCAGCGAACGCCGTACCGATCAGTCCAGCCGCCGCAGCCCGCTCAACCGAAGCCGGACTACGCCCCTCCGGCACCCAATGCACCTCATGCCCGGCAGAAACCAACTCCCCAGCCAGTCGCGACCCCATTGCCCCCGGGTGAAACACAGCAATCCGCATTCCCCGAGCACACCACATCCCCGCCCACCCGAGGGAGCCGGGGAGCGCTACCCACCAAAACTGATATGCAGAACTCCCCAGCCCTCTTATCCACAAGAGGAAAAATCCGCAGCACTGGAAGGGGCAGACGCGTGCATCTTCTCTGGTGTGAATGAATCTGTGGAGGGAGCAGGCTTCGCCGAATTGGTGCATCGGCAACTGGGAGCGTTCAGCCGCCGCCAGGCGCTACTGCATGGGGTGTCAGACCGGACGCTAGCGACGCGGTTGCGGAGCGGGCGGATCCAGCGGATCTACCGCGGTGCGTACGCCAGTTTCAGCGGACCGGTGCCGTGGGAGACACGTGTCTGGGCCGCGTGGCTGGCCTACGGCCCCGATGCTGCGTTGGGTGGTGAGACTGCGCTCCGCCAGTACGGGCTGACTGGTGACTGGCCGACTGAGCCGATCCATTTGGAGCTGCCGCACTACCGTCGCGTGCGCCGGCAACCCGGCATCGTCGTTCGCCGATCCCACGATTTTGGCAACCGCCTGCTCGGGAATCGTGAACCACCAATCGTGCGGTTAGAGGTGGCGCTGTTGACCGTTGCGAGCCGGCGGTCGACCACCGATGGCGCGTTGTCCGTACTTCTGGATGCATGTCGCCAGCACCGGACGACTCCACAGCGCCTGTTGAGCGAGCTCAGCCGACTGCCGAACCTCCCGCGCCGCGAGCACATCGCTCACGTACTACGCGACGCCGACGCCGGGGTCGAGTCGTGGCTGGAGCTCGTCTATCTGCGGAAGGTGGAGCGCGCACACAGACTTCCGGCCGCCACTCGGCAGGCGGCTGAGACGCTGGGCGGCACAACCATCCGGCGCGATTGCCGGTACGACGAATTTGGCCTGATCGTCGAGCTCGACGGAAGGGCCGGCCACGCCGATGTCACGTCACAGTGGCGGGACATGGCCAGAGACAACGCCGCGGCGATCAACGCCAAGGTGACTCTTCGTTTCGGCTACCAGTTGGCCGGCAATCCCTGCGCCGCAGCCGCCCAAGTCGCCGCCGTCCTCACCCTCCGAGGCTGGCGCGGCACCCCCACCCCCTGCAGCCCCACCTGCTCGGTGAGCAGCGCGAGTCGCCGGGGAGCGTAACTGACCTGAATCGACAGGTAACGCTCCCCAGCTCTGGAGGGCGGGCTACGCGTGACCGTCGAAGAGGCTGGTGACTGAGCCGTCTTCGAAGACCTCGCGGATGGCTCGGCTGATCAGTGGGGCGATCGAGAGCTCGGTCAGCTTGTCGAAGCGGCGGTCGTCGGCGATCGGGAGGGTGTTGGTGACGATGACCTCGCTGGCCTGACAGTTCTTCAGGCGGTCGACGGCCGGACCGGAGAGGATCGCGTGGGTGGCGGCGATGACGACGCCGGCGGCGCCTTCGGCGATCAGGGCGTCGGCGGCCTTGGTGATGGTGCCGCCGGTGTCGATCATGTCGTCGACCAGGATGCAGACGCGGCCCTTGACCTCACCGACGACGCGGTTGGCGACCGTCTCGTTCGGGCGGTCGATGTCGCGGGTCTTGTGGATGAAGGCCAGCGGAGCGTTGTTCAGGCGGGCGGACCACTGCTCGGCGACCTTGATCCGGCCGGCGTCCGGCGAGACCACGGCCAACTGCTGGTCACCGTACTTGTCGCGGACGTAGTCGCTCAGGATCGGCAGCGCCATCAGGTGGTCGACGGGGCCGTCGAAGAAGCCCTGGATCTGCGAGGTGTGCAGGTCGACGCAGATCAGCCGGTTCGCGCCGGCGGTCTTGAACAGGTCGGCCATCAGCCGGGCCGAGATCGGTTCGCGGCCGCGGTGCTTCTTGTCCTGCCGGGCGTAGCCGTAGAACGGGAGCACGACGGTGATCCGCTTGGCCGAGGCGCGCTTGAGCGCGTCGACCATGATCAGCTGCTCCATGATCCACTCGTTGATCGGCGAGGTGTGGCTCTGGATCACGAAGGCGTCGCTGCCGCGCACCGACTCCTCGAAGCGGACGTAGATCTCGCCGTTGGCGAAGTCGTACGCCGAGGTCGGCACCAGGCCGGATCCCAGCTGCTCGGCAACCTCGGTGGCCAGACCGGGATGGGCCCGGCCGGAGAACACCATCAGGTTCTTCTCGGTAGCTCGCTTCATCCCGCTCATTGACCGGCCTCCCGTTACTTCGTGTCGCCAGTATCGGCCGCGGCTTCTGCTTCCGCAGCAGCCTGCGCCGTCTTTGTTCCGGCCCGCTTGCGCGCGACCCAGCCCTTGATGTTGCGCTGCCGTCCCCGGGCCACGGCGATCTCGCCCGGGCCGACGTCCTCGGTCAGTGCGGTGCCGGCAGCCAGGTAGGCGCCGTCCGCGACCGTCCGCGGGGCGACGATCACGGAGTTGCTCCCGATGAACGAGTGCTTGCCGATGAAGGTCGGGTACTTCTTCACGCCGTCGTAGTTGGCGAAGATCGTGCCGGCGCCGATGTTCGCGCCCTCGCCGATCGTCGCGTCCCCGGCGTACGTCAGGTGCGGCACCTTGGCGCCGTCACCGATGCTCGTGTTCTTGGTCTCGACGAAGGTGCCGATCTTGCCCTTCACGCCGACCTTGGTGCCCGGGCGCAGGTAGGCGAACGGGCCGACACTCGCGCCGTCGCCGAGCACCGAGCTCGAGCCGTGGGTGCGGATGATGCTCGCGCCCTCACCAACCTGTACGTCGGTCAGTGTCGTATCCGGACCGATCGTCGTACCGCTGCCGGCCGTGGTGGCGCCGTGCAGCTGCGTGTTCGGCAGGAGGGTGACGTCCTGGGCGAGCTCGACGGTGCTGTCGACCCAGGTGGTGTTCGGGTCGACGATCGTGACGCCGCCGCGCATCAGCTTGTCGAGCGTACGGCGGTTCAGCTCGGCACGGAGCGTGGCGAGCTGGACGCGGTCGTTCACGCCCTCGGTCTGCATCGCGTCGTCGGTGACATAGGCGCCAACGCGCTTGCCGTCGTTGCGGGCGATCGACAGCACGTCGGTCAGGTACAGCTCGCCCTGCGCGTTGTCGGTGGTCAACCGGCTCAGACCGTCACGCAGCGTGGCCGCGTCAAAAACGTAGATCCCGGCGTTGATCTCGTCGATCTGGCGCTGCTCGGGGGTCGCGTCCTTGTGCTCGACGATCGCGGCGACCGTGCCGTCCGCACCCGGGACGATCCGTCCGTATCCGGTCGGGTCGGCGACGCGCGCGGTCAGCACGGTGACAGCGTTCCCCTGCTTGTCGTGCTCGGCGACCAGCTCCTGCAGCGTCTCCGGCTCCAGCAGCGGCACGTCACCCGACGTGACCACGATCGAGCCGTCGAAAGCAGCCGGTACGGCGGTCAGTCCGGAGCGAACGGCGTCGCCCGTCCCGAGCTGCCGCTCCTGGACGGCGGTCTTCACGTCCGGATCCAGCGCGGTCAGGTGTGCCTCGACCAGCTCCCGGCCGTTGCCGACCACGACCACGAGGTGCTCGGGCGTCAGAGCCCGCGCGGTGACGACAGCGTGACCGACGAGACTGCGCCCGCCGATCTCGTGCAGCACCTTCGGGGTCGACGATTTCATCCGGGTTCCGAGCCCGGCGGCCATGATTACGACCGCCGCGGGGCGATGGGAAGTCACGCGGTCTTCTCCTCGAGTTCCCTGCGAGTTTCTGGAACAAGTATCTGCACAGGCACCCGATTCAGTGCCCGCGCAAGCCTACTTCTTCTTGGCAGGGATCCCGCATCGGCCTGTTCAGGCCGCTGACCCCGCAGGCAGAACCGCGTGACCGATCCCACACGCCGCCGTACGGTGACCCTCAGTCACCGCATCGGGTTTCTGTCCATGGCGCCCGCAAGAATGCCGTCCAACTCACATCCACCCGGGAGAACCCATGGGCCTCACCCTCGGCGCCATCGTGCTCAACGTCCCCGACACCACCGCAGCCGCCACCTTCTGGAGCCAAGCGCTCGGCTTCACGTCGCGGGCCGACAACCCAGACTTCCTCGTCCCACCGGCCGGCGCCTCGACCCGCCTGCACCTCGACTCCACCGACCGCACCCACCTCGATCTCTGGGTCACGCCCGACACCACCGTCGCCGCCGAAGTCGCCCGCCTCGAATCCCTGGGTGCCCACCTCGTCGAGGACTGGACCTACCCGCCCGACGCGGACTTCACCGTCATGCAAGCCCCCGACGGGACCGTCTTTTGCCTGATCGAGCCCTGACCTGTCGATCCCGGCTGCCCGTGTACGTCAGCTCCAAGACAGCAATCCACTCTGAGACGAGGTTCCTGATGGCCAAATACCTGATCCTGCTGACCGCGCCCGACCACTACAACCGCTGGAACGCAGCCGACGAGACCACCCGCGACCAGTACCTGGCAGACCTAGCCGCCTTCACCACCGCTGTCCGCGCCCACGGGACCCTGCACGCCGTACTCCCACTGCTCCCCACCGAACCGCCCACGGATCTCCACGGCGCCTACCTCGTAGACCTCCCCGACCACTCCACCGCCGACAACCTCACCAAGCTCCTCCCCTCCCCCTGCGAGATCCGCGAATGCCAAGACGTAGGCATCCCCATCACCGCCTAAGCGAACGACACCTCGGCAAAGCTGAGCCCGCCGCGCTGCGCCATGGTGAGGTGCTGATGCGAGACGTGCTGAGGCTCCCTGCGGAAGTACTGCGTGTACCCGGTGGCGCGGATCCGGAGGTCGAAGTTCTGGCCGTCGATGTGCCACAACAGATAGGGCAGGTGGTCCGGTGAATCGAGCCGGTGCAGGTCCGCGATCTCCAGCAAGTTGACAGCGGGCTCGAGCTCCCCCTCGATGTCCCAGGTCTCGAACACCAAAGTCGCGGGCGCGATCCAGAACGAGAAGTACGGCGATGGGAGGACCGGATCGACCCACCGCACGATGTAGTCGAGGTCCAGCAACAGCCGTCCCGGTGGGAACTGTCCATCCTCGTTCTCGCCAACGCTGATCGCGTGGACCTTAGCGTCGTGCCAACCCATCAGGCTGAAGTCAGCCTCGGTCCACGTGTACTTCTCCAGCCCGCTCGGCTCATGCGCGTTCACCCGCTCAGTATCCAGAGAAACTGTCCGACGTCGCTGGGATTATCTGACGATGGAGCGGATGGTGGATGTAGGTGAGGTCGAGCTGTTCGTTCGTGAGTTGGGCGAGCGGCGTGATGAGCCTTCGTTGGTGGTGATTCATGGCGGGCCTGATGTGGGGCATGGGTATCTCGTGCCGGGGTTCGCGGAGGTTGAGCGGCATGTGGTGCTGTTCGATTTCCGGGGGTGTGGGCGGAGCACTCGTGGGCTGCCGGCGGATCGGTTGCAGCCGGAGTTCGTCGTGGAGGACACGCGCCGGTTGATCGTGGAGCTTGGGTTGGGGCCGGTGGATCTGCTCGGGTTCTCGACCGGTGGGCGGGCGGCGTTGCAGTTCGTGGACAAACACCCTTCGCTCGTACGGCGACTCGTCCTGGCGTCGACTTCGGCGTACGACGGTGGTGCGGCGGAGGAGTATTTGGCCGGCTGGGATGAGTACCAGCGGCGCGAGCGCGCGGCGAAACCCGAGGAACGCAACTCGACGATCTTCGTGTGGGACCTGGCGAAGGCACCGGCGTATCTCGAGCTCCTGGAAAGCCTCGGGACCGATGAGGGCGACTGGAGCTGGGAGCGCGCAATGGCCGGCCTCTACCACCCCTGGTTCTCGGGTGATGCCGAAGAGATCCTGCGCAAGTTCGCCAAGCCGATCCTGATCCTGCACGGGGCGAAGGACATGGGCTTCCCGGTCCAACTCGCCGAGCGGCTGCACGCCGCCGTACCGGAGACGCAGTTGTCAGTCATCCCCGACGCCGCGCACATGTGTCACTTCGAGAAACCGGACGTCTGGGCTCAGCACCTCAACCACTTCCTCGCCTGACGAACCGCCAGCCCATCACAATCGCCTCCCACCGCGTCGTCCCCCGCTCAGGCCGTCCCCGCGACCACAATTGTGATGGCGTGGCGGTCAGACCGCTGAGCCGACACCATGCGCACCCGCGATCTAATTGCCGAGGGCACCCTTCGCCGTACCGATCAACGGGTAGTGGTCGCGCGGAAACCCACCGCTCCAGCGCGATCGGTACCTCAGATCCTGAGCGCCACGGACCACCACCCGTTCATCGGTGCACCCGCAAGCCTGGCGACCACTGGCTCGGACCCGGCAGACTCTCCCCATGGAGATCAAGCACCGGATGATCGTGTTCGACGCCGCGGACCTCGATGCCGAGAGCACCTTCTGGGCGGGGTTGCTCGATGGCACGGTGGAGAAGTGGGGCGACCACTGGCATGCGATCTGGGTGGATGGCGGCTGGGCGCTCGGCGTCCAGCACTCGCCCGACCATCGACCACCCACGTGGCCGGACCCCGCCCAGCCCCAGCAGATCCACCTGGACCTCTACTTCGAGGGCCGAGCAACCCACACCGAGGCGCACGACAAAGCCCTCGCGCTCGGCGCTCGCCTGCTCAAAGCCGGCGACCCCGCCACCGCCCGCGGCACCAACGTGTACGCCGACCCCGCCGGCCACCCCTTCTGTCTCTGCTGGGTACCTGAGGGTTAGGCGACGTCGGGGCGAGTCATCAGCGGGGATTGGATGAGGAGCTCGAGGTTAGGGCCGGTCAGCGGTACGCCGTTCCAGGTGGCGGTTGCGATCCCGGTCGCCGCGTCGAGTTGCAGGCGGACGTGATGTGGCGTGGGGATGACGTAGAGCTTGCCGACGAAGGTTTCGCCCTGCCAGGCGCCGCTGGCGACGACGGCTCGGCCGAGTGGCGAGCTTTCCCGCCATTCGCCGTGACCGACCTCGATGGCCGGCCACGCGCCGAGTTCAAGCAGCCAGCCGCCATCGACGGCTTCGACGACTACCGCCGTACCAGCGGGCAATGCGGAGTCCGCAGCGGACGCGTCGACTGTGGCTTTGGCCGAACGCCCCGGAGCACCTGACACCGGCGCAATCGACAACTGCTTTAGCCGCTCAGCGAGGAGCTCGTCGTCGGCTGGATCGACCGGCCCGGGCAGCAGGTGATCCCAGAAGATGCCAGGGATCGGCTGCCGCTCGTCGAGAGCGGAGGTGACGGCGATGACGAGGTCATGCTCCGGTACGACGATGCATTGCTGGCCGAAGGCGCCGTTCCCGAAGTAGCCGTGGCGCGACATCCAGACCTGGTATCCGTACCCGCACAGGAAGTCGGCGGTGGCCCACTCGTCATCGACCGGCAGCGTCTCGACCTGCTGCCGGGTCGCGAGCTCCACCCATTCGCGCGGGACGAGTTGCTGATCGCCCCAGCGACCGCCGCGCAACAACAGCTCACCGAACGCCGCGACCGCCTCGGTCGTCAGATGCAGCCCGTGGAATCCGAACGCGAGGCCGCTCGCCACCCGATCCCACTCGGGCGACTCGATCCCCATCGGCGTGAACAGCCGCTCATCGAGAAACTCCGGCAGGCCGCGGCCGGTGACGCGCTCCACCATCCGCGCCAGGATGAACGTGGTCGCGTTGTCGTAGGTGTGCCGCGTCCCCTCAGGCTCCGTGAACGGCACCCGCAGAAACCCCTTCACCAGATCATCCGGCTCCAGCTCCCACGCTTCGCCCAGACTGTCGCCGGCATGCCCGGCCGTCATCGACAGCAGATGGTGAACGGTCAGCCGTCGCCCTTGCTCCGAAACATCAGCCGGGACGTGCTCGGGCAAGACGTCCACCACGCGGTCGTCCAACGACAGCAAGCCGTCGACGATCACCATCCCGACAGCCATCGAGGTGAACGATTTCGTCAACGAATACAGGAGATGCGGGCGCTCAGCCGAGTACGGCGCCCACCAGCCTTCCGCGATGATGTGCCCCTGCCGCACGACCATGATCGAGTGCAGCTCAATGGATTCTGCCGCGATCCGATCCAGCAGCGCGATGATCGCCCTGCTGGACATTCCCGAGGCGGCCGGCGTCGATCGCGGCAGAAGATCAGACATCCCCGGACCGTAACCGCTGTCAGGCCGCCGTGCACACCGAATTATCGCCGCTGAGCGACACCACCTCGAACCCCGCCGCGGTCAGCTCCGCCCGCAACGCGTCCGGGGTGAGATGCCGGCGATAAGGCAGCTCGCCCCGATAACAGATCCCCGTGACCGCGTCGTACCGGAACTCTTCGCTGTAGACGCGACTGGCGTCGTACAGGGCGGTTGAGATCAGATACCGCCCGCCCGGCGCGAGCCGATCGCGCACCCCACGAAACACCGCCGCCCGATCCTCGTCGAGCACGATGTTCTGCAAGCAGTAGCTGTCGATCACCACGTCATATCGCCGCTCAACCTCAACCGGCCAACGACAAACATCCTGTACGCCGAACTCCACCTGAACCCCGAGCTCCGCCGCAAACCCCTTCGCCAGCTCGATCGCCTCGGGAATCAAATCAACCGCCGTCACCCGAAACCCCAGCCCCGCCAAGAAACAAGCCGCCGGCCCAGTCCCACACCCATACTCCAGCACCGACAACCCACCCCCAACC